>NZ_JBIVXA010000036.1:0-87659 GCF_044768965.1 Streptomyces sp. NPDC090798
CCACAACCCACCACCACACACAACCAGCAACCACCCCAAACCAAACCAGCTAGTCCGTATATTCACAACCCCAAAACCCCACCACCCCCCAACCCCACCCACCCAACGACCAGAACCAACCCCCCACCCAACCCCCGCCCACCCTCCCCGCAACCCACCCCCACCACCACAAACACCCCCACCCACCCGCCACCACCCCCCGCCACCCCACCCAACCGGACGACCGGATTCAACCCCCACCACCCCACACCCCCTACGCGGAAGCCAGCAGCTGGTGCCACCGGTAAGGCCGGCCAGGCGCAACCGGCGAGTGCACCTGATCGACACCAGTGACATCGACGTCTATCTCGCCCTGGACATCGGCAAAGGCGAACACCACGCCGCCGCACCGACAGCCGGGAAGAACGTCTTCAACAAGCGGCTGCCCAACACCGAGCCGAACCTCCGCGAGGTCTTCACCAAGCTCGAGGCCAAGCACAGCA
Organism: Streptomyces sp. NPDC090798; assembly: GCF_044768965.1. NCBI lineage: Bacteria > Bacillati > Actinomycetota > Actinomycetes > Kitasatosporales > Streptomycetaceae > Streptomyces > Streptomyces sp. NPDC090798. The sequence goes on from NZ_JBIVXA010000036.1 coordinate 483, forward strand.
CCGTCCGACTGCGCGCACATCACACTCCACCAGCGCCGGATCGGCTCCCGGCCGCGGCCGCGGCCGGTGAGCGAGTACCTCACCGTCGAACGGCCAACACTGCAGCCGTTACCGGACGAACCTTTCGAGACCCGGCGGCTGTTCAGTCTGCGGGTCAACCGCTTCAGCCAGATCAATGTCCGCACCAAACGCTGCTCGCTACCGGTGCGGCTGATCGGCCGGACGGTCCGGGCGATGCCGCACGCCTCCGAGCTGGCGGTCTACGACGGACAACAGGAAATCGCCCGCATGAACGACTGATCGCCAAAAGTAGGGCCGGGCTGGATCTGGACCACTACCTGGAAGCCCTGTTCGCCATGGTCCACCACGGCTGGATCGGGCGGACCCCGCCGGCGACACCACCTCCTACCAGCTCGAACCACCTTCCAGCGGACCGTCGATGATCACAGCCGGAGCCGATGGCGCCATGTGGTTCTTCGAGATTGGCGCCGGTCAGATCGGACGGATCACGCCGGACGGAAAAATCGATGAATTCGCCCTGCCCGACCGAACGTCACATCCACACGCCACCGCCACCGCCACCGCCACCGCCACCGCCACCGCCACCGCCACCGCCACCGACGGAAACTGCCGGCTCACCGAGTGGGGAGCCAACCGCCTCGGAAGGATCACTCCCGACGGCCGCATCGACGAACACGATCTCCCCAGCTCGTCCTCGGAACCCCACGGCATCGCCCAAGGGCCGGACGGCGCAATGTGGACCGCTCTCGAGACCGGGACGATCGCACGCTTCACCACATGCTGAGACGGTGTCCCGGCACCGCCGGCAATCTCCGCGAACTCCTCAGCACGGCCCGCGGGCTCCAGCAGCGTTGCCAGTTCTCATCGGCAGCAGCGGCTCCGACACTGCCCATTCCCTGCCCGGGAGATCCTCCCTGGTGAGCATGCCCAGAACAATGACCTGATGATCGAATAGGCGCCACCTAAGCGCGTGATCGCTTCATCCATCGCACGACGTGTCAGCGATCCCTTCTGCCACCCTCCCCGCACCGACAAGCTAACTCCCGCATAGAACGGAGGATGCCCGGACCACAGTTCTCAGCGCGGCCACCTCCGCTCACGTGCAGAACACTCGTCCATCGACTGCCCGGCCAGCATCCGCCGGTTCACTTCCGCTCGTGCCGAGAGCACCACCGGCCTTACGGCTGTCTGCCGGAATGGCTCGCACCTCGCCTTCCACCTTCGCGTCCCGACCACCAACATCGGGCCATATGCCGATTGCCGTCACGGAAATGACACATTTCCTCTAGCGGGGTCAACGCACGCTCACCCCAGGCCTAGGCTGTGCCGGTGACCAGTGCCGATGTCGCCGCCGGACCCTCCGCCGAGAGCGGTCCCGAGCCGCGTACCCAGTCCCTGATGCTGACCTTCTTCGGCGCTCATGTGCTGGGGCGTCCCATCGCCGTGTCGTCGGGCAGCGTGATCGCTGCTCTCGGGAGGTTGGGCAGTACCGAGGAGGCGGTGCGGACCACCCTGAACCGGATGGTCAAACGCGAACTGCTGGAGCGTCACCGCCAGGGCCGGAAGACCTACTTCGGGCTGACGCCGCACGCCGTCCAAGTGCTAACGGACGGAAGGGACCGCATCTGGCGCACCGGCGCGGTAAACCGGGACTGGGACGGCCGGTGGACGATGGTGGGCTTCTCCCTGCCCGAAGCATGGAGCCGCGAACGGCACGATCTGCGCTCCCGCCTGATCTGGGCGGGCTTCGGCCCGCTGCAGAACGGCCTGTGGGTGGCTCCGGGGCGCGTCGACGTCCGTGAGATGGTAGCGGGTCTCGGCCTGGAACCGTATCTGCGGGTGTTCCGGGCAGAGGTGGAGTCGCCGACCGACGTCCGTGAGGTGCTGGAGCAGGCGTTCGACGTGCCGGCCATCGGTGCACGGTACCGGGCGTTCCTGGAGCGCTGGGACCGCACCGACCCGCTGCCCGTAGCGGCATCCGGCGACGAACTCGCAGGCCAGCTCCTGCTGCACACCGACTGGCTGGACCTAGTGCGACGGGACCCGCATCTGCCCGCCGAGCACCTTCCGGGGGACTGGCCCGCCGCCCAGGCGGAGACCGTCTTCCGCGGCCTGGCCAGCCGCTGGGAACGCCCGGCGGCGCGCGCGGCCGCGCGGCTGCTCGACACCCTGACGCTGAACTGATCCGTACCCGGGCCCCGCGCATCCAGACGTGGACCCGCCTGCCTCATTATTGGGCAGTCTATTGACGGCGATGAAAAATGAGCCCTAGATTCGCAGCGCTCATCCAGCTAGCTCCCCCTCGACTCGCGGAGCCGCCGCCATGCCCCGAACCCGTCTTGCGACCCTCGCCGCCGCCTGCGCAACCGCCCTCGCGACCGCCCTGCTCGGGTCGGCGACCAGCGCCCACGCCACAACAACCGCCGACCACTACTCCGGCACTCTGGCCGACGGCGCCACCTGGATCGCGGACAAACCCGAGCAGTGGAACGGCAGCCTGCTGCTGTTCAGCCACGGCTTCGGACCGACCACCGCTGCCGACGCCCCGTCGACCGCCGTACGCCAGGCCCTGCTGGACACCGGCTACGCCCTCGTCGGCTCCTCCTACGACCCGAACGGCTCGATGTGGGCGCTCGACTCGGCCGAGCGGGATCAGTTCGCCGCACTCACCGCCTTCCGCCGACAGGTGGGCACACCAACCCGGGTCATCTCGGTGGGCCAGTCCATGGGCGGCCTCATCAACGCTAAGATCGCCCGGGACGGCGCGGGACGCGTCGACGGTGCGCTCGGCCTGTGCGGCCTGGTCGCGGGTGGCGTCGATCTGGACAACTACCAGCTGGACGCCGAGTACACCCTGGCCACGTTCTTCGACCCCGCCGACGCCGACGCCCTGGTGAACCTGGACAGCCAGACCGACGCCGGCGCCCTCGCCGACCGGCTCACGAAGGCCGTGGAAACGGCGCAGCAGACCCCGGCCGGGCGGGCCCGGATCGCCCTGGCCGCCGCCTACCTCAACCTGGCCGACTGGGCTCCCGGCCGACAGCCGCCCACGCGCTACGACTTCGCGGGCCAGGAGCAGCAACAGTACGCATGGCTGGCTCAGGGCCTGCTCGGGTTCCTCGTCCCGGCGCGCTGGTCGGTTGAGCAGTCCGCCGGCGGCAACACGTCCTGGAACAAGGGCGTCGACTACGCCGGGCTGCTGCGCAAGTCCGCCCACGCCAAGCAGGTGGAGGCGCTCTACCGCGATGCCGGACTCGACTTGCGCACCGACCTCAACCGGCTCACCCACGGTGCGGACACCACAGCCGACCCAGCCGCAGTGGCTCACCTGAAGCGGACCTCAACCGCCGGACAGGGACTGGCCGTGCCACTTCTGGACATCCACACCACCGCCGACCAACTGGTGCCCGCAGAACAGGAATCGGCCCTCGCCGGGCGGGTGCGCAGGGCCGGCAACTCCGCACTCCTTCGCCAGGCCTATGTGGCACGCCAGAGCCACTGCAACTTCACAACCGCCGAAGTGGTCGCCGGTCTGCACGCCGTGGAGCACCGGCTGGAAACCGGCCACTGGAACGACTCCGCCACGGCCGCCGAACTCCAGCACAGTGCCGACGAGTTGGGGCTCGACGGCGCCGCCTTCACCGACTACCGGCCAAGCCGTCTGACCGGTACCCGCTGATCCCGAAGCCTCCTCCCCCTGTCCCCAGCTCGCGCCTCAGGAGCCCTCCGTGTCAATGACGACCGAATCCTCCGCCAGAACCGCCACCGGCCCCCGCCTGACCACGGGCACCCTGGTCGCCGGTCTCCTCGCCGTCTGCCTCGCCCAGATCGGCCTGGCCATACCGGCCACCCTCAACGGGCTGTTCCAGTCCGACCTGCACCCGGTCGGCTCCCAACTCACCTGGATCTCCGACGCGTTCCTGCTCCCGGTCGCCGTGCTGGAGCTGACCTTCGGCCTGCTCGGCGACCTCTTCGGCCGCAAGCGGCTGCTGGTCGGCGGCGCTTCACTGCTGGCCGTGGGTGAGCTGGTCAGCGCCACCGCCTCCGGCGTCCACCAGCTGTGGGCCGGACAGGCCCTGGCAGGCCTGGGCGCCGCCGCCCTGTTCCCGACCTCGCTGGCCATCCTGGCCGCCGGCACCACCTCACCCGCACAGCGGGCCCGGGTCATCGCGATGTGGGCGGCCCTGCTCTCCACCGGCGGGTTCATCGCACCGCTGCTCGGCGGCGTCACCGCCACCTACGGCTCATGGCGATGGTCCTTCGTCGTGGTCACCGCCATCGCCGCGGCGAGTGCAGCCGTCAGCGCCCTGTTCGCCGTCAACTCCAGTGCCCCCGAAGGGCGTTCACTCGACATAGCGGGGCAGCTGACCATCGGTCTCGGCCTGTTCTCTCTTCTCTACGCCATCATCCAGGGCCCGACGGACGGCTGGGCCTCGCCCTCGATCGTCATCGCCTTCGTCCTGGCGGCCGTGTTTCTCGCCGCCTTCGTCCTGGCCGAGAAGCGCGCCAAGTCCCCGCTCCTTCGCCTGGACCTGTTCCGCAACCGCGCCTTCGCGGTGGCCTCGGTCGTGGCCGTGGTGGGGATGTTCGCCTTCCTTGGCACCGCTTACTCCGTCAGTATCCGGCTCGGCCCGGTACAGGACCAGGCCCCGATGCGAACGGCCCTGGCATTTGTCCTGCTCAACGGCATCACACTGGTGATGCTGCCGCTGACCGAGCGGCTACTGAAAACTGCGGCACCGGGGCTGCTGCTGGGCGCGGGGCTGCTGCTGATCGCGGCCGGCGACTACTGGGCGGCCACGCTGCCGGTCACCGACACCGCCTTCACCTCGCTGATCCTGCCGCTCGGTCTGGTCGGCCTGGGCTTCGCGATCACCGTCTCGTCGATCACGGCAACGGCCGTCAACACCGTGCCGGTACACCTGGCGGGCATGGCGAGCGCCACCACCAACCTGCTGCGGGACTTCGGCTTCACCCTCGGCCCGGCCGTCATCGGCGCCGTGGCCCTGAGCCGCGCGGCGAGCAGCTTCTCCGACTCCCTGCACGACTCCGCCCTGCCTGTGGCGCTGAAGGGCGCGGGCACGGCCGTACTGGAAGAGGGCGGCCCACTCGCGGTGAACGGCGCCTCGGCGGCGTCACCGAAGCTGGCCGACCTGCACCCCCTCGCCCTCGACGCCCTCGGACACGGCTACTCGATCGGCTTCGTCGTCTGCGGCTCGGCCGCACTGTTCTCAGCACTGCTGGCCCTCGTCACGCTCCGCGGCCGAGCCGCTCCACGTGACTCAGCTCCGTCACAGCACGCCCCGGCACAGCACCACGGCTGAACGAAGGTACCTCTTGCCCCGACAAAGCCCTGGCCGCCCGCGTAACCCCCTCGGCCTCGCCGACACGCTGAGACACCACGGTCTGCCCGCCCGCGCAGCTCGGAACACCGCCATGATGGACTCCTTGGCCGATCTGCCGCCCGTGGTCATCGCTGACCTGCTCGGCATCCACCCCAAGACAGCCGAACGCTGGGCCACGCTCGCCGGTGAGAACTGGTCCGAATACGTGTCGTCGCTGACGTGAGCGGGCCGAGCTACAGGGCTGCTCACCCTGCGGGCGAATACGCAACTCTCGATTACCCACACTTCGCCAATGCCTCCACCCCCGGCGACGACCCGGCAAAGCTCATCCCCCACATCCCGCACGCCGTCCTCACTTTGAGACAGTCACGCGGGATTCACCCTGGCCTTGAGCTGGACATCGCTACGATGTGCTTACGGAGAAACACGTTGCGTGTCGATCCATGCGAACGATACAGGTGAGCAGCGGACAGGGCCTGGACCGTCTGCGATGGGGCGGGGCAGGTTCGAGCTGTGACTCTGCTGTGACAACAGGCAGGAGCGCAGGATGGCGACAGAAGAACAAGCAGTGCAGGAAAGCGGTGTCCTCGAGGACGGCAGCCGGGCGACACCTCCGTCACAGGAGGAAGTCGTCAAGGCGGAGGTGGCCCGAAAGGAGCTCGGCGCGCGGGGCTATGACGTCTCGGTCAAGACGTTCTGGTGGGGCTTTGAGATCCACCTCAACGCTGAGGCGGCCGCGTTGGCGGGCGACATCGCGGAACTTATCGGTGACGTGGCAGGGGAAGCGCTGCCGTCGCCGATGAACAAGATTGTTGAGGCGTACTGCAAGATCAAGGGGTTGTGGATCAAGGAGGTTGGCAGCACTTACGGCTGCAAGCTGGTCTCCCCCTGGATCGCTCCGGGCATGCTCATCCCGATCAGTCTGAAGCCCAACGAGGACACCAACCTGTGGTGGACGGTCTACGAGACCCGGGAGGAATGGAGCAAGGACGAGAAGTTCACCGCCCACCACAGTGCCTCGAATCCGGCGCTGGCCGAGCACCAGGGCAAGCTGTACTGCGCCCACCGCGGCTCCCCGTCCGACTCCAGGCTCTGGTGGACGGTCTACGACCCCGACAAGGGATGGAGCGAGGACGCTTTGTTCGGGGCGCATTCGAGCGAAGGCGGACCGGCACTGGCCTCCTTCGAGGGGCGGCTCCACTGCGTGCACCGGGGCAGCGGCAACGACAAGGATCTGTGGCACACCACCTTTGACCCGGCCACGGGAAGGTGGAGCACAGACACCCCTCTCGGCGCCCACTCCAGCTCCGTGGGACCAGCCCTGGCGGTGTTCGGCAACGAGCTTCACTGCGTCCACCGGGGCAGTGACTCGGCACACCTGTGGCACACCACCTGGACCCCATCCACGGGATGGACCCGCGACGTCAAGCTGAACGTCGGTACCTCGGCGAACCCGGCCCTGGCGGTCTACGACGGCAGGCTCCACTGCGTGTACCGCGGCAACAACACCACAGCCCTGCAGCACATCAGCTACAGCACCAGCGCCGGATGGGGTACCGAGCGCCAATTGGACGCCCATCACAGTTTGGAAGGGCCGGGCCTGGCCGTGTTCGACAGCAAGCTGTACTGCATCCACCGCGGCCACGGCGGCAACGACCAGAAACTGTGGTGGGCCACCTACACCACCAACGGCGGCTGGAGCACCGACAAGGACTTCCCCGCGCACTCCAGCGGAGCCGGCCCCGCGGTGATCGCCTACCGCGACAAGTACGGGGACAAAAACCAGCTCCTCGTCGTCCACCGCGGCTACGGCAACCGCGCCGCTGGCACCGACACCGCCGAGGACGAAGCACGCCTTGCCGCAGAACAACGCGCATGGGCCGCAGAAACGGCCACATCCTGATCTGAGCCCAGGACGATCCGGCGGAGGCTGCCCCAGGAGAGTGCCGGGCCACGGCCGGATCGCTCCTGCACGCGATAGCCGTGCGAGGGAAGGACACCGAACGGCAGTCGGGCCTATGGAACGATCTGCCGTTCTTCCCTCTCCCGCGACCCGCAGCAGCCAGGAATGTCCGGCATTGGTAAACTCTGCTCAGCCGTCGAACAGGCTGATCCGCAGCAGCTGACCGATGACATAGCGGCGGGCCGGCGCGCGGCCCTGAAGAACATAAGCACGGCGCGCACGCGATACGACGACCAGGAGCGCCTGCAGTACATCGGCCGTACCAATACCCTCCCCCGCAGTGCCAGCGCCGCGGTCGCCGGACTCCTCACCGTGGCGCGGGCCGGGCATCCGTGGACGGGATGGTCGTTCTCCGCCGCATGGGGAAGCCGGGACACCCTGGTCGAACCGGTCCTGGTCGTGGAAGTCGGCGCCGAAATCGCCCGCGGCACCGCCGGCCGATGGCGCCACCCCCGCCGACATCCCTCACGCCACGGCTCAGTGAGTCGTTGGCCCGGGACGGCTTCCACGCACCGTGCTTCGCCCCCTGTGCTTCGAGACGGCCGAGTTGTTCCCGCAGCTCGGCTTCATTCGCCTCGATGTTGAGGCTGTCCCGGGTGTCGGTGATGACTGGCCCTCCACCTTGATCGTGGGCACCTCGACACTGGATCTTGAGTCCAGGGAGAGGAGTCCCGGGTGGGGACCCACAAGTACTCGACGGAGTTCCGGGCCGACGCGGTGGCGTTGGCCCGTTCGTCGGGCCGGCCCGTCTCGCGTATCGCCGCCGAGCTGGGTGTGAACCACGAGACGCTGCGGCAGTGGATCAAGATGGCGGAGAAGGCCGAGCGGCCCGAGGCAGTTGCGGCGTCGGCGAAGGACGCGGAGATCGAAGCCTTGCGCAAGCAGGTGCGCGAGCTGGAGATGGAACGTGACATTCCGCGCCGGGCGGCCAAGTATTTTGCGGGCGAGACGAACTGGTGAGCCGCTTCGAGTTCGTTGCCGGCCACCGCGGCGCCTTCGGCGTGAAGCGACTGCGCACCGTGTTGAATTTGTCGAGGTCCGGGTTCTACCGGTGGCTGAAGACCGCCCCGGCCCGCGCCGCGAAACAGGCCGCGGACGCTGCACTCACCCGGCGCATACGCAAGGTCCACGCCACCATTCCGGACCCCGCCGCCCAGGCGGTGCCCGATCTGCCGCGGCGCAACTTCACCGCATCCGCCCCCAACCGGGCCTGGGTCGGCGACATCACCTAACTTCCCATCGCCGGCGGGAAGTTCCCGTATCTGGCCACCGTCATCGACGTGTACTCCCGTCGCCTACGGGGCTGGTCGATGGCTGATCACATGCGGGCCGAACTCGTCACCGACGCGCTCAAAGCGGCCGTCCGCACTCGCGGCGGCCGGGTGGACGACGTCATCTTCCACAGCGATCACGGGGCTCATACGGGTCTAAGGCGTTCGCCGACGCCTGCCACCGGGCCGGGATCCGCCGGTCCATGGGAGCGGTCGGCACCTCGGCGGACAACGCCGCCGCGGAGTCGTTCTTCGCCTCGCTCAAGCGGGAGATCCTGCCCGACCAGCGCAGCTGGCCGACCGAACCAGCCGCCCGGCTCGCAGTCTTCCGCTGGCTCGGCCTCTACAACCACCAGCGCAAGCACTCCACGATCGGCTACCTCACGCCGGTCGTCTTCGAGCCGAGATCAACTACGCTGGCCATCGCTGCACGACAACCGGTGTCCACGACCAAGGTGGAAGCCGACCGGTGCGGGTGATCTCGTCCTCGGCATCGGCGAGCGCTCCCACTGCCCCCAGCACCTGCCTGATCGCCGCGACCACCCGCTCATCGGACAAGTCGCTCTTGTAGGGCTTGCGGTCACTCACCCGAACAGCCCAGCATGACCAAGCCGTGCGACCGGCCTGAACCGCCGTACCCCACACGATCAGGCGACTGCAAGAAGGTCATACCGGTTCAGAACGTCCTCTGGTACTGCCCTCTGACACGCCCCGTGTCCGGGACTTCCCACCGGTCACCGTACAGACCGAGCTTGCTGCGGATCTGGTCGGCGTAGGGCTGATCGAGTTCGGTGAGGATGTCAAGGGCCTGTTGCCAAGCGTCGTGGGCTGCATCGGGGTAGTGCGCGGCATGGTGGGCGTCGCCGAAGCGATTGAGGATGTCTGCTTCTAGCGGGCGGTCGCCGAGGTCGCGGCACAGATCAAGGGCGAGTCTGTAGCACGCGACGGCTTGGGAGTGCTGACCCAGGTCGCTGTGGGCGTAGGCGATGCTGTCCCAGGCATGGGCCTGCCGTTCACGGTCGTCGAATTCTTCAAGGACAGGCAGAGCCTGTCGGCAGCAGGTCAAGGCCTGTGCATAGTCGCCAAGACGCGCGTGCGACCAGCCGATGGCGGTCAGGGTCTGGGCCTGCCCCAGCCGGTGGCCACAGGACTGGTACAAGGCGTGGGCTTGACGGGAAAGCGTAAGTGCTTCGGCAATGGCAGGAGGGCTCTGCCGAGCCTTCACTCTGGCGAGTTCGATGTACGTATCGGCCTGCCCATCCAGGTTACCGATCCGGCCGAACAGGTCGAGTGCGTGGCGTAGGTGATGCTGGGCGTCCTCATAGTTGCCATGGCGGCGGTGGGCGCGGGCGACGATATTGTGGGCGATGGCCTTCCCGAGGGGGTCGGCCAGCCGGTCGGCGGCGTCTATGGCGGTGTTGCCGAGGGCGGCAAGGTCGTGCCAGTTCCCGCGCCGATCGAGGTAGGTGGCGAGGGCGTGGGCCAGCTGCCAGGTGTGGGCGTGGAAACCGGTGGCGGCGGCGTGGCCTACGGCGCTTAGAAGCACGGCATGTTCGGTGGTGAACCAGGCCAGCGCCCGCTCGTGATCGGCGAAGTGCTCCAAGCAGACCCCCGGTTGCGTCGGGGGCAGGTTCAGCGGGTCCCGGCCCCGTTCCAACAGCAGGGCGGCGTCGTGCGCGGTATGCACATAGTGATCCAGCATCCGGTGCACTGCAGCGCGGCGCTCCTGGTCAGGGTCAATGGTGTTGGCCTGCTCATTGGCGTAGGCGCGGAGCAGGTCGTGGAGTTCGAAGCGCCCGCTGCGCTTTTGCTGGAGCAGGTGTTCGTCCAGGAGCAGTTCCAGTACCTCGGCAGCCCCGCTGGCGGTGATGCCCGCCAATGCGGCGGCCGCCGCTGCGCTGAAGTCCGGGCCGGGGTGAAGGCCAATGAGGCGGAACACCTGCTGTGCCCTGTCTGGGAGTGCCTGGTAGGACGCGTCGAACACAGGGCGTATTGCGCGGCCGCCGGCGCTGATCGCCTCCAGACGCCCGGCCTGCATCCGGTCGGCGAGTTCGGCCAGGCTCCAGGCGGGCCGGGAGCGGAGCCGGGCGGCGGTCAGCGCCAGGGCGAGTGGGAGGCGGTCGCAGTACCCGATGACGCGTGCGGCAGCTTCGGGTTCGGCGGCCACACGGTCATGTCCGGCGATCCGGGTGAGCAGGTCGAGTGCTTCGGTTTCGGTGAAAGTGCCGATCAGGTGCGGGGTGGCACTGTCGAGTCCGGCGAGACTGCGGCGGCTGGTGATGAGGACCAGGCATGTGGGCCCGGCTGGGATGAGGTCGCGGACCTGGTCCTCGGTGGCGGCGTTGTCCAGCAGCACCAAGGCACGACAATCCCGCATTCGGTCGCGGTACATCGCCGCCCGCTCGTCCCGACTCTCGGGGATATGCGGCGCGGATACTCCCAGCTGCCGCAGGAACGCCTCCAACACCGCGGACGGGTCCGCGGGCGGGAGTTCGGGGTCGAACCCGCGCAGGTTCACATGCAGCTGCACGTCGGTGAAATACCCGGCGCGTACCAGTTTGTGGGCGGCATGGATCGCGAGCTGGGTCTTGCCGACCCCGGCCATGCCCTCGACCGCGGAGATCACGACCGTGTTTGGACCGCTGCGGTCGTGATGCTGCGTCGCGGCCGCGATCAGGCGCGCGAGTTCCTCACGACGCCCGGTGAACGTCGCCAGATCCGTGGGCAGTTGACCGAAGACCCCGACTGGGCCGCCGGTCTTGGCCAGCCCGTGGACCTTGATGCATGCCTTGCGCCAGCGATCGACCGCAGGCCCGTCTGCCTCCAGCGCCCGGACGATTCCCACGACCAGGTCCAGGTCCAGGCGACTGCGTCCGGTCTTGAACACGTCCACGACCGTGGACGTCGAGACAACCCGTGCCGGTCGCATCAGCGGCCCGACCCTTTTGGCAAGCACCCGGTACGACGGCATCCCCGCCCAGGCCCGCAACTCACCCAGCAAACAGACGAACTCCGCCAGATCCGCCGCCTTGCTCGGATCCGGCATCGCGCCCCGCTGCCCACCCACGACGCCCACTCCCCCGTGAAGCCGCGCTCCTGACAAGGAGAGTCTATAAGGACTCCTAACACAATGAGCTATCGGGAATGGCTGTCTGTCAGAGAGACGTGGGGGTGGGCTGCGTGACGGCTCGTGGCCGACCCGACCTGCGACGGTTACTGCGCAGGAGAACTACACGCATGCTGTTCGGTGCTGTTCTCTGATCCCGTTGAGTAGTTCGGGACGGGGACCGGGGAGGTGGGCGGGTGCCAGGTGAGAATCCAGCCGGCGGTAAGCGCCGCCGCGCCGCCTGCCAGGGCGATTGCGCCGCCTGTTCCGATGCCTGCGGCCACCGAGCCGAAGCAGGCCGGCCCGACGCCCTGCAGCGTCATGCTGCCGGAGCCGAGCAGGCCGAAGGCCTGGCCCTGGCCATCCTGCGGCAGGGCGTCCAGGAACGGCCGTTGCAGGCCGAGACCATAGGCGAATCCGAAGCCGCAGAGCAGCAGCAGACAGGACGAGACGCCCACTCCGGGCTCGGCAGCGAAGCCGACCAGCGGCAGTCCCATCAGCGCAATCAACGGGACTACCAGTCGCTCCCGGGTGGGCGGCCGTAGCAGTCGACCCACCAGCAGGTCACCGACAAGCATGCCGACCGGCAGACAGCCCATCAGCACCGCGTACCAGCCGGGCGCGAAGTGGCGTCCTCCCGCGTAGGCGACGATCAGACCTTCCGCGCCCGCTACGAACGCGGTCGGTAGCCACTGGGCCAGCATCAGTCGTCGCACCGTGCGTCCGCGCAGCAGCCGGCCGGCACCGTGCAGGCTTGCCCGGACAGCCCCGCCATCGCCCCGAGCGCTGCCAGGTGTGCCGCCGAACTCTCCCAGCTCCAGCCGGGGTAGCCCGATGCGGACAGCGAGCGCGCAGCCGAGGTAGAGGGCGGCGCTTACCGCGAGTGCCCGGTGCGGGCCGAGTACCGCGACGGCCGCACCTCCCAGCGCCAGACCGAACAATTGCGCGCCGGAGGAGGCGATGTTGTTCAGTGAACGGCCCAGTACATAGGCGTCGCCCTCCAGCGACTGCGCGACCAGCCGACTCGACGCGCCGTGAAACACCGGTGTGGCGAGGGCGACCAGCGCCACGACACCGAGGCTTGCCGCGATCGGCATCCGCACCAGGGCGAGCAGCAGGGCGGCGGCGCACGTCAAGGCGTAGCCGCCGGTGATGAGCGCGCGGGGCGGCAGTTGGTCGGCCAGTGAGCCCAGCAGCAGCGAGCCGAACAGCTGCGGGATGAAGCCGATACCGAAGGCCAGTGCGCTCAGCAGCGCGGAGCCGGTGGCCGAGAAGACCAGCACCGAGAACGTGGTGATACGCAGCGCGTCCGCAGTGATCGCGACAGTGCGGGTTGAGAAGAGCAGCCGGAATCGTGGCTCGGCCAGCACCTCCCGGTAGGTGGCACGGTGGTTGCCCTGCGCGGGTTCGGCGGTTGGGGTCATGACGCCCAGCCTCGCCGTGCGCCCACCCCACTCACCAATGATTCGTCGCTGGACGAATCGGAACGGACGTCCCGGGTAGCATGGCCGGGTGCTGCGCTTCGAAGTCTCCGTCGAGGACCTGCTGCGCAGCCGCTTCGCACTGTCGCCCGCGCTGGACCTCTGTTTGCTGCTGCGCTCGCTCGCCGGCCAAGGCCAGCCGCTGCCGCGAGCCTGGGCCGCCAGGCTCATGCCGGCCTTTGAACGGCTTCGCCGCGAGACCGAACTGGACGCCGCCCTCGCGCTGCAGGCCCCGCACGGCGGACCGAACTTCGTCGCCCCGCCCCCGCGCGGCCTCATCCAGACCTGGGCTGACGACCTGGCCGTGATCAGGGCCACACCGCTGGAAGCGGCCCGCCACGAATTCGCCGCCACCGCGACCGGCCCGTCCGCCCGTGATCCCCGCGTACGCGCAGTGCTGGACTCGGCGGACGCCGTCTCCAGGATCGCCGAGGCGATGGACCAGGCGTGGCACGAGCTGCTCGCCGCGGACTGGCCGCAACTGCGCGCGATCTGTGAGCGCGATGTCGTGCACCGGGTGGGTGTGATCGGCGAACACGGATGGGCCGCGACCATCGAGAGCCTGCACCCGGGCGTCGCCTGGCGCGCCGGCGGTATCGAGATCGGCTTCTTCCGAGGCGGAACAGTCCGCCTCGCCGGCGACGGGCTCCTGCTGATCCCTTCGGCCATCGTCGGGCATATCGCCGCCCAACTGGAAGACCCCTGGCCCAGGACCTTGGTCTACCGTGCCCGCGGCACCGCCGCCCTGTGGGGCGAACAGGAGACCGTCCCCCAACCGGACGCGCTGACCGCTCTGGTCGGCCGGGCCCGAGCCCGGCTGCTGGTGGCGCTGGACGCCCCGGCCAGTACCAGCCACCTCGCCCGAAGCCTCGCCATGGCACCCGGCGCGGTAGGAGACCACCTCGCCATCCTGCGAGGCGCGGGGCTGCTCGTCCGCGCCCGGTCCGGACGGTCGGTGCTCTACCGGCGCACCCCGCTCGGCGAGGCACTGGTCGCCGGTTCGGGCTGAGGGCTCAGATCAGCACTGTTTTTTTGAGGCGCCGCCAGCAGATGATTGCGCAGCCGAGGGTGAGGAAGGCCTGGTGGATGTCGGCGCGGATTTCCCAGCGGATACGCAGCCGGCGGAACCAGCGCAGAAGCGCGAAGGCCGCCTCGACGACCCAACGGTTCTTGCCCAGGCCGCTCCCGTGCCCGGTGCCGCGCCGGGCAATGAGCGGGCGGATGCCCAGCTCACGGACCTGGCGGCGGTAGACGTTGTGGTCGTAACCGCGGTCGGCGTAGAGGACGTCGGGGCGCTGACGAGGATGTCCGCGCTTGCCGCGGATGCGCGGTACGGCGTGGATCAGGGGCAGGAGCCGGGTGACGTCGTTGCGGTTGCCACCGGTCACGGTGGCGGCCAGGGGTATGCCGTGGGCGTCGACAATGACGTGGTGCTTGCTGCCCGTCTTGCCCCGGTCCACTGGGGAGGGCCCGGTGGCGTCTCCGCCCTTCAGGGCCCGCAGGTGGGAGCCGTCGACGGAGGCGCGGGACAGGTCCAAGGCGTCGCCGGCTCGGAGTTCGGCGAGCAGGAGTTCGTGCAACCGCTGCCACACGTCGGCCTCCCTCCAGTCGCGCAGCCGACGCCAGCAGGTCATCCCGGAGCCGAAGCCCAGCTCCTGCGGCAGGAACTCCCACCGGATCCCCGTGTACAGCACGAACATGATCCCGCACATGGCCCTGCGCTGGTCAAGCCGCTTACGTCCGGGATAGCGGTGGCGCCGCTCCACTACCGGGAGCAGCGGTTCGATCCGCTCCCACAGCCCGTCCTCGACCTCCCACGGCTTGCGCTTCACCGCCCCAGAAGCCGTGGCACACCCCCACACCCCGCCGATACCGATACGAGGAAAACGCAAGCTGACAGACAGTCATTCTCGGTAGCTCATTGTGTTAGGAGTCCTAAGCGGGCCGTACGGATTCGTACGGGAAACGTGACTCCACTCCAGCGCCCCGGCCAGCCTGGACCTGCCACTTCCAAGGTCGGCCCAAGCGGCAGCACGAAACCAGAGGAACAACCAGCAGCTCCGGCAAGGGGTATCAACTACGAGGGGGAAACACACCCATGCTGAAACTCGGAACGGCCCGACGCACCATCGCCATGGCCGCCGCGACCCTGGCCGTCGCAGGCGGCACCATCATCGATGTCGGCGGAGCCGCACACGCCGCCCCCGCCAGCTGCACCATCATCAACATCGGCGCCCCTGGCAACATCTACGTCGGCGGCGAGTACGCCGGCCAGGTGGAGCAGCAGTACAACAGCTGCGGCAGCGCCCGCGCCCACTTCCAGTACTCCTACAGCTACTGGGTCAACCACCGCAACGACCCGCTCCCGAGCAACTGGTCAGCGAACCCCTGCCTCATGCCGCAAGGGTTCGCCAACCCTCCGTGCAACAACACCGAGACGATCCTCGGCCCGCAGGACGTCACCACCGGCTGGGTTCCGATACACAACTCCAACCCCGACACCTGGCAGGCGACGGTCAATATCTCCCTCGCCTGCGGCGTGGGCTACGGCTCGTGGCACGCCTATGCCAGTGGCGCGAACTGGGGCAATAGCAATGCGGGCCCGTGCTGATGGCGTTCAGCGAGATGACTGGAGAGCAGCCCGCGGCCTGTGGGTGAGTTGGCAAGATTGACACAGGCCGTTGACGCACAGTTGTCCGTGCCATGACTTGTCCGACGGTTGTGAACACGGATCGTTCGTCCCGTCCGAATCGAAGGGGAAGACATGCAATTCAAGCTGGGGCGCCGAGTCGCCTCCCTCGCCGCAGTGACCGCACTGACCGTCACGGGGCTGGGGCTCGCGTCGGGAAGCGCATCCGCCGCAACCGGCTCCGACTCCAACTCTGCGCACGGCGTGGAGATCACTGGCTGGCACACGTTGGACGAGAACCCGTGGGTGTCCGCCCGGCTGTGCAATTACCAGAGCTCGGCAAACAGCTTCTACTTCTGGATCAAGGACACGGCGGGCGACAACGTCACCAGCCCGGGGCACATCACCCCCGTCCTCGCGCCCGGCCAGTGCGACTACATCTCCGGCGAGGACCACGGCAGCACCCCAATCCAGGTCTACGCGAGGTCCGGAAGCTCCTGGACCTTCGGCACCGACCCGATCTCCCTCGGCTGACAGCCGCCCCGCCCCGCACCCGCTGACCGCCAGGGGTCCGGGTGTGCTGCCACCGCCGGGTGGCAGCACACCCGGACCCCTGGCTGCGTGGTTCGCCGGCCGGGGTGGCCCCGGTCCCTTCACCCCGGCCGAACGTGTCACAGAAGGTCCGGTCAGGGCAGGTATTGGCGTCCGGCCGCAGCCATGGCGAGACGTCCGCGGCCAGCACGATACGACCGTCCGCGGCCCTCGGCAACGGCATCGAGGCCAGCGCACGGCGCAGTCGGGTCACGTCGATCCGTCCCTGGTTGAGGCCGGCGTAGAGGGCGCCGTGCCCGCGGCGGCGTTCCGGCGCGAGCGCCAGGTCGACGAGCGTCCGCACCGGCCCGACCGTGCACAGCAGCGCGTCGCATAACGCTGCCCCGCGGTGCGCTGAAGCCCCGCGAGGAGGACGAACTGCTGAAAGTCCGGCTGGCGTGCCCGGACATCGCCCGGGCCTGCGACCTCGCCCGGACCTTCCACGAACTGCTCCAACACCGGCGTGGCCACCGGCTCTTGGAGTGGGTCCGCCAGACTGAGCACGACGCACCCGCCCCCATCTTGTCCTTCGCGCAGAGCCTGTGCCTCGACCTCGACGCCGCCACCGCCAGCCTCACCTTGCACTGGAGCTCGGGCATTGTCGAAGAGCACGTCAACCGCATCAAGACCATCAAGCGAGCCATGTACGGCCGAGCCTCGTTCCGCCTCCTCCGCACCCGAATCCTGCTCCGAGCATGAGCCGGAGGTTTCGCAGAATCGCGACCTGAACCCAAAATCATGACCGCCCACACACGGCATCCAGCATCTGCCGGTGGCGGTAGCCCTCCGGCTGTCCGCCCTGACCTCCAGCCAGGCCGGGACCGGCCTCGCGTCGCGCACCACCTGCCACTCCGCGACCGTCATGTCGGAGGGATACCGCCGCACCCGGTCGGGGCGGTCACCGCGTTCGAGAAGGCGTACGGGGCGAAGTTCCCCAAGGCCGTCAGGAAGATCACCGGCGAGGTCGACGAGCTGCTTGCGTTCTACGACTTCCCCGCCGAGCACTGGGTCCATCTCAGGACGACGAATCCGATCGAGTCGACCTTCTCCACCGTGAAGCTTCGGACCAAGGTCACCCGCGGCGCCGGCAGCCCGGCCGCGGCCCTCGCGATGGTCTTCAAACTCGTTGAGTCCGCCCAAGCCCGCTGGCGAGCGGTCACCGCACCGCACCTCGTCGGAGCCGGCGCCCGCTTCGAGAAGCGCCTCCTCGTCGAACGAGACGAGACCCTCGCAGCGTGATCCACCTCAACTGATCCACAGGTCTTGACAATTACTCGTTCCCGGCAGGGCTTGCGCGTGCATGATTGAGCGCTGTGGACAATACGCGTGGCACCGTGCTCGGGGTGTGGCAACTCGGTCTGTACCGCCGTGCCGCGGGCTACGCATTCGCTGGGCTTCCCGGAGTCGGGGCGGCAACAACGTGGCTAAAGCTGCTGACGCACTCGGACCTGAGCCATCTAGCCTTGGCGGGCGAGGCCACAGCCATCGCTATCGGCGCCGGCTTGTTCGGCTGGTGGGGGCTGTTGCGCGTGCGTCTCGAACTCACCACCGACGGGATCGTCACGGTCAATCCCTGGGGCACCCAGCGTCTTCCATGGTCCAGCGTCAGTGCGGTGAGCCTGAACGGCTCTGGTGCACAGTTCCACACCCCTGACGGGTTCAAGTACATCTCCTCAGCGCTGAGCGACCTGGGAGGCCTGGAGCCACAGGAAGATCGGTTCGCCGAGGTCATGGCGATAGTGCGCACGCAACTGCACAAGTGACACCCGCTTTAGGAGTTCGCTCCGACCTTGCTCCGGCTGCGGTCATCGGCTGGTGCGACGGCCGGACGGAGGCGCTGGTGTACGCCTCCGTCCGGTGGCGTTGATGTCAGCCGCGGATGTCAGAAGCCTTCTGGTCCGTAGCTCTCGCCGGATCGGTCAGTGACGGTCATTCCGGCCGCTACCGGGCCTCGCCGAGGGCATGACATGCGTCACCCAGGCACTGACGCCGGCTAAAAAATGCCCTTGTAGCCCTGCCAGCCGGTGGCGATCCTCACTCGCGCCCCGAACGACCCCTTGCCGTCGCCGTTGTTGCGGTACAGATTGCCCGCCGTGTCCCGCTCGACGAGGTCGCTCTTCCCGTCGCCGTTGATGTCGCCGACGCCGACGACGGCGTTGTACGACCCGCCCCAGTTCGAGAAGACCTTCACGCGGTCCTTCAACAGGCCCGTCCCCGTGCCGTTGTAGCGGTACAGGGTTCCGGCCTTGTCCCGCGCCAGCACATCGCCGTAGCCATCGCCGTCGAGGTCTCCCGCGCCCACGATCCTCGTGTAGCCGGTCCATGCCGTACGGATCTTCTTGCCCGCCGCAAGCGACCCGTCGCTCTGCGCGGCAAACAGGTAGATGTCACCGGTGGACTTGTTGCGGGCGAGCAAGTCGGGGCGGCTGTCGCCGGTCAGGTCACCCGGGGCGGTGAGGCTGTCGTAGGCGTTCCACCCGGTGCCGAGCGAGGTGTACGGCGTGCTCGGCTTGAGGGCCCCGCAGCCCGCGCGGTAGTCGCGCAGTTCTCCGCTCCCGAGCCGGACCAGCACGCTGTTGCACTGGTCGTCGCCGGTCCCGAACGGCACCGCGACGGCGGAGGTCGGCCAGCCGCTGGCCGAGGTCTTGCCGGAGAAGGTGCCCGTGCCCGTGCCCTGCTGGAACGTGAAGGCTCCGGAGGAGTTGAGGGTGAGCAGGTCGCCGCTGCGGTCGCGACCCACGAAGTCGTGGTACGCCGCCTGGGCGCCGGTGATCTTCACCGAACCGGACTTCACCACCTCCGGTCCCTGCCCGTCCGCAGGCCAGGCGGTGACGGTCCAGGCATAGGTGGCGTCCGGGACGCCGACGCCCGTCACGCCGGTCCAGCCGTCCCAACTCGGCGTGATCTGCCCGCGTGCCTCACCGCCAGTGAGCGTACGCACCGTCTTTCCACTCGTCCGGTTCTTGATCGTGAGCTGCCAGAAGCCGACGGGCTTCGAGATCCACCAGCGGGGCTTCCACGCGGGTCCCTCCACCGCGACGTGCGCACTCGCCGGCACCGACGAGTCCGTCACGCTGAGCGCCCCGACGGCGACGCCCGTGGGAACGACGTGCACGTTCTCGTCCGCGTCGACGTACGCGACCTGGCCACCGTACGCATCAACCGTCCAATCCGTACCGGCAGTCGTGCCGCGCGCGGTGCCCAGCACGCGGGTCGCCGGAGTCGCGGACGTGACGTCCGTGAGGGTGACCTGCCGGTCGGCGCCGACACGTACGACGAAGCCGTCGCCGAGCAGCCCGGGCGCCGAGCCGGTGGGCAGACCGCGCACCGTCCCGTCGGCGAGGTTCACCAAGAAGGCAGTGTCCTTGCCGGCGCCGCACTCCACATACACGTACCGGACGGTGGCCTGCACGGACGACGGGCTGCACGAGGTGCCCACGGACAGCGTCCGGCTCACCGTCCCGGTGCGTACGTCGGTGGCCGTGACCTTGCCCGCCCCCGCAGACTGCCACAGGGTGGCGCCCCACAGCGCCCCAGGCGCGGCCGAGGTGGTGCGCACCACGGCGCCCGAGTCGAGGTCGCGCACCACGGTCGCGGTGGCGGTGCGGTAGGCGACGTACCGTCCGGAGACACTCTCGACGGTCAGGCCGGTCAGGCCCGTGTCGATCGTCGTGCCCGGGGTCGGCTGCGTCTTGTCGACGAGGCGCAGTACGGCCTTCCCCTCGTACACGGTCTGGTAGAGGACGCGACCGTCGCCGGTCGGATACAGCGGACAGCCACTTGCCCCGCACGAGTCGGCATCGCCGAGGTTCTCCCGCGTGATGACCGAGGGTGTGCCGGACACGACCAGCTTCCGCTCGTGATAGGCCGTCACGTTGTCGACGTAGGTGTCCGCGGTGTCGAGGCGTCCCTGGAAGAGGGCGAGCGAGCTGGTGCGCGAGGGGACCCAGGGGATGTCCAGCACGGCGCTGCGCTGCAGGCCGCCGTCGGGGGACTCGGAGAGGCGGTGCACCCCGTATTCGCCGTTCAGTTCACCGCTCACGAGGAGATCCCCGTCCGGGCCAGGAAAGAGATTGTCGAAGGCCTCCCAGCCATGGTCCAAGGGTTTGGTCACGACGCCGTCGGACGACACGACGGTGACGGTCCGGCCCGGGTCCATGGTCATCCGTAGAACCCGGGAGCCGACAAGGCGGAGGACGACGCTGTACGGCGTGTACGGCTTCGGGACGCTCCATGGCGTGGCCTGCGGGTCGTCGCGCGACACGATCCGCTCGACGCCGGCCGAGGAGTCGTACCAGGCGACGGCCTGGGGTGTGACCTGCACGCTGCCCAGATAGCTCTGGGGCACGGGCAGTACGCTCATCCGGGCCGTCGACAGATCCACCAGACCGACGCCGTCACCGGTGGCCGACCGGTAGTGCACGACCACACCGTTTCCATCACCGACGTCCGGGAGGAACGACAGGCCGCAGGTCGCGCCACTGGGCACATCCGTCACCGGGCGGTCGTCCAGCGACCCGTCCGACGTGAGACGGAAGAGATGGCACTCGCCGTTCGCGACGCCGAGGACGGTGTCGCCCTGCACGGAACGGAGGGTGAAGCCCTCCGGCAGCTGGAGGGTGCGCTTGCCGCCGCCGGCCGGGTCGATCAGCACAACCCCGCTCGTGCCGGTCTGATAGGCGACCGTGTCGGCGTGGGTGTTGAAGATCCGCCCCGCGCTGCCGTCCGCCGGAAGGTCCGGCGTCGTCGACTCTCCGGTCGCGTAGTCCGTCCACCGCCATCCCTGGCCGTACGTGTGGTGCAGGAACCCGGTCCGTCCCGCGGAGTAGAGGTACTCGTACAGGACCGACTTGCCGTACGGCCCCATCACCGCCTCATCGGCCGTCGGCACCGGCTCGGCCGACGCCGGAGGACTCATCATCCCCACGACAGCCGCAGTCGCCATGACGGCCAAACCCACGCGGCGCACTACCACACGACAACACGACAGAGCACGACCAGCCAAGGTGGTCCCTCCCCGAAAGCGCGAAAGGGGAGCGCACCCGTCCGATGCCCGGGCCTCAGCGTCACATCCCCCGAAGTTAGCTGATCCTACAGACTCCTCAAAGCTTCAACGAGAGCATTTTTCGATCACCGGGAACCGGGTAGGCGGGTGGACCAGGGCGATTTGCGGCAGACGGGCTGACCACCCTGACGTCCAAAGCCGAAGGGTGCGGATCCACTCAGGGTTCCAAGGTCCACGAGCAGGCCGTTTCTTCAGCGCAGCAGGCCAGCGACGTGGGTCGGCCCCTCAAAGGATCTACACCCATGGTGGATCACGACTACTCCACGGGCATGGTGCGCGGCCTCTTCTCCGAACTACTGCGCGATGGCCTGCCCTTGCTCAGGGAGCATGCACCGCCAGCGGATGCACGCCCCGGGCAGATACCCGCGCGTTCCGGGACCCTGCCCGGCTACACCACTTCATGGGACGCGGTCATCGTGAGGGTTGTCGGGGGAACTGTTCACCTATGGACTAGCCAGGCTCCAAGGGCTGCACCGGCAGTGGATCCGGCCGTGATCAACCACGTGGGGATGCGCTTACGGACCAAAGTCACCCGAGGTGCCGGCAGCGCGGCCGCCGCCTTGGCCATGGTCTTCAAGCTCGTCGAGTCCGCCCAGGCCCGCTGGCGCGCCGTGAACTCACCTCACCTTGTCACCCTCGTCCGCGCCGGAGCCCGCTTCGAACGCGGACAGCTCATCGAGCGCACGCAGCCCCTCTCGGCATGACAACCTTGCTGCCCCTGTCGTCGTGCCCTACCTGGGCCAAGATCAGGATGCTGGGTGTCACAAAGGCGACAACATCATGAGGACCTCATCGCGATCGTCGTCGGAGGCCAGCCGCAGAGCGCCGGGCCACCTGCCGATCTCCTTCCAGCCGAGTCGGCCATAGAACTCTTCGAGACCGACACCACCGCGGGCGGCAAGGTGCAGCTGCTCCAGGCCCATCTCGTCGCGGGCGACCTCACGGACCCGGCTCATCAATGCCGCGCCGATCCCCTGGCCCCGGACGCCGAGACGGGTTTGCACGTGGTGAATCGTGCCCCAGTGCGCGACGGGCGGGTGGGGATCGCAGCGGATGTTCAGCCAGCCCGCGACGGTGCCATCGGCCAGGGCGATCAGAAGGCGGCTGGTCGTTGGGGCAAGCTTCTCGATGATGCGGTCAAGGACAGCGGTGACCTCGGCGGCATCTACCGGCGGAAAGGGGAACCCGGCCGCCCCACCCGCATTGCTCACCTCGGTCCAGCAGTCCACGAGGGTCTGCTTCAGCTCGTCAGTGATCTCGTGCGGGTCAACGATCTGGGTAAGCCAAGGGCGTTGCTGCTGGTCATGGGGACGAGTGTCACAAACGAACCGCGCTCGTCGACACTCGGGGCACCCACCCGAACTTCGCTGGCGCAGACAATGATCCACAGGATTTGACAATTACTCTGACAGAACTGAAGCCGCCAGCTTCGTTGCAGTCTCTTGAGGAGGCGGAGTCGAGCTTGGGGTTCCCGCTTCCTGCGGACCTCCGCGAATCGCTGCGCTGCCACGACGGCGAGACTTCGCTGTTGGGTGCGCTCCCGATTGGAGATCATCGAGGTCCGCGAGATACGGATGGAACTCTGGGAACCGGACGACCCCGATCAGGCGGAAACGCCGTGGTGGGGCACGAACTGGGTCCCTGTCTCCGGAGCTGACGGAGACGACCACTTCATCGAGGCCGGGAAGGAATGTGGCAGAACCACCTCGGTGACGCGGCTCACGATGACCAGGCGTACTTCCTGGGCTGGCCCACCTTGGGCTCATGGCTCCATGAGGTGGCGGAGGCCATGGAGCATCACGACGAATCCTGGTTCGGAGCGGTATCAGCCCCCAAGATCGACGATCGCGGAGACATCAACTGGTGGGATTAGGTTCTGTCTTCCCTCAGCGTCGGATCCAGACCAGCTGAGCGTGGAAAACCGACAACTGCGCGGTGCACTGTCGCAGCCAGCCGCC
This sequence comes from Streptomyces sp. NPDC090798, assembly GCF_044768965.1. Taxonomy (NCBI): domain Bacteria; kingdom Bacillati; phylum Actinomycetota; class Actinomycetes; order Kitasatosporales; family Streptomycetaceae; genus Streptomyces; species Streptomyces sp. NPDC090798. Next base: position 23,913 of record NZ_JBIVXA010000036.1, read on the forward strand.
ACAGTGCGCACGCTGCCACCCCCACCACACCCGACGCTCTGAGGTGCTACGAGACCCACTCCGCCACGCGGCCGCTAGTGCTCTGACCGCGTACGTTCGCCGAGTTGGCCATCGTGACGGTTGGATGTGCGGTGACGTCCGATCCGACCGCTGGAGGTGCGGTGGCCGAGCCTGTCCGTGTGCGCAGACCTGACCGACCAGGAGGGGCAGAAGCTGCAGCAGATCGTGCGCCGGGGCAGTACCAGTTCGGTGCGTTACCGGCGCGCGATGATGTTGCTGGCCTCGGCCGGCGGGAACCGGGTGCCGGTGATCGCGAAGTTGGTGCAGGCCGACGAGGACACGGTCCGGGACGTGATCCACCGGTTCAACGAGATCGGTCTGGCTTGCTTGGACCCTCGGTGGGCGGGAGGCCGTCCCCGCCTGCTCAGTCCTGACGACGAGGACTTCGTCGTCCAGACGGCCACCACCCGCCCGACCAAGCTAGGCCAGCCCTTCACTCGCTGGTCGCTGCGCAAACTCGCCGCCTACCTGCGGAAAGTCCACGGCCGGGTGATCCTCATAGGCCGCGAGGCGTTACGCGGCCTGCTCGCCCGCCGCGGCATCACCTTTCAGCGCACCAAGACGTGGAAGGAGTCCCCCGACCCGGACCGCGAGGAGAAGCTGGACCGGATCGAGGAGGTCCTGGACCGCTTCCCGGACCGGGTGTTCGCCTTCGACGAGTTCGGACCGCTCGGGATCCGTCCCACCGCAGGTTCGTGCTGGGCAGGACGGAAACATCCCGACCGACTGCCGGCCACCTACCACCGGACCCACGGGGTGCGCTACTTCCACGGTTGTTACTCGGTCGGCGACGACCGTCTGTGGGGCGTCAACCGCCGCAAGAAGGGCGCCGCGAACACACTGGCCGCGCTGAAGTCGATCCGCGCCGCCCGGCCCGACGGCGCACCGATCTACGTGATCATGGACAACCTGTCGGCCCATAAGGGCGCGGACATCCGGAGCTGGGCGACAAAGCACAAGGTCGAGGTGTGCTTCACCCCGACCTACGCCTCGTGGGCGAACCCTATCGAGGCGCACTTCGGACCGCTGAGGCAGTTCACCATCGCCAACTCGAACTATCCCAACCACACCGTGCAGACCCGGGCTCTGCACGCCTACCTGCGCTGGCGCAATGCCAACGCCCGCCACCGCGATGTCCTGGCTGCCGAACGCAAGGAACGCGCGCGCATCCGCAGCGAGAAGGGCATCCGCTGGGGCGGACGCCCCCTCGCGGTCGCAGCCTGAACTCGGGTGGGTCCTCGCGTCACCTTCGCCAGAACAGGTGGTGCGTCACGCCGCTCGGGCTGAGCACGACCTCCAGGTGGAACCGGTCGAGCAGTTCATCGGGGGACTCCCAGAGTCGCAGTCCGGACCCGAGCTTTACCGGCGAGACCGCCACGTGCATGGTGTCGACGAGGCCGGCATCAAGGAACTGCCGGATGGTGGTGACCCCGCCACCGAGTCGGACGTCCTTGCCCTGCGCCGCTTCCCGCGCCCGTTCGAGGACCGTGGACGGGTCGCCGTGGACGAAGTGGAACGTGGTGTCGGAGAGCGTGAACGACGGACGCGTGTGGTGGGTCATGACGAACACCGGAGTGCGGAACGGGGGCTCGTCACCCCACCAGCCGCGCCACTCATGGTCCTGCCAGGGCCCGCGTTGGGGCCCGAACTTGTTACGGCCCATGATCTCGGCACCGATGTTGCGTGCGAAGTCCCGCGTGAAGTAGTCGTCCAGGCCCCGGCTCCCTCCGGGATCCGTGCGCATGGGCCAGCTCGCCGTGGCTCCGGCCCAGGCGAACAGCCTCTCGGGATGGTCGTGGCCGAACGGCCTCTCGAGACTCTGGTGCTCACCGGCACCGATTCCGTCGCTCGAGACGTTGAAGTTCATGACTCTCAGCAGTTGATCCACGTGTTCCTCGTCAGGTCCTGTCGCGTCATCGTGCGGCGAGGCGCCGCACATCATGACGTCGAACGGGACGTGGCCGGATCGACAGCGGCCCGCAACTTTCTTTTCCAAGGCGTGTCAGGAAGCGGCCCATGCGTCGCACCGGACGTCACTGCCCTTCCAATCGTTCCCACACCAACCCGGCGAACGTACGCGGTCAGAGCACTAGCCAGGGGGCAGGCCCTGGCATAAGCGCTGGTCCGGGGGCGTATCCGGGGACTGTCAGGCGGCGACCTTGCCGAAGATGTGGTTGGCGGGAGCGTCGGGGTCGTTGCCGTAGAAGAACTCTTCGAGTGCCTGGTGGAACTCGTCACGGTCCAGTCCGCCGGAACCATCGAGGTCCAGAGCGGCGAAAACGGCGGCGCAGTCCTCGCCGGGGACGGCGGCGACCGAGTCGAACATCTGCTGGAACTCGGCCTGGTCGATCTTGCCGTCTCCGTTGAGGTCGACGAGGTCGAAGAAGCAGTTGGTGACCGGCGCAATCTGCTGCGGGTAGAGCGCGCGGTCGGTCAGGACACTCTTGAAGCCTTCGGTCATCTCCCGCACATCGACCTTCCCGTCACCGTCCTGATCCATCGGGGCGATGACGTTCGACCAGAACTGGTCCATCCCCTCGGTGAGCCGGCGGACGGTCTCGGCATCAGGGGTGGTCTCGCGGGCGCTGATGTAGCGCTCGCTCATCTTGCGGACGTCGTGCTGGGTAATGAACCCGTCGCCGTCGACATCGGCGCCCCTGAACCACTGGCCGTACTTGAGATCTTGAAGTGCAGTCATGACTGCGCACCGTATTCACGCAGTTACGGAGACGCAAACGTCCGAGTGGAGGCTGGGCGCCGGTCGGACCTGCCGACCGGGCGCCCGACGAGGGTGAACACGGCAAACTCGCCCGTCGTTGAGTTGGCTTCGTTTCAGTGTTCGAGGTGTGGTGGTGTGAAGGCGAGTACCTCCTCGACCGGCCCGTCGTAGACCTCGACGTCGACGAGAGCACTGTGCGCACTGGGTCCCTGGGACAGACGCGAGCACCCGCGGTCCCCGGTGAGGGTGTTCGGGTTGCCGTGGCGGTCCAAGGTTCCGCTCCGGCCCGGCTGGGCCGGGTCCCACCACGCTCCGGTGGACAGCTGGATGACGCCGGGCATAACGGCGTCCGACAGGATCGCGCCCGCCAGGCAGCTGCCTCGGTCGTTGAAGACGCGCACGATCATGCCGTTCTCGATACCGCGTGATGCCGCATCTTGCGGGTTGATCGTTACGGGCTCGCGGCCGTGGATCTTTGACTTGAGGCTGTGGCCACCGTTGTCGTACTGGCTGTGCAGGCGTGAGGCAGGCTGATTCGAGATCAGGTGCAGCGGGAAGCGGTCCGCCAGGTCGGCGAGAAGCCACTCCACGGGTTCGAACCACGTCGGATGTCCGGTGCAGTCGTCGTAGCCGAACGAGTCGATCTGCTCGGAGAAGATCTCGATCCGGCCCGACGGCGTCGTCAGGGGGAAGCGCTGCGGATCGGAGCGCAGTGCTTCGAAGCTGCCAGGAAACGGCCCTCTGAGTACCGGTAGTTCGACACCGGAGGCGCGTTGCCAGAAGTCGTCGAAGTCTGGCAGGGCCGCGTCGTCGCCGAGGTTCGCCCGTGTCTGGACGTAGAGGTGCCGGACCCATTCGATCTCGGAACGCGCCTGGGTGAACTCGCGCTCATAGCCGAGCCGGGCAGCCAAAGCGGCGAAGATCTGGTGGTCGGTGCGTGCCTCGCCGGCCGGCTCGCGGACCTTCGGCATCGCGACGAGGTGAGGGTCGGAGAACCCCGCGGCGAAGTCGTCACGCTCCAGGCTGGTCGCGACGGGAAGCACGATGTCGGCGAACTTCGCCGTGGTATTCCACCATGCTTCATGGACCACCACCGTGTCCGGGCGCTGCCAGGCTCGGGTGAGGCGGTGGAGGTCCTGGTGGTGGTGGAAGGGGTTTCCTCCGCACCAGTAGATCAGGCGCAGGTCCGGCAGGGTCAGGCGCTGACCGTCGTAGTCGATGGTCGCGCCCGGTTCCAGCAGGGTGTCGGCGATCCGGGCGACCGGAATGAAGTCCGCAACAGAGTTCGCCACCCGCGGCATCGACGCCACAGACGGTCGGCCCGGGGCAACACCGGTCGCGTCCATCGTTGCGTAGCCCGCGCCCCAGCCGCAGCCGGGCCGGCCCAGCGAACCCGCCATGGCCGCCAGCACGATCGACATCCAGATCGGCTGCTCACCGTGGTCCGCCCGCTGTATGGCGTAGTTGACCATGATGAGGGAACGCTGTGTGGACAGGCGGCGGGCAAGATCGGGGATCGTGTCGCGGCTGATGCCCGTGATCCTCGCGGCCCAGTCGGCGTCCTTGACGACGCCGTCCACGTCGCCGGTCAGGTAGGAGGCGAAGCGGTCGAACCCCTCGCAGCAACGGGTGAGGAAGTCCTCGTCGTACCAGTCGTTGACCAGCATCGTGTGCGCGATGCCGAGCATCAAGGCGGTGTCGGTGTTGGGGATGACCGGCAGCCACTCGGCGTCGAGAAAGTCGGCGGTGTCACTGCGGATCGGGCTGACGTTCACGAACCGCACCCCGGCCTCACGGCACTTCCGCTGCAGGTCCCGCGTCTGGTGCCGGGCCAGCCCGCCAGGGTTGATCTGGCTGTTCTTCAGAGCCAGCCCCCCGAACGCCACCACGAGCTCACAGCTCTCGGCGATCTCGTCCCACATCGGCATCCGGGACTGATAGCTCCACGGAGCCCCGCCGATCACATGCGGAAGGATGACCTCAAGAGCGGCGGTGCTGTACGTGTTGCGCGAGTCGGTGTAGCCCCCGCCCAACGCCAGGAACCGCTGGAGCTGACCCTGCGCATTGTGGAACCCGCCCGCACTGGCCCAGCCGTACGAGCCGCCGAACACCGCGCTGTCCCCGTGCTGTACGCGCACTCGGCGCAATTCCTCGCTCACCAGCGTGAGCGCGTCGTCCCAGCTGACCTCTACGAAGGCGTCCGCACCTCTGGCCGTTTCATCGGCGCGCGGCAAGCCATTGAGCCACCCTTTGCGCACCGCGGGACGCAGCACACGCGCACTGTCCTCAGCAGCCGTCACCATGCCCGGGCCGATCGGCGACGGCGCGGGGTCATCACCCCGGGGCTCAATGCGCACCAGCTGACCCGAATCGACCACGGCTACGAAACTGCCCCAGTGCGTCGCCACCGGCATGCGTCGTTCCACCGTGCATCAACTCCATCCCTGAAGTTTCTCCGGCTCTCGAACAACGGCCGCTACACCACAGGGGTTCCGCGCCAGTCAGCGGTCCGCAGGACACAGGCTCCCCCTGGCGGATGCTGCCCAACCCTAACGGTGCGCACGACTCCCACCGCCGCCACTCAACCGGAGCCCGGAGCGCCTCTGTCGACCGCGACCTGACCGTCGCCCGACACCAGCGTCAAGGTCCTGGACCACCTCGCTCCAAGGCGGTCGAGGGACGGTTGGAGTGCCGGAGCCGGCGCGGAACTGTCACGGTCACCGTCGAGGCCCGCAGGCACTGGGCAATCTGGCATCGGACCAAGAACAGCCCGGAAGCCACGACGAGGCTCCCGGGGCACCCTGGGAGGCCGGTAATCGGTCTGAGAGTCCTCAACACGCACGACTTGACAGGGAACACACCCGGTCGGTGTAGAGCTTCGTCGCCAGCTGGACGCCGCAGCCTCCGAGCATCAGCCCGCACCAGTACGTCTCGTGCTCGTGCCGTCGGCGGAAGGCGTCCAGCGCGATCGCCTCCAGCGGCAGCATCAGCGGCTCCTCCGAGTCCGCACTGCCCAGAACCGCCGTCTGAATCTGCCGCCTGCCACCACGCACGAAACCCCGCCTTCCGTCCCAACTCATAGTGCCACCCAGGCCGTTGGCCTCACAGACGATCGATGTGCTCACACCGTCGTACACAGCGGGGCAGGCTCGGCAACAACAGCCGACGTGCCGACCTGCCGCCTCTTGGTTGGCGCCTCGGTGCACACGCAACCGGGACGCGCAGCCCTGCGTACGTCGCCCGCACCTTCGGAGGCGCTGTGTCGTCGCGGGGCATCCAATACATCTCGCATTCAGTACGCAGTGTATTAAGTGCACGATGTATCGTGAAGTCGGTGAGTACACCGGACGCTGTGTCCAGACGAGAGGCCCGCCCGCCACGCCGCCGGGTCCACACCCGTGCGCGTCTGCTGGAGGCGGCTGAATGCGTCATCGTGGAGCGTGGCTACGCACGCACGACGATCGAGGGCGTCTGTGCCGCTGCGGGGTACACGCGCGGTGCGTTCTACTCCAACTTCAGCGGCAAGGACGACTTGGTTCTCGCGCTTTTCGACCGCCACTCGGCGGACCGTCTCGACCAGTTGGAGCGGCTGCTCGACGGGCGCGCTGCCTCGGCTGAAGGAGTAGCCCGAGCCCTGCTGGAAGTCGGCCCGGTAGAGCGGAACTGGATTCTGCTGTTCCTGGAGTTCCGGATCCAGGCCGCCCGGGATCCGGAGCTCGCCGCCAAGTTGCATGAGCACGACCGCGCCGTGCGGGACGCCCTGGCGGAGCTGCTGGAACGGTGCTGCCCTGCAGTGGTCCGCGGTGCGGCGCCAGTCGGCAGTGTCGCGGGCACCCTGCTGGCCGTCCGCGAGGGCATCCTCGCGCGGACAGCGGGCGAGGGACCGGGTGCGCGGGAAGCGCTGGACGCTGCGGTTGCGACGCTCTCGATAGTCCTGCCGGGACTCGGCATCGTGCCGTCCGCCGCAGCGCCGGACCCTGAGTAGGGCGCGCGGAGTTGCTGTCCGTCAGGTGGGCGCGGATCGGTCGGGACCTCTCCGGTCGGCCGGCCCAGCACATGGCCTCGTACAGGGGGTGCCGCACGATGCTCGACGAACGCGGCCTGCACGGCCGCATCGCGCACAAAGGCGAGAAGGCGCCCATCCTGGCCAGTTAGCGCTGGCGCGTCGAACGCACCCATGCATGGCAGAACGCCTTCCACCGGCTCGCCCGCTGCTACGAGCGGCGCGCCCCCGTCGTCAACGCATTCTTCGACCTCACCGACACGATCATCACCGTGCGCAGGTCCAGGGTCGGGGCGAGCAGCGGGGAGTCATGGCAGTTGGCGCCGGCCAGAGCACGGCCCAGTGGAATGCCGTATCCGTCCGTCATGCCCGAGCGTTTCAGGCCCTGTTTGCCGCGGTCGACCGGGGAACGCCCGGCCACCTCACCGCCTCCTGGAGCTTTGGTGATGGAGCCGTCTACGGCGATCTGGTCGAGGACGAGACCGACGATCCGGTCGTAGGCGTCGAGCGCGATCTGCTTGAGTCGGGCGAAGACGCCCAGTCGTATCCATTCGTCGCGGCGGCTGCGGATCGTGGTGGCCGAGCCGGTTGTGTCGGCGATCGCCTCGTAAGAACAGCCGAAGCGCAGCAGTTGCAGCATCTCGTCGAAGATGATCCGGTCGCTGATACGTCGGCGGTGGCAGCCAAGTGGATGGTCCGGGTGGTATTCCGGCCGCTCGGGCAGCAGGACCGCGAATTGGTCCCAGAGCGGCTCAGTCAGCCATGACGGAAGCGCAGGCACAGGACTCCTCGTTGATCACAGAGCGTCAGCAACTCCATGATCAACGGGACCTGCGCCCGCTCGGCTACCTACCTTCCCAACCGCGCCTGTCCGCGCGGCCGAACAGCGTTGTCCAGCTTACGGCTACTTGCGCCATCCACTCCCCTGCCCGCCGTTTCCAGCACTTCAGTCGGTCGTGTTCCCGACAGGCCCGGCGAACCAGGGTGGTCGACCTGACCACTCGACAACGGGCGCGCCGGCAATGGCCCGAGGAACTCTTCCCACGGAGCCTCTGCGCACGGATGGCGAGAGCTTGGGCACTCAGATGCTGTTGGCGATGCGCTCGTGGTCCCGTTCGCCCTCGCGGGTCTGGATACCAGCCGCGAGCAGCTTGTGGGCGAGCTCGGTGACCTCATCGCCGAACGCCGCAAACAGGCCCTCGTTCTCAACGGCATACGCCGCGTGAGGAATGGGCTGCGCGACCGCGTCGACCGCAGCCTTGGTGACGGAGAGCACCTCCGGCCGCAGGCCGGCGATCCGTCGGGCAAGAGTGTCGACGAATGCATCGAGTTCTGCGGCGGGCAGCGCACGATTGATCAGGCCATACCGTTCCGCGAGCTCCGCGCCCACGAGTTCGGCGCCGAGGATGAGCTCCAGCGCGCGGGCCCTGCCCGCCAGGCGCGTCATGTTCACCGTGCCGCCGCCCCCTGGGAGGATCCCCATCAAAGACTCCGGCTGCCCCTGCCCCGACTTGCCGATCGCCGCGAATCGCATGTCCAGGTACATGAAGAACTCATTGCCCGCGCCGCGCGCGAAGCCCGCCAGCTTGCCGATGGTGACCTGCGGCAGCGAGCGGACCTCCTCGCTCATCGCCTGGAGGATGTTCAGGCCCTCGGGGATGGCCGAGTCCGGTGCGGCCGCGATCGCCGCGCGAGTGGCTGTAGGCAGCGCGTCAGGGTCAGTGAGGTAGGCCATGTCACCGTGCGCAACGAAGAACTCCGGGTCAGCACTCCCGAAGACAATGACGCGGACGTCGGCGTCGTCGCGCACACGCGCGACGAATGCCCGGAGTGACGGCAGGAGGACCGCGTCCATCAGATTGAGCGGCGGGTGATCGATTGTCACCGTCGCGACCCCGTCCGAGACGTCGATCGTCAGGGCGGGAAGGTCTTCGTAGCTCATGAGGTGGCTCCATTTCGCGGTAAGGGACGGCCCGTGAACGGGCAGCTTGCTGGGGACAGCGTCGCGAATCTCAGCATCGCGACTGACACCGAGTGTCAGGTTAGAAACCTGTACCCGAAGAAGCAAACGAGTGTGCCGGAGTACACTCGTCCCTATGAGCGCAGCGCCAGTCGGTACCCGTGAGATCAGCCGCCACGCGGTGCGAGCAGAGCTGGCCCGCGTCGCGTTCAACCGGTTCTGCCTCACCGGCTTCAACCAGGTCACCTTCGCCGACCTCTCCGAAGCCGCCGGGGTGTCGCGGAGCACCTTCCTGCGCTACTTCGGCACCAAGGAAGACGTGGTCCTGTTCGTCTTCGACCCTGTCGGTGACGTCATCGCCGACGCCCTCGATGCCGGCCGGGCCAACCAGGACGACTGGGACAGGCTGCGCAACGCCCTGGAGTCAGCCGTGACGTTCCTCGTGCGCGACGTCCAGGAACTCGTGACGATCCTCGGCCTCATCGATGAGACCCCAGCCCTTTGCGCACGCCTCCGGGAGAAGCAGGCCGAATGGCGACCAGGGATCGTTGCCCGACTCCAGGAGGCAGCTTCCTCGGCCGACGGGCCAGCGATTATCGCCAACGTTCGCGTTGCGGCGGCGCTCGAATGCTTGTGGATCGTCCTCGGACAGTGGAGTGCGAGCGGCGGCCAAGAAGACCTCGGCACACTGCTGGACGCTGCGTTCGCCGCCTTCTCGATCCCGGCATGCCGGCAGTCGGACGCTCCGTTGTAAAGGGCCGAGGCGGCGGCTTCCTCGGAGGTGCCGAAACGGCCGAAAGGAGTGGTCGATCCGGCGGCGGTGATCGCGTCGGCGGAGTCCAGTCCCGGCCGCGAGTGCAGGAGTGGGGTGTCGATCCGGCCGAAGCGGACGGTGTCCACGCGCAGCCGTGCGGGGCCGCCGAGGCCCCCACAGCACCTATCTGCGCGACCTCTTAAAAGTCCCGACACGGCCCACTCCCCCACAACACCGGCGGGCGCCGCAGCCACGGCCGCCGCAGGCTGGACGGGTGGACTGGCCCGTCTCCGTCGCCCTCGCCCAGTCCGTGCTGGAACTGCCCACCGGCACGGACTGGAGCTACGAAATGAAACTCGACGGCCACAGAATGATCATGTGGCGGACCGGCGACGGAGTCCGGCTGCAGGCCCGCTACGGACGCGATATCACCGCCGCATGGGGCGACCTCGCTCTCGCCGGCCACCACCTCCCCGCCGGGACCGTCCTCGACGGCGAGGCCGTCATCACCACCGAGGACGGACGAGTGAGCTTCGAGGCCGCACAGGCCCGAGCCGCCTCCTCCCCCACCCGCGCCCACCGCCTGGCCACCCAGCGCCCCGCGCACTACATAGCCTTCGACGCCCTGCAACTGCCGACCGGCGACGTCCGGCCGCGCCCGTACAGCGAGCGCCGCGCAGACCTCCTCAAGCTCCTGGCAGGCCTGCCCGCGAACACCCCCATCCAGGCCGTCTCCGCCACCACCGACCACGACACCGCACTCACGCAGACGTTGTCGGCGCCGCTCGCTGCGCAGATTGCACAGGTCCTGGTTGCGGCCGGTCCAGCAGAACAGGGCCGCGCAGACACCGGTGAGACCTACACCAGGATTCCTTCTGGCCTCGCCGTCGTGGAAGTCCTGGCAGGTACCACCCGCCATGCCGTGTCCTGCCTGCGAGCCGGTGGCCGCGCTCATGGCGAGCCGCCCAGATCTGGCAGAGCACCTCCTGGCGCCGTGGCAGGCGATCGCCGGGCCGGGCCTGCGCCTGGAGGCCGTGCACCTGGGCCATACCGGCACCGGTGCGGGCTCGCTGCGGCTGGCCGGACGCACCGTGCAGCTCGGCGACCAGCTCGGGATCCCGGTCGTCGTCTCGAACGCGGTGCGCTACGCCGATCCCGGACAGCACCGGCTGGCGGATGTGCTGGATGCGGCGCGGCTGCTGCGGCCGATCGACCGGCGCGCTGTGGACGGCGGGGAGCGGTGGCTGAAGGGGACCGCGGAGATGACCGCGCTCGCCGTACGGATCGCGGAGGCGGCCGGGCACGGGTTGGAGCGTGCGGCGGCCCTGCTGGCCGAGACCGAGGAGACGGCGGCCTCGTGCACCGTGGACCCGGTGCGCGATCTCGGGCTGGGCACCCCGCACTTCCGGCCGCACGTGGTGGGCGCCGACCGTGCGCAGGGTGGAGCGATGCGGCTGCTGCGCCAACGTTGCGAGGCCGGTATGACCGCCCGCGGCCTCGACACCGATGCGGCCGCCGTACGACAGCTGGACTACGAGCTCGGCGTCATCGGGCGGCTCGGCTACGAGGGCTATTTCCTCGCGGTCGCCCAGGTCGTCGCGGACGTCCGGGCGATGGGTATCCGGGTCGCCGCGCGCGGCTCCGGCGCCGGGTCGATGGTCAACCACAGCCTGTTCGTCGCCACCGCGAATCCGCTTGAGCACCGGCTTTTGTTCGAACGCTTTACCGACCGGCCGGATTCTGTCGGAAGTGTTCGTCGAACCCGCTGCAGGCCGCGACCCGAGTACGTCTTCCGACCATCCCAAGGGCGTTAGGGGGTGTCCGATGGGTCGTGTGACGCCGTGCCCAGAAGCTCGTTCCCTGAGACATGGGGCGGGGGGACCTTTCGGATGAAGAGTGAGCTCGGCTGGAGCCGCACTTACCGACGAATCGCGGGCGGGGCGGACGCTGGAAGTGCCACCGTCGTGTGATCAACGGGATTCTCTTCCGGCAGCGGACTGGCCTGCCCTGGCGGGATCTGCCGTCCCGCTTCGGTAGGTGGAAGACGGTTCACGACCGTCATCGCAGGTGGTCCGCAGATGGCACATGGGAAAGAATCCTGCGCGCCGTCCAGTCCGACGCCGATGCGGAGGGCCGGATTGACTGGAGCATGGTTGGCGTCGACTCCACGGCCTGCCGCGTCCATCAGCACGCGGCCGGCGCCCCCACTCGTGCCCCGAAAATTCCAGGCCGCCAAAGCAGACCGGCGCGACACCGCTCCGATGAGGCCCTTGGACGCTCGCGCGGCGGCCTGACCTGCAAAATCCACCTCGCTGGGGACGGCGGCCGCCGCCCGCTTGGGTTCGTCATCACGCCCGGCCAGTGGGGAGACGCACCACAGATGATTCCCGTACTGGACGAGATCCGCGTGCCCGACAGGCTGGTGGACGCCCACGAACTCGGCCCGACCACATCGGGGGCGACAAGGCCTACTCCTCGCGCCGAAACCGGCGTCACCTTCGCAGACGCCAGATCAAGCACACCATCCCCGAACCCAGAGACCAGCGAGCTAACCGCCAGCGCCGAGGCAGTCACGGCGGCCGGCCTACGGGATTCGACAAGACGATCTACCGACGCCGCAACGAAGTCGAGCGGACCATCAACCGGCTCAAGAACTTCCGAGCCATCGCCACACGCTACGACAAGCGGGCATACGTCTTCCACGGAACGGTCACCGTTGCCGCGATCCGGCTGTGGCTTCACCCGTAGAAGGCAGCCGCGTAGCTATCGGATTCGCCTTACCGCATGGTCGGGCGGTTGGCAGATGTGTACTCGTCCGCAACGTTGAAGATGCTGGCGCAGCCCGGGCATTCTGCATGACCGAAGAGGTAGGAGATTCCCTCGGCGAGCGCCTCCTGCCCATCGCGAACAGCCATCTCGTACATCCACTTGCCGGTTCCGGTGAGTCCCTCGGCGACCGCCGGACGCAGGTCGCAACGCTCGACGTCACCCATGTCCCAGTCCCGGATCGCGGAGTACCGCCCGTAGTCGCCGATGGCGATCGTGACCTTTGCGTCACAATGGGGACAGATCAGCGGATAGAAGTCATCCTTGAAGTCGCCCAAGGCCGCCGCCCAGTGGTACTCCTCCTCGGCAGAGAGCAGGGCGCGGAGGGATACGAGGTAGTCGGTCGGCTGCGACCGCAGGTGCCGGTTCAGCACTTCGCGGAACTGCTCAATGGCGCCAGCGCAATCCGCCAAGAGATCGTCGCAGCCATGGTGCCCTGCCGCACGCTCGAGGATCTCCCCCGCCAGGGCGCGCGCCTGCGCATTGCGAGGCGCAAGGCGCACCAAGCGCGGCAGCGCAGCGAAACTGGCCGGGGAAACCAGGTCGTGCTCAAGGACGAGCCGCCATCCCAGCTCCTTCCACGCGTCCGTGTCGGCATCGTGCTCAACCCGCTCCAAAAGCTCCGGAACACGATCAACCTCGAACCAGCAGTCACGCATCTGTGTCCAGTCCACCACTCCGGCATTGAACCTTCCCCAGGTGCCTAGAGGCGAGCTCGTCTTGCAGCTCGGTAGTGATGGCACCTCCGAGCGACCCGTCGGACACCCCCTAGCCCCCTAACCTGGCGGCCGGTCACTCAATTGGGGGGCGCACAAGTTGCGGCTGACCAGCACAGATAATCCCCGCCTCCCGCCGAACGCGACCGATACCCTCACCGCCCCTGGTGGGGGCATTCGTGGTGTCTGGGCCAGGTCGGAGAGGGCGGCCCCCAGGCGGGCTGAGCGCCTACTTGGCCAGACGGGCCATCTACGGCGCTCAGTCACATCAGCGGTAGTGGTGAAGTCGGCCCGGGGCGCGCGGCCGAACTCACCACGTTCACCGCCACCGGACATCGCCTGGCGTACCAACACCTGACCCTCCGCCCGCGGGCGGTCGTGGACATGACCGGGCGCTAATGCGGAGGGTTACCAAATCGCTACGATGAGTAGGTGAGGTGGGGGAGGCGCAGGGGACAGCACGTCCTCGACCACACCTCTTGAGTAGGCAGGGACGACTATGGCGACTGAGGACACGTCCGGCACGACGGCTGAGACCGAGAGCACCACCAGATCCGACGCGCAGCCGATCGCTATCCCCGCTGCGCATGTCGTCAGCCTCGTGCAGACCACCGAGGCCCATCTCGACGAGCTCGCCACCATCCTCCAGCGGCAAAGGGTGCTCTCGATCCAGTCGGCGAACGGGACGTACGGCGAGGAGGACCGCTCAGCGATCCAGATCGAGATCGACGAACTGACCGACGAGATTGACCGCATCGCGGAGCAGGCATCCATCAACAGGATGCGGATGCTCACCGATGCCTCCGCCGAGGCCAACGTGAAAGCCGCCGACGAGCTGGGCATAGCCCCTGCCGAGATCAAGGACCCGGCATCCCTCGCAGACGCCCAGGCATCCTGGACCCTGCGCGTACACGTGGGGGCAGACACCGACGAGGCACTCGCGGTGAATCTCTTCGCCGCCAACATCCAGTCCCTGTTCGTCGGCGAAGCCGACGCTGCGGACGCCGGCCAGGGTGAGCCACTAGCGGAACAAAGGAGCATCCAGGCATCTGGCCCGGTCAATGTCATGACGGTGGTCGACGCCAACTCTTCCGTCGCGAAGATTGATGTCGCGCTCCGCAGCGTCACGGATCAGCTTTCGAATCTGGGAGCGTTCCAAAATCGTCTGGAGTCCGCGATCCGCAGTGCGGACTACACGGTGGAGGGCCTGACCGCCAACGGTGCTCCCGAGGGTGGGGGCACCGTTGCGGACGGCTTGACGGTCGAGATCACGACGGCCGAGTCCTGACGCGTCCCATGTTCGCCGATCAACTCCGTCGCATCGTCTAGTCGCTGGACCGAGCCCACCGTGGCATGGGTTTCTGCAGTGAACTGCCGGTGCCGATGGGCATCATGTGACACGCCACCGATCCGGAATCGTCGATGCCGTACCCGGCACCGTTCCTCGACGAGAGAGCAGCCGAACGGCCCTGCAGCAATCACTCTGGTCCGGCGTTCCCGGACCGGATCACCTGAGATTCTCGGCGCCCCGGCGTCTCAGTTGATCCGGTCGTGGCTGGTCACAGCTGGGTGTACGGACCAGATCATTCGCAACGGGACAGTGATTCTCACCGAAGGTTGGTGGGCGCCACTCTTTCGGGTCAGGTGCACCGGGTCCACGGTGTGACAGAGGTCGGCACGCGATAGGTGTGGCTCCCGACCTCATGAGAATGGGAGACCCCGTGCGGATTCGCTCGATCGTCACCGCCCTGCTCTTGGCCGGCGCGGCTGCCATCCCCTTGTCCGGCATCAGCGCCGCAGCAACCAGCACGTCAGACGGCTACCCCGGCTACGGCTGCCGGGACGGGGCGATGTGGGCCGCAGGGCAGGGCTTCTATACCTGTGTCAACGGCCAATTCGTCTACCGGGAGTGCGGCCCCGGCACGCATGCCGAGCAGCAAGGGGCGGACTACGTCATCTGCAACTACGACTGAGGCGTGATCGGCAGAAGGAAGCGCAGGACCGGATCCGAGAGGACCCGCCCCTGCGCTTGTTCCCACTTAACGTTCGATGAGATGCGACCAGGGTTCGGCGCGAAGGGACACTCCACCCCACTTGCTCAGCCAAAGCGACCGGGATGCGCGCCACCTGCTGGCGGATCACCCTGGATGCATGAAGGCCACGTGGTCCGGGACGATCCAGTTCGGGTTGGTCGCGCTGCCGATCAGGCTGTACGCGGCCACGGAGGAGCATCCCGTGCGCCTTCACGAAACGGAGCCCGCCCCGGCGCTGGATCTGTTGGCGGCACTGGAAGAGAGTGTTCGGGCTGCCGAGCAGGCGCACGGGCGCCCGGCGGCCCGCCCTCGGCCGTAGCCCGCGCACTACGCCATTCGGGTTCACCCTGGAAGCGGCACCATCGGCTGCACAGGCCGACCATCCCCCGGGAGGTCCTGTGGTCCTGCTCGCTCTGCTCATGCCCGGCCTGATGATCGCGTTCCTCTTTGCCACGGACGCTTTCGAGGATTACCTCTTCCCATGCCTGCCAGCGGCAGGTGACGTGACACCTCCAGCCGACGACATAAAACCGCGCCTGGGCGGCTCTCTGTGAGCGAACGTCTCAATGCGTGGCCGACGCTGGCCCCGAAGGAGCCCCCTGCGGAGCTCGATCGGCCGTTGGTCGGTGTGGCTGTCCGGTTCGCGATGAGTCAGGTGACGCGCAGTCCCCCGTCGACGAACAGGTCCAGGGCGTTGACGCCGGTGTTGCGGAGGACGAAGTCGGTGGCATCGACGACCTCCGCGGTCGTCACGAGGCGTCCGATAGGGGTACGCGCCAGGTGGGGGTGCTCGGGCGCGTCGCGCCACTTCGCGCTGTCTCCCACCACGCCCGGATGGATCGCATTGATGCGGTGGGGTGCGATTTCCACGGCCAGGGTCTTCACCAGGCCGGTAACGCCGCCGTTGAAGGCGGTCACCATGGTGGAACCGGGGTAGGGGCGTTCCTTGGCCAGGCCCCCGAAGAACACGACCGACGCACCGGGGTTGAACCGGTCACGTAGGGCCCGCACAGTCTCGGTGTAGCCCACCAGTTTGGTGGTCACGGACTCGATGGCTTCGGCGATATCGAAGTCTGCGAGGGAGTTGACGCCCTGTTTGGCGGCGGTGATCACCAGGTTGTCGACCGCGCGAACATCGCCGAGCGCGGCGGCGATCGTCTCCGGCCGCGACAGGTCAACGGCCAGGCCTGTGGTCAGGCCGCCGATCTCGCCGGCCACCGCGTTGGCGTGTGCCGTGGTGCGGCTGGTGATGACGACCGTGTCGCCACGGTCGGCGAACCGCTGGGCCAGTGCGCGGCCCAGTCCGCTACTTCCTCCGACGATGATCGAGCTCGTCACGATCCAGTGGTCCATTCAGGTCGACGGGTAGCTGACAACGAATTGCGTACAAGCAAGATTCAGCGGGGGCGCAGCTGAACCGATCCAGCTCCGGTGACACACAGACTCAGAACCCCCAACCGCGTCGCCTACCGACTCGAAGCCGGTGGAGCCATTCTGGCGCGTTGCGGCGGACGGGCGGATCATGCTCGCCGTAGACGTCAGCAATTGGCTGCAGATGGAGGCTTGCAGAGTGACTGGATCGTCGCCAATTTCATCGAATACGGCCAAACTCGGTCACTGGCCGCAGGAGCTCTGCGGATGGCTGGCGGAGCGGCCGGCCCGGCCCACGCCGCAGTGCGCTACCGGAACGCCGGAGCCGACATCCGCAGGAACGCTGCGCGCCGCCGGCCGGCCCGGGGGGCCACTGGCAGCAGGCGTCGCACTGACCGTCGCACTAACTGCCGCCTTGCTACTGCTCTGGTGACCCTAGGCGGGCCGGGAACGGACCGTCGGCCCACAGGCTACGACGGCGGCGTCCTCAGGTAGTCGACTGCGGCGAGGTCGTCCTTGTCATGGCCAGACGCGACGGGTCGCTTGCAGGCGGTCCCGGACGGCCGTTGACCAAGGGCTGTCCCGCAGATGATCCGAGCGGCTGCTCGCTGTGGCGCGCCGGGACAGCAACCGGCTTGCCGCGGGCTCAGCTCACTGCCACGCCGTAGGGGCTGGCACCGAGGGTGACAGTCGCGACGACCTTGCGGGAATGCGGGTCGATGACCGCGAGGGTGCCCGCTCCCTGATTCGTGACATAGATCGCCTCGTTGGTGACCTCCAGGTTGAACGGGTCGGTGCCGACAGGGCCCACGGCAATGTTCGCCGAGACGCGGTTATTGGGGATGTCGATCACGGATACGCTTCCCGGGCCGAGATTGGCAGAGTAGGCGTGGTGGCCGTCGGGCGCGACGGCCACGTCGAAGGGGCCCTCGCCGACCTGCACGGGGGTGACCTTGCGGGTGCCGGTTCCGACGGCGAGGACGCGCGTTCCCACTTCGTCGGCGACGTAGGCCGACTTGCCGTCCGGGGTGATGGCGACGCCGACCGGGGAGTGCCCTGCGGAAAGCTTCCGGGCGACTCGGTGCGTGCTGGTGTCGATGACCGACAGGTTGCCGGACCCGGAATTTGCCACGTAGGCCGTACGGCCGTCAGGACTGAACGCCACGTTCACAGGGGACTTGCCGACCGGGATGGTCGCGGCCACCCGGTTGGTTCGGGTGTCGATCACCGAGACGGTGTTCGAACTGCCGTTGGTGACGTAGAGGGACCTGCCATCGGGGCTGAGCCCGACACCGGTGGGGCTCTTCCCGACCGTCACGGTTTTGACGATCTTGTTGTTCCTGGTGTCGAGGACCGAGACCCGGGCCGAGCCGCTGTTGGCGATGTACACGTGTTTGCCGTCCTTGGCGACCGCGACGCCTTCGGGCGCCACGCCGGCCGGCACGGTGGCGACGACCTTGTAGGTGCCGGCGTCGATCACCGAGAGCGTGTTGTCCTGCTGGTTCGTGACATACACGCGACCATTGGCACCAGCGCGGGCGGGCGCGGCCGGCACATAGGCGGTGTCCTTGTGGACTGAGGGGGCGGGCGTACAGGAGATCAACAGGATCCCGATGCCCGCCGCGAGTACCGGTCGGAGCGTCCTGCCGGTTGGCCGGCGGCCGCTGCCGGCTCGGGTCCGCAGGGCAGAGAACATCTCGCCTCCTGTGCGCGTTGCGATGGTTGGGTCCGGGACCGGGCCCGGTGGCAGGGAAGGATCAGGCCAGGAGCCCGCGGGCGTAGTAGTCCTTCTCGTCCCGAACACCGGGAAGCGCGAAGAAGTAACCCCCGCCCCTTGGGCTGATGAACGGCACCAGTGCTTCGTCTTCCAGGCGGGTCTGCATGGCGATGTAGGTGTTCAGCTCCTGCTGGAAGCAGACGAATGCATGCCCCATGTCGAGTTCCGGCAGGTTGAAGCTCCGGTCGTAGTCGTAACTGCGACGCAGGATCGTGCTGGTCGCCGCGGTCTGCGGAGTCTGGGGATTGGCGAGGCGGATGTGAGAGTTCAGCGCGGTGATCAGGCCCTGCGGGTCATTGGTGTAGATGGGGTCGAGGAGATCCGTGGCGCTCTCATCCACGGCGTACATGGGAGCGCCACTCGCCTTGCGGCGGCCGAAGATCCGCTCCTGTTGAGCCACGGGCACCTTCTGCCACGCCTCGATGAAGAAGTGCACGATACGCACCACGTGGTACGTGCCGCCTGCGGCCCAGGCCGGTTCGCCGCTCTTCGGCTGGACCCAGACCACCTGATTCATCTGGGTCTCGTCGGAGAGGGTCGGGTTGGAGATTCCGTCCTTGAAACCGAACCAGTCGCGCCGGATACCGACGGGACGCTCCGGATTGCGCTGGCCGTCAATGCGCCAGCGCAGCTTTGCCGCGGACTTGGTGTGGGTCAGGATGTCGAGCAATGCGTGCACCGTCGTGTCACGGTGATCGGCGCAGATCTGGATCAGCAGGTCACCCTGGCTCAGCGCGGGGTCCAGGTCGTCATGGCGGAAGGGCGTCATCTTGACGAGCTGGACCGGCTTGCGCTTGCTCAATCCGTAGCGGTCGTCGAAGAGGGACGCGCCCACTCCGACTGTCAGGGTGAGACCATCCGCCACGAACGTGGGTCCCATGATGCCGTTGTCCGACGGCGCTGCGGTCGGGGGCACCTTCGGTGGTCTGCCGCCCGCCGTGAGGAAGCGGGCTCGCGAGGTCAGCGTGCGGAACAGGTCGGTGAGTTCCGCGCGGTTGGAGGCGGTCACGTCGAGCGAGACGAAAATTGCGTCCTGCTGGGGCAGGGTGGCGATGCCTGCCTGGTGGTAGCCATGAAACGGAATCGTACGGGATTTCGGTTCCGCCTTGATTCCGACCATCGGGTCGGCACTCGCCGCACCGCTGGCCAAGACGGCCCCGCCCGCCGCTCCGGCCACGCTTGCGGCGGCGCCGTGCAGAAACGACCGCCGGGCAAACGCACTCGCCGGGCACCCTTCGCCGCTCCACCCTTCCTCCAGGGTCGCGGATATCTCGTCAGCCATGGTTCCCCTCAGGCAAGGATCCAGGCGGCAAGTCGTGCGGTGCCGCCACGATCAGATTCCGTGAGCCGGCCCCAGCACATGGCGCGCGACCGCGTGCGGCAGCCCGACCAGCGTCGGGATTACCGCCAGATACTTAATTCCGCAAAACGTAACATATTGGACGCGCGCACTTGCGCCACTGGAGAGCCGCCCTTCGGCCAACCCGCCATCGCCGACCCGGAGTGGCGGCGGAGCCGTTCGCGGGCCCGCGCTCGCGGTGGGGATCGCGACTCGCCAGAGCGGTGCACGGTGCCGTGCTCGACGGCGCATTGCGGCAACTTTGACCTCTCACCGCCCCGCGCCGGCGCGGGGCACGGCCCACGAAGGGACCACGCTCTCATGACGTGCACCTGTCCACGTCACCCGCAAGCGGCCGACCGTGGCCGTCCTCGGTACCGGGATCACGGGATCAGGGATGGCGCGGAGCCTGCTCCGGACGGGACTCGGCGTCCGCGTCTGGAACCGTACGCGGTCCAAGGCGGCTCCTCTCGCCGCCGACGGCGCCACGGTCACCGAGACGGCGGAGGAAGCCGTACGGGGCGCGGATGTCATCGTGACCATGCTCAACGACGGCCTGTCCGTCGCCGCCGCGCTCACCGCTGCCGCGTCGGGCGTGCACGGCGGTCAGATCCTGCTGCAGAGCTCCACCGTCGGACCCGACGCCACCGCTGATCTGGCCCAACGGGCCGCGGACTTGGGACTCGTGGGCCTTTACGCTGCCCATCTTGCTGGTCAGAACGTTGCGTACGGCGGCTATGCGGGTGAGCGAAGGGCCTTTGGCGGAGTCGGAGGAGTTGGGGCTCCTGTACGACCACGACGAGGAAGAGCGCGCCAAGCGCGAGGAGCTGGTGGAGAAGGTGTTCTCGGATAATCACCCGAGCCGCCCATCTCGAACGAGATCCGGTTTGCCACAACGCACTCAGAGCAGGCGCAGGACGCCGACAACCTTGACGAGGATCTGCGCTTCGTCGCCGGGGATCGGCGCGTACGACGGGCTGCGCGGCATGAGCCACACCCAGCCGCCATGCCGGCGCAGCACCTTGATAGTGGCCTCGTAGTCCAGCAAAGCAGCGACGATGTCGCCGTGGTCGGCGCTGTCCATCTTCCGCACGGTGACGATGTCGCCGTCGCATATCGCCGCGTCGATCATGGAGTCGCCGACCACGGTCAGGGCGAACAAGTCACCGTCGCCCACAATCTGGCGGGGTGGAGTAGACGTCCTCGACCATCTCCTCGGCGAGCAGGGGTGCGCCGGCGGCGATCCGTCCGACGAGTGGCACGTCGACCGGTGCATCGCTCCTGCCGCCCACCTTGAGGCTTGCAACGCCGCCCCAATATGGACTCGTCGTTCAACAGACAACCCGGATGATCTCCAAGCCGCTACACGGTCACGCCAGGCCGAACCATGGCAGGCACTCCGGCAGCCCTTCCATTTTCACGGAGACCAGTTGGTGTTGTTGCCACTGTTCAGTGGTGAGGCGGAGCCTGCGCAGCACGGCGGGCTTCGCGCGTACGGCATGACGCTCAATACCGTCCTCGCGATAGCCAAGCTTGCGCGAAACCTCCAGCGAGGCTGCATATCCGTATATGCCCCAGAAACAGCGTGCTGTGCACCGAGTCCAGCGAAGGCCAGGTGGAGGACAGCCGCGCGCATCTCAGTCCCCAGGCCCTGGCGGTGATAGCCCCTGCCGAGCCAAGAACCAGTGCCCACTTCGCGGCGGACCGCAAAGTCCTGGGCACCGATGCCCTGCGTACCCACCACAATCCCGTCTCGCACGGCCACCAGGTTCAGCTCCCACTTCCCCGGCTGCCACTCGCCCCAGCAGCGCCAGTGGTACTGCAGGACACTCCGAGCACGCTGCTCGGGCCCGACATCGGTCCATGCCACGGTGAACGGCTGCACCGCCGGGTCATGCACACCATCGGCGGCCAACGAAGCCAACGCGGCGAGATCATCCAGGTTGGGCAACCGCAGCTCCAGGCGCGGCGTGGTCAACAGCAGGCCCGCAAGCGGCCAGTGGGTTAGCAGGGTCATGTCCAGGGATTCTTCGCGCCCCAAGCCATCGTGACCACTGGATTTTCGAGGGGGAGGCGTGTAGCGGATTCCTACGCCCTCAACCCGGTGGACCTATTCGGCCACGGCACTAGACAGGCGTGGTCCGCCACCACGGGGGGAGTGACGGACCACGTCTGCGTCCACGGTGCCATACCCGTCCCCGGCGCGCGCGGTCTGCGGGTGAAGTCGTTGCGGGATGCTGTGACTTTGATCGAGCAGGGGGTGGGGCCGACCTTGTCAGCATCTGGCCGAGGCTGTGGAGGGCTTGCGCCGTGTCGGTCCTCCGCGCGTCGTGCCCGGCCGATGAGCGGCGATTCCCTACTGAGTTGCGGTGTGGGCGGGGCAGCTACCCGGTTCGCGGACTTGCGGGTGGTGACCGGGGCACGGTCAGGACCACGGGTCGTCCCAGCGGTCTTCGGCGTCAGGTGTGTCGGGGTGCAGCATGGTGGACAGGCAGCGGTGCAAGCCGCTGCTGTTGGTGTTCTCGGCCGCACGCATCCACGGCAGCGGCGCTATCAGCCGGGCTGTCTCGTGGATAGCGAAGTCGTCCAGCATGGAGCGCAGTTCGTCCGGGACTGGTAGGTCGGTGAGGCACATCCACCCCAGTGCCGCGCTCACGCGTACCTCGGGCGGCCGTGCGGGGTCGGGCCAGCAGGTCCGCATCCACACCACCGTCCGCGAATCCTGGTGCGCCCGGGCCAGTTGCGCAATCGCCAGTACCAGGCCCGCGCGTACGGCCGGGTCGTGTTCGGCGAGCAGGCGGGCGTGGAATGCGGAGTGGATGTTCTGCGCGCGGGCAGAGGCGGCCGCCAGCGCGTAGGCGGCGGCGATGCGCACTTCAGGGTCGTGGTCGTCGAGCAGGGGCAGGATGAGATCGGTGTCCGCGGCGATCGCATTGCGGGCGGCCTGCACGGACCAGTTCTGCAAGTAGCCAGTGACCTCGAAGAACCATTCGTCATCGCCGCGGAACCGCAGCATGTCGGCACGCGTGCACACACCCTGGTGCTGCATGCGCGCCACTTCGGCTGTCACCGCCAGAGCCTCGGCGCGGTGGTCGGCCTCCGGGTCGGTACCGATCCGGATCAAGAAGGGCACCGTCGGCGCCGCTGCGGCCCTCATGTCGTTGGCGCACAGGCCGATGAGCATGCCGAGGGAACCGCGGACGGCGTCGCCCGAGCGCAGCCGCTCCATGTTCTCCCGAACGCTGACGCCCTCGGGGAAGCGGTCCCAGGGCACCTCCTCAAGCAGGAACCCGTCCTTGGCCTCCGTACGGATGCCCGCCACCACCGCACGGACGTCGAGGGGCCCTCCCGCCTGATCGAGCGGATCCCCGTCCACGAACGCCCGCAGCACCGCCTGGTACGCCAGGCCGCTGTCCCACGAACTCACCGGCAACCTCCATCCTCATGCCCGGACCACCCGGCTCGGCGACCGCCCACTCTGGTGTGTTACCTGAGTTCAACGGAGTAGCTGCTGCCAGAGAATTCCCAGCCGTCGGTGCCTTCGCCGATGTCGGCGACGATGACGTCCTCGATGAACCGGTCCTCGAAGTCGTCGTCGCGCAGGTCACCGACCAGCCAGAGCGCCTCGATGTCGCTCCAGTCCCCGCGGCTTCCGTCGATCCGCAGGGGCGCGGCGCGGCGGTTGCCGCGTTCGCGTTCGTCGGCGCCGGTTTTGACGAGGCCGCTGATCTCGAACTGGCCGTTCTTGACGTGGTCGGGGATGGGGTCGGCGGGGACGATGGCGACGTTCTCGTAGGCGGTGTGGATGAGGTCGCGGTAGCTGCGGCGGACGTTGTACTCGGGATCCGACAGCCACTTGATCAGGGTGTCGGGTTTGACGTCGAGGCCGGCGCTCTCCAGGGCCTCGTAGCCGCGTCTGGTCCCGGTGAGCTGGCTGAGCTGTGCGTGCCAATGCTTGGCGTTGTACGTCGACAGCCGGTGGCGGGGGGTGACCTGGGCGCGCAGGAGGTCGTTGAGGGCGGCGCCGAGGGAGTTGCCGCGGCCTGTGGGGCCGGCCATCAGTCGTCACCTTCGGGGATGAACTCGCCGGGCTGGATGAACTTGGCCTTCACCTGACCGAAGCCGGTCCCGAGCCGGTACGTGCCGGGCGGGGTCTCGTCGGGGGTCCAGAAGATCGCGG
Source organism: Streptomyces sp. NPDC090798 (assembly GCF_044768965.1). NCBI lineage: Bacteria > Bacillati > Actinomycetota > Actinomycetes > Kitasatosporales > Streptomycetaceae > Streptomyces > Streptomyces sp. NPDC090798. Next base: position 47,651 of record NZ_JBIVXA010000036.1, read on the forward strand.
CGTCGACGTTGCGCAGCGCAACGAGGGTGTGGCCTTCCTGGACGGCTTTGAAGGCGTTGAGCCAGTGGCGGACGGATGCTTCGGCGACCATGCTCATGCGCCAGTCCGGCCGCCAGAACGGGGACCGCTGTGAGGGGCGTTTGGGCCACAACAGGCGCAGTGCGATCGACAGGCGTGTCTTGTAGTTCTTGTACGGCTCGCCGCCGGCCTGGATGAGCTCGGTGCGGGCCTCGCGGGCCGCGGTGTAGAACGGCTTGAACAGCGACTCGTTCGCCTTCCCCGTCCACGAGTCGTGGATGGTCACGGGAGCGGTGAGGTGTCCCTCGCGGTGCAGGCGCTCCAGCTGCTTGATGTGCGGGGTGGTCACCCACACGCGGCCCTGGTCGTCGGGCCGGTCGATGAGCCGCCCCAGCGGGTGCGGCATGCCCGGGTAGTCCCAGTCCGGAATGTCGATCTGGTAGATCCCGGCCTTGGTCTTGTCGAACGCGTCGAGGGGCCCGGTGTGCAGGAGCTTGTTCGGGGCGAGGGGGACGGCCGAACAGGCGGAGGGGAAGGATCCGTTGCGGTCGATCAGGCACAGCACGCCGTCCCCGAAGGAGGCGGGCACGTCGAGCTGGTCGCGCCGGACCCGCTTGCCGTTCTCTCGGGTGTGGGCGACGCGGGTGCTGGTGACGTCGGGGTGGACCCAGCGGGGCTCGCCGTCCATGTCCTCGCTGATCAACGGCCAGGGGCCGTCCTCCCGGTCCTCAAGGCGGATGACCGGGACCGGGTGCATCTTCGAACGCGTCACGGAGTCCTTGAGGATCCGCAACGCCGGGAACACCGCAGTTTCCGGCTCGTCCTCCTCGTCGCCCGGGACCAGGCCGTCATCGTCGTCCCGCGCCGCGTCTTCGTCGTCCGCGTCCGCGACGGCGCCGCTGGCGGCGGCAGGTCGGGCGGATTCCGGGGCAGAAGGCTGCGCGGTGGCGCCAGCGGGGGCGGGCGCGTTGTAAGCGTGCAGCGCGGCCGCGAGACGACGGCCCTCGGCGGTGTCCGGCATCTGCGGCGGCGCGGCAGCAGCCTGCGCCAGGGACGCCGCGAGCTCGTCGATCGCCGCCTGTTCACCGTCTGCCAGTGCGGTGCGCAGCGCGGCCAGCAGGTGCGTGAGCGCGGACGGTAGTCCCTTCTGGGCGCCGGAAGTGTAGGGCAGCGCCGCGTCGGCCAGCTCCCGCTCCTCTGGCGTGGTGTGCAGCCTCCACTCTTCGCTGCCGGTCCCGGCGACGGGCGCGGCTTCTGCGTCGCCGAAGCGGGCGTGCAGCAGGTCGGGGCGCAGGTACGCGGAGCCGATCACGCCGAAGTCCCGTTCCGCCACGGTGACTTGGACCCTGCCGGGGTCGGTGGTGGTAAGCGTCAGCAGGACGTCGGCGTCCAGGAGCGAGAGCAGCGTGGGGTCGTCGCTGTCGATGACGGCGAGTACGGGCACGTGCAGGGTGCGCGCGAGGGTGGAGAGGATCTGGGAGGCGTCGGGGAGCCGGTTCCCGGACAGCGGCAGGCGGGCGCTGTGGGCGGCCTGGAGGCGGTCCACGACCACGAGGGCCAGGCCCTCCATGTGCGGGGCGGTCTCCGCGATGTCCTCGGCGGTCAGGTTGCTGCCGTCATCGATGAGCAGGACGTCGCCGGCCTGCATCAGCTGGCGGGCGACGTCCTGCTCGTAGTCGGTGAGGCGTCCCTGCTTCAGGCGCGGGTAGTCGCCCCCGGTCTCTGCGGAGAGGATGCGGCGGAAGACGTCGTCCCGGTTGGGTCCGGACGCCGCGTACAGGACCGTGCGGTGGTCGACCAGCGCGGTCGTGCGGGCGGCGGCCAGCCCCAGGAGGCTTCCGCCGACGTTCGGGGCGGCCGCCACCAGGGTCAGCCGGCCCGGCTGCAGACCGCCGGTCGCCGCGTCCAGGCCGGGCAGCCCGAACGTCGGGCCGCCAGCGGGGCCGACGGTGAGCACGGAACCGATGGCATCGCCCAGCGTCGCGAGCCTGCGCGGCACGCTTTCCCGGTCCTGCTGTCCTTGGCTGTTCACCGCACCTCCTGCGGGCACCGCGCCGGAGGGTGCGGCCGGGTCGGACGAGAGGGCACTTGCGTGGGTGTCGACCGGGAGCAGCACTGCGACGGGCGTGGTGTTCCTGCGGAGTACCTGCGGTTGGCCTTGAGCCGCCCGCGAGATCAGGTCGCCGAACTCCTTCTGCGCCGCGCTCAGTACCCAGGAGGGGAAGGCGTCGGCTTTCCGCGCTGCCGGGAACCGGTCGAGCGGGGCGAGCAGAACACGGTCCTCCCGCTTATGGATCAGCGTCGTGACTCCGTCGTCCTCGGCGCGCTTGACCAAGGCGTACAGGTCCCTGCGGGCGTCGCTCGCGTTCATCGCGTGCTCTGCCTGTGCCGACTGGCTCACTCACCCTCCCGGGACTCAACTCCCCTTCAGAATATCACGAGTCACTCATTGAATGAGTGAAAGTCACACATTATCTAAGTCATTCGCACTCACTTGTGGGTCTTTCGGTGTGGATTGATGGCTTCACGGGCGGCAGCCTCGCACGGCCGGACAACATGACCAAGGCCGGGGCCACCAACCGGCCCCGGCCTTGACTCACCGCGTCCGCAGACGGACGCACACCCGCCGAACAGGCAGACTCAGCCGCGCACTGCCGACTCCTGTCCGCTGGGCGCCTCCTTGTATGCGAGGTGCCCGACGGCGGAGTAGGCCCTGCCCAGCACTCCCGCGAGTTGCTCCGCTGTGACGGATGCGCCGGTGTACCGCTGGATCGCTTCGCCGAGCGTCTCGTCCCTCAGGAGTTCCTTGTCTCGAAGGCCTGCCACGGAGGTCCTGAGCAGGGGTCAGAGCTGTCCTCATCTCCCCCGCGGAGCGGGTAAGGAGGCTGTAGATGGGTTGGGCCGCCACCGGATGCCCGGTCCCCCGGTATTGAAGGTCGGAGACGAACCCGGCGAGGCAGCGGGCCGCGTTCTCCGCGATCTTGACGATGTCTTCGGTGTTCTCGCTCACGTGGATCCGGCTCTCGTTGCTGGGGCGGCGGGTCGCAGATGGTCGGTGAACTGGCAGCGCGGCCCGGCGGACAGGGCCCTGGAGTCCTAGCTCAGACACCAGCCGCAAACTAGGTCGCGGGGAGCCGGGCGATCCCGTTCCCCGTCCTGTGCATCGTCGTGGGTCTGATCGAGTGATCGAGGCCAAAGGGGCGGGCGTGCGGCAAGAGTGGTCGCCAGAGGAACTGTTGGCGAACTGGACGCTGGTAGACGGCGACTGGGAGCTGGTGGCGAACAAGAGCGGGACGACCCGGCTCGGCTTCAGCCTCTTGCTGAAGTTCTTCGAGCTGGAAGGCCGGTTCCCCGATGTGCTGGAAGAGATCCCGCCGGCCGCGGTGGAATACGTCGCCGATCTGGTGAAGGTCCCGGCCACCGACTTCGCGAAGTACACGCTGGTCGGCCGGACTGCCGAGTACCACCGCAAGCAGATCCGTGAGGCCCTGGGATTTCGGCCCTCGACGGTTGCGGATGAGAAGGCGCTGGCCGAGTGGCTGGCCGTGGAGGTCTGTCCGGTCGAGCTGGTGGAGGACCGGCAGCGCGAGGCCCTGCTGGTCGAGTGCCGGGCCCGGAAGATCGAGCCGCCGGGCCGTACCCGGGTCGAGAAGGTACTCGTCGCGGCGCGGGGCAAGTGGGAGAAGACCTTCTGCGCCCGCACGATCGGCCGCCTGGGCGAGGCGGGTACGGCTCGGCTGCTGTCCCTGGTGGCCGAAGACAACGAGGCGGGCACCACCCTGCTGGCCGCGCTCAAGCGCGACCCGGGCGCGGTGGGCCTGGATTCCCTGCTGACGGAGATCACCAAGCTCAACGATGTGCGCAAGCTCGGGCTGCCCGACGGGCTGTTCACGGACTGCTCGGAGAAGCTGGTGGCCGCCTGGCGGGCACGAGCGATCAAGATGTACCTCTCGGACTTCCGCGACACGAGCGAGGACGTACGGATCACCCTGCTCGCAGCGCTGTGCTCGTCCCGGCAGGCGGAGATCACCGACGCCCTGGTCGACTTGCTGGTGGCTCTGGTCCACAAGATCAACGCACGCGCCGAGCGGCGGGTGGAGAAACAGCTCACCGCCGAGTTGAAGAAGGGCCGCGGCAAGGAGGGCATCCTCTTCAAGCTGGCCACGGCTACGTTCGACAAGCCCGACGAGGTCGTACGCCGGGCCCTGTTCCCGGTGGTCGGGGAGAAGACGCTCAAGGACCTGGGGGCCGAGGCGAAGGCGAATGAGAAGGTCTTCAAGGCGAAGGTCCGCACCACGCTGCGCTCCTCGTCCAGCTCGTACTACCGGCAGATGCTGCCGCCGCTGCTGAACACGCTGGGCTTCAAGTGCAACAACACGGCCTATCGGCCGGTGATGGACGCGATGAAACTGCTGAAGAAGTACGCCGATGTCGACGGCAAGACCCGCTTCTACGACAGCGTCGAGGACGAGCCGCCGATGGACGGCGTGGTGCGCAAGGACTGGCGCGAGGCGGTCGTCGACGACAAGGGCAAGGTCGAGCGCATCCCCTACGAGCTGTGCGTCCTGGTCGCGCTGCGGGACGCCGTACGGCGCCGGGAGATCTACGTCGAGGGCGCCGGCCGCCGACGCAACCGGAGGACGATCTGCCCGGGGACTTCGAGGCCACCCGCGCCGTGCACTACGCCGCGATCCGCCAGCCGCTGAACCCGAGGGCGTTCATCGCGGACCTGAAGAAGCGCATGACCGCGGGCCTGGACCAGCTGTCCGGCGCGCTCGCGGACGGCAGCGCGGGCGGGGTGAAGGTCACCACCCGCAAGGGCGAGCCGTGGATCACCGTGCCCAAGCTGGAGCCGCTGGCCGAGCCCACCGGCCTTCAGGCGCTCAAGGAGGAGGTCGCGCGCCACTGGGGCGTCCTGGACCTCCTGGACATGCTGAAGAACGCCGACTTCCTCACCGGGTTCACCGAGGAGTTCTCCTCGGTGGCCGCCTACGAGCGCACCGAGCGTGACGTCCTCCAACGCCGCCTCCTGCTGGCCCTCTTTGCACTCGGTACGAACATGGGCATCCGGGCGATCGTGGCGACCGGCGAGCACGGCGAGAGCGAGGCAGCGCTGCGGCACGTGCGCCGGCACTTCATCACCGTCGACAACCTCCGGGCCGCCGTCACCAGGCTGGTGAACGCCACCTTCGCCGCCCGCGATACCGCATGGTGGGGCCGTGGCACCGCGTGCGCGTCGAACTCGAAGAAGTTCGGGTCCTGGTCCTCGAACTTCATGACCGAGCACCACGCCCGCTACGGCGGCAACGGCGTGATGATCTACTGGCACGTCGAGCGGAAGAACGTCTGCATTTACTCCCAGCTCAAGAGCTGTTCGTCGTCCGAGGTCGCGGCGATGATCGAGGGCCTGCTGCGGCACTGCACGGACGCCGAGATCGAGTCGAACTACGTCGACACCCACGGCGCGAGCGTCGTCGGGTTCGCCTTCACCGAGCGGCTCAACTTCCGGCTGCTGCCCCGGTTGAAGAACATCGGCAGCATCCGCCTGTACCGCCCGGACGACTCCCCGCCCGGCTGGCCAGCGCTCGGTGCCTCGCTGACGCGGCCGATCCGCTGGGAGCTGATCGAGCAGCAGTACGACCAGATGGTGAAGTACGCGACCGCGCTCCGGCTCGGGACGGCGGAGGCGGAGCAGGTGCTGCGGCGCTTCACCCGGGATGGCCCCAAGCACCCCACCTACCAGGCCCTCGAAGAACTCGGCCGGGCCGCGCGCACGATCTTCGCATGCGACTACCTGGCCAGCCCCGGCCTGCGCCGCGAGATCCACGGCGGGCTCCAGGTCGTGGAGAACTGGAACAGCGCGAACACCGTGCTCCACTACGGCAAGGACGGTGTTCTGACCGGCCCCGACAAGGAGCACGCCGAGACGTCGATGCTCGCCCTGCACCTGCTCCAGTCCGCGCTCGTGCACGTCAACACCCTGCTGGTGCAGCAGGTCCTTGCCGAACCGGCATGGGCGAAGAAGCTCAGCGATGAGAACCGGCGCGGACTGACCGCGCTGTTCTGGTCGAACGTCAACCCGTACGGCACCTTTCGCCTGGACATGGACAAGCGCCTCGACCTGGGGCTCACGGTGCCCCGCCCCCGTACCCCGGCGGACGCCGCCGACCGATCGAGCACGGAGACACGATGAAGGACTTCGCCGACCTCACCGGCCCCCGGATGAACGAGGCCGCGTGGCGGGCGCTCGACCTCATGCGCGCCTACGCCGCACGCGACCGCGCCGCGATTGTCGAGCACCTCGCGCCCTTGGAGGGGGACCAGCTGGAGTAGCCGGCCGACCCAATGATGACGACCTGCTGGCACATATCTGGCCCGGCCACCACTCCAACGTCCACTTTTATGGCACTCACACGGTGGACATCGGCAGCGAGCTGGCCAAGCTCGATGCCTACGGCTACCGGCCCAGGGCTGACCTCTGGTTGCGCGGCTTACGGTGGCCGGATCGTTCGGTCTTGCTGGGCGCGGTTGGGCGGTTCGGGCCCTGGTCCCCACGCCGACGAGCGTGGTGGAGCTGGATGCGGCCGGTTTCAGGCGGGGCGGCGGATGGCCTGTACGGCGGTGTCGTAGAGGTCGAACATGTCGACCTGTCCGCCCAGGCGTACCCATTCCTCGTTGGCTGCCTGCAGGCAGATGATCGCTGCGGCTGCGATCGCGCGGGCTTGCAGGGTGCGACGGTCGGAGTCGGGCAGCCGCGGCTCGATCAGCGGTGCGAACAGGTCCTGCCAGCGGGCTTGCTTCTCGGTGTGTCCGGCGCGTAGGGAGTCGTTGCCGAACAGCAGCGTGATGAACTCCAGGCGGCCTTCGGCTGTTATGTCGATCTCTTCGAGTACCTGGAACGCCGCGCGCAGCGCCGTCCAGGCATCCTCGTCGGCCGGGCGTTCGGCGAGGCGCGCGGCGATCAGTTCGCCCTGTTCGTCCAGGCCGCTGAGCGCGAGGTCTTCCTTGTTGCGGAAGTAGTTGAACAGGGTCCGCTTGGAGACGCCCGCCGCGGCGGCGACCTCATCGAGGGTCGTGTTGTCGAAGCCCTTGGTGGCGAACAGCTCGATGGCGGTCCGGGCCAGCAGTGATCGGACCACGGAGCGGGTCTGCTCCCGGATGGACGTCGGTTTCTGAGCCATGCACCGATGGTACATGCCTTCATCAGGCGCAACCATTTGCACTCAGTGCAAACTTGTGCGTACAGTGAAGGCATGAACAAAATCGACTATCGCCGTCAGGCCGTCATCGTCACCGGCGCCAGCTCCGGCCTCGGCGCCGAATTCGCCCGCCAGCTGGCCCGTCGCGGCGCGAACCTCGTGCTGGTGGCCCGCCGGGCGGACCGGCTCGAGAGCCTGGCTGACGAACTCACCCGCGTCCACGGCGTCACGGTGACCGTCGTCGCCCGCGACCTCGGCCGGCCCGACGCCGGCCGCACGCTGCGCGCCGAACTCGAATCCCGCGGCATCTACGCCACCGGACTGGTCAACAACGCCGGCTTCGGCACCCACGACGCATTCACCGACGAGGACCCCGACCGCCTGCAGAGCATGATCGCGCTGAACGTCAGCGCGCTGGTCGACCTCAGCCGTGCCTACATCGACCCGCTGTCCTCCGCCGACACCGGCGTCCTGATCAACGTTGCGAGCCTGCTGGGTTTCCAGCCGACCCCGTACATGGGTGTCTACGGCGCCACCAAGGCCTTCGTCCTCAGCTTCACCGAATCGCTGTGGGAGGAGACCCGCGGCACCAACCTGCGCGTCCTGGCCGTGAACCCCGGCGCCACCCGGACCGAGTTCTACGACGTCGCCGGCAGCCAGACCGCCGACTATGGCACGAAGCGAGCCACCCCCGAGCAGGTCGTGAAGATCGCCCTCGACACGCTCGACCGCCGGTCCGCACCTCCGTCGGTGGTCACCAACGGCCGGTCGCTCGCCGTCGTCGGCAAGCTCCTGTCGCGCCGCTCGATGGTCCGACTCATGGGCTGGATGGCCCGCCGCCAGCGCCCCCAGCACCCCGCCCCCGCCCCCGCCCCCGCCCCCGCATGAACAGCTAAGGAACACCGTCATGACCATCACCGACGTCACCGCACAACCCACCGACGCGGAGCGCTTCCATCACATCCTCCAGATTCAGCGCGCCGCCTACCTCCGCGACGGAGCGCCCTCACTGGCGGCCCGCCGCAGCGATCTGACCAGGTTCAAAACGGCGCTGATCGCCCGGCGCGGCGCCATCGAGAAGGCGATCAACGCGGACTTCGGACATCGCTCGCGACACGAGACCGCGATGATGGAACTCGTGGGCGTCGTGCAGGGCATCGACTACCTGCACCGCAACCTGCGCCGATTCATGCGCCCGACCCGCCGCCACATCGAGCTGCTGCTGCGTTTCGGCAGCAACCGCATCGAATACCAGCCGCTCGGCGTGGTCGGCGTCATCTCGCCGTGGAACTACCCGGTCAACCTGTCACTGATGCCCGTCGTCACCGCGATAGCCGCCGACAACCGCGTCATGCTCAAACCGTCAAAGCTGACCCCGGCGACGAACGCGGTGCTCGCGTCGATGCTCAGCGAACTCTTCCCTCCGGAGCAGGTCACGATCGTCAGCGGCGACGGCTCCGCGTTCTCCTCCCTGCCGTTCGACCATCTCGTCTTCACCGGCAGCACCGAAGTCGGACGAGCCGTGATGAAGGCGGCCAGCGAGAAGCTCGTCCCCGTCACCCTGGAACTGGGCGGCAAGTCCCCGACCATCGTCGCCAAGGGACAGGTAACCGATCGGACCGTGTCCGACATCGTCTTCGGCAAACTCCTCAGCGGCGGACAGACCTGCATCGCCCCCGACTACGCCCTGGTCCACGAATCCGAGATCGACGCCTTCATCGCCGCCTACGACAGACTAGTGAAGGCCGCTTATCCCGACGGCCCGACCAGCGACGACTACACCTCGATCATCGACGACAAGCAGTACAAGATCCTCACCTACCTGATAGACGACGCCCGCGCTCACGGGGCACGGATCATCGAGGTCGGTCACCGGCCGGGCGACGCCGCCCACCGCCCGCACACCCTCGCACCGACCGTTGTGCTCAGCGTCACCGACGAGATGCGGATCGCCCACGAGGAGATCTTCGGCCCCATCCTGCCGATCTTCCCCTACCGCGACATCGACGAGGCCATCGACTACGTCAACGCACGGCCACGACCGCTCGCGCTCTACTACTTCGGCAGCAACGACGCGGACCGGCGCACGGTCCTCGACCGCACGACCTCCGGCAACGTCACCACCATGCACGTCGGGCAGGACGACCTTCCCTTCGGCGGCGTCGGCGCGAGCGGGATGGGCCAGTACCACGGCATCGAGGGGTTCCGGACGCTCAGCCACCCCAAGGGCATCTACGTACAAGGACGCTTCAACGCCACCCGCCTGCTGTATGCCCCCTTCGGCAAGCGCACCGAAGCACTTCTCAACTTCTTCCTCCGCTGAAGTCCGATGAAGGAGCCATCACCGGCCTTGCTGAGGGGCGAACGTCCGATTCGGTCTTTCGGGCCGTGTCCGCCAACCTGCCCGCCCTGGTGAGGTGGCCGAGGGCCTGCCGACCATGGCCCGCGTGGACGGCTTCGGCCGCGCTGAAGGCTTCACCGCTCGCAGCGGGGTTGCCGAAAGGTCACCGTGTTCCCCTGCGGTTGTGCAAGCCGAGGGTTGAACCCAGAGAGCCCCGGCCTGCAATGGCGCCGTCCGGTCTCCTCGCTGATGTAACTGTGCTGTCAAGACTGGAGTAAGTCATGAATGGAATTCGCCCCTTCCGCGTGCTGCGTGCCAGGCCCCTCTGGATAGCAAGCGGCGTCATCACAGGCGTCCTCGCGCTCCTGTTCGGCCTCTTCTATGTCGGCCCCAATATCGATACGGCCGGCCATACGAAGAATCTGCCGGTCGGCCTGGTCAACTCCGACAAGGGGGCCAGTGTCGGCGGCAAACAGATCAATCTCGGGGCGCAGATCACCGGGTCGATCAAGACCTCCACCGCGAGTGGCGGCAAGATCGACTGGAAGGTGATGGACGAGAAGGAGGTGAAGGAGGAGCTCGGCAAGGGCAAGCTGTACGGCGCGCTGGTCGTCCCCGCTGACTTCACCTTCTCCGTCACCGCACTGACCGGATCCTCGGCAACTGATAAGCCGGTTCGCCCGCAGCTGACGGTGCTGACCAACCAGTCCGCCGGCAGCATAGGCTCCAACATCGCCCGACTGGCGACGACGACGGCGGCCGAGGGCGCCTCGCTCGAACTGGGCAAGCAGCTGACCGCGCAGGCCCAAGCTCAACAGGCCAAGTTGCCGACCGCGGCCCGCGTCCTGCTGGCCGATCCGGCCGCGGTGACCGTCAAGGACGGGCATCCCCTCGACTCACACAGCGGCCTGGGCATGTCGGCGTTCTACTACGCGCTCGTCCTCGTGGTCTGCGGCATGCTCTCCGCCAACGTCATCAGCGGCCAGGTCGACCACGCCCTCGGCTACACCCACAACGACATGGGCCCGCTGCGCATCCACCGCCCGCTGATCAAGGCCACCCGCGTGCAGAGCCTCGCCATGAGCAGCACCCTCATGGCGGCCCTGTCCCTGCTGATGGGCACCCTGGTCATGGTGGGAACGATCGGCATCATGGGGATGGACGCCTCCCACCTACCGCTGCTGTGGCTCTATTCGGTGGCCGCCATCGCCGTCGCAGGAATCGGCGCCCTTGCTCTGCTCGCCGTCTTCGGTACGCCCGGCATGTTGGTGGTCACGCTGGTCTTCATCGCGATGGCCGTGCCGACGGCCGGCGCCACTACCCCGATCGAGTCGCTGCCCGCCTTCTACCGATTGCTCGCGGAGTTCGAGCCGATGCGGCAGATTGTCGGCGGCGTCCGTTCGATCCTCTACTACGACGCACAGGGCGACGCCGGCTTGACCCGAGGCTGGGTCATGATGGCCGTCGGCCTCGCGGCAGCCGCACTGTTCGGCTTCGGCATGACGAGCTGGTACGACCGCAAGGGGCTGCACCGTACCCCGGCGGGGGCGGAGCACAAGGCTGCCGTTTCGGCATAGCGGAGCGTACTGACGCGTCCCCCTCTGACCGGGCCACTGTGCGGAGTGCCCCACGGTGTGCGTCGCTCCGTGGGGAGGGGAGGCGTGCACACCCCCAGGGCTCGGCGGCGCTGCGCAGGCAGCTGTCGCCGAGCCCTCCGCTCTGATCTGACTCGGATGCCCCTCGTGTCAACGGCCATGTGGTTGCCATGGCCGCCGTCACGTGGGCGGCGACGCACGCTGGGAGACGCGGAAGGCCAGGGGGGTTTGGCCGGTGTGGCGTTGGAAGAACTTGCCGAAGTGGGTGGCGCTGGGGAAGCCGAGGTGGGCTGCGATGGTGGAGGCGGGTTCGGTGCCGTGGGCGAGGAGCCGCTTGGCCTCCAGGGTGAGGCGCTGGTCGAGGTAGTCCTTGGCGCTGAGGCCCGCCGCGGTCTGGGTGGCGCGGGTGAGGGTGCGGGTGGAGTAACCGAGCTCGCGGGCGTAGTCGTCGATGCGATGGGTGCGGGAAAAGCCTCGCTCGACAGCGTCGCGAAAGCGAAGGAAGGGCTCGGGGGGCGGATGCCGCAGCCTGGCCGTGCTGCTGCAGGTGGGCCAGGCGCAGGAGTACGACGTCGAGCAGGCGGTGCAGCAGGGCGGTATGCACCGGCAGCGGATGACGGTCCCACTGGGAGAATTCCGCGGACTGTTGCTCGGCCGCAGCTGCCAGTACGGGGGCCTCCGAAGGATCGGGGCTGTACACCGAGGTCATCGACGGCATCCCGTTCGTGTTCGAGAAGGTCACCCGCGGCGAGATCCACACCACCCTGGTGATCAAGCTGCCCGAGGAGGGTGTCCTGGTCGCTCAGGACGTGGTCTGCAACCGCACCCACCTATGGTTCCTGTACAAGGACTTCGACGGCTAGGCCAACATCGACCGCTTCGCAGCCGAGACCGAGTACGACACCATCCTGCCCGGCCACGGCGAGCCGACCACCCCGGCCATCTGGGCGAAGCTCACCGACTACGTCAACGCCGGCCGGGAGCTGCTCGGTGACGACGGCGATGCCTACAAGAAGGCCATCACCGAGCGCTACCCCGCCTATCAGGGCGCAGCCCTCATCGACGTCGCCAACGCCTACATGTTCGGCCCCAAGAACTGAGTCCGCTCCAACCTTCCAGGAAAGCGCCCAAGTCCCATGAGAGGGAACATCGTGACTTCCCACATGTCCAGCCGGCGCATGGCCACCCGTCGTGTCCTCGTCGCCACGGCCGCCACGTCCACCCTGCTGGGCGCCGCGCCGCACCGGCTTTGAGGGTGATCTCGCGCTCGACATCTTCGTCGATCTGGCCTGATCCCGCTCAGTAGCGCGGTGTGGGCCTCATCCCTCTCGCAGACCCTGAGCACCACGCTCGCAGACAAGTGCGGCCGGCCGTTCGGCGAGACCGATCGGCGGATCGGCGGATCGGCGGATCGGCGGATCGGCGGAAATGGTGTTCACCCCGAGCGGCGACGTCGAGTAACCAGAACGCACTACCACCCGTGCAGCGGCCAGGGCCTGGCCGAGGCGAACACCTCCGGAAGGAAGCCACCGATGGCTGATCACGACCTCGTTCTCGTCACCGGCGCCGGCGGCATGGGCCGCCTCGTCACCGAGCGGCTGCGCGCAGAACGTGCCGGTCCGCGTCCCGCCCTGTGACCCCATCTGACCTGCGGCGATGCCTTGACCTCGGCGAATCTCCCCGCATCCTCACGGATCTTCCCGGATCCACCCGGATTGCCGCGTGTCCGTGTTCCCGTGGGAACACACTGGGAACGCGCGCATCCGAAACGCGTCTGGCCACGTAAAGAAAAAGGGGGTGGGCCCGGCGATCAGCCCCTCGTAGCCGGCAGCGTTCGTCGCGAACGACTGAGTGTCCAGGGCCAGGTGACGGCCGATCGAGTCGATCACTGCGGCTTGGTGGACGTCCGTGTGGGTGTCGATTCCGCCGATCACCGTTATCCCAGGCTGGGTCATGCTCGGTCTGCTGTCCTTCCGTCTCAGGCGTGTGAGCAGGGCGTGCTGCCCAGGCAGACGGACAAGACAGTGATGAGGCTGGTGGCCAAGCTCCTATGAGGTCACGGACACCCGCGAGCACACGCTGTGACATCCCTCGAAGGCCGACGATTCAATCAACGGACAGCCGAAACGTCAGTCAGACCCAGAGTCAGGCCTCCGAGGAATGCCGAGTACATCCTCACTGTCAGACCCTCCCCATACGGTGGGGGTATGTCCCACTCCCCCGGGCCTGACGGCCGGGTGACTCCTGCCCTTGATGAGATCGACAACAGAATCCGCCGGCTCATGGCTGGCCCCGCCGGACGGAAGCGGACCGCCGAGTACGAACGCCTCCTCGCCCTATGGGCGGAGGCAACTCGAGACGACGTCGAACCGGCCGCATGACGAGACCCCGCCCGAGCCTGATCGGGCGGGGCCTCGTGTTCCGGGTTCGAGTAGCACGCTCAGGTCGTGGACGATCCGATCGTTGATGGCGAGATCTCAGCCATCACCAGGTGTCCCGTCTGGCCTAACCCTGATGGTGTACGCCATACGGACCAGCCACGATTACGGAGGGGGTCGACTCCTTCACGTAGGGAATCCGCAGACATGAGAGCAACAGACATGGGAGCAATACGCACCGTGCCCAGGGTCCGCCGCCTGCGCCACCTCGCCATGGCAGCACTCCTGACCGCGACGGCGACCACGATGAGCGCCTGCGGCACCGCTCGTGACGGTGCCGTCTCCGGTACCGACCGCGACATGGCGGCGGTGGCCAAGGACGCCAAGTACGTGGCGTGCGGCAACCCGCCGCAGAAGCTGGAGACGATCGACCAAGAATTCCTGGACCAGCTCGCGGCCGCCGGCGGCAAGCCGCTGTACGACCTGTCGTACCCGGCCGCCCGGGACGTGCTGAACAAGCTCCAGGCGGGCCCCGTCCCGATGCTGCCCGCGCAGATCACCCAGCGCACCGTGCCGGGCGGCCCCACCGGCCCGGTCAACGTGCACATCGTGCGCCCCGCGGGCGTCAAGGGGACGCTGCCCGGCATCGTCTACATCCACGGCGGCGGCTGGGTGCTCGGCAACTTCAAGACCCACGAGCGCCTCGTCCGCGCACTCGCCGACGGCGCCCGCGCCGAGGTCGTGTTCGTCGACTACACGCCTTCTCCCGAGGCCCAGTTCCCGGTCCCGATCGAGCAGGCCTACACTGTCGCCAAGTGGGTCGGCGCCCACGGCGCCGAGATCAGCCTGGACTCCAGCCGACTGGCCGTCGCCGGTGACTCCGTCGGTGGCGACCTGACCGCCGCGGTCACGCTGATGGCCAAGCAGCGCGGTGGCCCGCACTTCCGCCAGCAGGTCATGCTCTACCCGGTCACCGACGCCAACTTCGACACGGCGTCGTACTACCGATACGCGGAGAACTGCTGGCTCGCCCGCCCCGCCATGAAGTGGTTCTGGAACGCTTACGCACCGAAGGTCACCGACCGCTCCAACCCGCTGGCTTCACCGCTGAAGGCAACCGTCGAACAGCTACGCGGTCTGCCGCCAGCCCTGGTGATCACCGACTCCGACGTGCTGCTGGACGGGGCCAACTCCTACGCCGCGAAGCTGAGGTCGGCAGGGGTGCAGGTGACCTCGTCGCACTACAGCGGAGTCACCCACGACTTCATGATGCTGAACGCGCTGCGTGAAACGCAGGCCAACAAGGCGGCGGTCGCCCAGACGACGGCGGCCCTGCGCGAGGCGCTCTACGCGTCGACGACCCCCGTCGCCGGCAAGTAGGGCGGCCCGGCCGCCCCGGATCCGGACGGCGGAACTCGGCAGGCGCGATCAGGAGGCCGTCGAGTTCCGAGCCCTCCGAAGTCCCGTGCTGGCCCAACAGGCCTACAGGGCTAGCCAGCAGGGCGTGCACCGCCTGATCTTGATCGCGCTTGGGCTGGCGTTCCGGCGGCCAGACAGCAGAATCGTGGCCCGCTCCGACACACAAGGCCGGCGTCCGGTCAAGGGCTGGCCGGATCGTCCGGCGGGGCGGGTGGGGCAGTCGGCTGCAGGGGGCGCGGGTCGGCGTCGGGACAGAGCATGGCCAGGCGCTCGTTCGCCTGGTCGACGGCGTCTCGAAGGCTGCTGCCGTTGTTGGGATACACCTCGTGCCAGACGTGGCCGAGGCGTTCCTCCATCCCCGATACCCGCTCCATGACGCCCGGGCGCGCGGGGACCCCGGGGCGTCCCTCTTCCCCGTACCAGTCGTCGAGGAACTGACTGGTACGACGGAACAGGTGAGGGGCCGCGGCGGCCGTACCCGGCGACCGGGCCGGCCGGGTCGGGCTTGCCTTCGACAGAGGTCTCCAGGTGCCCGGCGACGCTGCCCACGCTCCAGCCGTGGAGGCGGCACAGCGCGGCGTTGAAGCGGACCCACCTGTCGTACTGGCTACGCGTGTAGGCGTCTTTCCCGTCGCCGAGGTTTTCGACTTCCAAGCCGTACAGCGAGTCGTTGCCGTCGACCGTCTGGGACTTGTCCTGCTTCGGGAGCGGCTTCTCGGCCACGATCGCGTTGAAGACGTTCTTCGCGACCAGGCCCGCGTGGTTGGCGCGGCCGTCGGCGACCAGGACGACGACGCCGTTCTTGGGCAGGTAGGCGTGGGCGAGGGGCGGCGGCAGGCCCGGCCGCCCTGCCGTGGCGATCGTCGCCAGCGAGTTGGCGCCCGCGGTGTGGTGGTTGAGTACGCCGTGGACCGGACCGAAGATCTTGCCCGTCGCGGCGTCCCGGCCGCGCGTCGTCCACCCGGCGAACTCGGTGAACGCGACGCCTTCCGCCTTCAGCGCGGCGCGCCACTGGGCTGGGGTTGCTGGGGTGGACACGGCGATCACTCCCGACGTGGAGAGTTGACGCCCGGCCCAGAACCAGCGGCTACACCAGGAGTGTAACTACCCGCCCTGGTCAGGGCGCTGTCGTCGTCGAGCGGGCCCCCATGCCCGGACTGGGCCCGAGCGGTCGCCTCGCGGATACCGGCCGCGACCAGGTCCTCGTACTGCTGGCGCCGCGAGTCCTTCTCGGCGGCCAGCATTTCGGCGACGTGGGTGTCGTGCTGCTCGCGCAGCTCGGCGCGCAGCTCCACGTAGACCTCCTGGGTCACGTACTTCGCGCCGTCCGGCAGCTCCGGTTCCAAGTCGCCGATCACGGTGATCCGACCGAGGACGCCGTCCGGGAAGCGGATGTAGCGGGTGACCGGCTCGGGCAGGGGCAGGCCAGGGATGTCCAGCATGGTGCGCTCCTCACAGACTGACGATCAGGGCCCGCAGGATGAAGTGGACTTGGTAGTAGTGAGCGCCGCCCGAGCCGCGGCCGGCCGTCGCGCTCAGCGTGATCGGCGCGGTGGCGAGGCCCGGGTCTGCCATCCCTGGTCGGTGGCGGCCTTGACGGCGCGGACCTTCCGGTTGACGTACCGGGAGGCCGAGGCAGTCAGTGAGCGGGTCGTCACTTACCCACCTCGCCGAGGGTGTCGTCGATCCGGTTCAGGAGGACGGCCGCGCCCGCGACGGCGAGCCACTCGATGCCGTGGGCGAGGAGCGGGGCGTCGCGCCACTGGCCGGAGACGAGGAGCCAGGTCGTGAGGAGCGCGTCGCTCACCCACCAGCCGGAGCAGTACACGCAGCTGATGAGCGTCACCAGGGACGTGCGGATCTTCGAGTCGGTGTTGCGGCTGTGCCAGGTGAACAGCCGGTCGCGGGGGGCGTCCAGGATCGAGTCATGGACGACGAGTTGCGTGCCGCGATAGCCGGCAGCGGCCAGGACGGCGAGCTCGGGAATGCTGATCATGTCCGCCCCTTGCAGAGGATCTTGCGATTGCGAGCGGGCACTATAGGATATTCGCCACAAACCCTGCGGCAGAGATGATCACCGACCGAACTTTTTTGATCTTCCGCGTACGTTCACGCACTGATGCGATGCGAGCCACCCGCATCGCACAGGCGGTCATGCGGGTCGGGCAGAGAGAGCGCCGAGCTCAGCGACCGCGGCGGGGTGCCGGTGTCGTACGTCTCGGGGACGGCGTCGGACACTTCCAGCGTCACGGCCTTACCGGGCTCGCCGACAACGCCCCGTGAGGCGCGCAGCATGGCCTACACGGCAGATAGCTCCCGCTCGGCCCACCCCGGGGCGTCGAGACCGTCGGCGAGCTGCCAGGCGATGATGCCCAACAGGCGCTCCTCAGCCTGCTCGTACAGGGTGCGCGTACCGGCCGCGAGGTCCTCGACAATGCCCGGGTGGATCGGCACAGGTTCCCCCGTCCATTTGAGCAGGCTAGTTATCCGCAGGCCAGGCAGGCTCTACCCTGTGGCTCTTGAGGGGGTACAGCATGGGGCGAGAGAGTTTGCCGGGGTGGCAGGGACCCGAGAGGGGACCCGAAGCGATGTCCGGCGCATATTCGCGGCCACCACGGTCGAGGCCACGTTTGTCAGGTGATGGGGGTGGGTGGGTAGCTCGTCATGTTCGGAATAGATCCGTGACCTTGCGCGTGGATGTAGCGCTCCAAGGATCCAGCAAATTTGGCACTCTCGAAATAATCGGTAGCGACGCTCGACTGACGGATCAAGAAGCGGCTGACATTCAGCGACGCCGCATTACGGCAGATGAATTACCGGGTTATCTATCGACGCATTCTCGCGCAGGTACCGAGGTGTTCGGTCTTCCGAGGGTCGCATTCATGCAGTTTGCCGAAGGGGTTGAAGAATCATGGGGCAGAGGGGGACTGGCGCACCCCGTCGAGAATCTTCTAAAGAGCGAAGAAGCCTTGGTTCCGCGCTTCAACTCTCCGCCCTCGGCCTGGTTGCCGCTAAAGACCGTCGCCGAACAAGCCTCAGCCATAGGTCTTGGGATCACGTGGGGTGGAGCTAGCGGGCCTACTATGGTCGGCGCCTATATTGGCGGACTCTTCTTGGTCAAGTTCATCACCCCGATCGTTTCCGAGGCCGGAAATGCTACGGCTGCGGGGGTGAGCACAAAGATTCGAGCCGCTTTCGGGATTGAAGACTCACGTAACGCGCAAGCATTCGGCGCTTCCGAAGAGGGCACTAGCTCGCCTGGCCAAGCCGCATCGCCCGAGGAAACGGATTCTGAAGCGGACTCGCGCGAGTAAAGGCGATGCCGCCTCGCGCTTGGCTAGGGCATCAGTCACATTGGGAAACGGGATCCGACGCCGCGGCGCCGTTCTCGGCGAGGATCGCAGCGTCCTCGGCATGTAGGGCGGCTTCGTGTCGGCGAGCCGACCGCCATCGGCCTGCTGGTCGTCGGCCGCGCGAGCGCACGGCCTCACACGCTCGAGCAGCTCTCGCAGCACGCTTTCGGCAGCAGGCAGCAGGCCACGCCGATACCTGACTCCTAGCCAGCCGTTTTGGGTCAGGCGGCGAATGCGAAGTAGGAGCCGACCGTCAGCCCGGAGAAGGTCACCAACTGGCGGGGCTTGAGGCAGGTGAAGGCCGCGTGCATCCCGATGCCGACGGCGACTGCGTACGGCATGGTCGCCGAGAAGAGCAGCGCTGGCGGCAGCATGATCTCCGCCCCGATCGCGGCGGCCGCGATCAGCCGCCACAAACGCACGTCCCGGTCGGTGAGGTTGCCCATGTGACGGCGGACGAAGCCGGGCACGGCGAACTGGCGCCGGTACGGCAATTGCTCCCTGACCTGCGTGAAGACGTGAACCCACTAAGCGGTACAGGCCCGTGCGGAACTGTGGGGAACGCAGCTTCTGCCAGGCGCTGTTCCAGTAGATGTCGGTGGTGACCAGCACCAAGAGGCACTGCGCCCACGTATTGGCGGTACTGGGCCCGTGTTCGATCCTCAGCCCCTGGCCGAGATCGCCTGCGAGCAGGAGACAGCCGCCGGTCAGCAGCGTGTACCGCACGGCATTGGAGCTCTTAAGGTACAGCAGCTCCATCGCGGCCCCGGCCAGGACCAGCAGCAGTGACAGCCGCGGTACCAGCCCGGCGGTCAGGGCGAGGGCGGCGACCGTACGTACGATCAGCACCGGCCGGTACACGCTGGCGAGGAGACGGGCCCGCCCGGCGCCGAAGCGCTGCTCGGCGAGGTGCAGGCTGATGGACCCGGTCACGAGCCGGTCCCATCCGCCCTGGCCGATGGACAGCGCGAAGCGCGCGGTACAGACCGTGCCGAACACGATGCGGAACCATTGCAGCCGGCTGGGGTCGGTCGGGTGCTGGAAGCCGGAGCCGACAGCGTCAAAGAACCACACGGCTGTCCGTCACCTCCAGTGGCTTCTCGCCGTTCGCGGACAGGACGCGGCCGGTGCCGTCGATCGGGTCGTAGCGGCCGCTGCGGGTGAGGTACGAGATGACCGTCTGGAGTTGGGGCGGGCCGACGAGGAAGCTCCCTGGCGACAGGTACTGGTAGACGTTCACCGGCTCGGTGCGGCCGTCCTTCGTGCCGGTGAGCGAGACGATCGTGAACGTGGCCCGGCAGAACATCTTCCACGGCCTGGTCGAGGGTGACCTTCCCGTGCAGCAGCGCCGAGATCGTCTCCGTGATCGGCATCTCGACGGCGTGGGCGCGAGCCAGGTCGAGGATCGCTCCAGCGGACTTGACGCCCTCGGTGGTCTGCCGGGTGGCGGCGGTCGCCTCGTCGACGCTCATGCCCTGGCCGAGGTGCGTGCCGAAGGTCCGGTTGCGTGACAGCGGCGAGGTGCAGGTGGCCACCAGGTCGCCCAGGCCCGACAGACCGGCGAGGGTCGCCGGGTGCGCGCCGAGGGCGGTGGCCAAGCGGGTCGTCTCTGCCAGGCCGCGGGTGATGAGCATGGCAGTCGCGTTGTCCCCCAGGCCCATGCCCGAGGCGACGCCGACCGCGAGGGCGATGACGTTCTTCACCGCGCCGCCCAGTTCGCAGCCGATCACGTCGGTGCTGGTGTACGGCCGGAAGTACGAGGTGTGGCACGCGGCCTGGAAGCGGCGGGCGGCATCCTCATCGGAGCATGCGACCGTGGCGGCAGCGGGCTGCCCGGCCATGATCTCCCCGGCGAGGTTCGGTCCGGACAGTACCGCGACCCGGTCTGTACCCATGCCGGTGACCTCGGCGATGACCTCGCTGGCCCGCTTCCCGGTGTCGCGCTCGATGCCCTTCATCAGCGACACGATCACGGTGTCGGGTCCGATGTGCGGCGTCCACGCGGCGAGGCTGGCCCGCAGCGACTGCGCGGGGATGGACAGCACGAGCCAGTCGGCGCCGTGCAGCGCGGCGGCCGGGTCCGTCGTGGCCGTCACGGAGGAGGGCAGCTCGATGTCGGGGAAGTAGTGCGGGTTGCGATGGCTGCCGTTGATCGCGTCGGCGATCTCGCTGCGGCGGGCGTACGCGGTGACGGGCGTCCCTGCGTCGGCGAGGATCTTGGCGGCCGCGGTGCCCCAGGAGCCAGCCGCGAACACTCCCGCGCGGGCGGGGTGCTGGCTCACTCGGGGGGTCCTCTCGGTGGACGCGGGGCCGTCGGGGCGGCCGGGCCCGGTCATCGTATCGGCTGTTCCAGGCGCGGAAGGCTCTGCTGGAGGGCGGCGCAAGGTCAGCAGGACTGCGCGGCGCCCGGGGAGCGCAGGCAGCCTCTTGCGCGCCTCCTGCAGCATGTTGTCCGCCTGGTCGTCGCCGAGCTCGCGGCGTAGCTCGTCTTCGCGGTCGATCCACAGTTGGTACAGCCGTGCCCACATCGCCGGTTCGGCGGGCCGCTCGTCGACGTGTTCCACGATGAGCCCGGCGGCGCGGGCCTGCTCCTCCCACAGGGGGTGGGCGCCGCTGCGCAGGGCCCGGGTGAGGACCAGTCGGCCGCCGGGCGCCAGGAGGCGGCCGAGCTCGCGCACCGCGTGAGCGCGGTTCGAGGCGAGCGTCAGCGCGTCCACGCACACCACGCCGTGCGCACAGGCATCCGGCAGGCCCGTGTCCTCCAGGGAGGCGACACGGAAGCCGGCGGCTACGCCGAAGCGGACGCGGCGGAAGGTGGCCTGGTCGACGGCGACGGGCGAGATGTCGAGGCCTTCCAGGCCGACCGCGAGGGCGCGGGCCAGCCACAGGCCGACACCGCCGGTTCCACAGCCCGCGTCGACGAGGAGCTGCCCGGGCCGCATCAGCAGCCGGGTGGCCATGAGCCCCAGCAGGGGCCAGTCCCACGAGGAGGAGGCGGCGACCTCTTCCGGGTAGTCGTCGCCCATCGCTGTGGCGTACAGGCGGGCGGTGAGGGTGGAGCGGGCCCGTGCGGTTTGGAATGCGTCGTACTGGGCCGCGAGGTCGGCGGACGCGGCCGCCGTGGTGGAGGGGTGTGTCATCGGGGCATCGCCCATCGGATGCGTGAGCGGGTACCGGGGCAGACGACCTGTACCGCGTGGAAGGGTGCGGCGGCCTGCGACAGGTCCAGGGCCACCGGTTCGTGCCCTGTGACGTGGGCGACCCGCCGGGCTACGTCCTCGGCAAGGTCGGTGAAGCCGTGGAGTGCCAGGCCGAGATGCGCGGTCGCCTCCGGCCCGGCGGTGAGCCCGGCGGTCCGCTGCTCGCCGGGGGGAAGGCTCCATGTCGCCGAGCACAGGTAAAGACGACGCTGCTGCCCCTCGACCTGGTCCGCCGCCGCGTACAGCGCCCGGAGTGGACCCCGGATCTGCTGCGCGCCACCAGCACCGGCCTCAGCCTCCCCGAGGCAGTCCACCTCGAACAATGTCCTCGGGCCAGCTCCTCCACGAGCGTGCACTCGACCTGCCAGAGCTGTGGAGTCTTGGACTGCGTGGGCTCAAGAGTGTCAGTCACGTCGGTTGAGCTGGTCCGCCTCCTTGGCGACAGCGAGGTTGTCCGAGTCCATCCCGGCGCCCCAGTAGCCGAGGTTGATCCCGGCGCATAGCCTGCGGTGGAGGTACCGGACCGCGCTGCGGCGGCGGGACGCTGAGGCCGACGACCCCCGGGATGGCGTCGGGCCGCATCAGTGCGGTGGACCAGGCGAACCGGCTGCCCAGGTCGTGGTCGATGACCACGGCCTGCTGTGTGCCGAGTGCGTGGATCAGGCCGATGATGTCGCCGACGATGTGCAGGGTGGTGTATTCCTCGACTGCGGCGGGCCGGTCACTGCGGCCCTAACCGGCTGGTCAGGGGCGACGACGTGGTATCCGGCCTGGGCCGAGGGTGCGAACTGGTGACGCCAGCTGTACCAGCACTCGGGAAAGGCGGGAGCAAGAGCCAGGGGCCCTTCACCCTCCCCCACAATGTGCGGCCGAACCTCCCCGACAGTGACGGTGCGGTGCTCGACCATGGTCGTCACCCCTTCCCGCGACATCGGCTCGGGCCAGACTCACTCGCCATGTCGCTCAGTCGCCGAGTTCAGCCAACCAGTTCAGGGCCCGGATTCCGGGCATGAACAAGTACTCTCCGCCCTTGGTGATCACGAAGCGGGGCAGCTGATGCAGCCGTCGACGGATGGGGCGCTCCGGGATGGTGAACACACCGGTGCCATCGTTGGCTCCCACCAGCGGATCCTTTTCGGTGTCGAGGCCGGTGAAATCGCCGTCGTTGATCCACTGGGACTTGATGAACTCGAACTGCCGGCCGAGGTCGGTTCCCATGAAGATGAACACGATGCCGCGGTCGGCGCCGTCGTCCTCCAGTTCCCCGTCGGGGAGCGGGGGGCCGTAGGTGGCGGCTCGGCGCAGGGCGCGGTGGATGGTCGGGTCGACGAGCCCCTCCACCAGGGAGTCGCGCGGGTAGGCGCGCCGGATGTGGGCGCCAAGGGGGCAGCACAGGCCGCGCGGATCCTGCTCGTGGTAGGCGAAGTCGTTGACTCGCTGCGGATCGGCGGCGAGAGCGGGGTCGTCGCGCTCGGGGGCGAGCATGAGGGGCGCTCCGCTGCGCCAGCGGCCGACCATCTTCGCCGCCAGCAACTCTTCCTCCTCCGGCGAGGAGGCGTTGGCGTTCAGGTACTGGCGGAAGGCGGCGACCCGGCTGTGCAGTTTACGGAAGGCCACGTAGGTGCCGTTGCGGCCGAGGACGTTCGGTTGCGGCATGGGCGCGGGCTCGCCCAGCTGGTTGACGTAACCCATCAGGAACTCGCCGGCCTTGATGGCGTCGCCGAAGCCGGGGAGGTAGCCGTAGTGTTCCGGGCCCGTCTGGAGGATGTCGGCCACGCCGCTGCCCTCGATGTTCGGTTCACCGATGCCGTCGACGAACCCCAGATGAGTGCGCCCGGTGGGCAGTTGCGGGGTGTCCACCCGGTAGATCACCGACACGCCCGGCAGATCGAGGTGGGCTTGGTGGGCGATGTCCAGCACGGACTGCAGCGTGGCGTCATCCGGGGCGAACAGGGCCAGCGCCACGTGCACGTCCGTGTCGCCCAGGGGAGGCTCCCAGTGCTCGGGGCTGCTCTCACCGACGTCACCGAGGGTCTTGGCACGGGCGGCCATCCCCGCGCGGAACTCCGCCGGGAAGCTGTCCAGCGACTCCTGTGGAACGCCCAGGGCGCGCAGTCCGGAATGGCTCAGGGCCACGTTCAGCCAGGCCCGCTCCGGCGGATCCCACCAGTCGACTGCCGTGGCCACCTCGGGTGCCAGACGCCGCAGCATCCGGCGGCCGTCCGCCGGGTCGTCGATGCGGAGCAAGAAGTAGGCGCCGGTGTAGGGCGAGGGCCGTTGCCGCAGCACCGTGCCCTGGATGTCCGCCAGCTCCAGTACCTGTTCCTGGTGCGTCGTCCCCGTCGTCGCCACGTCACTCCTTCTCGTTCTTGCCATGCCACGTCGGCCCATTGCGGAAACAGACACGCCGTTCACGTCCTGGCGGTCAGGTCTCTACGGCAACGGAAGCACGTCGTCGGCGCTGCGGGGTTCTTTGCGCTCCTGGTTGTTGAGCTTGTGTCGCAGAATGGAGGAATTCCGGTACACCTCTTTACGGACCCGCATGATGTTGCCGAGGGGCCGGTGTTCCGCCGTCACCCGCCACGGATTCAAGGACAGAGCGTCCAGCTTCCTGAGGTTGTCCTCGCCGGAGATGTCCTGCTGCGGAATCCGGAGCTTTGCCACCGTGACGGACGGGGACAGTTCCTCGGACCATTCGACGGTGACATCCTCCACCGGCATCCGCTCCAGGTCGGCACAGAGCTGGACCTGGATATCGAACTCGTAGGGACGCTCACGCAGTTCCGCCACCAGAGCCGGCCGGAAGACCTCCGGTGCCGATGCCGGATCGACACTTCGCTGAACCACCTTGTCGGCGAAGGCGGGGACGGGCGCCATGCGCACCTTGGCGATGTAGTCGCCGTGCCGGACCGAGCCCATCGTCCAGTAGGTCGACAGCAACAGGTTCACCAGCGGCCGCTGTGAGACGGAGAGGAAAGCGCGGAGCTCCTCCCAGGCCCACTCCTCCGGAGGCAGGGATCCCTTCCCCGTGACGAAGTCGTGGAGGAACTGGTGGAAGCCGGACTTGCCCTTGGCCAGATAGGTCGGCGCGTCAGCGACCAGTTCCTGGATGAACGTGTAGTGCTCGGCGGTGTTGCAGAAGAAGATCGGCGCGTTGATGTTGGCGTAGTCGAAGGTGCGTGTGTCGGGCTCGTCCTCCAGCAGGGTGGGACCGTCGATGTCGAAGAGCTTCAGCGCCAGTCCGGCCACGCCGCCGAGCCGGGCGTCGGTCCCGAGATGGCCCGAGCCGTTGGAGAAACGAATGAGTGCGTCGTGGCGTCCCGGCGTGGCATAGATGCCCTGCGCATACTCGGCCGGGAGCTGATCCAGGATGTCCACCTCGGCCCTGACCAGGGCGTAGCCCTTGGCATGCGCGGAGCGGACAGCCTGACCGGTACCTTCGGCTGTGACCGAGTCGGCGACGAACCGCCCGGAATCCCGCATGGCGATCTGCAGATTCTTGTCAAATTGCGGGTCATCGGTTTCGACGTCCGGTGTATACCTGACGAACTTCGTCGCCATTGTTCAACCGTCCCTTCTACGTCCGGCTCTTGCCAGGTCAGAACCCGGACCGGCCGCGCCCGACCTCGCCGGGACCCCCGGCAGCCCCATGCGGGATGGAAGCGGCGCAGCACCACTCAAGAGATGGCCGGGACGCGGCGCAGTTCCTTCAGCTGGACGGGCGGGGTTTTTCTCAGCCCTGTGCCTCGTCGAGAAGTTTGTCGAAAGCTTTGGCGATCCGCTGTCCCCGGCGCACATCCTTCACGGTGGCGTCCGGATAGGCGCAGTACCAGCCGTCGGCCGTCACCTGGTGCTCGGCGATGAAATCCGCGGTTTGCTTGGGGTTGTCGCGAAGCCCCGGCCACCCCTCGACTTCTTCGAAGACAAAGTCCAGCATCTCGGGAACGAGCGTGGCGAAGTCGTTGATGTAGGGGTCCCAGTCACCGTCGTAGGCGGTGCAGAAGAGCAACTTGGTGTCGTTGTCGAAGATGACGTAGCGCATGTCGTGTACGGTGCCGACGCGCTCCGCGGCCCCGTAGGCCCGCGGGTCGGCGAGCTTGGCGCGCAGCCGTTCGGCGCCGCCGGGTTTGAGAGGCAAAATGGTGGTCAGCTCGCTGACCCTGCCTTGGCGCCTACCCACTCGGCCTGCGCTCTCCACTGGGGCAGTAGCGGTGTCAGACATGACCCATATCCCTCCGTCGCCCGAGGACTGGTCCGGGGAACCATTGCCTCTTACCTATCGCAACGCTACGCCCTGCGTCGGTGCCTCTCCATCGCACAGCAGAGGATGATCCTTTGGCCACGCACTTGGCCATTCGTCCATCAACCAACCATCCGACATTCGGCATTCGGCCTCATGTCGGCATCCGCGTGCAGGGCTACTTTCCTTTGGAGGTCGCGCAGACAGGCGTGGTGGGGGACCCCGGCAACAGAACGGAACGGGCACAGGTCCTGATGATCATGGAGTTACGACGCTCTGTGATCGCTGGGGAGACCTGTGCGCGGCTTCCCCCGCGAAGCCGCCTGACACACTTGCAAGGAGTGCCGGTTACACCTCCGGATGCGGGGGCCTCAGCCGATCTGGGCGGTCGCGCCTGAGGTCAGGCGGTGGTAGCGCGCTGCGACACCGGGGCCGCGGTCGCGGTCGCGGTCGCCCAGGAAGCCACCGACCATCGCGGTGCCGATGTCGTTGAGGGCGCCGTCGTGAATGGCGTAGGCGTCGTGCGGGGCGACCTCGCGGACGTATGGTGCATGCCGCCGGACCAGGTTCACGACCTGCTCGAAGAACGTCACAAGGGGTTCAGGCTTGCGTATCCCACCCCCGATGACGACGACGTCCCAGTCTTGTTCGGAAAGTGCCGCGACCACCATGGACTCGGCTGATTCGTCCGGCGCGATCAGCGTCATGGAAGCGTCGATGGCATGTTCGCCAAAACGGGCCAGTTCCTTGTCCAGGACCGCGCGCATGGCGTCCCCGTCCATACCAGGCACTGTGTGAGGGTCGAAACCAAGAATGAGAACGGAAGGCATGCTCTGCATGACGATCAGCCCACGGTGCCGGTTCCCATTGCCCGAAGCTGCCATCCCGGTGGCAACCCCATCGGAGACCCCAGGCGCTACCCGAGTCGGCGGCGACAACACCGCGTGAGACGGCGACTTCGCTCACAACGTCGTTAGTCCGAGGCTGCCTCGGGATCTGGCTTCGTGAGGTCGGCCACCTCGACGTCGTCCTTCTTCGTACTCAGGGCGACCCCAGCAACCAGGACTCCGGCGACCAGCCGTCATCCGGCGCTCAGATCGGAGCATCTGACCTGTGTAAACCCTGGTGCGGGCAAAGCTGCGCTGCACCAGGGAAGCCCCCCGTAGACAATCTGGATCACTGCATTGCGAGGGACACATGGCACGACCAGGCGGCGGGGGCCGATGGCCGGACACCGCAACGCACCGCTGACTCCGGAGGGGCGATTGCGGCTCTGTCTGCGCATCGACGCAGGTCGGCCGATCGCGCACGTTGCGGCCGAGACGGGGATCTCCCGCCGCTGCCTGGCGAAGTGGTGTGCGCGCTGGCGGGCGCACGGAGAGGACGGGCTGCTCGACCACTCCTCCCTGCCGGTCACCAGCCCAGCCCGGACCGCGCAAGACGTCGCGGACCTGGTGGAGGTGCTTCGGCGGCAGACCAAGCACGGGCCCGCCCGGCTCGCCGCCGACCTGAAGCGGCTGCACGGCATCACCGTGGCGCCGGCCACCGTGCACCGCATCCTCGTGCGCCGAGGACTCAACCGGCTACGCGACCTCGACGCGCCCACCGGTGAGCAACTGCGCGAGATCATCCGCTACGAGCACGAGCACCCCGGCGATCTGATCCACGTCGACATCAAGAAACTCGGACGCATCCCCGTCGGCGGCGGCTGGCGGATGCACGGGCTCGGCACCGATGCCGCTCGCGCCTCCAAACGCACAGGTCCCGGCACCGGCAAGGTCCGCTACACCTACCTCCATACGGCGATCGACGACCACTCCCGCCTCGCCTACACCGAGGCCCTGGAAGACGAACGCGGCGTCACCGCTGCGGCGTTCTGGCACCGCGCCGTCGCGTTCTTCGCCGCCCACGACATTGCCCCGATACGTGTCCTCACGGACAACGGTGCTTGCTACCGGTCCCAGACCTGGGCCGCCGCTCTCGCCGCGACCAGCACGAAACACAAGCGCACGCGCCCCTACACCCCCAGAATGAACGGGAAGGTTGAACGCTTCAACGGCACTCTCTCCCGCGAGTGGGCGTATGTCCGCGACTACGCCTCCGAGCACGAACGCCGCGTCGCCCTCGCCGACTTCCTGAATTACTACAACCACGAGCGGCCGCACTTCGCCCTCGGTGGTCGACCGCCGATCAGCCGGACCACCGGCAGCGAATACCGCGTCAGCTTCGACCAGCCGCCAGAACCGATCAACATCTTCCCGGATCAGCTGACGTTCGAGGACTTCGTCTAACCAAGGTCCCGAGACAGCACACCTAGGCCACACCGACAACGACCGCCGCAGCACCGCACGCAAGGAGGCGGCCCTGGACCGACCAGGCAGCCTCCTTGCAACGACATCACGCTTTCAAACTCAGTAACCCTCGACGTCACAGCCACGGCTCCTCTGGCCAGCTCGCCAACCAGGTGCCCGCCGCTTCGTCGTCCAGGGTGACGCGGGCTCCTTCCCGGCTCCCGAAGGTGTCGATCCACCTCGCGGTCTTGTCCTCCGCTGTGGCCAGCTCGTCCCACCAGCCCTCCAGAATCGGGCGGTCTCCAGTCCACAGGGTGACCCGGTAGCGGCCTTCCATGGGTCGGCCCGCCGCCCAGTTCAGGCGGATCCCGGCGATCATGCAGTCCCGGCACTGATCGTGCCAGCGCAGGCCGAGTTCGGCGAGGTCGACGACGCGGGTAGCGACCGCGAGCGCCCTGCAGGAGCAGCAGCGGCGCCGGTCGGGCGAGTGCATGTCGATACGGGCAAGCCAGTCGGCGCACCCGCTGCGACGGGGCGGGGTCCAGGCTGGCCGGGTCGACGCCGAGGAAAGCGAGCCGCTCCAGGTCACTGGGCATCGCGTCCTCCTCTGCGCTGACACTCCTCATGGATGCCGATGGGCAGCCTACCGCCTAGAATCGAACAGGTGACCGATAACTCGTCGCCCCGTCCGGAGATGCTGCGCTTCGCACGCCGCATCGCTGAACAGCAGCTCACCCAGATCGACCGGTGGATCGCCGCGGAGGAACGGCGGGAAGCGGAGCGTCAGCACGGCATCGCGGCCCGCCCTCCCGCACCGGACTGGCTGATCGAGCACGGCCTGTCCGGCCAGGACTCGATGTACGTCCACACCGGCGACTGCTGGAACGCGGGGAAGCGCTCCAAAGGCGTCACGAGGGACACGGCGCTACGCGCGCTCACCGAGGGCGGCGCGCCAGCCTGCCCGCACTGCCGGCCGGACACTGCGCTCGGCATCCTGGAGGGCTTATCCAGGCGCTGCGCGGCTGCCGTGCGCTCGCCCACTTCAACCGCAAGCGCGCATGTTCGTGGATGGTGGAGGTCGAGCGCCAGCGAGGCACAGCACCTACTAGAGAAGGCTCAACGGCTTCGGAGCGATGAGTGGGCGCCCGGAGATCTTCCTCACCAACTGCGCTGCGTGATCCTTTTTGGCATGATCTTGACGGCTCGCGCGATGCAAACCACGAGATCGCTGACGGCCTTGAGATGATGTTTGTCGCCGCCGGCTGTCTCGCCGCATTGATGGCGACACCCGGGGATGTGGAGAACGAGGACTGACCGCGGCAAGGCGCCGCGTGCTTGACGATGCGTTCGAGCAGCTAGTCACTGTGGGTCAGAAGCGTTCCCACCAGTCGAGAATGTGGATGAGCAGCCACGTCCCGACGATCGGGATGGCGAAGTACGCCAGCCAGAAGAGGGGCAGTCTGTTGGCGTTCTTGGACATGGATGATGGAGGCAGCGGATCCGGGCGCCTGTACTTCAGCTGATCCATCCGGCGTATGAATGCCAAGTAGTCCTCGCCAGGTTGTTGTGGCTGCTCCTCCGCCTCGCGCTGGGCGCACGCTCGGTCGGCCTGCCTCTGTGAGGCCTCACGCATGAACTGTTTACGGCGTCGCGATGTCAAAGCGCTCTCCTGCGTCGAGTTACAGGTCGCCGAGAATCTCTTTGCGGGCGGCCTCGGCCTTGCGGTTAAGCGCGTTGGCCATCCGGACGGCGGCGATGGTGGACAGGATGCCGAGGACGATGAGCAGGACCTGCGTGATGACGCTGACGATGTGGATGTGCTGGGTGGCGAGGGCGATGCCCAGCATGATGAAACCGCCGCTGAACCAGGCGAACCAGATACGGAACTTCTCGACTCTCACGGCCGACTGGACTTCTCTGTAGCTGGGCACTGCTTCCCCCTGTGGTGGTGTGTGCGCGGGCATCATGCCGTGGCGTATGCGGTGCGTGAAGGCGATGCGGCTGTTTTGTGACGTTCGGATGAGATGCCGCGTGAGCGGCGCCGGATGGTCCGCTCCCGTCACCGCGAACGCCGCGGCGGCAGCCCCTTCCGGGCAGACATGTACGAGATCGGCCGCAGCGGCACGTGGGAGGCGTCCTCCGAGGCCCGGACGCCCGCCCCGGAGAACATCGCCCGGCGCCTGGGTATCGAGGCCGGCGAGCCGACCGTGCGCACCGCCTATGAGTTCCTCGCCGATGGCAAGCCCGCTCAGCTGTCCACCAGTTGGGAGCCCATGGCCGTGACCGGCGGGACGCCCGTCCTGCTGCCCGAGATGGGGCCGCTCGCGGGCAAGGGTGTCTTCGAGCGGATGCGCTCCATCGGCGTCGCCGTCGAGACATGGGTTGAAATCCCGCGGCCGGCCCGCGCCAGCAAGGAGCAGGCCTCCCTGCTCGGTCTCAGCGCCGGCGATCTGGTCCTGTCCATCGAGCGCACGTACTACGACGGCGACGGCCGCCCTGTGGAAACGGCCGACGTCATCGTGCCTGACCGCAGGTGGGAAGTGGCCTACGAGTTCGCCGTCGACCCGCCCGAGCCCGACTGACTACCCGTCACTGGCTGCCCCGCTGGTGACAGCTTGTACGGACGGCTCCTCATCGGCCCGCCTTATGGCGCTCCGCGATACAACCGGCGGCGCCCGGCGCTGCCAATAGGATGACGCGGCATGGCCGTCAGCCGCCCCGACGACGGTCCTGTGTACAGCGAGAGGATCCCGCAGTGAGCCAGCAGCGCCACGCCCGCGCGGCGGTGTTCTCGGCCGGGTCCTGGGGTACTGCCATCGCGAAAGTCCTGGCCGATGCCGGCACCGGCGTCATTGTGCACGCCCGGCGGAACGAGATCGCCGATGCGATCAACGCCTCTCACCGCAACCCCGGATACTTCCCGGACGTCGAACTGCCTGCCTCCCTGGCGGCCACGACTGATCCCGCTGTCGCGCTGGACGGCGCGGACTACCTCGTGCCCTCCGTCCCCGCCCAGTCTCTGCGGGCCAGCCTCGCGCTGTGGGTGCCGCACATCGGGCCCGGCACCGTGATCGTGTCGCTGATGAAGGGCATCGAGGTGGGCACCGGAAGACGGGCGAGCGAGGTCATCGCTGAGGTGACCGGCGTGCCCGCGGACCGCATCGCGGTGTTGTCGGGGCCGAACCTCGCCCGCGAAATTATGGCAGGACAGCCCGCCGCCGCCACCGTGGCCTGCCCCGACGAAGCCGCTGCCCGGCGCTTCCAGGCCGCCTGCCACACCTCGTACTTCCGCCCTTACACCAGCACCGATGTGATCGGCTGCGAGATGGGCGGCGCCGTGAAGAACGTCATCGCCCTCGCGGTCGGCATCGCCACAGGCATGGGCCTGGGCCACAATGCGGCGGCCATGCTCATCACCCGGGGCCTGGCGGAGACCACCCGGCTGGCCACCGCGATGGTCGCCCACCCGGCCACCCTCGCTGGTCTGGCCGGTCTGGGCGACCTAATGGCCACCTGTTCGTCCCCGCTGTCTCGCAACCGGACCTTCGGCACTCACCTCGGTCGCGGATTGAGCGTCGATCAAGCTGCAGCCGCCACCCGGCAGACCACTGAGGGCGTCAAGTCGGCAGAGGCGATCCTCAACCTCGCACGTACTCACGGGGTCGACATGCCGATCACTGACATCATCTCCGCGCTTCTGCACGAGAAAGTCACCCTCGAGCAGGCCACCGCCGCGCTGATGGAGCGGCCCCCGAAGCCCGAGCGCTGAGCCCGGCGCCTGCCACGGGGCGCGCCAGCGCTCCCCCGCTCTTCTTCGTACGCGCGTCGTCTGCGCTGCCCGCTGTCCAACTCACCGTCCCCGCCGCCCTGGTGGGCTGGACGGCCGCCGGCTTCACCGTTGTCTTTAGCCAGCACTGGGGCAGAAGAGGCAGACGATAGTCTTGCGGCCAAATCACCGTGCGAGACGGAGAGTGACTCACTGTGACCCCTGCAGCTGCCGTGCCCACCACGATCTCAGATTTCTACTGCCACCAGGCGATTCCTGGGCTGGTGGACATCAATGTGGTGGTGGAGACGGACCGGGTGCTGGGGTTCCACCACACCCGGCCGGCGCATCCGGTGCACATCGTGGTGGTGCCCAAGGAGCACATTCCGTCGCTCGTGGACCTCGGGGACGACAACGAGGACCTCCTCCTTGAGGTCATGGACGTTGTGCGGGAAGTCGCGGGAAAGGTGAGAGCCGAACACGGCGCGGTCTCCATCACCACGAACGAGGGCCTCTACCAGGAGTCGAAGCACATGCACTGGCACGTCTGTCACCGCGGCGAGACCGAGAAGGACATCCTGGCGATGTACGGGCACCACGACGGCTGACCCGCTACCGGTCCCGGCGCTTGCGCTGCGGCCTGGCTACGGCCAGAGCTTCGGTGGCCACCAGGCCGGCGGCACGATGGATGTCTGCGCGGTCGGGCTGCTGGGTGTCGCCGGAGGCTGCTGCCAGACGCACGCACGCTTTGACCAGTTCGGTTCCAGCCGTGAGTGCTTCGTCGTCGGGGATGACAAGACACCGGCCGGGGTGGCGGCTGGCGTGGGCGTTGTCGAGCTGGTCGCCGCGGCTGACGGAGCCTGGCAGGGGGATGAGCACGGCCGGCGTGCCGAGGGCTTCGATCTCGGCGAGGGTTGTTGCCCCGGCCCGGCCGATGACCAGGTCGGCGAGCCAGAGTGCGTCGGTCATCTCTTCGTGCAGATACTCCCGTTGCCGGTAGTTCTCGATGCCGTCCAGGGAGGGGTCGAGGTTCCCTTTGCCGCAGACGTGGACGACCGAGAAACGGGCGCAGAGCTCGTTCAGCTGGCTGCGCACCGCGTTGTTGATGCGTGTGGAGCCCTGGCTGCCGCAGAAGATCAGCAGCACGGGAACCGGTTTGAGGCCCCAGTGCCGGCGCAGCCGCTCCGGGTTGCCGTCGGCGAGGTCGTGGCGCAGCGGAAGGCCGGTGACGACTGTTTTCCGGCTGAGCCAGCGGGGGGTGGCGGCGGAGGCCGGGACGGCCAGGCAGACCCGGGTGGCCATGCGGGCGAGGATTGTGTTGGCGAGGCCGAGCGAGTGGTCCGATTCGTGAATGACGAGGGGAACCCGGCACAGCCAGGCCGCGATGCCGACGGGGACGGTCACGTAGCCGCCCTTGCTGAAGACGACGTCCGGGCGCTCACGCCGCATGGCCTTCCAGGCAGCGCCGATGCCGTGCAGCACGGTGAACGGCATGCGTAGGTTGCTCCACGAGCCGTAGCGTTTCAGGCCTGCTGAGGGGACCGGCCGGAAGGGAATGTCCGAGGTCTTCGCGTATTCGTGCTCGATACTGTCCGAACGGCCGAAGTAGACAAGTTCGTGTGCGCCGTTCTGGTTCAGCTGGGCTGCTACCGCGAGAGCGGGTACAACATGTCCTGCACTGCCGCCGCCGGTGATCCGGTTCACTTGTTCGGGTCTTTTGGATGACTGGCTGTTCCGGCGAGTCCGGGTGCCGGGTCCCGGACGTTGGCAGGTCCATCGTGCTGTTGCGCGCTTGGGGTTGGTCGGGTCGGCCGGACTCGAACCGGCTCCTCGGCAACACTTTTGCCGTGCTGCACCACTTAAGCTACGACCCGTCGGTGCTACACGAGATTAGGTGCGAACGGATCCGGGAGTCAATGCCGAGCGTGTAATTGGCGGCAAATTTCGGTCACTTCTTCCATAGGTTTCCGATGTGGTGCTGAATTGTTTTCTGGCGTGCGAATTTCGATGCCGCCGAGAACTCTGTCCGGCAGCATCATCCGGAAGTCGATTTGGCCTCTTAGCTGTCTGCTGGGGGCTTGAGATGCCGGGAATATGGCTGAGAGGCACTTCCCGGTGGCGGTTGGTCCAGCGGTCGATGAGCTCGACGGTGCCGTCGGTCTGCTGCGGGGAGATGACCAGGGCGTGGGGCACGCCTACCAGTCGGGCGTAGGCGAATTTCTCACCTGCTGCTTCGGGCCGGTCGTCGACGAGCAGGCGTGTGCCGTGCTGCTGGAGTTGTCTGGCGATCTGTTCGGTGCGCTCGCGCATCTCGGGCAGGTCGGCTCGCAGCACGATGAGGTGGAGGTCTGCGGGGCCGCACCCTGGCTTCCAGCGCAGTCCGTGGTAGTCGCGGTGGAGGTCGGCGAGGGTCTGCAGGCAGCGGGTGATGCCGATGCCGGAGCAGGCCATGTGGGCGGGTGCGGAGGTGCCCTGGGCGTCGGCGACGGTGAGGCCCATGGGGGCGGAGTACTGGGAGCCGAGTTCGAAGACGTGGGCGACTTCGATGGCGCGGATCGCGTGGTAGCGGCCATCGTCGCAGCGGCTGCACTGCATGCCTTGGGCGGCGCGGTACAGGGCGGTGCCGTGCGGTTTGAGCGGGGGCAGGCCTGGTGCGCCGGCCCAGGACAGGTGAGGGTGCAGGCCGTCGCCTCCGTCGGAGATGGAGAAGTCGTCCAGGTGGGCGACGGAGGTGTCGAAGTAGAGCTCGACGTGTGAGCAGTCCCAGGGCGTCAGGGTTCCTGCTGGCCTGCGGAGCCAGGAGAACATCCCCGCGGGTGCGGGGAGCAGGACCCGGTGCAGGGCCAGTTCGACCTACTGCTCCCCGCACCCGCGGGGATGCTCCCACGGACGGAGACTTCGTGATGAGCGAGACGAGCTGCTCCCCGCACCGGCGGGGATGTTCCTGCCAGCGCGAGGCCGGTGTACGCACAGAGCTTCTGCTCTCCGCGCCTGCGGGAGGTTTCCCGCTCTTGGTGATGGGCCTCGGCATCGTCCTCATGAGTGGCGTAAGAAGAACGCCGACGGCCGCCGGGACTTCGCTGAATGAAACGACGGCGACTTCATCGCGCAGGGCCGACTCAGCCTCGGATACGCGATCACCGGCCCCAAATTTCAGGGCATGAGCGTGCAGGAGGAGCCTTGGTCTACGGTGAACGCGCTCTACACAATGATGAGCTAACCGTGGCTCTTCCAAGATGTCCGTGAAGCCGGTTGTGCCTTCACCTGTCTGTGACGCTCCGTCACAGACGACGGGATGCCCGGTCAGTGTGAAAAGTTACTGATGACGGTGCGTCCGCACCGTGGCGGAGTGCTGGTGGAGTACGTGGTGCCGGAGGGCGCTCTGTTGCGGATCGGGGCGAGTACGGCATGTTCCCGACCTCCTGCAGGGCGAGGCCATGGCCACGGCCTGCTCCCCGCACCCGCGGGGATGTCGCCCGGCCTTGGCTGGCGTCGTCGTGCTTTACAGCAAGGGGCGCGGAAAGGTCTTGAATGCTCTGGCAAGGCCTGCGGCATCGGTGCCGATCTTGCGGTATGCGGAGGAGAGTAGCCGTTTCATGCCTTGTTCTGTGACGCGCAGGTTCTTCGCGGCTACCGCGACCGGGTGGCCCTGGGCCACCATTTCGGCAGCTTTCCGTTCCTGAGCGGTGAGGGTGTCTGTCTGCGCGTAGCGCAGTGGCAGTGGCCACAGGCCGGCTGCGGTGAGTTCTTCCCTGGCCCGGGTGGCCAGCGCCTCGGCACCACTGTGGACGACGCCTTCCAGGCCGCGGTAGAGCTGGTCGGCGGCCTCCTGGAGCTGGCCGTTCCGGCGCAGTGCGGCGCCGTGACTGACCAGCGCACGGGCCAGCTCGTATGCGGCGGGTGAACGCTCCAGGTATTCGACGGCTGCCGCGTGCAGGTCAAGCCCCTCGGGTCCACCGGTCACCTCGGCCTCGGTGTGGAGCGCCTGGCCGACGGCGGATGCCGCGCCGAAGTCTCGTGCCCGTTTGACGGCGTCCCGCGCGAGGGAGGCTGCTCGTTCGGGGTGGGTGGGGGCGAGAGCGGAGGCCAGGCTCTGCTGCCAGGGGCACCAGGCGGGGTTGCGCCAGGTGCGTGACTCCAGCCGGTCTCCGACCCGGGACAGCAGGCTCGCCGCCTCCTGGTGTCGTCCCTCCGCCAGAAGCAGTTCGGCGTACACCGTACGGGGGTCCGGATAGACAATGGCGTTCGGGACCATCTCGCTGACGACTTACTTCGCCACGGGGGCAGCGTGCAGCCAGGCATGTCGAGTGCACTCCGTCCTCCTGCCTGCCAGGGTTTGCTGAACCGCCCCGGGGCCTACCGCCGACTCCCATATGAAACGGGGCGTACCGGAATACATGACTGATGGTGAAGGGATCAGAGTGGGTGCACGTGCGTCGCGTCGTCAGTGATTCAGCATGCCGCTGCAGACGTCCTGTGACGCCGGGTGGTGCATTCGGATGCGGCCCTTACCCGCGCTTTTGGCCTGGTACATGGCCTGGTCGGCGTGATCCAGAAGGTCCTCGGGTGTGATGCCTGGCGTGGCGACCGCGATGCCGATGGAAGCCGAGACCACCGCGTCAGTGCTGCCGATGCGATACGGCTTGGTCAGGGCTGACAAGATCCGTTCAGCTACTTCCCTGGCTGGAGGAGGGCAAGCCCCTGCCTCTCCTTCCAGGAGTGCGGTGAACTCATCGCCGCCGAGGCGGGCGACGGTGTCGCCAGCCCGCACGGATGCCTGGAGCCGACGGGCAGCCTGAATGAGCAGGGCATCGCCCATGGCGTGTCCGGCCGAATCGTTGACGGCCTTGAAGCCGTCCAGGTCCAGGAACAGCACTGCCGGCGGAGTCGTGCCGACGGTCCGCTTCCGTAGTGCGTGGGCGACACGGTCGGTGAACAACGCACGGTTGGGCAGGCCGGTCAACGCGTCGTGGAAGGCGCGGCGTTCGAGCTGCGCCTGCAGTGCGGCCCGCTCAGTCACATCGCGGCTGCTGAAGATCAGTCCCTCAGGGTGGAGGCTGATCGTCGACTCGACATGGCGCCATCCCCCGTCAGCGGCCCGGACCCGGCAGAACACGTGGCGGCCCGGGCCGCGGTCGCCTGGCTCGGCTTCCTGCCGCAGCCTCTCAACGGCTTGCATCAGCGGCGTCGCGTCGTCCGGGTGGGTATACAGGGGCAAACGAGCGCCTACGAGATCCTCCGGCCGGTGACCGAAAACGTGACGGGCGGCCGGACTGACGTAGAGCACACGGCCGTCCAGACTGAGGACGGTGATCACGTCGGACGAGCCGTCGACCAGGGTGCGGTAATGGGCCTCACGGGCGACGACCTCTCGCGTGATACGCAGGTGGTCGGCCTGAACGATGCCTTGCCGGACGCCGAACCCGAGAAGCACCGTACCTGCCAGGGCCGTCATCACCGCATCGGTGCGGCCACCGGCCAACACGTGCGCCCCCATGGCGAGCAGGCAGACGACCACAGGCACAAAGCCTGCCACCACCCCGACGACAGGCAGCACCCGTTCACCGACCCCCACGACGCTGACACCCCCCGGCATCCACGGCACGGCAGCGACCAGGAGCAACCCGGTCATCGAGCAGGTCGCCGCCAGAGGGACCCCGTACCAGGTGCCCGGCGTCGGCAAGAGGATGCGCAGCATGTCGCTGACAGCCAGGACAACAAGGGCCACAGTCGCCACCGTGGTCGCTGTGCGCTTCCCGGGTTCAACGCAGAAGCAGAGGGCAACCACGAGACCCAAGACAAGGATGTCCGTCACCACACGTGCGAGACCCAGCACCGATGCCGTCACGTCACCGCCTTGATCGGCGCGATGCAGCAGAAGCACCCAGCACAGAGTGAGCAGCGACCCTGCGATCATCCATCCGTCCAGGACCCGCCGTAACCACATCAGGTTCGTGCCGCTGTCCGCTGCTGCCATCACCAGACCGGCGACACCCAGCCCCAGACACACGGCGATCCCGGCGACCCCCAGGCCCTGAACCATGGACCGGAGGACACCAGCAGAGTGCCCTGTCGCCGACGAGGGCTGACTTACGACGAAGTGGTGAAGGCCGCCTGCTGCGGCCGAAACAGCGAACAGCCTCAGGCGAAGACGCACCCTTTCGGCGGTTGTCCGGGCCCGCGCAAGGAGAGAAAGGGCGGCTACTCCGTGCGCAGCCGGCACTCCTACGTCGGCCGGGAGCACGGACGCTGTCAGACCCCCGCCGACGGCGGCGGCAACCGCAAGGCCCACACACAAGGCGTTGCCCACACCCGCCACATAAAGCCAGCCGATGCGGGCGGCGTGAACCAAACCGTCTCGACCGACCAACGCCAGCATCACGCCCCCATTTCGGTGATCGAGCCCAGAAAGGCACACGCATGCTTCCGGAAATACTCGAGTGCGATAAGAGGCTATGAGCATCTAGCGCCCAAGCCCCGGCGGTGGCTTGAGGCGTCACCTGAAATAACGACGCCAGTTATGCGCCGACGCCTCGCCTCTGGTAAGAGCTCGTAACAGGATCTTGCTGGGGTGTCCCGGTCGGGCGTGACCGTTGTGACGATCTGATCGTTCGGAGAGTGTGACGACTCGGCCGCGGATCGTGGACCGCACCGGATCCTGCTCGCCGAGCTCAACGCGGCTGGCCCCGGCGGCGGCCGGAGTGCCTCCCGGACGACAAGGCGGACGACTCGAAGGCTGTGCGCGGTGAGCTGCGACGCGTCGAGCAGACCTTCGCCCTGCTCCACCAGTTCAAACGCCTCGCGGTCCGCCGGGAACGACATATCGAACTCCACGACTCCTTCCTCTCGTTGGCTTGCAGCCTCATCTGCTGGAGACGCCTCAAGAAGTCCGCATCATGATCGCGTTGCGAGCTCATAGGAAATGATTTGAGCGAGGCGGCGCCCCGTTGCTACTTTCGTGGTGGACCGTGAAGTCGTCGTATGGAGGTGAGCCCCGTGAACACAGTTACCCATGGGTGCTCCCTCAATCCGTCACGGTCCGGCGGCTGACGTTCGGTGTCGCCAGGAGCGCCTGAGATCCAGGCACTCCTGGAAGGAGACTCCGATGAATACGAAGCCCTTCACATCTGGCCTGAGCGAGAACGCGGTGATGATCACGCGCGTCGCCGACAGGCAATGGCATGCACTGGACGACGACCTGGTGGTCGGCCGCGGGCATGCGGAGCACCGGCCCGACGGACGCTTGTTCGTCAGCATCGACGCCTGGCATGACGCTACCTTCGACCGGCTCGCCGAGGCGATGCTGGCGGAACTGCCAGTGCCGCTGTACACGGTGGTCGACGAAGCCGACGTCGAGCTGACGGCCGGCTGGCGGCGGGCCGGTTTCACGATCCAGCGCCGCGAGTGGGAGTACGTCGTGCCGACCGACCCGCGGGACCCAGGGCTCGACGAAGTCCTGCCGCCTTCGGGCGTGACGATCGTGCCCGCCGGTCAGGCGGACAAGAGTCTGCTGCGGGCGGTGGACCGCGCGATCCGTGACAAAGTCGAGGCGACCGTCGGGTGGCAGTCGATGCCCGCGGAGGTAATTCCCCGCCCCGAAGGCGACACCATCGTCGACCCGTCGAAGTACGCGGTGGCCGCGGCGCCGGACCGCTACCTGGGTCTGATCCGGGTGGTGACGGTGAACCGGCCGCGCATCGGGCTGGTCGCGGTCCGGGCCGGCGAGCAGCGCCGCGGCATCGCGCGGGCGCTGCTCGCCCACGCGCTCGGGACGCTGCACTGCTCCGGGTTCGCCGCGGCCCGGACCGAAGTCCACGAGTCCAACCAAGCAGCCTCGGCGCTCTTCGAGGGCATCGGCGCCCGGCCGATGAGCAGCAACCTGGAGCTGGTGCGATGACGAAGAACAAGAACGTCATCGAAGTCGAGGGCAAGGTCGTCGAGTGCCTGCGCAGCGCCATGTTCACCGTGGAGCTCGAGAACGGCCACCATGTGCTCGCACACATCAGCGGGAAGATTCGCAAGAACTACATCAAGATCATGCTGGAAGACCGGGTGCTGGTGGAATTCCCGCCGTACGACCTGACGCGCGGCCGGATCGTGTTCCGCTACCGGAACTAGTAGTGCTTCGTTAGGTTGTGGGCTGTCTGCGGCTGCTCCGAGGGCTGGGCAGGGGGCGTCCGCAGGTGGTGCAGGTACCGGTCCAGCACCT
>NZ_JBIVXA010000037.1:0-57120 GCF_044768965.1 Streptomyces sp. NPDC090798
CGCGGCTCAGCCCAAGCCTCGACTCGGCCCAGGGGCCCAGCCCAGTCCCCACCCCCGCCCCCCGCGCCCCCCCCACCCCCCGCCCCCCCCCCGGGCGGCCGCCCCCCCCCCCCCCCCCCCCCCCCCCCCCCCCCCCCCCCCCGCGGGCCCCCCCCCCCCCCCGCTTCCGGGCAGGGGAGCTATGCGGTGCGGCGGCGCAGCAGCCGGAAGGCGGCGGCGGTGGCCGCGGCGGTCACGGCGAGGACGATGCCGGTTTCCACGAGGTGCAGGGGCCAGAAGTGGGAGGCGGGGTGGTAGACGGAGTACCGGCCCGTGACGCCGTGCTCGGTCAGGCACCGCTTGGCTTCCGCGGCTGTGCCCTCGCAGTTCCCGTACCCGGGGTCCGGGACTCGTTTCCCGTGGACGAACACCCCGGACTCCAGCTGCCAGACGGGACCGGACTGGTCGTAGGCCGCGGCGCCGGTACGGGTGATCGAGGGCCACAGGTCCGCGCGGTACCGGTCCAGGCACTGGCTGAGCACCAGCATCACGGCGAACGAGACGCCCAGAGCGGGCAGCGAGCGCCGCAGCGCCAGACCGGCGAGTGCGCCCACGGCCAGGGCGCACAGGGCGTACGCGACCATCGCCGGGCCGCGGGCGACGAAGACGGCGGTCGAGGGCCAGGCGCCGATGACCCGGTCCGGTCTGTGCGACCAGCTCCAGCGGAACGCCGCCACGAGCGCCGTGCCGCTGAGCGTGATCAGCAGGGCGGGCACGGCGAGCTTGGCGGTCAGCCAGCGTACGGGGGACACCGACTGGGTCCAGGCGAGCCAC
Organism: Streptomyces sp. NPDC090798; assembly: GCF_044768965.1. NCBI lineage: Bacteria > Bacillati > Actinomycetota > Actinomycetes > Kitasatosporales > Streptomycetaceae > Streptomyces > Streptomyces sp. NPDC090798. Next base: position 814 of record NZ_JBIVXA010000037.1, read on the forward strand.
GCGGTGCCGGACTCGAGTTCACGGGCGATCAGCGCGGCGCCCGCCCAGGCGGCGACGGCGTAGAAGGAGTAGCACAGAACGGTGGCGGTGTATCGGAGGATCGCGCTGTACTCGAGCGTGGCCGTGACGCCGCAGGTGTCGGAGTGGAGACAGTGGAAGGCCTCCGCCTGGGCGGCGTCGGCCGTGACCCCCATCGCCCACAGCAGGAGTCCGACGACGGCGACGGCGAACGACGCCCAGACGATCAGCGCCGTGCGGTGCACGCGCAGGACGGTCCACGGGAGGCCGCCCACGGCACCCGCGGTGCTCACAGGGCGGCTGCCTTCGTGCGCGGGGCGCTGCCGGTCTGACGCTTGAGCAGGCGGAAGGCGACGAGGAGAACGAGCGCGGTGAGGACGAGCACCAGGCCGGTCGCCATCAGCTGGAGGGGCCAGTAGTGGGATTCGGGGTGCGAGTCGGTGTAGAAGCTGACGGCGTCGAGCCGGAGGTACAGGGCGCTGCACTTCGTGCTGTGGCTGCTGCCGCACTGCGGGTCGGGCAGCCGGGTACCGGTCGAGGTGAGGAGACCGCTGTGGACGGTGATCCCGAGCCTGGTGGGGCCGTCGTGGGTCAGGCTGGTGACCGTCCGCACCGTCGGCCACAGGTACGGCAGGGCGAGCGCGATGGCCGACCGGACGCCGACCGTCCACACCACCGACATGACGAGTGCGCTCAGGGAACCGCGCAGCCTGATGCCGGCGAGTGCGCCGACGGCCAGGCCGGACAGGGCGAGGGCGACGGTGGTCGGGCCGTTGGCGTGGAAGACGAAGAAGTCGGTCCAGCCCTTGGTGTTGTCGATCCGGCCCTGGCCCCGCACCCACATCCGCCGGTGCAGCACCACCAGCACGCTCGTCCCGACGGTGACGAGCGCGGCCGGCACGGCCAGTTTCACCGCCAGCCAGCGGGCCGGGGAGACCGACTGGGTCCACACGAGCCGCGCGGTGCCGCTCTCCATCTCGCGGCCGATCAGCGAGGCGCCCGCCCAGGCCGCGACGAGGAACGGCAGGAAGGTCAGTGCGAGGGAGGCGTACTGGGAGTACGACTTGTACCTGAGGATCGCGTCCTGGTCGTAGGCGCAGGTGGCCGTCGTGCAGCGGTCGTACTCCCGCCACGCCGCGGCCGCCGCGTCCGTCCCCGGGCCGTACAGCCACAGCAACAGGGCTGCGAGCGCGACGAACAGACCGGCCCAGATGTAGAGCGCCGGGCGGTGCAGCAGCAGCACCGTGTGCACCAGGCCGCGGGTGGCGGACGGGCGGCGCGTGGGCGTCGCCGTGGTGCCGGGGGCGGTCAGTGTGGTCATGCGGCGGACTCCTGGGCGGCGGTGCGGGCGGAGGCGAGGATCAGCGAGGGGGCCTCGGGGTTGCGCAGGTGCGCGAGGACCAGTTCCTCCAGGGAGGGCGTGGTGGCGCGGGCGTCGAGTCCGCCGGAGAACGGGCCCTGCGGGCGGATCAGGGCGGTCAGCTGACGCCCTGTGGTGCGGGATTCGACCACGGTGTGCGGAGTGAGGTCACGGACCGGCCCGGTGGTCAGGGTGTGCGCGGCCAGCAGGTCGTCCAGGTCGCCGGCCAGTCGCACCTGGCCGCCGCCTATCAGCAACAGGTAGTCGCAGGAGCCCTCCAGCTCGGCGACGACGTGCGAGGACATCACGACCGTCGTGCCGTACTGGGCCGCCTCGGCCATCAGCGTGCCCATCAGCTCGTGGCGGGCGAGCGGGTCGAGGTCGGCCATCGGCTCGTCCAGGAGCAGGAGTTCGGGCCGCTTGCCGAGCGCGAGGGCGAGCGCCACGCGGGTGCGCTGACCGCCGGAGAGCGTACGGACCTTGGCCTTCGGGTCCAGCCCGCCGACCTCGTACGTGATCCGCTCGGCGACCGGGGCGTCCCAGCGGGCGGGGTTGAGCTCGTGGCCCAGGCGCAGCGTCTGGGCCACCGTGAGCTGCGGGTACAGCGGCTTGTCCTGGGCGACGTACGCGATGCGTTCGCGGGCGGCGGCCGGGTGGCTGCCGAGCACGGTCAGGGAGCCCTCGGTGGGGGCGAGCAGTCCGGCGGCGTGGGCCAGCAGCGTCGACTTGCCCGCGCCGTTGGGTCCGACGACGGCGCAGACGCGTCCCGCGGGGAGCCGGAAGGAGCACTCGTGCAGTGCCCAGCCCCCGCGCCGCCCGAACCGCTTGCCGAGGCCGGCCGCCTCCATGGCGGTGTCGCTCATTCCTTGTCTCCCCTGCTGAACTTTTCCAGTACGGCGGTGAAGAGCGCCGCCACGTCGTCGTGATCGAGCCCGGCCTCGCGGGCCCTTACCGCCCAGTCGTCGAGCTCGGCGCGCAGGGGCGAGTCGGCGGGGGCGGCGCCCAGAGAGCGCTTCACGAAGGTGCCGAGGCCGCGTCTGGCCTCGACCAGGCCCTCGCGCTCCAGCTCGCGGTAGGCCTTCAGGACGGTGTTCGGATTGATCGCCGTGGCCTCCACGACCTCGCGGGCCGTGGGGAGCTTGTCGCCCGGTTCCAGCAGGCCCAGGCGCAGGGCCTGTTTGGTCTGCTGGACGATCTGGACGTAGGTGGCGACACCGCTGCGCCGGTCGATGCGGTACTCGACCACTCGGACAACCACCCTTTCACTAATTGAGTAGTGAAAGGGTGGTGCAAGGGGGTGCCCGGAGTCAAGCCCGAAAATCGCGGAGGTGAGCCGGGAAGCCGCGGAGGCGAGCCCGGAAAATCCGATGCCGGATGCGTGAACCGATCGGCGGGGCTCGTCCGATGAGGGGATGTGAGGGAAACGAGAAGCGACGGGGAGCTGCTGCGGGCCATCGCGGCGGACGCGGACCGTCGCGCCTTCGAGGAGCTGTACCGGCGGTATGCGCCGTGGCTGACGGCGCGGCTGCGCGGCCGGTGCGCCGACGCCGGGGTCGTCGACGACGTTGTGCAGGAGACCTTCCTCGCCATCTGGCGCGGCACCGCGAGTTACCGGGAGGAAGGTGACGCGGCGGGCTGGCTGTGGCGCATCGGCTCGCGGCGGCTGATCGACACACTGCGCGGCGACGGCGCGCGCGGCCGGCTGCGCCAGACACTGGCCCGCTTCCGCCACCGGCACGAGGCCTCCGCCGAGGAGCGCGTCCTGGCCGGGGTCGAACACGGCGACCTCGCGGGCGCGTTGATACGGCTCTCGCCCGAGCTGCGCGCGGTCCTCCAGGCCACGGTGATCGACGGACTCACGACCCGGGAAGCGGCCGTCCTGCTCGGCATTCCACCGGGCACGGTCAAGACGCGGGCCCTGCGGGCGCGCAAGCAGCTGCGGGAGGAGCTGGCATGAGCGGCGGAGCTGACGAGGCCATCGGCGGAGACCGCCGGGACATGGGTGGGGGTGGAGAGAACATGAGCGGGTTGGACGAGGACGCGGCAGACTTCGGGAGGCCCGGCGCGTCCGGCGCGTCCGGCACGTCCGGCGCGTCCGGTACGGGTGACGAGTCCGGTACGGGTGGCACGGGCGGTGGCGGGATGGACCCGGCCGCCGGTCGGGGCACGTCCGGTGCGGGTGCGAGTGACGCCGATCGGCCCGCGCCCGGCGCCGGTGATTCCCCGGACGGGCGGTGGCACGCGGATGCCGAGGACCTCCGGGCCTATGCGCGGGGCGAGTTGACGCCGCCCCGACTCTGGTCCGTCGACACCCACCTCGTGGCGTGCGCGCCCTGCCGGGAGGCGCTCGCCACCGTGAGCGATCCGGTCGTCCTGGACGCCGGATGGGAGCGGCTCGACGCCGAGCTGGACGCGCCGCGACCACGGCTGCTCGAGTCGCTGCTGGTGCGGATCGGCGTCGCCGACCACACGGCACGGCTGCTGGCGGCCACGCCCGTGCTGCGGCGCTCCTGGCTGGCCGCGGTCGCCCTCGTGCTCCTCATGGCGGTGGTGGCGACCGACGCCGGAGGGGTCGCGCCCTCGCCCACGCTGTTCCTCGCCCTCGCCCCCCTGCTCCCGCTCGCCGGGGTCGCCCTGTCCTACGGACCGGTGCTCGACCCGACGTACGAGATGGCCGTGGTGTCACCCCTCCACGGATTCCGGCTGCTGATGATCCGCACGGTGGCCGTGCTCACCACCGGCCTCGTTCTGAACGGCCTCGCGACCCTCGCACTCCCCGCGTACGGGCTGCGCGCGCTGGCCTGGCTGCTGCCCGCCCTCGCCCTCACCGGGACGGGGCTCGCACTGACCGCCCGCTGGGGGCCGGTCCTCCCGCCCTGCCTGGTCGGCGGAGCGTGGGTCACGCTGCTGATGGTGGCCCACGCGAAGGCCGGCGGTGGCACCCTCGCGCCGTTCACGGCTCTCGGCCAGGGCGTCGCCGGCGCGGTCGCGGTACTGGCCGCCGGGCTCCTCTATCTCGTGCGGGACCGGTTCGACTTCTCCCCCGCGCACGCCCCCTTCGCCGACCACACCGACTTCTCCGACAGGAGCGCCGCATGACCCCCACCGTCTCCGCCTCCGGGCTCACCCTCCGGTACGGCGGGACCATCGCCCTCGACGACGTCTCCCTGCGCCTGAGCGAGGGCGTCACCGGGCTGATCGGGCCCAACGGCGCCGGGAAGACCACCCTGTTGCGGGTGCTCGCCACCGCCGTGCCCGCCGACCGGGGAGCGTTCACGGTGCTCGGGCACGACCCCGGCACGTCCTCGGGCCGCCTCGACGTGCGGCGCGCGCTGGGTTATCTGCCGCAGACCCCGGCATTCCACCCGGACTTCTCGGCCTTCGAGTTCGTCGACTACGTGGCGATCCTGAAGGAACTGACCGACCGCTCCGCCCGGCACCGGGAGGTGCGGCGCGTGCTGGAGGCCGTCGACCTGTCCGACGTGCGGGGCAAGCGCATCAAGAGGCTTTCGGGCGGTATGCGCCAGCGGGTCGGGCTGGCCGCCGCGCTGGTCGGCGACCCCGGCTTCCTCGTCCTGGACGAGCCGACCGTCGGCCTGGACCCCGAACAGCGCATGCGATTCAGGGAAATGATCGCCGAGGCGGGCGAGGGACGCACGGTCCTGCTCTCCACCCACCAGACAGAGGACGTCGCGATGCTCTGCCACCGCGTGATCGTCATGGTCCGCGGCAGCATCCGCTTCGAGGGCACCCCGGCCGAGCTGACCGCGCGGGCGGCGGGGCGGGTGTGGAGCAGTACGGCCCGCGACCCCGGCGCGAGAGCCGGCTGGCGTTTGGGCACGGGCTCCTTCCGCAACGTCGGCGACCCGCCCAAGGGCGCCGATCTCCTCGAACCGACCCTGGAGGACGGCTACTTGCTCACTCTCGACGGCGAGCCGGCGGAGGTGGCGGCATGAGCGAGCTGGTGACCCGCACGGTCGTGAAGGAGGCGGCCCCCACGGGGGTGGAGCCGCCCGCCCAGGACCCGCACACGAACAGGGCGGGGGCCGTCATCGCCCTCGCCCGCTTCGAGGCGCGCGAACTGCTGATGCAGATCCCGGTGCTCGTCTTCCTCCTCCTGTACGTCGCCTACACCGGGTGGACGATGTTCAACGGCCGGGAGGGCATGGACGACCATCCGGTCCTCCAGGATGTCGACCGGTCCACCCAGACCGCCCCCCTGCTCCTCGCCCTCGTGCTGTTCGTCAGCATCAACCGCGCCGTGCTCCGCTCCCGCAGGCACGGCACCGACCCGCACTTCGACGTGCTGGTCATGGAGCCGTGGCGGCGCTCGCTGGGCCACGCCCTGTCGGCCGTGCCGTTCGCGGCGTTCACCGGGCTGGTCGCGGGGTTCGAGTTCACCTGGGCGGCCCTGAAACCCGGCGCCGTCGGCCACGGGTCGCTCGCCGAACTGCTCGTGGGCCCGCTGTCGGTACTCCTCGCCGGAGTCCTCGGCGTCCTGGTCGCACGGTCGGTCCCCTTCACGATCGCCGTACCGCCCTTCGTCATCGGTATGTACGTCCTCACGACCCTCGTGGCCGCGAGCACACAGGGCACGCACTGGGTGCGATGGCTGGCACCGGTGGTCACCGAGGAAGGCGCCCACCCCTTCCCCTCAGACCTGATGGGCCGCCCGGCCGCCTGGCACATGCTGTATCTGGTGGGGCTCATCGCGCTGCTGCTGTGCCTCGCGCTGCTGATCAACGGCGGTCGTACGCCCAGGATCAAGGCGATCACGGTCCTCGCCCTCGCCGCGATGGCCCAGGGCATCGCGGGGCAGGCCCCAAGTGACTCGGACGCGCTGATCGCGGCCCGCGCGAAGGCGTCCGCCACCCCGCAGAAGGTGCAGACCTGCGTCGCGCACGAAAGGTCGACGTACTGCGCCTACCCCGAGTGGACCGGCCAGAGTGCCGACTGGGCCGAGGTGGTCCAGCGCGTCCAGTCCCTCGCGGGCGGCCCGGCCGCGGCCGAGCGGCTGACGGTGCGCCAGCGGGTCGACGCCCGCTCAGGACTGGAGGGCGACGCCGCGATCGAGCCGGCCAAAGCGCCAGGGGTGGTGACTGTCACTACACGCTGGGGCGGCAATCGGATCCCGGAGTTCGCCGTGGGGGTGGCCTCGGTTCTGGTGACGGGGGACGAGACGGCCGGCGGCGAAGTGTGCGACGCCCGCGCGGTGATCATCATGTGGCTGGCGCTGGGCTCGGAGTCCCACCCGCTGACCGTGCTGCGCCATCTCCGTATCGACGACTCCATCAGCGGCGGAGGGGTCGCCCTCGCGCCCACGAACCCGGTCTCCATGAACGCTGCGCAGACAGAGGTGATCAAGGAGTTGCTGAGCAAGCCCCGCTACAGCGTCATCCCCAAGGTGAAGGCCCACTGGGCGGAGCTCACGTCCCCCAAGACGACGACGGCCCAGGTGGCTCAGCTGCTGGGAGTGCCGGCGCCGACCGGCCCGGGCGCGCTGAACGTCAAGACATGCGAGGAGTGACCGTGCTCGACAACGCAGGCACGGCCGGAAGCGCGGAGGATGCCGGAAGCGGCGGGGGTGCCGGAAGCGCCGGGGGTGCGGAGAGCACCGGAAGCGCGGCGGGTGCCGGAAGTGCCGGACGGGCGGGAAGTGCGGGAACCGTGGGAAGTGGGGTGCCCGCGGGCGGTATTCCGTCCCGGGGGCGCCCGTTCACGGTGGCCCGCGCCCTTCTCGGCCCCCTCTGGCGCACCCTCCCCCGGAGGGCGCTGGTGACCGGTGCCGTACTGGGGCTGCTGCTCGCCGGGATGCCGCGGCTGTTCTCGCTCCGGCTCGACACGGGGGCCGGCCTCAACCTCCTGCGGGCCGCCGCGCTCGCCTTCGCTCTGGGCCTGGCCTTCCTGCTGGACGATCCGGCCCGGCACATCACCGCGGCGGTGCCGACCCGGCGTCCGGTGCGGGTCGGCCTGCGGGTGGCGCTCGTCGCTCCGTCGGCCGTGCTCTGGTGGACCGCCGCGCTGTTCCTCATACCGGAGCAGGCCCGGCCGCCGGTGGGCGCCGTGACCTTGGAGGCCGCCGCCACGGCGTTGCTCGCGCCGGCGGCCGCGGCGGTCATGGTGCGGTTCACCGACCGGGCCGAGCCGGGAGGCGTGGTGTGCGTCGGACTACTGACCATGGCGGTCCTGGCGCCCCTGCTGCTCCCCGACCGGTGGACGCTCTTCCCCGCACCGTCCGACCCGCGCTGGGACGGCGCCCATCAGGCATGGGCGGTGGTCCTGGTCACGGCGGCGCTGGCCGGGGCGTGGTCCTGCGCGGAACCCCTACGGACGTGGCGGCCCGCCGTCTTCGCTCACCGGTGACACGAAGAGGCGGGCGCGGACGGGCAGGGGCACCGGACCGACGGTCAGGACTCGCTTCGGTACATCAGGTCCGTCTCGTGCGTGCGGAAGCCGAGCCGCTCGTACACGGTCATGGCCGCCTTGTTGTCGGCGTCGACGTAGAGCATGGCGGTCGGCAGACCCTGCCGGGCGAGGTGGCGGAGCCCGATCGTGGTGAGGGCCTTGCCGAGGCCGCCGCCCTGGGCGCCGGGGCGGACTCCGAGGACGTACACCTCACCGAGGCCCTCCTCGGCGTGGACCTTCGTCCAGTGGAAGCCGACGAGTTCGTCGCCGCGGAAGGCGAGGAAGAACCCGGACGGGTCGAACCACACCTCCGCCTTGCGGTCGTCCAGGTCGCGCTGGGTGAGGGAGCCCTGCTCGGGGTGGTGGGCGAAGGCCTCGGCGTTCAGGGCGAGCCAGGCCGCGTCGTCCCGGCCGGGCACGAAGGTGCGGACGTTCACGCCGTCCGCGAGCTTCGGTTCGGGCAGGTCGAGGTCGGTCAACGGCCGCCGCAGCTGGCGCAGTTCGCGGAAGAGGGTGAGGCCGAGGACCTGGGCGAGATGCCGGGCGGCGGAGTGACCGCCGTGCGCCCACACGCGCAGCCGCTTGCCGGACTCGGCGAGCAGGGCCGAGCCCAGGGCCCGGCCGTGGCCGTGGCCGCGGTGCGCCGGGTGCACGACCAGCTCGGCGGCCGGGGCCTCCACCGGGTCGGTGTCCTCCAACTGCGCGTACCCGACCAACTCGTCGCCGAGGGTCAGCAGCAGATGGCGCACGCCTTCGCGGGCGCCGCCCTTCAGCTGGAGCCGGCCCTGCTCGGAGACCGCCTGCTGCCCGTCGGCCCGGGCGGCCTCCGCGAGCAGCCGGAGCACGTCCTCGGCCTGGGCCGGGGAGAGCGCGGTGTGGGTCTCGATGGAGCGGGTGAGGGCGTGGGGCGCGCTGTCGTCGCTGGTCATGGATACGAGGGTACGGCGCGGTGTTTTGCGGACAAGGAGTTGCGCGGAGTCGATGTGGCTCGTGGCGGGGAGCGGAGGGGCATCCGTCAGGTGGTGGTGAGGCGATGGCAACCAGTCTGTAACCCCGAACCCCCTGTTGCGCTACGCGCGTTGATTCTAAAGTGCGCGTAAAGCCACAGCCGTCCCACAGCTCTCACAGCTCTTGCAGTTCTCGCAGCACCCACGGCTCAGACAGCTCCGACGGCTCCGACAGCTCCCAGGGGGGAACCCATGCCGCCGACGCCCCGGCACAGACGTACCCATCGCATCCTCGCCGCCGCCGCTGGGCTGGCCACCGTAGGCGCCCTGGCCGCCGCGATGCCCGCGAGCGCAGGGCAGGACAGGTCGACCCCGCACCACCACCCCGGCAGTGGCCGCTACCAGGACGTACAGCTGCTGTCCTTCAACGACCTGCACGGCAACCTGGAGCCGCCGGCCGGGTCGTCCGGCCGGGTCACGGAGCTCCAGGCGGACGGCACGACGAAATCGATCGACGCGGGCGGTGTCGAGTACCTCGCCACGCATCTGCGTGAGGCCCGCAAGGGCAACAAGTACTCCATCACGGCCGCCGCCGGAGACATGGTCGGCGCCTCCCCGCTGATCTCCGGGCTCTTCCACGACGAGCCCACGATCGACGCGCTGAACAAGCTCGACCTCGATGTGACGAGCGTCGGCAACCACGAGTTCGACGAGGGCGCCAAGGAGCTGGCCCGCCTGCAGAACGGCGGCTGCCACCCCACGGACGGCTGCTACGACAAGAAGACGAAGTTCCGGGGTGCCGACTTCCCGTACCTCGCGGCGAACGTCACCGACGAGAAGACCGGCAAGCCGATTCTCAAGCCGTACTGGGTGTGGAAGAAGAACGGCGTCAAGGTCGGCTTCATCGGCGTGACGCTGGAAGGCACGCCGAACATCGTGTCGGCCGACGGCGTCAAGGGACTGAAGTTCGGCGACGAGGTCGAGACGATCAACAAGTACGCCAAGGTGCTCCAGCGCCAGGGCGTGAAGTCGATCGTCGCGCTGATCCACGAGGGCGGCGCGCCCGCGTCGACGGCGTACAACTACGACTGCGACAGCCCCGGCGCCGGTGACGGCATCTCCGGGCCGATCGTCGACATCGCCAAGAACGTCACGCCGGCCGTGGACGCCCTGGTCACCGGTCACACCCACCAGGCGTACGCCTGCACCATCCCGGACCCGTCGGGCAAGCCCCGCATGGTGACGTCGGCCTCGTCCTTCGGCCGCCTCTACACGGACACGACGCTGACGTACGACCGCTGGACCGGCGACATCGCGCGTACGGCGGTGAAGTCGGCGAACCACGTGGTCACCCGTGACGTGGCCAAGGCCGCCGACATGACGTCCCTGATCAGCAAGTGGAAGACGCTCTCCGCCCCGATCGCCTCGCGTCCCATCGGTTACATCGCGGGCGAGATCGGCAACACCGGTAACGAGTCCCCGCTCGGCGACATGATCGCCGACGCGCAGCTCGCGTACGCCAAGTCCGTCGACCCCGAGGCCGACCTCGCGGTGATGAACCCGGGCGGCATCCGCGCCGGGCTCACTTACGCGGCGAGCGGCAGTGAGGGCGACGGGGTGGTGACCTACGGGGAGGCGTACACGGTCCAGCCGTTCGCCAACACCGTCAACCTGGTGAACCTCACCGGCGCGCAGGTGATCACGGCACTCCAGCAGCAGGTCAGCGGGGCCAACGAGGCCGCGCCGAAGATCCTGCAGATCTCCAAGGGTCTGACCTACGCGCTGGACCTGACGAAGACGGGCGCGGCACGGGTGGTCGCCGACTCGGTCAAGCTCAACGGCGCGGCGATCGACCCCGCCGCCACCTACCGCGTCGCGATGAACTCCTTCCTCGCGGGCGGCGGCGACGGCTTCGCCGAGCTCGGCAAGGGCGGAGACGTCCTGGTCGGCGGCGACGACCTGGCGGCCTTCGAGTCCTATCTGACGGCCAACTCCTCGGCCACGGCGCCGTACCCGGTGCCGACGGCGGACCGGATCACGGTCGTGCGGTAGTCCCTTACGGAACGGGCGGGGCCGGTACGCGGATGCGTATCGGCCCCGCTTTTTTTCGGCCTAAATTCTGTGTGAGTAGTGGATTGGTTCCACGGTCCGTCTGAAAATTTCTTTCAGCCGCAATTCATTGAGGTCTCAGTCGAATTGGCGATTTCAGGGTCCGGGGTCCCGTAGTGTTTTCCATGTCGAAAGCGAACAGCGCAAACGACAAAGGGAATTCACCCGCAGGGAACAAGGAGACAGTCATGAGCTTCCACAAGATCACCCCGGTCAAGAAGCACCACAAGCCCGCCCCGGCCCCGAAGAAGCCCGCGCAGCGCCGGCCCGCCAAGCCGGCCCCGGTGGCGCAGAAGCCCGGGCGCCGCCCTGTCGGCAACAAGTAAACAAGATCCAGCCCCGATTAACAGATCCAACGAGAGGGAACCTCATGAGCTTCCACAAGATCGTCCCCGTCAAGAAGCACCACAAGCCCGCCCCGGTCGCGAAGCGCCACCCCGTCAAGCCGGCCCCGGTGGCGAAGAAGGCCGTCGCTCCGAAGAAGCGCCCGGTCAGCCGTCAGGGCCAGTAGCGGCCCGCGCGAGGCGGGGTCACCGGGAATTATCGGTTTCCGGTGGCCCCGCCTCGGCCATGTTCCGGTCCGGAAAGGGAAGTTGATTTGATATGCGGGAAGTACGGGAGGCATTCGCACGCTTCTGGCCGCTGACACGCGGCGACCGCAAATGGCTGCTTCTGATCATCGGCTGCGTGGTCGTGGCCGCGCTCGCCGAGACGGCCTCGATCCTGCTCTTCGCACAGCTCACGGACCACGCCCTGAAGGCCGGTTCGCTCTCCGCGTTCTGGGAGCCGGCCGGAGCCTGGCTGGGTGTCGCCGTGATCGGCGCGATCGTCGGCTACCTGGGCAACTCGCTGGCCGTGTGGACCGCGGAGAGATTCGTCCTGCGCCTGCGCGCGAGTGTCTTCCGGCACGTCCAGGACCTGCCGCCCGACTTCTTCCAGAAGCACCGCCAGGGCGACCTGGTCGAACGGCTCACCGGTGATGTCGAGGCCATCGAGCAGATGGTCGTGTCGGGTGTCGTCGGGACGGTCTCCGCCGCCTTCTCCGCCGTCTTCTACGCCACCGCCGCGCTCTGGCTGCGCTGGGATCTCGCCCTCGTCACCTTCCTCCTCGCCCCCCTCTTCCTCGTCGCGGCCCGCCGGTTCGCCGGCCGCATCAAGACCGCCTCCCAGGAGGAGCGGGCCGCCGACGGCGCGATCACCTCGGTCGTCGAGGAGTCCCTCGGCAACGTGGTGCTGACCCAGGCGTACAACCGCCGCCGCGCCGAGGAGAAGCGGCTCGACCGCGAGGCGCGCGCCTGGATGCGGGCCTCGGTTCGCGGGGCACGGGCGAGCGAGATGTACGAGCAGTTCGTCGAGGTCGTCGAGACGCTGTGCGTGCTCGCGGTGATCGGCCTCGGTGCCTGGGAGATCTCGAAGGGGCGCATGTCGCTGGGCCAGTTGCTCGCCTTCGCCGCGTTTCTCGGCTACCTGTACCCGCCGATCCGCAGTCTGGGTCAGCTCGGCCTCACCCTCACCGCCGCCACCGCGGGCGCGGAACGCATCCAGGAGATCCTGGACACCGAACCCGCCGTCACCGAACCCGCCGAGCCCGTCCGGGACTGGCCCGTGCACGGCTGGGTCAGCTTCCACGGCGTGTCGTTCCGCTACCCCGGCGCCGAGCGCGAGTCCCTGCACGACGTGACCTTCACCGCGGGCCCCGGCGAACTCGTCATCGTCACCGGCCCGAGCGGCGCCGGAAAGTCGACGCTCTCCAAACTCCTCACCCGCTTCTACGACCCCACGGCCGGCGTGGTCTGCCTGGACGGCGTCCCGCTGCCCGACGTGTCCCTGGAGTTCCTGCGCGAGAACGTGGCGCTGCTGCCCCAGGAGACGCTGATCCTGCACGGCACGATCCGCGAGAACATCGAGTGCGGCAGGCCGGGCGCGTCCCAGGCGGACATCGAGCGGGCGGCGACGGACGCGGTCGCGCACGACTTCATCAGCGCGCTGCCCGACGGGTACGACACCGAGATCGCGCCCGGCACGGCCACCCTGTCCGGCGGCCAGCTCCAGCGGATCGCGATCGCCCGCGCGATGCTGCGCGCCGCACCCGTCCTGGTACTCGACGAGCCGACCGCCGGGCTCGACTCGATCGCCGCACGCCGGGTGGTGCAGCCGCTGCGGCGGCTGATGGCGGGCCGTACGACCATCATGATCACGCACGATCTGAGCCTCGCCCCCGACGCCGACCGGATCCTGGTGGTGGACGGCGGCCGGCTGGTGGAGGCGGGCACGCACGACGAGCTGATGGCGTGGGGCGGGGCGTACGCCCGGCTCGCGACGCCCGAACTCGGCTACCTGGCGGCGCGGAGCGTGTAGCCGAGCCCCCGCACGGTGTGGATGAGCCGCGGTTCGCCGCGGCTCTCCAGTTTCCGGCGCAGGTACATCACGTACACGTCCAGCGTGTTCGACGTCGGCTCGAAGTCGAAGCCCCAGACCTCCTTGAGGATCTGGGCGCGGCTGAGGACCTTGGCGGGATGCCGGAGCAGGTACTCCAGCAGGGCGTACTCGGTCCTCGTCAGGACGAGGGGGCGGTCGGAGCGGGTGACGGTGCGGGTGGGCCGGTCCATGGCGAGGTCCGCGAAGGCGAGCCGGTCGTCGAGACGGGGCGCGCACCGTTTCGGCTGCGGGCTGCGGCGCAGCAGGGCCCTGACCCGGGCGAGGAGTTCCTCGGTGGCGAAGGGCTTCATGAGGTAGTCGTCGGCGCCGTTGTCGAGGGCGACGATACGGTCGCCGACGGCGCTCCGGCCGGTGATCATGAGGATGGGGACGGTGGACCCGGAGGCTCTGATCCGGCGCGTCGCGGCCAGCCCGTCGAGGCCGGGCATGGTGACGTCCATCAGCACCAGGTCCGGCCGCTCGTCCACCCCGGCCACCAGTTCGAGGGCCTCGCGGCCGTCCCCGGTGAGGACGGTCTCGTAGCCCTCGAACCTGAGCACCCGGTCGAGCCCCTCACGTACGGCCTCGTCGTCATCGGCCAGCAGGATCTTCCGCGCCATCCCCCCAACGTGTAACGGGGCGCTGTGGGAGGGCTTGGAGAGGGGTGTGGGGAGGCTGGGCGGTGTCCGCGCCCAGCCTCCCCGGCGGGACCTATGGAGCCTCGGGAGGCGGCGTGGGCGCGCCCGGCAGTCGTAGCGTCGCCACCGTGCCGCCACCCTGCGCCGGTTGCAGCGACACCTCGCCGCCCGACTGCTGCACGGTCCTGGCCACGATCGACAGGCCCAGGCCCGAGCCCGGGAGTGCGCGGGCGGACGGGGAGCGCCAGAAGCGGTCGAAGACGTGCGGGAGTTCCTCGGAGGGGATGCCGGGGCCGTGGTCGCGGACGGTCAGTTCGCCGGCCTTGAGGATGACGTCGATGGCCTCGCCCTCGGGGCTGAACTTCACCGCGTTGTCGAGGATGTTCACGATCGCCCGCTCCAGCGCGGACGGCTCCGCCCGTACGAACCAGGGCTGGAGGTCCGCCGTGATCGTCAGCTCGGGACCGCGCAGACGGGCGCGCTGGAGGGCCGCCTCGACCGTTTCCTGGAGGTCGACCACCTGGATGCGGTCGCCCGACTGGCCCGCGTCCGAACGCGACAGCGTCTGCAGGTCACCGATCAGCGCCGCCAGCTCCGTCATCTGCGCCTTCACCGACGCCAGCAGTGCCCTGCGGTCCGCCGGGGGGATCGGGCGGCCCGTCTCCTCGCTGCGGGTGAGGAGCTCTATGTTCGTACGCAGCGACGTGAGCGGCGTACGGAGCTCGTGGCCCGCGTCGGCGATGAGTTGCTGTTGCAGCTCACGGGAGTTGGCGAGAGCGGACGTCATCGAGTTGAAGGAGCGGGAGAGACGGGCGACCTCGTCCTCGCTGTCGTCCTCGACGGGGATGCGGACGGAGAGGTCCTCCGTGCGCGCCACGTGCTCCACCGCCTCCGTGAGCTTGTCCACCGGGCGCAGACCCGCGCGGGCGACCGCCAGGCCGGCGGCTCCGGCGCCGACGACTCCGATGCCCGAGACGAGGAGGAGGACAAGGGCGAGGTCGTTGAGGGTGGCCTGGGTGCTCTTCAGGGGGATGGCCACGAGGAAGGAGGCGTCCTGGACCAGGACCGGGCTGCTGCCCGGAACCTGGCCGGCGACGACGAGGGGCATGGTGATCACCCGTACGTCGTTGCCTTCGCTGTCGGTTCCGGTGCGGAGTCTGGCCCAGCTCGGGTTCTTGGCCTCGTCCTTGTCGCTGTTGGTGACCTTCACCGTGCCTGCGGAGCCGTCGAACGCACAGACGGTTCCGTCTGCCTGGACCACCTGGGAGAAGTACTCGGACCGCCCGCGGGGGCCGTCGCTGCCGCTCTTCGGGTCCTGGCCGCAGTTCTTTATGGCGCGCTGGAACGATCCGTAGGAAACGGGTGCCTTCTGTGCTTTGAGGTTGTTGTCGATCTCGTCGTACAACTTCCCCCGCACTATGAACCAGCAGGTCACCGAGACCGCTGCCACCCCGAACGCCACCGCTGCGGCGACCAGCATGGCCAGCCGGGAGCGGATCGGCAGGGATTTGAACCGGCGCAGGACCCTCATCACTCGGCGCCGCCCGACCGCAGGACGTACCCCACGCCCCGCACCGTGTGCACGAGGCGCGGCTCGCCGCCCGCCTCGGTCTTGCGGCGCAGGTACATGACGTAGACGTCGAGGGAGTTGGAGGAGGGCTCGAAGTCGAAGCCCCAGACCGCCTTGAGGATCTGCTCACGGGTGAGGACCTGGCGCGGGTGGGCCAGGAACATCTCCAGCAGGGTGAACTCGGTGCGGGTCAGTTCGACCGCCCGGCCCCCGCGCGTGACCTCGCGCGTCGCGAGGTCCATCCGCAGGTCGCCGAAGGTCAGCGCGTCGTCGTCCGGGGCGCCGACCGTCGTGGCCGCGTAGGAACTGCGCCGCAGCAGTGCCCGGACCCGGGCGAACAGCTCGTCCAGCTCGAACGGCTTGACCAGGTAGTCGTCCGCGCCCGCGTCGAGGCCGGTCACCCGGTCGCCCACGGTGTCGCGGGCCGTCAGCATGAGGATGGGGGTCGTCGTGCCCGCCCCGCGCATCCGGCGGGCGGCCGTCAGGCCGTCCATCCGGGGCATCTGGATGTCCAGGACGACCAGGTCGGGCTGGTACGCGGTCGTCTTCTCCAGCGCGTCCGCTCCGTCGACCGCGACCTGGGTGTCGTACCCCTCGAAGGCGAGGCTGCGCTGAAGTGCTTCGCGCACGGCCGGCTCGTCGTCGACGATCAGGATGCGCTGGGTCTCACGGTCGCCTTCGGCGGGGCTCATGGGCGTGGGTTCCTAGGGGTGCGGTGGGACGGGGCCGGACGCTTTCAGCCTCGCACGTTCCGGCCGGGGCAGAAAGGATCAGCGGAGATCGGCGGGGATCGGTCGGGATCGGAGGGGATCAGCGTAGATCGGAGGAGATCGGCTGAGATCAATCGGGATTCGCTGCGATTGGTCGAGATCGATCGGGATCGGCCGGTATCAGCCGGTATCGGTTCCTCGGCTCAGGTTTGCGGCCCGCTCGGCCCGCTGGCCCGCCCGGCCCGTTCAGCCTCCTCGCCCTGCCTGCTCGGCCTCCTTGCCCTGCCTGCTCGGCCTCATCGGCCCGCTCAGGCAACGCAGAGCGCTCGCCGGCTCAGACCCCCAGCGTGCTCAGCTGGCTCAGACGGCTCAGGCGGCTCAGCGGGACCTTGCGGCGGTGCGGGTGATCGGCGGAGAGGTGCAGGCCCATCATCTGCGGCTGCGGGACCGTCACTTCCGGAGCCCGGGGCACCGGCCGGTGCAGTTCACGGGCGATGGAGAGGGCCAGGCCGAGGCCGGCGGGGTCGGTGCCTTCGATGCTGTGGGAGACGCGAGTGATCATTTCAACCTCCGAGAAGGACTTGGCCGAGAAGGACTCAGCTGTCGGAACCGCCGGCCCGCAGGCTGGCGAGGTCCGACTTGACGGTGTTGATCGGGATGGCGAAACCAAGGCCGACGCTGCCCGCGCTCGACGAACTGGACGAGGAGTCGGCGGCCGAGTACATCGCGGAGTTGATGCCGACGATGTTGCCGTTCATGTCGATGAGGGCGCCGCCGGAGTTGCCGGGGTTCAAGGACGCGTCGGTCTGGATCGCCTTGTACGTGGTCGTCGAGGACCCGGTGTCGCCGTTGAACTGCCGGCCGCCGAAGGAGAACGGCCACTGGCCGCTGCCGCCGCCCTGCTGCTGTTGCTGGCCCTGGCTCTCGTCCGTGGAGACGGTGACGTCACGGTTGAGCGCCGAGACGATGCCGCTGGTGACGGTGCCGGTCAGCCCCTCGGGGGAGCCGATCGCGACGACGTCGTCACCGACCTGGACGCCGTCGGAGTTGCCGAGCGTGGCGACCTTCAGGCCGGAGGGCGCGTTCTCGAACTTGATGAGCGCGAGGTCCTTCTTGCTGTCGGTGCCGACCACCTTCGCGGTGTACGACTTGCCGCTGCTCAGTTGCACCTTGATCTCGGAGGCGCCCGAGATGACGTGGTTGTTGGTGATGATCTCGCCGCTGGACGAGATGATCACGCCCGAGCCGGTGGACGAACCCGCGTTCGAGGTCGCGCTGACCTCGACGATACTCGGGCTGACCGCCTGGGCGACACCGGCGACGGTGCCCTTCTTGGCGGCGGGCACGACGGTGGTGCTGGTGCTGCTCGACGCGGTGTTCTTGCCGGCCAGCTCCTGTATGCCGTACGCGGTGCCGCCTCCGATGGCGGCCGCGACTATCGCGACGGCGGCGAGCAGGGCGATCGTGCCCTTCCCGCGCTTCTTCGCAGCGGGGGCCGGGGCGGCCGGGACCGGCTGCGCCTGGAGTACCGCGGTGGAGGAGACGGCGTCCGGCTCGGGGTAACCGGCGTAGGCGCCGCCTCCGCCGTAACCGCCGCCGCCGTAACCGCCCGTACCGCCGTCGCCACCCTGACCGGAGCCCGGCCACACGGTGGTACCCGGCTCGACGGCGACCGGAGCGACCGGCTCGTACGCCGGCGGCGGCGGCCACTCGGGGTTCACGGGAGAGGAAGAGACGGGCTGCTGCTGGGGGTACGCCGCCCGCATGGGGTCGGTCGCCTGGTGGTCGTCGCCCTGGGGGTACTCGCCGCTGCGGCGGAAGCTCTCGGTCATGGAAAAAGCTTGTCCCCCGATCATGAGAGCTCCCTGAGGGCCCGCTGAGAAGCCCGACAGAACCTCGTATGCCCGATATAAAGGCGCCCGGGCCCGCTGAAACCCGGGAAACAGCGGGTTGCGTGGGGGTGATGTCACGGAAGGCGACGGACGAATACTTGTCTGTCTGCTGTGTAGTACATGTGTTCTGGGGCGGATGAGGCCTACGATCTCCGCGCCGGAGGGGGCTCCGCGGTGTGCCTGAGTCGATGCAGGCGGTTGCCGGCCATGGCCAGTGACCGCCGCCGTCGATCGGGCCGGTGCGTCGTACGCCCTTCTCGGGCCTCCTACGTCATGGACACCACACGCACCCACACCAGGAGCCCTGAGTGATACGTGCTCTGCGCGACCGCTGGAGACGCCCCGCCACGGCGTTGCCCACGGCCGCTCTCGCGCTGGCGCTGACCTGCGCCGGCGCCTTCGCGGCGCAGCCCGCCACCGCGGCGGACGGACCCTCGCTGCCGGAGGTGAACCAGTCCCAGCCCGCGAAGCCGACCGTCTCCGACAAGGAGCTGCGCGGCCGGGTCGCCGCGGCCGTCAAGGACCGGGCGACCCCGGACACGACCCCCAAGAAGACACCCTTCATCATCGGCGGCACCGAGACGACGATCTCCTCCGCGCCGTGGATGGTCCAGCTCTCCTACTACGACAGCACGGCCGGCGTCGGCTACTTCTGCGGCGGCACCCTCGTCGCCCCGAACAAGGTCCTCACGGCGGCCCACTGCGTCGCGGGCCTGGACTGGGTGAAGAACGGCGCGGTGCTGGCCGGCGCCACCGGACTGCTGGACGACACCAGCGGCACGGTCGCGGGCGTCTACCGCCAGTGGAACCACCCGCACTACAACTCCACGACCGTCCAGAACGACATCGCGGTCCTCACGCTCGACCGCCCGCTGGACCAGCAGTGGCAGCGGCTGGTGGCCGCCGGTGACAGCGCCTCCTACAAGGCCGGCAACTCCGCCACCGTCTACGGCTGGGGCCTGACCTCCGGCGCCGACGGGGCCGACCTGTCGGCGAACCTGCGCAAGGTGACCCTGCCGCTGGTCGCCGACTCCACCTGCGACTCCGCGATGCGGTCGGTCCTCGGCGAGGACGACTTCGTCGAGGGCGCGATGTTCTGCGCGGGCACCCCGGCGACCGGCACCGACGAGGGCACCAAGAGCCCCTGCAACGGTGACTCCGGCGGTCCCGTCATCGTCGGCGGCAAGGTCGTCGGCATCGTCTCGTGGGGCGTCGCGGGCTGCACCGCGAAGGGCGCCTACCCGGTGTTCACCAAGGTGTCCTCGTACACCTGGGCCGCCCAGCCGCGCATCGACGACGCGGACATGACCTTCGACGGCAAGGCCGACCTGCTGGAGCGCACGCCGTCCGGCGGCCTCTTCCAGCAGGACAGCAAGGGCACCTCGCTCGCCGCCCGCGCCTACCAGGGCAACGGCTGGCAGAACGCCAGCTGGGTCCTCCAGGCAGACCTGGACCGGGACTTCTACCAGGACCTGATCATGCGCGACAAGGGCGACGGCAAGCTGTACCGCAGCTACCTGAACCACAGCTCCGGCGAGTACGACTGGATGCAGATCAGCACGGTGTGGGGCGGCTACAAGTCGTACGCCATCCCCGGCGACATGACGGGCGACGCCCGCCCCGACCTGGTCGCGGTGGACGCCGACGGCTCGGTCTACCTCTACCCGGGCAAGGGCAACGGCCAGTTCTACGGCAAGGTCAAGGTCGTCGACAGGGCCTGGAAGAACGTGAAGATCTTCGGACACGGCGACCTGTCCGGCGACGGCAGGGCCGACCTGCTGGTCCGCAACAGCTCCGGCGTCCTGTACCTCTACCGGGGCACGCAGGTCGAGAAGACCCCCTTCGCGGCGCGGATCCAGGCGCGTACGGGCTTCAACTTCACCTCGTACGTCTCCAACGGTGACGTCACGGGCGACGGCATCGCCGACGTCATCACCCGCGACTCCGCCGGCAAGCTCTGGCTCTACCCCGGCACCAACAAGGCCTCCAGCAGCCTCTTCGGCTCACGGATCGGCCTGGGCAGCGGCTTCAACCAGTACAACCTGCTGTTCTAGCTCAGCACCAGGATGCGCCTGTCCCCGTGATCCCGCGGGGGCAGGCGCGCCCCTTTTCAGGGGCGCGGGGCTGTGACATATGCGGCTTCGCCGCGTGGGCGCGACCAGCCACATCCGGCCCGCAGCTGCTCACCACCACAAGCCCGCGGCTACTCACAACCGCAAGAGCGCCGGACGACCAACCGTGACGGAAACACCTTCAACCGTTCGCGCCGCGATCCCGCGACCCGCAACCCGTCATCCAGTACGAGATCCACCGCGGCCCGCGCCATCGCCGATCGGTCGGAGGCGATCGTCGTCATCGGCGGATCCGTCAGCGCGGCTTCCTTGACGTCGTCGAAACCGGCCACGGCCAGCTGTCCCGGAACGTCGATGCGCAGCTCACGCGCGGCGCGCAGCACGCCGATCGCCTGGTCGTCGGTGGAGCAGAAGATGGCGGGCGGGCGGTCGGGACCGCCGAGCAGCTGGAGGCCGACCTGATAGGCGTCGTAGCGGTTGTACGGTGCTTCGAAGAGGCGCCCCTCGGTGGGGATGCCGGCCTCCTGCATCGCGCGCCGCCAGCCCTCGACGTGGTCGGAGACCGGGTCGCCGACGGTCGGGGTCTCCGCGATGCCGCCGAGACAGGCCACGTACTCGTAGCCGTGTTCGAGAAGGTGACGGGTGGCGAGTTGGGCGCCGCCGATGTCGTCCGTGACGACGGCGACGTCGTCGATGGCCTCGGGGCGCTCGTGCAGCAGCACCACGCGGGCGTCCCACGCGTCGATCTCCGCGGCAGCGTTGTCATTGAGCGCGTGGCTGACGAGGATCAGCCCGGAGACGCGCATACCGAGGAAGGCGCGCAGGTAGTGGACCTCGCGCTCGGCGATGTAGTCGGAGTTGCCGACGAGCACCATTTTCCCGCGCTCCGCGGCGGCCTGCTCGACCGCGTGCGCCATCTCCCCGAAGAAGGGCTGGCGCGCGTCCGGCACGATCAGGCCTATGAGCTCGGTCCGCCGCGACGCCATGGCCTGGGCGACCCGGTCGGGCCGGTACCCCAGTTCCTTGATCGCGGCGAGAACGCGCTCGCGCGTGGCCGGGGCAACCGGCCTCGGTCCGTTGTTGATGACATAGCTGACAACGGCGGTGGACGTACCCGCCAGTCGCGCTACATCGTCCCTCGTCACCTTGGCCACGCGCGGAGTCTACGCGGATGGACCCGCCGCTGGGCAGGGCGTACGGAGGCTTGCTGCGCCTCCGTTACCGCCTACTGCGCCTCCGCCGCCGCCTCGGCCGTCTCGACGGCGTCCAGGTGCGCCGTCTCGTCCGCATCCTCCGGCTTTGGCTGGGCCGCCTTGGCCCTCGCCTCGTCCGCGGCGCGGTCCACCTTCTCAGGTGTAACGAATCGATAACCGACGTTCCGGACGGTACCGATCAGCGACTCGTGCTCGGGTCCGAGCTTCGCGCGCAGCCGTCGCACGTGGACGTCGACCGTCCGCGTGCCGCCGAAATAGTCGTAGCCCCAGACTTCCTGGAGCAGCTGGGCGCGCGTGAAGACACGGCCCGGGTGCTGTGCGAGGTACTTGAGGAGCTCGAACTCCTTGAAGGTCAGGTCGAGGACCCGGCCCTTGAGCTTGGCGCTGTAGGTCGCCTCGTCGACCGAGAGGTCGCCGTTGCGGATCTCCATCGGGGAGTCGTCGTTGACGATCTGCTGGCGGCCCATGGCCAGTCGCAGCCGTGCCTCGACCTCCGCCGGTCCTGCGGTGTCCAGGAGCACGTCGTCGATGCCCCAGTCGGCGGTGACGGCCGCGAGACCGCCCTCCGTCACGACGAGGATCAGCGGACAGCCGGGCCCCGTCGAGCGCAGCAGCTGGCACAGGCTGCGCACCTGCGGGAGGTCACGCCGGCCGTCGATCAGAATGACGTCGGCACCGGGGGTGTCGACGAGAGCGGGGCCTTCCGCCGGAGCCACTCGCACGTTGTGCAGGAGCAGGCCGAGAGCGGGAAGCACCTCCGTCGACGGCTGAAGAGCATTGGTCAGGAGCAGCAGAGAACTCATCGCGCCCCACCTGCCTGGGTCGTCCTACGGTCATGCAAGGTTCGCTCGCCCATAACGTCTGGTTCCTCCTCGGTCCCTGCGAGGACGTTTGCGGCACTGCTTCCTACGGTGCGGCTCCCGCGCCCCTGGGAGTCGCCGGACGGCCCACTGGGGGTCGCCACACGTTCTATGCGTTCGTCGGCTTCGTACACCTGCGGTTTCCCGCTTCGTATACAACGCTTCAGAAAGCACAAAAGGACCCGGGGGCTACGCTGCCCGAGTCCTCTGCCCAGCAGAATAGCCCACATGAGCTCAGGTCCGGCAGGTCAAGCGACGGGATCTTCCGATCGTCCACCCCTTGAGACGCCCCCGCGGGCCCCTTTGCGGAGGTTTCTGCACACGGTCGACGGGGTGACGATCGATGCGGCGTACGACCCTGGAACGCGGCCTTCTGGTGACTCGGCCACTGACTTGGACCACGTGGTCATTGTCGTCGCGCACGGCTTCACGGGCGATCTGGAACGTCCGCACGTGCGCCACGCGGCGGCCGTCCTCGCCCGGCACGCGGCGGTGGTCACCTTCTCCTTCCGTGGTCACGGCGCCTCCGGCGGCAGCTCCACGGTCGGTGACCGCGAGGTCCACGATCTGGCCGCCGCGGTGTCCTGGGCCCGTGAACTCGGGCACACGCGTGTGGCCACCGTCGGCTTCTCGATGGGC
Source organism: Streptomyces sp. NPDC090798 (assembly GCF_044768965.1). NCBI lineage: Bacteria > Bacillati > Actinomycetota > Actinomycetes > Kitasatosporales > Streptomycetaceae > Streptomyces > Streptomyces sp. NPDC090798. The sequence continues at coordinate 23,666 of NZ_JBIVXA010000037.1, forward strand.
GGTTCGGTGGTGCTGCGGCACGCGGCGCTGCACCGTGGCTCGGACGGGGGCCCGGAGGGGGGTCCGGACCGGGGCGCGGAGATGGAGCACGAGGGGCGCACCGGGGCGCGTACGGACGCCGTGGTTTCGGTGAGCGCACCCGCCCGTTGGTATTACCGGGGCACGGCCCCTATGCGGCGCCTGCACTGGCTGGTAACCCGGCCGGTGGGCCGCGCGGTCGGCCGTTACGGCCTGCGCACCCGGATCCACCACCGTGACTGGAACCCGGTGCCGGCCTCCCCGGTCGAGTCGGTCCCGCTCATCGCGCCCACTCCGCTGCTGATCGTCCACGGCGACCAGGACGGCTACTTCCCGGTCGACCACCCGCAGATGCTCGCCGCCGCCTCCGGCGGCCACGCCGAACTGTGGATCGAGCGCGGCATGGGCCACGCCGAGCACGCGGCGGACGACGTGCTGCTCGGCCGTATCGGGGAGTGGGCCGTCGCGGCGGCGGGCTAGCCTGACCGTGTTCACAGAAACCACTGATGACTGATCCGTGTTCACGGAAAACACCGATTGAGGAACGAGATGGCAAAGGGCACGGTGCGTTACTGGGCCGCCGCCAAGGCCGCGGCGGGCGTCGCGGAGGAGCCGTACGAGGCGGGCACGCTCGCCGAGGCGCTCGACGCGGCCCGCGCGCGACACCCCGGCGAACTCGTCCGCGTCCTGCGGCGATGCTCCTTCCTCATCGACGGTGACCCCGTGGGCACTCGCGAACATGAGACGGTACGGCTGGCCGAGGGCGGCACGGTCGAGGTGCTCCCGCCGTTCGCAGGAGGGTGAGCGAGACGATGAGCGACCAGCCGTACGAGGGTCAGTACGAGGGATACGACCCGTATCCACAGCCTCAGCAGCAACAGCCTCAGCAGCAACAGCCGCCGCAGCCCGAGTGGCAGCAGCACACCCAGCAGTGGGAGGGGCAGACCTGGGAGACCCAGGCGCAGCCCTCGATGCCGGCGGCGGACACGACGTACCTGCCGCCGCGGGGCTACCAGGCGTACCCCGAGCCGCAGACGTACGGCACGGTCGGGCAGCCGCTGCCGCAGGAAGCACCGGCCCCGGCGCCGACTCCGGCACCTGAGTGGACGCCCGCGTACCAGCCCCCCGCCCAGCAGGCGCCCGGCACCGGCAGCGCGGTCACCCCTGAGACCGCCTCCGGCTACGGCCCCCCGACCGTCACCGGCAACGCCCGCGTCACCGACGCCCAGCGCGCCCGCGCCGAGGGCCGCTCCCCGATCATCGAACCCGGCATCCAGCCCGCCGTGCTCACCGCGGTGCTCGGGCTGCTGCTCTCCGGGACGGCGGCGATCGGGCAGTACGCCCTCGTCATCCCCCTCGTCCTCCTCCAGGCCGTCACCGCGGCGGGCTGGTTCCGGCTGAACGGGATGTGGCCGGCCCGTCAGGGCATCGCGCTGGCGTTCCTCGGCGCGGTCACCGCGGACGTCGCGCTCCTCGCGGCGGGCCGGGAGAACGCGCCCGCCGCGATCCTCGGCACCCTCGGCGTGTGGGTCCTGCTCACCCTCGTCCTGCGACTGCGCAGCCACGCCGACCCGGACACCCGGATGTACGGCCTGATGGCGACCGTCACCTCGGCGGCGCTCGCGATCATCGCGACGGGGCACCTCGCGGCCGAGCCGGACGCCGTCACGGTGGGCGCCGCCGCGGTCGCCGTAGCGATCCTCGCCCGCGCCCTGCCGCTGCCGACCGCGGCCTCCGTGGTGGTGGCGCTGCTGGCCGCCGCGGGCGCCGGTATCGCGGTCGGCGGGATGACGGACCTGGGCAGCAAGGGGGCCTTCCTCGGCCTCGGCGCCGGGCTCTGCGCGCTGATCGGCCACCGGGTCGCCAGCTACGACTACCCGTCCCGCTTCGTCCACTTCACCGCGGGCGTGGCCCTGCCGCTGGCCGCCGCGGCCCCGGCGGTGTACCTGCTGGGCCGCGCCCTCGGCTAGGTCCTGTCGGGCCTTGTCCAGTGGCTGTTCGTCACAGATGATCTACAACCACATCGGAGGGCCCCGCCGCGGGGCCCTTCGGGGTTAGGTTCGCGAGGGAGGGCCACTCGGCCGTCCGGATCCGTTCGAGGTGGGGAACACCGCGCATGCGTGCACTGCGAATAATCCTGATCGTCACCGTCATCCTGGGCGGCCTGTTCGTGATCGCGGACCGGGTGGCGGTCGGGTTCGCGGAGAACAAGGCGGCGGACCGGATCAAGACCACCGAGGGCCTGGCCGGCACGCCGGACGTGTCCATCGAGGGCTTTCCCTTCCTCACCCAGGTCGTCGGCGGCGAACTCGACGACGTGAAGATCGGCATCAAGGACTACGAGGCGTCGACGAGCGGCGCGGGCAGTGCCGGCGGCACCGGCACCATCCGTATCGACGACCTGAACGCCGAGATGCGCGGCGTCACCTTCAACGGCGACTACAGCTCCGCCACCGCCAACAGCGCCACCGGCTCCGCGTCCATCGGGTACGCCGAGCTGCTCAAGACCGCCAAGTCCCAGCCCACGCAGGTCGGCCTCGGCGTCACCGCCCGGGTCGTCGGCCTCTCCGACGGCGGCAACGGCAAGATCAAGGTGGCCGTCGAGGTCAGCATCGGCGGCACCAAGGTGCCCCAGCCGGTCTCCGTGCTCAGCTCGGTCACGGTCGTCGGCGGCAACACGGTCAAGGTGCACGCGGACTCGCTCCCCAAGCTGGGCGTCGCCCTCGCCGAGAACCGGGTGCGCGCGATCACCGACTTCGAGCAGAAGATCGGCCAGCTGCCGGGCGGCATCCAGCTCGACACGGTCCAGGCGGCCGCGAACGGCGTGGACATCTCCGTGAAGGGTTCGAACGTCAAGCTGGTCGGGTAGAAGGGTCAGCGGCCGCAGGGCGGAGGCCGGAGGCCAGGGAGCCCCGCGGCCGGAGAGCTGTCCGAAGGGCGAGACGTGCCCGTCCGTACCGCAGATGTGCGGTCGGTGTGATGACGGATTCATCCGCCCGGAATCCTTGCGGGGCCGCATCGGGGGTGAAGGCGTCCCACATCCCGGACGATCGCATCTCAACATCCGACACGCCGGTGACATGCCAGCCCGTCCGTCCCTACGATCGGACCCATGAAGCGACAGGCGGATCTCACGAAGCGGCGGGCAGTAGACCTGTGCCGCGTCGCCGCCATGCTCTGTCGCACCTTCTGAGCGGGACATTCGTCCGTCCGCCCTCCCCTGGCCCCTCTTCGCCAGGAACCCCGTGCGCGCCGCGCAGCCTCGACAGGCATGACCGCGCACCCTCTGTCTAACGCACCGCCCCGCCGCAACTGCCCCGGAGGAGAAACAGCATGAGCCGCAGCGACGTCCTGGTCGACGCCGAGTGGGTCCAGGACCACCTGGACGACCCGAGCGTGGCCATCGTCGAGGTCGACGAGGACACGTCCGCCTACGAGAAGAACCACATCAAGAACGCGATCCGGATCGACTGGACCAAGGACCTCCAGGACCCGGTCCGCCGTGACTTCATCGACCAGGAGGGCTTCGAGAAGCTCCTGTCGGAGAAGGGCATCGCCAACGACACTCTGGTGGTCCTCTACGGCGGCAACAACAACTGGTTCGCGTCCTACGCCTACTGGTACTTCAAGCTGTATGGCCACGAGAACGTCAAGCTCCTCGACGGCGGCCGCAAGAAGTGGGAGCTCGACTCCCGTGACCTGGTCGTCGAGGTCCCGAACCGTGCCGCGACCGACTACAAGGCCAAGGCCCAGAACACCGCGATCCGCGCCTTCCGCGACGACGTCGTGGCGGCCATCGGCTCGCAGAACCTGGTCGACGTCCGTTCGCCCGACGAGTTCAGCGGCAAGCTGCTCGCGCCGGCGCACCTGCCGCAGGAGCAGTCGCAGCGTCCGGGCCACATCCCGAGCGCCCGCAACATCCCGTGGTCGAAGAACGCCAACGACGACGGCACCTTCAAGTCGGACGACGAGCTCAAGGAGCTCTACGCCGAGGAGCAGGTCGACCTCGCCAAGGACACCATCGCGTACTGCCGTATCGGTGAGCGTTCCGCGCTCACCTGGTTCGTGCTGCACGAGCTGCTCGGCGTGGAGAACGTCAAGAACTACGACGGCTCCTGGACCGAGTACGGCTCCCTGGTCGGCGTCCCGATCGAGCTCGGCGCCAACAAGTAACCCTCAAGGCCTGAAGGACGGAATCGAAATATGTGTGGAGCGAAGGCCGGCGGCCCCGACGCCTCGACGATCAAGCCCGGTGAGACCACCATCCAGGGCCAGGTGACCCGCGACGGCGAGCCCGTCACCGGTTACGTGCGCCTCCTGGACTCGACCGGCGAGTTCACGGCGGAGGTCCCCACCTCCGCGACGGGCCAGTTCCGCTTCTACGCGGCCGAGGGCACCTGGACCGTACGCGCCCTGGTCCCCGGTGGCACCGCGGACCGCACGGTCGTCGCCCAGACGGGCGGCCTCGCCGAGGTCGCCATCGCCGTCTGACGGCATCTCCGAGTGGCCGAAGGGCCGCACCCCAGGGTTGGACGCTCGGGGTGCGGCCCTTCGGCATGTACGGGCCTACGCTTGAGGTATGTACGCACGACGGCGACACGTCTACTTCGCCATGATGGGGACGTGCATCGGTCTTTTCGTCCTGGCCTGGGGAGTCGTAAGGATCTGGTCGATTCCCGTGGCCGTGGGCATGTGTGTGGTGGCGATGGTGATTCCGCCGTTCGCCGCGATGGTCGCCAACCGGCGGGGGCCCGAGGACCGCTGGTGGGACGACCCGTCCGGGGATCAGAAGTCCGACGAGTGGTGGGACGAACTCGACGGCAAGAAGCGCCGCCCGTAGAGGGGCGTGCGCCGCACCTTCGCGCGTGCTGCACCTTCAGTGGACGAGACCTTCAGTAGACGAGCGCCTGGGTCTCGTCCGCCATCGCCTCCTGGACGAACACCTGGGCGCCCGCGATGCGTACGCCGTCGATGACGTCCTTCTCCGTGATGTCCCGGCGCGCCGCGCACTGGGTGCACAGGGTGAGCCGGCCCGCGGCCAGGACCGAGTCGATCAGATCGGGCAGCGGCGCCGCGTGCGGCAGCTCGAACTCGGCGGCCCGGCCCGGCAGCGCGAACCACGAGGACTCGCCGGTCAGCCACAGGGAGACCTCGACCCCGCTGGCCACGGCCACCGCCGCGACCGTGAACGCCTGCGAGCAGCGCTCGGGGGCATCGGCCCCCGCCGTCACCTTGATCACGAGCTTCTTCGCCATGGCCGCATCGTAGTCCGGGGGAGTTCGGGGAGAATCCGAATCGTGATCATGACCCTTACAACTCCATGAGATTCCCATGGGTCTTCTGTGCGCGCGGATACGCAATCCGCGTGTCGCGTTCCGTGGGGGGATGTCGTGGAAGTCGAAGAGATACCCGGGGAGATCCGTGAGGAGATCCAGGAGGAAACGCCTCGCGTACGTCGGCGGGGGCGTACGGCCCTGCTGATCGCCACGGCCGCCGTGCTGGGGCTCCTCGGGGGCACCTGCGCCGGCTATCTGATCCAGGCCGACCGGGAGCCGACCAAGCTGCCGTCGCTCTCGCAGCCCGTGGTCGCCCAGGCCGAGGGCGCCGGTCCCGAACCGCTGTCCGCCGCGCAGGACCGCCGGGTGAAGACCGACGACGACCTGCGCAAGCTGCTCATCAAGCGGCCGAAGGGGGCCCAGGACGCCGAGTACGCGCCGGGTCACAACGGCTGGCTGACCATGGCCGAGTACGCGGACCAGCTCGAGGACCCGGACCAGGCGTTCGCCCGGCTCGTCGGCGCGGAGTTCCGCCGCGCGGCCGGAGTCGACTGGCGGGTCGGCAACACGTACAGCGTCGGGATCAGGCTCGTGCAGTACCGCCAGGAGGAGAACCTTTCCGCCTCCGAGGAGGCCGGCAACTGGAAGGTGGACGGCACCCGCAGCTGGCCCGTCCCCGGCACGGGTGACGGCATGGCATACGTGACGATCAAGCCCGACACCAAGCCCGGCTATCTGCCGGTGTACAGCGCACAGGCACACGCCTGGCGCGGTGACATCGCCATGGAGATCTGGATCTACGACACCAAGCCGATCCCCAAGGCCAAGATCATGGACCTGGCCGAGCGGCAGATGGAGCGGCTGTGACCGACGAACCGATGAGCGAGCAGCCGATGAGCGAGCAGCCCGTTCAGGAGCGCGTGGAGGAGCCTGTTCAGGAGCGCGAGGAGCCTGTTCAGGAGTCCGCGCCCGAACCCGCCGCGCCCGAATCCATCGCCCCCGTCAAGAAACCCCTCCGCCGGGGGCGCATCGCCGCCGTCGCCGGTTCCGTGCTCCTCGTCGCGGCGGTCATCGGCGGCGCCGGCTACACCGTCGTGACCGTCCAGGACGCCGACCGGGACCCCGGCGCGCCCTCCTGGACCTTCCCGAACGCCGTCCACGACGACGCCAAGACGGCGAAGGCCCCCTCGGGACTCGCCGCGATGCTCGTGCCGTACGGCACCGAGGGCTGGAGCCGGGGCCCGGACATCGGGGAGTTCGGCTCCGACGCCTCGCTCAGCGGGCCCGAGGCCACCGCTCTGCGCAAGGAGGCGCTGCGGGATCTGCCGCGTTCCCAGCGGCGGGAGTTGGAGAAGCGCATCGACAAGCAGCACACCAAGGGCATCGCGATGCGCAGCTACCTCAGCACCTCCAACGGGTACGCCTCCACGCTGTACGCCGACAGCGCCTTCACCGTGAGCGTCGAGCTCGCCCAGATCGAGGACAAGGCGGCGGTGAAGGGCATGTCGACGTTCCAGAACGAGTTCCTCGACGCCCTCAAGATCTTCCGCAAGGGGCCGGAGATCAAGGGCCACAAGAACGCCAAGTGCTTCCTGCCGCCCAAGGACAAGGACGAGAAGCTCGACATGATGCTCTGCTCCGCCTACCAGGGCGACGTGCTGGTCAGCGCGACCGCCTACGGGGCCAAGCCGTTGGACACCAAGGGTGTCGCGATGCTGCTGCGCGAGCAGCTCGACCGCATCGCCGAGCCGGGGGAGGCGGTATGACCGAGCGGACGAGCTCCGTCGAGGACGGGACGGGGACGCCCGTCGAGGACGGGACCACGGCGCCGGTCGAGGAACGGCCCGCGACGCCGCCCGCGCCCGAGGTGTCGGCCGAGCCGGAGGTGCCGGCCCCGGTCGTCGGCCCCGAGGCGCAGGCCGCGCTGCCACCCGCGCCTGAGGTGCGCGCGGCCGTTGTCGACGCCGAGGCCGTGCCCGCGGTCGTCGCGCCCGAGCTGCCGGCCGCGGGCGCCGGGGCCGAGGTGCCCCCGGCCCCGGTGCGCAAGGACCGTCGGGTGCTGCGGGCCGTGCTGCGCTGGACCGCCGCCGCCGTGGTCTTCGCGGCGGTCGGCACGTCGGCCGCGTACGGCATCACCCGCATGGACCGCACCGACGTCCCCGGTCTGGCGACGGAGTCGGACGGACGCTGGGACTACCCGACGATCACCCGGCCGCCGTTGCCCTCCGGCAGCCCGCGCCCGCTCGCCGATGCGAACAAGACCGGCACCCACTACGCCGACCTGCGCAGGCTCGTGCTGCCCGCCCCGAAGGGCGCACGCGTCGACACGGCGCTGCGCGGGAAGGACGGCTGGCTGGCGACGAAGACGTTCCTGGCGGAGTACGCCACGCGGGATGACCGGGAGACGGTCGGGCAGCAGCTGACCGACAACGGTCTGCGGCACATCGCGGCGCGCGGCTGGACGACACCGGACGGTACGCACACGCGGATCTACCTGTTGCAGTTCGACTCGGCCGTCGTCGCGGACGAGGTGAACTCGCCCGGGCTGACCAGCTACAACATGCCGAACTACGCGGTGCGTGGCGCCGAGCGGACGATGGCCGACGACCGGTTCCCGGACCGCGCCGCGGTCGACGACGTGGTCCGACACGCGTACGACGAGATCAAGCCGTACGGCGCCGAGCAGGTCCGCCAGGCGTACCTCTCGGCCGGGGACACCCTCGCCCTGATCGTGCAGTCCCGCAAGGGCGCCGCGAGGGCGGTCCCGTTCCAGCAGACGGTGGTCCTCCAGAGCCAGCTGCTCGGCTGAACACGCTGGGCGTACCTCGCGAAGACCCGCCCAGGAGTACCTCGCAGAGAGCCCCGAGCCCCGGCCCACTAAGCTGGGGCTCGGCTCTTGTACCGCCCACCCCGCTCATCCGAGGAGCACCCCGTGGAGATCTTCTTCGAAACCCTGCTGGTCCTGGTCTGCGTCGGCGTGCTCGCCTTCGCCGGGCTGACCGTGAAGAAGCTGTACCAGGGCCAGCGCTGACCCCCATCGAGGAACTGCCGAGCTCATGATCGAGATCCCGTCCGACCTGCACAAGGACCTGCTCCCTCTTGCCTTCCTGCTCGGCAACTGGGCCGGTGCGGGCGTTCACGACTTCCCCGGCTCCGAGAAGTGCAACTTCGGGCAGGAGGTCACCTTCACCCACGACGGGCGCGACTTCCTGGAGTACCACTCGCACACCTGGGTGCTCGACGCCGACGGGAACAAGGTCAGGCCGCTGGAGACCGAGTCCGGCTTCTGGCGCGTCGACTCCGACCGCAAGGTCGAGGTCGTCATGACCCGCGACGACGGCGTCGTCGAGATCTGGTACGGCGACCTGGCCGCCAAGACGCCGCAGATCGACCTGGTCACCGACGCCGTGGCACGGACGGCGGCCTCGGGTCCCTACACCGGCGGCAAGCGCCTCTACGGCTATGTGAAGAGCGACCTCATGTGGGTCGGTGAGAAGCAGACCCCCGAGGTCGAGCTGCGCCCCTACATGTCCGCGCACCTGAAGAAGGTCGTCACTCCGGAGGACGTCGAGCGCTGGGCCAAGGCCCTCCCGGACGACATGCCGGACGACGGGATCGCGTTCTTCAAGTAGCCCGGAAGCGGCCCGGCCGGTTCGGCGGCTCTCCTCAGGTCGGCAAACCCCGGAATGGTCCTAGACTTCCTGTGTGGTGAGCACCGACTGGAAGAGCGACCTGAGGCAGCGCGGCTACCGGCTGACGCCGCAGCGCCAGCTTGTCCTCGAAGCTGTGGACACCCTGGAGCACGCGACCCCCGACGACATCCTCATCGAGGTGAGGAAGACGGCGTCGGGGGTCAACATTTCCACCGTCTACCGGACCCTGGAGCTCCTGGAGGAGCTCGGTCTGGTCAGTCACGCGCACCTCGGGCACGGCGCTCCGACGTACCATCTCGCCGACCGGCACCACCACATTCACCTGGTCTGCCGTGACTGCACGAACGTCATCGAGGCCGATGTCGAGGTGGCCGCCGAGTTCCGGGCCAAGCTGCGTGACACGTTCGGCTTCGAGACGGACATGAAGCACTTCGCGATCTTCGGCCGCTGCAAGGACTGTTCGCTCAAGAGTTCAACTACCAAGTCGTAGGCTAGGTCTATGAAGAGCCCTCTCCTGTCCCTGCCCGGCGCCGTCCCCGCCGAAGGCGTGGATGAACAGGTCGCAGCCCATTACGGCGACCTGTTCCGCGAGCAGCGAGCCCTCGCCGACGGCACCGGCTTCGTGGACCTCTCGCACCGCGGTGTCGTCGCCGTCTCCGGTGAGGACCGGCTGAGCTGGCTGCACCTGCTGCTCACCCAGCACGTCACGGACCTCCCGGCGGGCCGCGCCACCGAGGCGCTGATCCTCTCCGCGCACGGCCACATCGAGCACGCGCTCTACCTCGTCGACGACGGCGCGACGACCTGGGCCCACGTCGAACCCGGCACCCAGGACGCGCTGCTCGCGTACCTGGAGTCCATGAAGTTCTTCTACCGCGTCGAGGCCGCCGACCGCACCGACGACTTCGCGGTCGTGCACCTGCCGGCCGGTTCGATCGCCGAGGTCCCCGAGGGCGCGGTCGTACGCGAGACACCGTACGGGCGTGATCTCTTCCTGCCGCGTACGGACCTGGAGTCGTACGCCGCAAAGGCCGGCCCGCCGGCCGGGCTGCTGGCCTACGAGGCGCTGCGCGTCGAACACCACCGCCCGCGGCTCGGTTTCGAGACCGACCACCGCACGATCCCGCACGAGCTGGGCTGGATCGCCACCGCGGTGCACCTCCAGAAGGGCTGCTACCGGGGCCAGGAGACCGTCGCCCGCGTACAGAACCTGGGCAAGCCCCCGCGCCGGCTCGTCTTTCTGCACCTGGACGGCAGCGAGGTCCATCTGCCGCCGCACGGCGCCGAACTCCGCCTCGCGGACGACGGCCCCGACGGCCGGAAGATCGGCTTCATCACCACCTCCGTGCGCCACCACGAGCTCGGCCCGATCGCGCTCGGCCTGGTGAAGCGGAACGTGCCGCTGGACGCCCGGCTGCTGGCGGACACGACGGCGGCGGCGCAGGAGGTCGTGGTCGAGCCGTAGGGGCTCGGACGGGTCGCATCTCCTGGGTCACATCTCCAGGAGCACGGTGAACGGGCCGTCGTTCGTCAGCGAGACGCGCATCTGCGCGCCGAACCGGCCCGTCGCCACCGTGGCGCCCAGCGCGCGGAGTTGGGCCACGACCTCGTCGACGAGGGGTTCGGCGACATCGCCGGGGGCGGCCGCGTTCCAGGTGGGGCGGCGGCCCTTGCGGGCGTCGCCGTACAGGGTGAACTGGCTGATGACGAGCAGCGGCGCGTCGATGTCGGAGCACGACTTCTCGTCCGTCAGCATCCGGACGGACCAGAGTTTGCGGGCGAGTTGGGCCGCCTTCTCCTTGGTGTCGTCGTGCGTGACACCGACGAGGACGCACAGCCCCTCGCCGTCGATCGCCCCGACCGTTTCCGGACCGTGTTCCCCGTTCACGACGACGCTCGCGCCGTCCACCCTCTGCACCACCGCACGCATGGGAACCATCATGCCGTGTGGGACGCAGCCCCCCTCACGGGGCTCAATGCCTTCGCGTCATGGGGCTCAATGCGTTCGCGCGTGCTCCCCCGACCTCTTTCGAGGGGTCGTTCGGGGGTTTCTTTTTGCTCCTTACCCCCCCATCTGGGGCCGATCGGGGGCACTCGGTCACATAGCGGCCACTTGGGGTGGCACGATGCGTGTGTTGCGGTGCAACCGTGGGGTGGACCGCGCCGGTCGAGGGGACGGTAGAGGCACATGAGCACACCGAGTACCGGGCAGCAGCCGCCCGGGGCTGTGTCGTTGACCCGTACGAGTCCGCGGGCGGGAGGCGGTCGTACGGGGGTTCATCGTCCTCCCGTGCAACGCACCGACAGCCCGCTGCACCCGGACCCGCCCGCGCCCGAACTGCCCCTGCTGCGGCTGCCCGAACTGCGGACCCTGCGGCGCGACGCGCAGCGCGACGAGGCCGACCTCAGCTATGTGCGGCGGCTGCTCCAGGGGCGGATCGACATCCTGCGGGCGGAGCTGGCGCGCCGCGGGGGACTGCGGGCACTCTCCGCGACGTCGGGATCGCCGCTGGTCTCGGGCCTGGGAACGAGTCCGGGTCTGCGTCCGGCCGGAGGGAGGGGAGCGGGTTCCGGCTCCGGTTTCCGTGAGGCGTCGGTCGTCGACCGGCTTCCCGAGATCCTTACGGACGCGCCGGCCCGGCACCGTTCGTCGGCCCGCCATGTGACAGTGGGCACACCGTACGGCGAGGAGTACCGGCGGCTGGCCGCGGACATGCTCGCCGAGGTGGAGCTGTCGGACCTGGAAGCACGTACGGACGACGAGCTCGGCGCGGGGATGGGACGGCTCGTGCGCTACGAGCAGCAGGTCTCCCGGCGGCGCCAGCACCTGCAGCGCACCGCCGACGATTGCAGCGCCGAGATCGCCCGCAGGTACCGTGATGGGGAAGCACAAGTAGACGACCTGCTCATGTGACGCGGTGGCCCCCGGCGATCCCGGGGGCGCGTGCGACGGCTGCGGCGGCGCCGGCGGTCCGGGACATCCGGGGCCGGGCCCCGTGGCTCCGCCCGGTTCCGCGGTCGCGGCGGCCGCGCCCGGGAACGGCCCGGGTCGCGGTCGTGGGGCTCGGCCGGGGCCACGCCATCGGGGAACCTCCCGTACGGCGCCGCGGTTCGATCACCGGGCGGGTCCCTGTCATGGAAGGCCACCGCCGATGTCCGCCGCCGCTCCTGCCATCCCCGCAGACCCCTTCATACCGCCTGTTCTCGCCGAGGTCGTCCGTTCGGGATTCGTCGAGGGGCGGCATCGGGGCAGCCTGGTGCTGCTGGCCGCGGACGGGTCGGTCGAGCTGGCGCTGGGCGAGGTGACCGCGCCGGTCTTCCCGCGCTCGTCGAACAAGCCGATGCAGGCGGCGGGTGTGCTGCGGGCGGGGCTGGACCTGGCCGGTGAACGGCTGGCTCTCGCCGCCGCCAGCCACTCCGGGGAGGCCTTCCACCGCGATCTCGTCCAGAAGATGCTGGCCGAGCACGGGCTGGACGCCGGGCAGTTGCAGTGCCCGCCGGATCTGCCGCTGGACCCGGCGGAGGCGGAGACGTATCTCGCCGGGGGCGCGGTCCGCGACCGGGTCACCATGAACTGCTCCGGCAAGCACGCGGCGATGCTCGCGGTGTGCGCGCTGCGAGGCTGGCCCCTGGACTCCTACCTGGACCCCGGGCATCCGCTCCAGCAGCTCATCCACACGGTGGTCGAGGAGGCGGCGGGGGAGTCGGTGGCGGCGGTCGGTACGGACGGCTGCGGTGCGCCGCTGATGGCGATCAGCCTCACGGGCCTTGCCCGTGCCTTCCGTTCCTTCGTCCTCGCCGCCCCCGGCTCCGCCGAACGTCGTGTCGCCGACGCCATGCGCGCTCACCCCGAGTACGTCGCCGGGACGCGGCGTCCCGACACCTGGCTCATGCGCGAGATACCGGGTGCCCTCTCCAAGATGGGCGCGGAGGCCGTCCAGGCGGTGGCCCTTCCCGACGGCAGGGCCCTCGCCTTCAAGATCGACGACGGCGCCACCCGAGCACTCGGACCCGTCCTCGCCCGAGCCCTGTCCCTCCTGGGCACGCAATCCCCGGTCCTCTCCAAAATCGGCCACGCCCCCCTGACGGGCGGAGGCCTCGAGGTGGGCAAGATCCGAGCGACGTTCTAGGCCCGGCCCCAAACGTTCCTCGCCCCCGCCAGGGGCGCGGGGGATGCGGGGCGAAGCCTCGCTCTGGGGGCGCGGGGAACTGCGCGACCAGCCCCCACCACCCGCGGTCAACGAACCCACCCAGGGGTCCGGGGCGGAGCCCCGGGGATGGGACGGGTAGGGGCGGCGGGGGCGAAAACGGTGCGACAGGGGAGTGGTCGTCGCCCTAGCGTGACCCCATGAGCCGGCGCGAAGAAATCGACGTACGAACGATCACCGAGACCGAGATCCCGGCCTGGATCCGCGCGCTGAACACGGGGTTCCTACGCTCCCCGGCGGTATCGGACCAGGAGATCACCAACCGCGGTTCGAGTATCCTCCCGCAGCGAACCCTCGGCGCATTCGACTCGAGCGGGGGCAACCCCATCGTCGCCACCTTCCGATCGTTCCCGCAGCAACTCACCACCGTCGGCGGCACCCCCGTCCCCGCCGACGCCATCACCAACGTCTCCGTCACCCCCACCCACCGCCGCCGAGGCCTCCTCACCCGCATGATGGCCACCGACCTCACCGCGGCGAAGGACCGCGGCGACGTGGTCGCCACCCTCATCGCCGCGGAGTACCCGATCTACGGGCGGTACGGCTTCGGCCAGGCCACCACCGCCGCCGAGTGGACCATCGACGTCTCCAGGTCGGGCCTGGACCCCCGCTGGTCGGGGCCGCCCGACGGCGCCCGTATCGACCTGGTGGACGGCGAGGACGTACGCAAACTCGGCCCGGACCTGCACGACCGCCTCCGTCGCACCCAGCCGGGCGCGGTCAACCGCGACGAACGCTGGTGGCAGATCAACACCGGCGTACTGAGTCTGAGCGGCGACTCCTGGAAGGAGCCCTTCTACGCCGTGTACCGCTCGGCGAACGGCGAGGTCGAGGGCCTGGTCTCGTACGAGTCGGACGACAACTGGGGCGACGTCAAGCAACCGCTGAACACGGCGGAAGTGAACTGGCTGATCACGGTGACCCCGGCGGCCGAACGCGCCCTGTGGCAGTACCTCTGCTCGATCGACTGGATCGCCCACGTCAAGACCGGCTGGCGCGCCCCCGACGACCTGCTCCCGCACTTCCTGCCCGATCCGCGAGCCGCTCGCATCACGACCCAGGCGGACTGGCTGTGGGTGCGGATCCTGGACGTCGTACGGGCTCTGGAGGCGCGTACGTACGCGGGGTCCGGGACCCTCGTCCTGGACGTCACCGACGGGGACGGCCTCTCCGCCGGACGCTACCGCCTGGAGGCCGGACCCGACGGTGCGACCTGCGCACCGACCACGACGACCGCCGATCTCACCCTGAACGTGAGTGAGTTGGCGGCCCTGTGGCTGGGTGACGAGTCGGCGGTGCGGCTCGCCGCGCTCGGGCGGGTGCGGGAAGAACGAGAGGGCGCCGCCGTCGTCGCCGACGCCCTGCTCCGTACGTCCAGGCGACCGTGGTGCCCGGACATCTTCTGAATGGTGTGGCCTCTACGGCCGGCGTGGTGGTGCCTGCTGTACCGCGGGTGCTGCTCCTTCCGGTCGCGTCGGGTACTGGTGGTGCACCGCATCCGTAGCCGTGCGGTGGTGCGGTGACACGGACTGACCGAGCTCCCGGCTCCCCTCCGGAGGGGAGCCCGGCCAGCCGGACTGCCGGACGGTGGCGTCCGATCAGCCGGACTGGGCGAGCAACATCACGAGCAGGACCGCTCCGATGCCGCTGACGGTGGTGTTCTTGGCCTTGAGGCCGACGGACAGCGCGATGAACGCGATGATGCCCAGCGGCCCGTACTTCCACTGGATGAGTTGCTCGAATCCGATGGCGAGGGCGGCGACGGCGAGGGCGATGAGTGGCATGACGTTCCCTCCTGGGGTCCTGGGGAGGACGACTCTGGCGGCCAACCCTCGGGAAGTGTGACCATGTTGTGCAAGTTGGCAACCAACTCACTGGTACTTATCTCCGCGTTGGGTCGACTCATAACCACCTCTCCTGCAACTGCCCAAAGATGGCGCGAAGTTGTAGTGTTTTGTCGTGGAACCGGAACACGCCTCCGTCAATGGACGGAACAGGTCACCACGGCCACAGAGGTCACACCGCGAGGTGGCCGACGAACTGCGCAGCCGGATCAGGTCCGGCCAGCTGCGGCCGGGGCAGCGCATGCCCACACAGGCCAAGCTGGCCGACGAGTTCGGTGTCGAACGCGGGGCGGTCCGGCAGGCGCTGCGCATCCTTCAGTCGGAACATCTGCTCGTCAATGTGTCCAAAGGGAGCCCGGCGACTGTCGCCGACACTCCGGAACGGGCTCTGACCGGCCCGGAAGCCTCGCCGCGGCCCACCACGGTGGCACTCGGCGGCCGGATCACGGCCGCCTTCGAAGCCCCGCACGTGGAGATCGACGCGCTGTGCCTGACGTCGATATCGCTCACCCTTGCCATGGGCGAACCCCTCCGGCAAATTCACGCGGGCCGAATAAAACCGGCCAGGGTGGATGTCCGCGTGCTGCTTCCCAGCAGTGACATCGACCTCGCCTTTCCCTCGCCGGTGGACGCCTCGGCGGCCGGCCGGCTCCAACGCAGCTGGCTGACCAACCGCAACGCCCAGGGCCAGGTGCTGCGCCACAACCTGCTCGCCCTGCGCGCCACGCACGGCATCGACGTCAACGTCACCTTCCGCGCGCTCCCCTTCACCCCGCCGGTGAAGTTGTACCTGCTCAACGGGGTCGAGGCGCTCTTCGCGTACTACACGCTGACCAGGCGCGAGGAGGAAGTGGACCACGAGTACCTGGAGATGTACGACGTCCAGGGCACCCAGTCCATGCTGTTCCCCTTCGCGCAGGGCAACGGACTGCGGGACACCACGTTCGTGGAGCAGTCCCACCTCTGGTTCAACGCGCTGTGGGAGACCATCAGCTCGAAGCTGCTGCTCTCGAGCTGACCGACTCTCCCCTGCACGTCACAGGGCAGGACCCGCGACCATCAGGGCGAGGACGACCGCGCCGATGGAGCTGCAGGTGGGGCTCTTCGCCCTGATCCCCACGGTGAGGAGCAGCAGGCCGATGACGCCTGTCGTGCCGTACTGCCACTGCACGAACTGGTCGAAGCCGACGACGAAGAGGGCGGAGAGAAGGGCGATGGCGGGCATGGGCGATTCTCCTGCTTCTACTGTGGCGTGGTGGTTCCTCTGGGGTGTGCGAGGGTGAGGCCGGGTGAGTCGGTGACGGACTCGGGTGGGGGAGGCAAAACTTCCGCCAACTTGGCTAAGTTGGTGACCAACTCTGATTAAGTTGTCCCCACTTGGCTACTATCCATAAACAACTTTCAAACAACTCCCCGTAGATGGACGAGAGTTGTAGCGTTTGGTCGTGACCCAGGAGAACGTTGCAGTGAACGGCAGCAGAAGGCTCTCGCCCCAGGAGATCGCCGACGTCCTGCGGGATCGGATCCGCGCCGGTGACCTCAAGACGGGCGACCGCCTGCCAACTCAGGCCGAGTTGGCAGAGGAGTTCGGTGTCGAGCGGGGCACCGTCCGCCAGGCCCTGCGCGCGCTCCAGGACGACGGACTGCTGAGCAACGTCAGCAAGGGCAGCCCCCCACGGATCGCGGAGCCGCCGGCCCCGGCCCGCAGCGAGCCGCAGACGACGATGGTCGGACTGGCTCCCCGGCTGGCGGACGCGTTCTCCGCGCCGCACGTCCGGGTCGACGCGGCCTGCCTGACCGCCGAGACCCTGATGCTGGCACTCGGCGAACCCGTCCGCCAGATCCACGAGGGCCGCATCCGCCCGGAGTCGATCGACGTCCGCATCCTGCTCCCGTCCCGGGACATCAACCTCGCCTTCCCGGTCCCCGTCGACGGCCGCGGTGACGACGACCCGGTCCACGAGCGCTGGCTCGCCCAGCGCAACGCCCAGGTCCACGTCCTCCAGCACAACCTGCGCGCCCTGCGCTCCTCGCACGGCATCGACGTGCGCGTGGCGTTCCGGGCCCTGCCCTTCACCCCGCCCGTGAAGCTTTACCTGCTCAACGGCGTCGAGGCCTTAATCGCCTACTACATGGTCATGCGGCGCGAGGAGGAGGTGGCCGACGGGATGCTGGACATGTACGACGCCGTGGGCTCGGAATCCCTCCTCTTCTCCTTCGAGAAGCGGACCGGTCAGCGGGACGCCGCGTTCGTGGACCAATCCCAGAAGTGGTTCGACGCCCTCTGGGAAACCATCACCACGGACCTGACACTCTCCTAGTGACTTCTGATACGGCGCAGACTGAACCTGTGGCAGCAGAGACCGAGAACTTGCGGGAAGTGATCGAACGCGCTCGCTTTGTACTCTTCGACTTCGACGGGCCGATCTGTCGGCTGTTCGCGGGACACTCCGCGGAGGACGTGGCGAAGGACCTGGTGGAGTGGCTCGAGCGACAGGGGCTGCGGGGACTGCTCTCCGAGGAGGAACAGGTCCACCCGGACCCGATGGTCGTCCTCTACGCCGTCCACCGCCGCCATCCGCACAGCGATCTGGTGAGTGAGCTGGAGGAACGTCTCACCCAGCAGGAACTCAAGGCGGTGCCGTCCGCCTGGCCCACCGCGTACGCGGACCCGCTGATCCGGACCTGGAGCGCCGTCGGCGCACGGCTGGCCATCGCGACCAACAACTCGGCCCGCACGGCCTCGAGTTACCTCGCGAGCCGGGATCTCACCAACTGCTTCGCCCCCAACATCTACGGCCGGGGCCAGGACCTGCACCACCTCAAACCGGACCCGCACTGCCTCAACCGCGCCCTGAACGCCCTGGGCGCCGCCCCCGCCGCCGCCCTGATGATCGGCGACGCCCCCTCGGACTACGAGGCCGCCCGCCAGGCCGGCGTCCCCTTCCTCGGCTACGCCAGCACCGCCTACAAGGAGAAGCTCCTGCGCGAAGCGGGCGCCGAGGACGTGGTGAGCTCACTGGAGCCGGTGCTGAGGGTGCTTCGGGGGCCGGCGTGAAGTGTCGGCAGGCCTGGGGGGTGTCAGGTCTCGCGGCCCCAGGCCTCGCGGCGTCAGGTCTGGATCTGAAGGGTCAGCAGGAAGAAGAGGGCCGCTGACCACCAGGCCAGGCGTGGGTGTCCCGCTCGGACCCCCACCAGGAGGAGGGTCAGCAGCACCAGACCCACCAGCCCGAGCTCCATCCGCACGAGCTGCGTCACCCCGAACTCGAGCCCCACGCACACCAGTTGAAAGAAGATCACGTATCCCACCCCGTCCACTTCAGTGGATCCGCCAACTAGTCGTCCAATTGGACTGGTTACCTCGGATTGGATGTTCCCTGTCTGCTTGATCCCTTAACAGCCGGTCAACATTCAGCCCTGTCATCCTTCCCATCCGGTCCCTCAGGTGCCGGGAAGCGGGTTTGCCCCTGGGGCGGGCGAGGTACGGTCGCGGTGTGAGCGGAGAACGCGGTGAGGGAGGCGGTACGGAGTTCCAGCGCATCCTGGAGACGCTGCGGACCCGTATCGCCGACGGCACGTACGCGATCGACTCCCACTTGCCCGCGCAGCGTGAGCTCGCCGAGGAACTCGGGGTCTCCCGCGACACCGTGCAGCGTGTACTGCGAGAGCTGAACAACGAAGGCTGGATCAAGTCCCGTCAGGGCAGCGGATCGCGGGTCGTGAAGAGCCCGACCCACCTGGGCAACCCGAAACGGGAAGTGCCCCGGGTGCGCGCGACTCTGGGCACCTTCGTCGCACGGGCCTTCGCCCAGCCGACCGTACGACTGGACGTGTTCACCCTCACCTCGGAGTCCCTCGACGCCCACATCCGACTCCAGGCCGAGCACATCAGGCTCAAGGAGATCACCCCCGAGCACATCGAGTTGCGCATACTGCTGCCCTCGAAATCGCTGGACCTTCCCTATCCGCGTATGAAGGAGTCGGGTGAGGACCAGCCCACGCAGCCGGAACCCGACCAATCGGGCCGGTTGCAGGACCGGCTCCGTGACATCACCCGGCGGCATACGCTTTCGTTGCGTGCCGCTCTGCGCGATCTGCAGACGGAGGGTCTGGTGCCCTCCGTGCGCGTGGAGATCCGGCATGTGCCACTGGCACCGGCGTTCAAGCTGTATCTGCGCCCGGGCGTCGAGGCGCTGTTCGGCCCGTATCAGGTGGTGGAGCGGCCCATCCTGCTGGACGACGGCGTGGAGGTCGAAGCCACGGATGTCCTCGGTCTCGGATCGACCCTGACCCGTCACGTCAACGACGAGGGCGACCCGGACTCCTCCGGGTCTGTGTTCATGGAGAGCATGCAGGCCTGGTTCGACTCCTGCTGGCATCTTCTCGCGGAGACGCCCTGAGGCGACGGCGGGAGCCCTGAAGCGACGGCGGGAGCCCCGGGGTGACGGCGGGGAGCCCTGGGCCGACGCGGAGTCGGTTGACCGGGCCTCCAACAACTCTGTGTTTCCGGGAGGTACAACTCTTTCTCAAGTAGGCACCGATTTCGTAGAGGGCTCAACCGGGCTCCTGGACGGGCACTAAGGTGTGCTCACCCTCATCGCTATGCATGAACATCGGCGATAATGCACAGTTATTCAGGAGTGACCGTGGGTGTTCCGCTGCCCGGCCTGTCAGGCCCGCCGGCTCTGGAAAGTGCGGCGGACACGGCGTACGAGGACTTCGTGCGCTACGCCAGGGCATTCGGGTCGTTCGGCCGCGGTCACCACAACCGGAACTACATGGTCCGCCCCTTCACGGAGAACGACTCCCGCCTCGTGGCGTGCGACGACCGTGCGCCGGTGACGGTGCGGGAACGTATCGCCTCGGTGGTGCCCGTGGTCATCAGAACCTGGCAGGACGAGGCGGAGATCCTCAACACGATCTGGCGCGTGCTGCCGCACGTTCCGCGGTGCCTGGTCAAGCGTGGAGACGTGACCATCCTCAGCTATGTCGAGGGCGTGCCGCTGTCGCGCATCTGCCCCAACGGCAAGCCGGTGGAATCCAGCCTGATCCTCGCACTGGCGGATCTTCTTGCGGACATGACGCAGGTTCGCAGGCAGCATCTCCCTCCACTGCCGGCGTCCTGGCCGCGCTCGAGCCGGGACAGCAGGGGCTTTCTGCGGGCGTTGGCATCAGCGGCGGAGGAACAGATCCGCCGGCGCAACTGGGCGGATTTCGGCGGGCTGTTCGCGATGCTGGGCATCCCCGAGGACGCGATGACGCGGTTCGCGGAACGGGTGCCGGCGCTCATCAGCCGCCCCTTCAGCCTGCTCCATACGGACCTGCACCGGGACAACGTCATCGTGTCGTACGACGGTGACCCGCCCCTGATCTGCGTCGACTGGGAGCTGGCGAGCTACGGGGATCCACTGCACGACCTCGCGACACACCTCGTGCGCATGAAGTACCCCGACCGCCAGTGGCCCGAGGTGATCGAGGCATGGCGTGAGGTCATGGGGCGACGGCGGCCCAAGGCCGTACACGGTCTGGACCGGGACCTGAAGCACTACCTGGCCTTCGAACGCGCCCAGTCCGTCTACCCGGATGTGATGCGAGCCGCCACGTCGCTTCGTGGCTCCTTCGACCAGTGGGAACTCGAAGCGGCGACGCGGGAGGTGCACCGGGCGCTGACTTCGGCAGAGGAGCCGCTTCGGCTCGCCGGCGTGCCGGACGAGACCGAGATCGAGCGCATTCTCTTCCGCTGGAACGAGTCCCACGCGGGCCGAGATCACCCGAACGGGCCGTTCTCGCAGATCGTCTGGGAACCCGACGACCGAGTCCAGCCGCATCCACGGTTTCCCGCGCCTCTCGTGAGCAGGGCACTCTTCGAGGAGGGGGCCGCGTCCGCGGAACGTGTGTTCAAGGGAACCGCCCATCTCAATACGGCGGTACAGGTGCCGGAATACCCTTTTCCCGTCATGGTTCGCCGGAAGATCGGCACGGCCAACGCCCGGGAGCGCCGGTTCCTCAACGAGCATGTCGTCCTGGGTGCCATCGAGCGGTCAGACATTTCCGTACGCGCCCCGAGAGTGCTGGCCCTGGGCACCAGCGGCCTGCGGGAGCAGTTCACCATCCAGTCCTACGAAGGCCCGGCGGACGGTTTTCGCCCACCGGACCACCCCACCGACGGGCTCCGGCCGCACGAGGCGGACGATCTCGTGGATCAGCTCGCGGCGCTGACCTTCGTCGCCTGCGAGACGCTGGACCCCGAAGCGGCGCGGTTGAATTTCTACCGGGAGCTCCAAGGCGAACTGGTCCGCATGGTGACCGAGCTCCCCCCGGCGACCCGAGACCTGATGCGAGAACTGGGGCTCCCCAACGGCGGCCGTCTCGGCGAGATCCTCGGTCGCCACACCCTGGTCCCGCGCCGCCCCGTGCTCCTGCACGGCGACCTCAACCCCTGGAACCTCGTGCGCCGTGAGAGCGGCGGTCTGACCCTCATCGACTGGGAGATGGCGATGGTCGGTGACCCGCTGTACGACCTGGTCCGCCACATACACCTCACCCCCACGCGTCCCGAGATCCGTGAGCGCCTCTTCTCCCGCTGGGCCCGTCTGCTGCCCGAGGACTGCACGAAGGGCTGGCGTGAGGACTGGCGTGTCTACCGTTGGATGGAAGTCGTCCGCTCGGCCTACGTGGACCTCGACCGCCTCGTGACCGGCGACAGCCTGGACGCCCCCAACGTCCGCCGTGCGGTGGACGCCTACGCGATGACCCTGGCCGGAGCCACGGCCGCGCTGGGGCTCCCGGACAAATCGACCGCGAACCCCTATCTTGCCCGGGCGCTGCCGCAGGGCGACCACGGGGGCCAACGGACAGCCGAGTTCTTCGCGGACGCCTGAGTCCTCAGGCCTGACCCGTTGTCGGCTTTGGGCGTTTCGGCGGCCCCGAGGGAAGGCTCTCTCACACCTCCAGCACCACCTTCCCCACCAGCCCCCGCCCCTCAATAGCCGCATGTGCCTGCGCCGCCCGTCCCAGTGGGAACACCTCCCCGATCACCGGCCGCAGCCGTCCCGCCGCGGCCGCGGTATGGGCGTCGGACGTGAAGCGTCGCAGGTCGGCGGGGCTGAACTGGACGTCAGCGATGCCGAAGAGCTCGATCCCCCGTCGGGTGGCCTCCTCCGTGTCGAGGGGAGAGAAGCCGCCTGGTGACCCGGCGGCTACCGGGGACAGGGCCTAGGACCGGCCGTGTGACCCGGCGGCTACCACGGCAGGGGCTGCCCGTCGCGGAAGAAGCCGCCGGTCGGGCCGTTGTCCGGGAGCGTCGCCGCCCATACGACGCTCGCGGCGCCCTCCGCGACCGGGCGCCCGCCCGCGCCGCCCATGTCGGTGGCGACCCAGCCGGGGCAGACGGCGTTCACGAGGACCCGGTCGGGGCCCAGTTCGGCGGCGAGCATACGGGTGAGGGCGTTGAGGGCCGTCTTGGTCGCCGTGTACGCGGGGGTGCCGCCGCCCATGGACGTGAGGGACGCGACCTCGCTGGAGACGTTGACGACCCGCGGGTGCGCGCTCGCCCGCAGGAGGGGGAGCAGCGCCTGCGTCAGCCGCCAGGGCCCGTAGAGATTCGTCTCGGCCGCCTCGCGTACGACGTCCAGGTCGGCGTCGGTCGCGCGCTGCCAGGTGTCGTACGTGATCGCCGCGTTGTTGACCAGCACGTCCAGGGCGGTGAGGTCCCGGGCGACCGCGGTGATGTCCGCCTCGGACGTGACGTCCAGGCGCAGCGGGTGCGCGTTCCGCCCGGCGGCGCGGGCCGCTTCGTCGGCGGCCTCGGTGGACCTTGCCGTCAGGAACACGGTGTGGCCCGCGACGGCCAGCTGCCGGGCGACCTCGCGGCCGATGCCGCGGTTGGCGCCGGTGACGAGCGCGATCATGTGGGGGGCTCCTCGGGGCGGTGACCGGACCAGGGTAGGCGTACGGGGGTCCGGTCACCGCTCGCGCCACTCGGCGGAGGCCGGCCGACCTCAGGAGCGGGTCAGGGGGTGGCCGCCGCCTCCAGGACCGGGATCAACTGTTCCTCCTCGTAGGCGAGATGGGCTTCCAGCTCCTCCGTCAGGCGCACCACCTCGGGGAGTACGCGGGCCGGGTCCGCGGGCCGCTCGCCGACCACCCGGCGCAACTCCTCGACCAGCACGGCGATCCGTTCGTGTTCGCCGCGCAGCCGGTCCAGGACCGGGGTGAGGCCGGGGTGGCGGCCGGCGAGGACACGGAAGAGACCAAGGTCCTCGCCGGCGTGGTGCCGGTGCAGGCCCCGGCACAGGGTGAGGCAGTTGACCCGGAGCTGGGCGCCGAGGGAACTGCCCGAGGCGGCGAACTCTTCGCGTACGAGCGCCAGTTCGCGACGGAAGGCGTCGTGGACGACCCTCAGCGCCTCGCCCGGCGAGGCCGCATCGATGTGCGGCGGACCGTCCTGCGGGATCTCGCGGAGCGCGACGACGGGGATCACCCGGTCCGTCTTCGCCTGGTACTCCGCCCATCCCTGATCGGCCTCCACCGCGCGGGCGAAGAGCCGGTCGCGCTCTGCGCCCTCGAGGACGACGGCCTCGGCGTCGTAGGTGAAGACGCCGCTCTCGACCCGCACCCGCGGGTGGGCGACGAGGTTGCGGTACCAGTCCGGGTGCCGGTGCGCGCCCCCGGCGGAGGCGATGACGACGACGCGGTCGCCGCCGTCGGGGTAGTAGCCGACGGGGGTGGTGTGCGGGGTTCCGGTGCGGGCGCCGGTGGTGGTGAGCAGAAGGAGCCGGGCTCCCTCGAAATATCCGCCGACTTTCCCGTGGTGGGCGCGGAATTCGTCGATGACCTGCTGATTGAAGGGGTTGGGCATGCGTCGCTTTCTTTTGTTTTCGGGCAGGGTGAATTGCCGCGGGGCGTTTTGGGGCGCGGCGCGGTAAGGGGGTGCGGGAGAGCGCGCGGAATTCCGGCAGAAGTGGACGCGCGGAGGTGCTGTGAAGAGATGACGTGAAGAGGGGCGTGGTCGGGGTGGGCGGGGCTCTACCCCGCCTCGGCCTCACTCGGAGGCCGGGCAACCAACTCGCTCACGGCACAGAGCCGACCCGGCAGTCATGGGCGCAACGGTAATGCCGTACGCGCGTCGAGGCAATCCCGTATCGAGTGAAATACGGGATTGCCTCGACGGCTTTCCTTGCCGTCAGTCGTCGAGAGCGGGGATTTTCGAGTCGGAGAGCGAGGACGCGTTCGCGGCCCCTCAGTCGAGACAGAACTCGTTGCCCTCGATGTCCTGCATCGGGATGCACGAATCGTCGCCGTCGTACAGCGTTTGCACATGTATTGCACCGAGTGGGACCAGTCGTGCGCATTCGGCCTCAAGTGCGGCGAGGCGCTCTTCACCCACGAGCCCGGTGCCGACCCGCACGTCAGGATGCGGCCGGTCCTTGGCGGCCTTCCCTTCGGGGACGCGCTGGAAGTTCAGTCGCGGGCCCACACCCGAGGGATCACCGCACGCGAACCAGATACCGGCTGAAGGCTTCGTGGCTGTCGGGGGTGAAGCGCCACTCCGGCAGGGTCGACCGCAGCTCCGGCTCGGTCAGCCAGCCGTTCCAAGCGACCTCATCAGGATCGGCGGCCACCGTGTCCGGCACCACGGCTTCGTGCACGCCGAGCCAGTGAGGCCACTCACCGACGTCCACGGCGCCACCGACCATGACCTCGTAGAGCCCGGGGAAGCGCGACAGTTGCTCCGACCGCCGGTGGACGAGGATCCGCCCACGCTCATCACGACACACCGTCACGGCGACCCGGTGCAGCCAACCCTCCCGGGTGGCCTGGCGCCGGCTGACCACCACCCCCAGCGCACGATCTTGATCGTCGACACGCTCCACTCAGGGCACGCCCTTCGTGGCGCAGCGCACTTTTGCAAGCGGGTGCTTGCAATTGTTAGCGGAGGTGCGGCAAGGTGGAGGCATGGCATCACTCAACGTCGGCAATCTCGGTGAGTACCTGCGCGAGCAGCGGCGCAACGCGCAGCTGTCGCTGCGGCAGCTCGCCGACGCCGCCGGGGTGTCCAACCCGTATCTGAGCCAGATCGAGCGCGGGCTGCGCAAGCCGAGCGCGGAGGTGTTGCAGCAGGTCGCGAAGGCGCTGCGGATCTCCGCCGAGACGCTGTACGTGCGAGCCGGCATCCTCGACGCCGAGCGGGACCGGGACGAGGTGGAGACACGTGCCGTCATCCTCGCCGATCCCACGCTGAACGAACGGCAGAAGCAGGTGCTGCTCCAGATCTACGAGTCCTTCCGCAAGGAGAACGGATTCGAGATCACGCCGGACCTGGCCCAGGGCATGGCCGAGAACGTGACCCAGGACATGGCGCAGGACGAGGCGCAGGGCATGGCAGAGAACATATCGGGCACCCAACAAGCGCCGGACACCGTCGTCCGGGGCCCCCGCACGGCCGACGGCAGCGATGCCGATCCGCAGCAGACCGCCAGTTGACGAGAACGACGGGCAACACGGCCGGCCCTCACCCGGGTCTGCCGGTCTCGCCGCGGAACACCAAAACCCTCAGCTGAAAGCGACCGGAGGACCATAGACCATGGCCATCACCGACGACATCCGCAAGGCCGCCACGGACCCCACCCCGCTGTACTTCCTGGCCGGCACCGCCGACCTGGCCGTCCAGCAGGCCAAGAAGGTCCCCGGCCTCGTGGAGCAGATCCGCACCGAGGCTCCCGCGCGGATCGAGACCGTGAAGAACATCGACCCGAACACCGTCCAGGAGAAGGCCGCCACCCGCGCGAAGGAAGCGCAGGAGACCATCCAGGCCAAGGTGACGGAGTTCATCAGCACCCTCGACACCGACCTGAAGAAGTTCGGTGAGTCCGCTCAGGACCTCGCCCTGCGCGGTGTCGGCGTCGCCGCCGAGTACGCCGTGAAGGCCAAGGAGACGTACGAGAAGGTCGCCGAGCACGGCGAGCAGACCGTGAAGACCTGGCGTGGCGAGGCCGCCGAGGAGATCGAGGAACTGGCCATCGCCGTCGAGCCGAAGGCCGAGCCGGTCGAGGTCAGGTCCGAGGAGAAGCCGGCCGCGTCCGCCGCCGTGCCCGCTCCGGGCAAGAAGCCCGTGGCGAAGAAGGCCCCGGCCCGCAAGGTCACCGCCAAGAAGCCGACGCCGCCCGTGAAGTAGGAAACGACGAGACTCTTCGTCTCAGGACGAAAGGCCCGGACCGAAAGGCCAGGACGAAAGGCCAGGGCGAAGGGTCAGGTCGACGGGCCGGGCACTCTCAGAGTTCCCGGCCCGTTCTGCGGGTACGGTGGCCGTAGAGATGAATCGAATCGGGCGGTGGGCATAGTGCTGTTGACGGCATTCGGCGGCTTCTTGTCGCTGATCTTCCTTGCCATGCTGGTGCTCGCCGTGGTGGCGCTGGTGATGGCCGCGGTGGCCCGCGAAGACGCGTACCGCGCGGCCGACAAGCAGAACAAGATGTTCTGGCTGATCATCCTGGGCATCACGGTGGCCGTGAACCTGCTGGTCCCGATCATCTTCCTGCAGATCGCGGGACTGGTCGCCACGATCGTCTTCTTCGTGGACGTACGCCCCGCGCTCCGTCAGGTCTCCGGCGGTGGCCGGGGCCGCGGCGGAAGCAGCAGCGACGGCCCGTACGGCCCCTACAACGGAGGCCGCTGAACACCGAAGGCCGCTGAACACCGGAGGCCGCATAAATGACCGCCGGCGGTCATTTCTGTGGGTCTGACGGTTACGCAGGCCGGGCCGTCGGTCAGGCCCGACCGTCACGCGGTCGTACGGCGGTTACGGCGTCCGGTCCAGCAGGAGTACCGCCACGTCGTCCGTCAGCTCTCCGCCGTTGAGGTCCCTGACCTCGTTCACCGTCGCCCGCAGCAGCTCCTCGCCCGCCAGGCCCTGGGCGAGCCGGCGGCGGACCAGGTCCACCATGCCGTCCTGGCCCAGCCGCTCCTTGCCCTCGCCGATGTGACCCTCGATCAGGCCGTCGGTGTAGAGCATCAGACTCCACTCGCCGCCCAGCTCCACCTGCCGGCGCGGCCAGCGGGCACCGGGCAGCAGGCCGAGCGCCGGGCCGCCGTTCTCGTACGGCAGCAGCTCGGCGGGCCGGCCGGGGCGGGAGATCAGCGGGGACGGGTGACCCGCCAGGCAGAGCCCGGCGCGGCGCCCGTCCGGCGCGATGTCCACGGTGCACAGCGTCGCGAAGATCTCGTCGTTCTCGCGCTCGTGCTCCAGGACCTGCTGGAGGGTGGACAGGAGTTCGTCGCCGCACAGGCCCGCGAACGTCAGCGCCCGCCAGGCGATGCGCAGCTCCACGCCGAGCGCGGCCTCGTCGGGCCCGTGCCCGCAGACGTCGCCGATCATGGCGTGCACCGTGCCGTCGGGCGTACGGACCGTGTCGTAGAAGTCGCCGCCGAGCAGGGCGCGGGAGCGCCCTGGCCGGTAGCGCGCGGCGAAACGCAGCGAGGAGCCCTCCAGGAGAGGGGTCGGCAGCAGGCCGCGCTCCAGGCGGGCGTTCTCCTGGGCACGCAGCCTGGACTCGGTGAGACGCCGCTCGGCCTTGTCGGAACGTTTCCGCTCCACCGCGTACCGGATCGCGCGGCTCAGCAGCCGCCCGTCCAGCTCGTCGCGGAACAGATAGTCCTGGGCGCCGACGCGCACCGCCTCAGCGCCGCGCTCGGCGTCACCGGAGGCGGTGAGCGCGAGGACTGCGTGCCGGGGCGCGAGCCGCAGCACGTGCTTGAGCGTGGTCAGCTCGTCGTCGCTCTCGGTGGTCGCCCGGCCGGGGGCGGGCAGCGCGAGGTCGAGCAGGATGCAGTGGACGTCGTCGGTGAGCAGCCGCTCGGCCTCGGTGAGGTTGCGGGCGGTGCGGATGCGGATCGGCTTGCCGGCCGCGTCGAGCATTTCGGGCACGCTGAGCGAACCCGCCGGGTCGTCCTCGATGACGAGCAGGGTCAGGTTGGTGGTGCTGTCGACCGGGGTCGTGGCGGCATGGGGCGCCGGTACTGCCCAGGCTGGGCCGCCGGTCGCTTCTCCGGATGGGCCGCCGGGTGAGAACGCGCCTTGAGCCTGACCGCTCTCCGCGGCCGGGATCGCTCTCTGCCGCGGTATGGGTACGGGCATCGTGTGGGTTCCTTCCCTCCCCCCGAGGGCGTGGTGGGGCGAAGGTCCTCGACCCACCGACGGGGACCATAGCGGTAGCGGACGCCGCAACGGAATGGTGTGCGTCGCGGCGTCCGGCAGGCGGCCACCGTCATATGCCGCATCCTGTACCGCACTTGGACAGGATGCGGTTGTGCCCGGAATGACGAACGTCACGTCCGCGGGGTTGAGGGGATGTACAACCGTGCGGTGGGTCACGTGCGGTGCATCACGACGGGCAGGGCGCTTTTTCGGGGTTGATGACGTTTTGGCCGCCCAGGCCGATCGTTCGACCCGATCCGCCCCGGCTCCACGCACCGGCCCCGGCTCGATGAGCGGTCTCGGCTCTATGCGTCGGCTTCGGCTCTATGGGCTCGCCCCGGCCTGATGGTGGACCGGTCGCGGTCGTGGTCGCGCGCCGTGCGCCGCGTCCCGTCACGCGTCCGGCCGTACGACCCCCAATATCGGCATGGACCCGGCCCCCGCGATCGTCACCGTCCGGCCCGGCCGCGGTGCGTGCACGATCGCGCCGTCGCCGATGTACATCGCGACATGGCTGGCGTCGTCGAAGTAGATGATCAGGTCGCCGGGGCGCATGTCCTTGACGTCGACGTGGGGAAGCTGCTTCCACTGCTCCTGCGAGGTGCGCGGAATGCCGTGGCCGGCGGAGGCCCAGGCCTGTGAGGTCAGCCCCGAGCAGTCGTACGAGCCCGGGCCCTCGGCGCCCCACTCGTACGGCTTGCCGATCTGGTCGGTGGCGAACTTCACCGCCTTCTTGCCCTGCTCGGACGCCTTGCCGCTGATCTCGGCGAGGACGCCGGAACTCAGCCAGGCCGTCTGCGCCTTGTACGCGGCCTCCTCCTCGAGCTTCGCCAGCCGCTCCTTCTCCTTCTTCTCCAGCTGGGACTCCAGCTTCTCGGCGGCGGCGATCCGCTTCTTGATCTCCCTCTGCGCCGCCGCCTTGGCCTGGCGGTTGGCCTCCAGCTTCTGCCACTGCGCGGAGGCGTCCTTCGCGTACTGCTTCAAGTCCTGCTGCGTACGGGCCATCTCGGCGAGCAGCCCCTTGGTCGCGTGCTCGCCCTGGAGCACCCGCCCCGCGCCGTCCAGGTACTGCTGGGGGTTGTCGCTCAGCCACAGCCGCATCTCGGGCGGCAGCCCGCCGCCCCGGTACTGCGCCCGGGCCGCGGCACCCGCGCGGTCCTTCAACTCGTCCAGCTTGTCCTGGCCCTTGACGATCACGCGGGCCAGGTCGACGATCTCGGCCGACTGCTGCTTGGCCTGTTCCTCGGCGGCGTTGTACGCGTCCGTGGCGACCGCCGCGTCGTGATAGAGAGCGTCCAGCTTCTTGCGGATCGCCTCAAGGTCCTTGCCGGCCGGCGAGGTTGTCGGAGTCGGTGTCGGAGTCGGTGTGCGCGTGGGCGCCGGTGTCGGGCTCGCGTACGCCACACCCGGTGCTGACAGCACCGCGCATGCGCAGGCCAGAACCATGGCCGCCGTGGTCAGGCTCCGCTTGCCGGATCCCATTGCTCCGCCCCCAAACTGATTTACCGTCAGTAACTTACGGACGCCTGGGGGATCGTGCCATGTCGGCGCGCAATGCGACAGAGGTGGGCAAGAACTCCCTTCCCCTCGCCCTGCCTCCGCGAAACGATCTCCCCACCTGTGTGACGAGCCACTCACGGAGTTCGTTCCGCGCAGCTCACGGGCGTGCGGTGACCACCCCTCCACCGACCCGTCACGTCCGCGCGACCCCCGGCGTCAACCGCCCGAGCGACACTCCGACCTCGCACACCCATGCGTCCCGGTTTGTCGCACCGCAGCCTTCGACGCCGGTGCCTCGCCCGCTGTCCGATGTCTGTGCGGCGCTCGCCGCCCGTGCGTCATCCAGACGCCGCACAGCTGTCCCCCGCCCCCGCGCCCCGCGTTTACGCCAAGGGCCCGCGGGGTGCCAACGCCTCCCAGCGCACCGTGACTTCGCCCTGGCGCCAGCGGGGTATTCCGTCCGTCACCGGCCAGTCCGCCGTCAGGTCGCGGACCGTGCGTATCCAGCGCTGCCGCGCGCCGTACGAGGCGTAGGGCGCGGCGGCGGCCCAGGCGCGGTCGAAGTCGCGCAGGAACGCGTGCACGGGCTCGCCCGGGATGTTGCGGTGGATCAGAGCCTTGGGCAGGCGCTCGGCGAGGTCGGACGGGCGGTCCAGGGAGCCCAGGCGGGTGGCGAAGGTGACCGTGCGCGGGCCCTCTGGGCCCAGGGCGACCCAGACGTGCCGGCGCCCGATCTCGTCGCAGGTGCCCTCGACGAGCAGCCCGCCCCGGGAGCCGGGGCCCACCGGTGCGAGGCGTGCGCACAGGCGCTGCCAGACCTCGGCGACCTGCTCCTCGTCGTACTGGCGCAGTACGTTCGCCGCGCGGATGAGCGCGGGGCTGCCCTGTACCGGGACCTCGAAGCCGCCGTGCCGGAAGACGAGTCCCTCGCGCTCGTACGGCCGGGCCGCCGCGACCCTCGCCGGTTCGATCTCCACGCCCACCACGCGGGTGCGGGGGGCGGCCTTGCGCAGGCGGGTCAGCAGCTCGACCGCGGTCCAGGGAGCCGCCCCGTATCCGAGGTCGACCGCCACCGGGTCGGCGCTTTTGCGCAGCTCGGCACCGTGGGTGGCCGCGATCCAGCGGTCCATGCGGCGCAGTCGGTTGGGGTTGGTGGTCCCGCGCGTCACCGTACCCACGGGGCGGGACGCGGCGCGGGTTGTCATGCGTACGAGAGTAGGCGGCCGGGAGGAAGCCCGTGCGGGCCTGTGGATAACCTCCGGCAGCCCTCCGTCAACCTGTGGAAAAGATGGGAACAGGGCCGCGTACGCAGCTCGTCATCGAACGGTTGAGCGACTCTCGGTAATGATTCGGCAAAGGGGCGCGGGAGGGAAATGGAGCGGCCCGCTCCGGCGTTGCCGCTCTTTGGAGGGTGCCCCACATCCTCCGACCGCCATGCCCGCAGCAAGGAGGAACGCCACGTGAGCCAGTACGTCAGCAGGCTCGGGCGACGCTCCCCGGCGGCGCCCTCACGGCTCAGGCTGCACCGCAGGCCCCGTCGCGTCGCGATGCTCTCCGTCCACACCTCTCCGCTGCACCAGCCCGGCACCGGCGACGCCGGCGGCATGAACGTCTACATCGTGGAGCTCGCCCAGCGCCTCGCCGCGATCAACATCGAGGTCGAGATCTTCACCCGGGCCACGACGGCCGCCCTCCGGCCGACCGTCGAACTGGCCCCCGGCGTCCTCGTCCGGCACGTCGACGCGGGCCCGTACGAGGGCCTTGCCAAGGAGGACCTGCCCGCCCAGCTGTGCGCCTTCACGCACGGCGTCATGCAGGCCTGGGCCGGGCACCGACCCGGCTACTACGACCTCGTGCACTCGCACTACTGGCTCTCCGGCCACGTCGGCTGGCTCGCCGCCGAACGCTGGGGCGCGCCCCTGGTGCACGCGATGCACACCATGGCCAAGGTCAAGAACGCCGCGCTCGCCGAGGGCGACACCCCCGAGCCCGCCGCCCGCGTCATCGGCGAGACCCAGATCGTGCGCGCCGCCGACCGTCTCATCGCCAACACCTCCGAAGAGGCCGACGAGCTCGTCCGCCACTACGAGGCCGAGCCCGGCAAGGTCGCCGTCGTCCACCCGGGCGTCAACCTCGACCGCTTCCGCCCGGCCGACGGCCGCGCCGCCGCCCGTGCCCGCCTCGGGCTCCCGCAGGACGCGCTGATCCCGCTCTTCGCGGGCCGCATACAGCCCCTGAAGGCCCCCGACGTGCTGCTGCGCGCGGTCGCCGTCCTCCTGGACGAGCGCCCCGAGCTGCGCGCCAACATCGTCGTCCCCGTGGTGGGCGGCCCCAGCGGTACCGGTCTTGCCAAGCCCGAAGGGCTGCAGAAGCTCGCCGCCCGGCTCGGGATCGCCGATGTCGTGCGCTTCAGGCCGCCCGTCGACCAGGAGCAGCTCGCGGACTGGTTCCGGGCCGCGTCGGTGCTGGTCATGCCCTCCTACAGCGAGTCCTTCGGGCTGGTCGCCATCGAGGCGCAGGCGGCCGGCACACCGGTGCTGGCGGCCGAGGTCGGCGGGCTGCCCGTCGCCGTGCGTCACGAGGAGACCGGATTCCTGGTCCCGGGGCACGATCCCGTCGCCTACGCGCGCGTGCTGCGCGATTTCGCCGACGACCAGGCGCTGTCGGCCCGGATGGGCGAGGCCGCCGCCCGGCACGCGCAGCGCTTCGGCTGGGACACCGCGGCCGCCGCCACGGCGGACGTGTACACGGCGGCCGTACAGGCCCACCGCCGCAAGGTGCGCGCCCACCAGGGCTGACGCGTCCGCCGCGCCTGGCCCGTCCGCCACGCCCGACGCGCCCACCAAGGCTGACGCGCGCACCGCCCGAGGGCCGGTCCGCCGGACGGCTGACGTACGCTCCCTCCATGGCTGACGCAGCGTCGATCATCGAGCAGGTCCTCACCGAGGCCGAGCTGGAGTGGGAGAGCCCCAAGGCGGGCACGTACGTCGTGAAACTGCCCGGCACCCGCAAGCTCTCGACGACCGTCTCGCTGATCGTCGGCAAGCACTCCCTGTCGCTGAACGCCTTCGTGATCCGCCACCCCGACGAGAACCGGGAAGGCGTGCACCGCTGGCTCCTGGAGCGCAATCTCAAGCTCTATGGCGTGAGTTACGCGGTCGACCCCCTGGGAGACGTGTATCTGGTCGGCAAGCTGCCGCTCGTCGCGGTCACGCCGGACGAGGTCGACCGGCTGCTCGGCTCGGTCCTGGAGGCCGCCGACGGCGCTTTCAACACTCTCCTTGAGCTCGGTTTCGCCTCCGCGATCCGCAAGGAGTACGCGTGGCGGGTGTCCCGCGGCGAATCGACCCGCAATCTGGATGCGTTCACCCATCTGACTCGGCGTTCTGCTGACTGAATCGATGGTCCAGTCCAACTAAGTAGTGCACGCCCCCTTCCGGGTCCGGTGTCTCAGTGGCATGCTCACGGCCGACGTAGATCTGAACGTCGTTCACATCCATGGAACCCGATGGACTGCGACGGAAGGCGGACGGGTATGAACAGGGAGCACGTGAGCGTCAGCAGACGAGGTCTGCTCGGCAGTGCCATAGCCGTGGGGGGGGGGGGGGGGCGCGCGCGGGCCCCCCCCCCCCCCCCCCCCCCCCCCCCCCCGCCCCCGCCCCCCCCCCCCCCCGCCCCCCCCCCCCCCCGGCCCCCGGGGTGTGGTGCGAAGGGCTCGGGACTTATGGCCCTGTCCGGCTCATTTCTTCATCCCGTACGAT
>NZ_JBIVXA010000038.1:0-47626 GCF_044768965.1 Streptomyces sp. NPDC090798
TGCGGTGCAGTCCTAGACAGCTCCACCACACCGGAGGTCTTCGCCATGATCAAGCACCGGCGAGTGTCAACAACGCTCGTGATCAATACACCTAGGCCCTGTCGAGGACGCCCAGGCGCCTCGCGTACTCCCGCAGCTCCGAAGCCGTCGCGCCCGCCCACCCCACGTAACCGTCGGGGCGGATCAGGAAGAGGCCGGTGCCGTACGACTCGTGCGCGGGGATGCCGACCGTGCGGACGGGGAGTTCCGGCGCCCGGGTTTCCGGGCCGGCCGCGAGCAGGGTCCACTGGGGGCCGCGGAAGGTGTCGAAGAGCCGGGTGCCGTCGGGGAGGGTGCCGTCCGGGGCGCGGTCACCGGCCCGCAGTGCGTCCTGCGGAAGGCCCTCGCGCAGGTCCGTCGAGAGTGACGAGTCCCGGTAGCCCAGGCCGAGTTGGCCCGTCGTCTGCGCGCTGCGCCGGGCCTCGCCGCGGTGGACGGCCGTGGACAGGCCGAGCATGCGCGCGGCGACGGGCCGCCGTTCCTCCTCGTAGGAGTCGAGGAGTGCCTCCGGGGCGCCGTCGCCCAGCACCGAGCCCAGTTTCCAGCCCAGGTTGTAGGCGTCCTGGACGCTGGTGTTGAGGCCCTGGCCGCCGGCCGGGGAGTGGACGTGTGCCGCGTCCCCGGCGAGGAAGACCCGCCCCGCGCGGAAGCGGTCCGCCAGCGCCGCCCGCGGGCGGAAGTCCGAGGCCCAGCGCACCTCGGTCACGGCCTCGGGGGCGAGGTGCGAGCGGGCGGCGACGACCTTCCGTACGCCCTCCAGGGACAGATCGGGTTCGGTCCCCTCCGGGAACCGGGCGGCGAGCTGGAAGTCCTCGGTGCCGGCGAGCGGGCAGATCGCCAGGAAGCCGTCGTCGTCCCGGGGCGGGAACACGTGCCAGTGGTCGCGGTCCAGGCCCGTGACGCGGATGTCGGCCACCAGCGCCGGATGCGGGTCGACCGTCTCGCCGGTCATGGCGATCCCGAGCGCGCGCCGCACCGTCGAGCGGCCGCCGTCGGCGCCGACGAGGTACCGCGCGTGGACGGCGGCGCCGGAGGCGAAGTGGGCCGTCACCCCGTCCGCGTCCTGGGTGATCGTCAGCAGTTCGCGCCCGAAGGCGACGCTTGCGCCCAGTTCGACGAGGCGCGCGAAGAGGATCTCCTGCGTACGCCACTGCGGCACCATCCACGGCTCGGCGTACGGCGAACCGTCGCTCGCCTCGGCCGGGTCGAACATCCGGTGCTCGCCCTGCGGCTCCCCGTCCTGCCAGATCATCCCGACGGGGTAGGGGCCACCGGCCGAGCGGATCGCGTCGAGTACGCCGAGATCCTCGAAGACCTCCATCGTGCGCGGCTGGATGCCCTTGCCGCGCGAGCCGGGGAACAGACCGTCGGTCCGCTCCACGACGAGCGCGTCCACCCCGCGCCGGGCGAGGTCGACGCCGAGGGCGAGACCCGCGGGGCCCGCCCCCACGATCAGAACGTCCACGTCCACGCCCGAGTTCACATCCCGGCCCGCGGCTGCCGCCGTTGTCTGTGTTGCCATGACCACACTCTCCTTAACGCCGTTAAGTTCCGGCGGTTCCGAGCGTGGCCTTAACGGTGTTAAGTTGTCAAGTGTGAGTACGGAACGACGAGCGCCGCTCGACCGCAAGCGCGTCGCGGACACCGCCCTGAAACTCCTGAACGAGGGGGGACTGGAGGGCCTGACCCTGCGCGCCATCGCCAAGGAGCTGGACGTCAAGGCACCCGCCCTGTACTGGCACTTCAAGGACAAACAGGCGCTGCTCGACGAGATGGCGACGGAGATGTACCGCCGGATGACCGAGGCCGCTCCGGTCGACCCCGACGCCACCTGGCAGGAGCGGCTGCTGGCGGCCAACCGCGCACTGCGCGCCGCGCTGCTGAGCTACCGCGACGGTGCCAGGGTCTTCAGCGGCTCACGCTTCACCGGCACTCTGCACGCGGTCGAGATGGAACAGAACCTGCGCCTGCTCACGGACGCGGGCTTCACCCTCGCCCAGGCGGCCCGGGCGGCCACGACGGCCTACCTCTACACCCTCGGGTTCGTCACCGAGGAACAGGGCGTCCAGCCGCTCCCCGGCGAGCGGCGCGAGGGATACGACGTGGACGACCGCGCCCGCCGGATGGCCGACTTCCCTCTGTCGGCCGCGGCGGGCGCGGAGATCTTCGAGGACTACGACCGGCACTTCGAAGAAGGGCTGGCCCTGGTGATCGCGGGGATCGGGACGCGGTACGGGATCGGCTGAAGCGGCGGTGTGCCCTACGGCCGAGACGCCCCCACGGTCGGCCGGGGCTTCGACAGCGCCGTGCGCAGTTTCGGCGTCAGCCAGTTCTCGACGTACCGGTTCAGCAGCCAGGCCAGCAGCAGCATGCTCGCCGCCGTCAGCAGGAACGTGGCGTACGACGGGATGTGCAGCCCCTGGTGGAGGGCCTTGATGACGACCCAGCCCAGGTGTTCGTGGACGAGGTAGAAGGGGTACGTCAGCGCGCCCGCGACCGTCAGCCAGCGCCAGTTGGCCCAGCGCAGCCAGCCCAGGGCGATCGCGGCGACCGCGACGTAGCCGAAGGTGACGACGAGGACGATGCCGTAGGTGGTGCGGTAGGAGAAGCCGCCCGCCTGCGGGGCGTGCCACAGCCCCTGCACCGCGTAGTGCTGGCCGATCAGCCAGCTCACGGCCACGATGCCCCAGGCGTACACGTCCTTGCGGTCGCGGTGCACCAGGTAGAGGCCGACGCCGCCGATGAAGTACGG
This sequence comes from Streptomyces sp. NPDC090798, assembly GCF_044768965.1. Classification (NCBI taxonomy): domain Bacteria; kingdom Bacillati; phylum Actinomycetota; class Actinomycetes; order Kitasatosporales; family Streptomycetaceae; genus Streptomyces; species Streptomyces sp. NPDC090798. Next base: position 2,792 of record NZ_JBIVXA010000038.1, read on the forward strand.
CGCGTACTGGGGCATCAGGACGATGTCCAGCAGCGGCATCTTGGCGCCCTGGGCGATGGCGTAGGCCAGCGTCCAGCCGGCGCAGAACATGATCACGCGGCGGCGGTTCGCGCCGGGCAGGACGATGCACAGCGCGAAGAGGGCATAGAAGCGGACCTCCGCCCACAGCGTCCAGCACACGCCCAGGACCCGGTCGACGCCGAGCGGATACTGCAGCATCGTGAGGTTGACCAGGGTGTCGCTCGGCGCGACCGTCTTGAACGCGACCATCGGCAGTGCGAACACCACCGTCACCAGGATGATCGCGGCCCAGTACGCGGGCAGCAGCCGGGAGGCACGGGAGGCGAAGAACGAGCGCAGCGGGCGGCCCCAGCCGCTCATGCAGATGACGAAGCCACTGATCACGAAGAACACCTGGACGCCCAGGCAGCCGTACGCGAAGTACCCGTGCAGCACCGGGAACTGGTGGCGCGGCGAGCTGCCCCAGGCTTTCGCGACCTCGCCGTCGCGCCCGCCGTAGTGGTACGCGGCCACCATCAGCGCGGCGACCAGCCGCAGTCCGTCCAGTGCGCGCAGCCGCGTCTCCCGGGGCCCCGCCGGTTTCGCGGGGGGCGGTACGTCCGCGGGTGGCAGGACGGTGCGGGCCACGGTGCCCGTGGAGGCCACTTGGACGGCCTCGCGCGAGTCGATCACAGGTTTCCCCTCAACGGGACTCAGTGGACCCACAGCACACTAATCCGATTAATAAGGTCCACCTGGTCGTCCGACCGACGATTCGCCCGACGGTCCGTGGGCGTTCACCTGTATGTCGTTTCGGGTTCCCGGGCCGGCCTGCGACGGCCCGGCCCAGGAACCGGATCAGCGACCCACCGCCCGCTTCAGCGAGCGGGCGCGGCGCGCCACCCGGCGCACGGTGGCGTTGCGCGGGATGAACGCCAGCTGCGCCGGGACCGCGCCGGGCAGCGCCAGCGAGGTGAGGCGTTTGCGCTTGAAGTAGCGCCGGGTGTGGTGGTTCAGATGCCTGGTCAGGAAGGCCTCGGTGGCCGGGCGCAGATCCGGGTAGATCTTCGGCTGCATCGCGAAGCCGACGGCCCGGACGAGGTCCGTCAGTTCCGCCACGTCCATGCCCCGGCGCTGCTCGTTGACCGCCGACTCGTCCGTCAGTTCGGGCAGCAGTGCGTCCACGATCGTGACGGGGACGCGGTTGCTGTTCTCGTACGGCGTGAGACGGTCGAGGAGGGGGCCGGTGCCGACGCGGGCGACCGGCAGGCCGTACAGGGCCGAAGCGGTGAGCAGCGCGGTGGAGAAGCAGCCGACCACCAGGGCGGGGCGCATCCGCTGGTAGAGCACCTCGGCGAGGACCGGCGTGTCGAGCACGGTGAGGTCGGCGCCGAGCTTCTCGGCCTCCTTCTCCAGCAGGCGTGACCAGCGGGCCGGGGCCGAGGGATGCGGCTTGAACACCACACGCGTGTGGCCGAGCGCGAGGGCGCCCTTCAGCATCCGTACGTGGAGGTTCTCCTCCTCCTCGGCGGTGAGGATGTCCAGCGCGGAGAGGTACTGGCCGAGCAGGAGGGTCGGTTCGTCGACGAACGGCAGCTCGTCGCCGGTGTCGACCAGCTCGGCGAGCACCTTGGAGAACGCGTCCGTCGGCACGATCTCCGGCTCGACGCCGAACTCGGTGAGGAGCAGCGGCTTGAGGCCGGGGACGAGGTCCAGGTGGAGCAGGCGGGTCACGCGCGTGCCGACCAGCGGGTCGATCTTGTTGCGGGTGGGGCCGTAGCTCATCAGGCCGTCGGCGTACACGGTGACGGGCGCGCCCATGAAGATCTGCGAGATGCCGAGCGCCGGGTTGACCTGGATCGACTCGACGGCCAGCTCGATGTCGTCGTCGCCGAGGTTCCAGGCGAGCCGCAGATGCCGCTCCCACAGGGGGACGTCGTCGAGCCGCGGGGCCCAGCCGCCCGGGTGGAAGGGGGAGATGGTCTCGTTCCACGAGATCACGTCGTCGAAGCGGCCGCGCAGCTGCTCGAACCCGGGCATCTCGTCGACGCCGGGCGTCGTCTCGGGCGTCGCCGCGTTGTTGGAGACGAGCAGGATGCGCCGGTCGGCGGGGCCGAAACAGTCGGTGTCCAGGGCCGCGGCCAGCGTGGCGGTGCCGTACAGCGTGGACGCCATGAAGATCTGGGTGGTCACGCGGCCACCCCCGTGGCGGGAGCCGGACGGCGGCGCAGCCGGCGCAGCCGCGTGGCGCGCTGGATGTCCATCGAGTCGAGGGCGTCGTCGAGCACGTCCTGCGGCATATTCCGCAGAGCGATGGCGCTCATCGACTTCAGTTTCCGTGCCACTGCCGGCTCGAACCTTTCGATGGATCCCAGATGATGGGAAATAATCGCGCAATAGGTGCGCACGGCCTTGGGCAGGAGTTTTTCGGCGTCGCGGTCCGCGGCGGTTTCCGCCACCACCTGGTCGAACGCGCGAATGAAGTCGAGCTGGCGCACGTCCCCGATCTGGGTGAGGGAAGAGGCCACACCACGCCGGTAGAACACACCGAGAAGGCCCACCGTGGCGAAGGATTCCGCCTCCCGGTGCAGCTTCCAGATCCAGGGCCGGTCCTCGGCCGTCCGCAGGCCGTCGGTGAAGTGCAGCAGCCCCCGGTCGACCAGCCGGCGGTGGTAGATGCCCGCCCAGGCGTAGGCGTAGTCGACGGAGGTGGAGCGGTCGGCGGGCAGTATCGCGTCGCGGGGGTTCAGCACCACTCCGCGCCGGCCGTGCGGGACCCTGTGGATGGTGCGGGCCCGCGCGGTGCACTGGACATGGTCCGTACGGACGAAGTCGCAGCCCAACTGCTCGATGGAGGCGACGAGTTGTTCGTAATAGCCGGGGGCGAGCCAGTCGTCCCCGTCGAGGAACGTGAGGTATTCGCCGTGCGCCGCGTCGATGCCCGTGTTGCGCGCGGTCGCCAGTCCTCCGTTCTTCTCGTGTCTGACATACACCGCGCCGGGGAGCTCGCGCTCCGCGCGCGCGAGAATGTCCGGTGTCTCGTCTCGTGAACAGTCGTCCACGAGAACGAATTCGAAGTCCTCACGTGCGTTCGCACGCAGGCTCTTCAAGGTGTCGGGTGCATATTGCTGCACGTTGTAGAACGGCACGATGACGGAGAGCTTGACCACCCACGTGACGTTAGGCGGCGGCCCAGCATTCGTCTTGACCGTTGGTGAGATGTCAGGTGAACGACGCGTGGCGAAGCCGTGAACCCAGCTGATTTCCGGCAGGATCACGGCCCGATTCGCCATTCGTCGATGTGCTGTTAACCGTTTGTTGCATTCAGGTTGGGCCGCAACTCGGAATGGCTTCCTAGCGTCTTGGACGTGCCAGCAAGTACCAGGAAGTCCCTGCGGGTCGCCGTTCTCGCGGATTCCGACACCCGGTGGAAATGGGGTTCGCTCACCGCGAATCGCATTTCACCGAATGAATCGGACATTCTGCTCGACGGCTATCTCCTGCGGGGCCGAGCCACCCCCACCGCCCGCCAACTCGAAGAAGTCGGCGTCCGCGCGGATTCCCTCCGCGAGGTCACCGCCGTCGAATTCCTGCGCGCCATGGATGGGGAGCCGTACGACGTCCTCGTCGTCGCCCTCGTGGGCGGCGGTGTGCAGGCGATCCTGCACGGCCTGGCCCACGTCTGGGAGGGGCGGACCAAGCGGCCCGTGGTCGTCACCGGCTATGTCGGCGTCGTCTACGAGAAGCTCACCGACGGCCTGCTGCTGCGGCACGGCGCGGACCTCGTCCTCGCCAACTCCCGCCAGGACGCGGAGCGGTTCCGGGCCGTGTACGAGGGAGTGGGCGCCGACGCCTCCTCGGTGACGGAGGTGGCACTGCCCTTCCTGGGCGGCGCCGCCTACGAGAAGCACGACCCGTACACGGTCGTCTTCGCCGCCCAGCCCTCCGTCCCGGAGAACCGCAAGGACCGTACGTACCTGCTGAACCGGCTGATCCAGCACGCCCGCCTCCACCCGGACCGCGAGGTGCTGCTGAAACTGCGCTCCAAGCCGGGCGAACACACCACGCACATCGAGGAGCTGCCCTACCAGAAGCTGGCGCAGAAGACCGACCTGCCCGCCAACTTCCGGCTGGTGTACGGCCACATGGGCGAGGTGCTCGACCGCACCGACCTGCTGGTCACCATCAGCTCCACGGCGGCCCTGGAGTCCCTGCACCGCCGCATCCCCACCGTCGTCCTCAGCGACCTCGGGGTGCGCGAGGCGCTCGGCAACCACCACTTCGTGGGCTCCGGCTGCCTCGCCTCCTGGGACCAGCTCGACGCCGGACACGAGCCGGCGCCCGACCCGGCGTGGGTGGCCCGGCAGGGCGTGGCGGCCGACGGCCGGTACGAGACGGCCTTCGACGAGGCGCGCGCCCGGATCACCGGCCTGCTGGCGGCCCCCGGACTGCTGCCCCTCGCCCCCTACTACACGCCCGTCACCGCCCCCGGCTACCTCCCCGGGATCCTCGCCCGCCACCACCTCGCCCCGGACGGCAGCCCGCTGCCCGGCGCCCCCGCGGCCGACAAGGAGCCCAGCCCCGTACGGCAGATCGTCCGCCGGGCGGCCCGCGGCGCCTACCGCCACGGAGTGCAGCGTGTGGCCCCCGTGATCCGGCGGATGGGGGAGCTGTGACCACCGCCGATCCCTCAGGCCTTCCGCCGGTCCCTCAGATCTTCCCCGTGTCCCTCGTCAAGGAGAACAGCGCATGACCAACTCGGAAGCGGGTCAAGCGGCGCCGGTGCGCCGGGTGCTCGCGGTGATCCCCGCGCGCGGCGGTTCCAAGGGCGTCCCCGCCAAGAACCTCCTCCCGGTCGGCGGAGTGCCGCTGGTGGCCCGCGCGGTGCGCGAGTGCCGGGCGACGCGGCTCGTCACGGACGTCGTGGTCTCCACCGACGACCAGGCGATCGCCGCCGCCGCCCGCGAGGCGGGCGCCGAGGTCGTCCTGCGCCCCGCCGCCATCGCCGGTGACACCGCCACCTCCGAGGCCGCCGTCCTGCACGCCCTGGACGCCCACGAGGCGCTGCACGGATCCGCGGTCGACGTGGTCCTGCTCGTCCAGTGCACCAGCCCGTTCATCACGCGGGAGGACATCGACGGGGTCGCCGGGGCGGTCGCCGAGAACGGCGCCGACACCGCGCTGACGGTGGCCAACTTCCACGGCTTCATCTGGCGCGACGACGCCGACGAGTCCACCAAGGGCGGCAACGGCGTCAACCACGACAAGTCCTTCCGGCCCCGCCGCCAGGACCGGCCCCAGGACCTCCTGGAGACCGGCGCGGCCTACGCCATGGACGCGGCGGGCCTGCGCGAGCACCAGCACCGCTTCTTCGGCCGCACGGAGCTCGTCCGCACCGACCCGGCCCGCGTGCTGGAGATCGACGACCCGCACGACCTCGCCCGCGCCCGCGCGCTGGCCCCCCTCTTCGACGCGAACCGACCCGGTTCGCTCCCGACCGCCGAAGACATCGACGCGGTCGTCCTCGACTTCGACGGCACCCAGACCGACGACAGGGTGCTGATCGACTCCGACGGACGGGAATTCGTCTCCGTGCACCGCGGAGACGGGCTCGGTATCGCCGCCCTCCGCAAGAGCGGGCTGACGATGCTGATCCTGTCCACGGAACAGAACCCGGTGGTCGCCGCCCGGGCCCGGAAGCTCAAGATCCCGGTCCTGCACGGCATCGACCGCAAGGACCTCGCACTGAAGCAGTGGTGCGAGGAGCAGGGCATCGCGCCTGAGCGCGTGCTCTACGTCGGCAACGACGTCAACGACCTCCCGTGCTTCGCCCTCGTGGGCTGGCCCGTGGCGGTCGCGAGCGCCCACGACGTCGTGCGCGGCGCCGCACGCGCGGTCACCACCGTCCCCGGCGGCGACGGCGCGATCCGAGAGATCGCCAGCTGGATCCTCGGTCCTTCTCTCGACTCCCTCGACAAGTAAGGAACTTCTTCACCATGAGCACCAACTCCCGTCTGCGCACGTTCGGTTCGAAGACCGCCGGCCCCGGCCACCCCGTCTACGTCGTCGGCGAGATCGGCATCAACCACAACGGCGAGCTCGAGAACGCCTTCAAGCTGATCGACGCCGCGGCCGAGGCCGGCTGCGACGCCGTCAAGTTCCAGAAGCGCACCCCGGAGATCTGCACCCCGCGCGACCAGTGGGACATCGAGCGCGACACCCCCTGGGGCCGCATGACCTACATCGACTACCGCCACCGCGTGGAGTTCGGCGAGGACGAGTACCGCCAGATCGACGACTACGCCAAGAGCAAGAACATCGACTGGTTCGCCTCCCCGTGGGACACCGAGGCCGTCGCCTTCCTGGAGAAGTTCGACGTCCCCGCCCACAAGGTCGCCTCCGCGTCCCTCACCGACGACGAGCTGCTGCGCTCCCTGCGCGCCACCGGCCGCACGGTCATCCTGTCCACGGGCATGTCGACCCCGAAGCAGATCCGCCACGCGGTGGAGGTGCTGGGCTCGGACAACATCCTCCTGTGCCACGCCACCTCCACGTACCCGGCGAAGGCCGAGGAGCTCAACCTCCGCGTCATCAACACCCTCCAGGCCGAGTACCCGAACGTCCCGATCGGCTATTCCGGTCACGAGACGGGCCTGCAGACCACGCTGGCCGCGGTCGCCCTGGGCGCCACCTTCGTCGAGCGTCACATCACCCTCGACCGCGCGATGTGGGGCTCCGACCAGGCCGCCTCCGTCGAGCCGGGGGGCCTCACCCGCCTCGTCCGCGACATCCGCACCATCGAGGCCTCCCTCGGCGACGGCGTCAAGAAGGTCTACGAGTCCGAGCTCGGCCCCATGAAGAAGCTGCGCCGCGTCACGGGCGTCGTCGCCGAGGCCGAGATCGCCGCGGCCGCGGGCGAGCCGCTCGCGGTCTGAGGCCCTGACCCCTCGAACCCCCCACGCGTTACCTCCCACCTCCCTACGACAACTCCTTACGACAGGACGGTCGTACGTCGATGAGCCCCCGCGCCGGATCCACCGGCCCCCACACTCTCGCCTTCGTCGAGAGTCCGGTACAGCTCCTGAACGTGCTGGAATGGGCACACACCTCTGTCCACCACGGCACGGCGCCCGACGCGGGGCTCACCCTCGTCGTCCTGTCCCCCAACGACCCCATGACCCGTGGCCAACTGCGTCGCATGGCCGAACTGGCCCGCGACGAGGGCCACTCGGTCCGCTGGGAGGAGGCGCGCAGTGGCACCACGGCGCCCTTCCACACCATCGGCGGCCTCGCCCCGCTGCTGCGCAGGGCCCGCCGCATCGTCATGGGAGACCCGTTCTCCCGCTATGTGCAGCTCCTCCTGACCATCACCCGCGCCCCCGACCTGGTCGTGGTCGACGACGGCACGGCGACGATGGAGTTCGTCGCCCAGCTCGCCCGTGGTGAGCGCCTGGTCCGCTGGCACCGCAAGGGCGGCCGACCGGGCCCGCGCGATCTGCTCTTCGCCCCGGTGTCCTCCCTGGCCCGGCGCCGGCTGACGCCCGGTGAGCACCGTACGGTCGAGGTGTTCTCCTCGATGCCGATCGACGAGACCCCGATCGGTGTGCGCGTCACCGCCAACGACTTCTCCTGGACCCGGGCCCGCTTCGGGCCGCCCCGCCTCACCAAGGGCGCGGACCTGGTGGGAACGTCCCTCGTCGAGACGGGTGTCGTCGACGGGGACCGCTACCTCGAGGCGGTCCGCACCCTCGCCAGGTCCCACGGCGCGACCCGCTACTTCGCCCACCGCCGCGAGAGCGCCGAAAAGCTCCACCGGCTGGCCGCGGAGACCGGCCTGGAGATCGTCCGCCCCGACCTCCCCCTGGAACTGATCGCCCGCCGCGGCCCCATCGGCCGCACGATCCTCAGCTTCCCCTCCACGGTCGTCCACACGCTGCCGCTGGCCCTGGCCGGCACCGAGGTCCGCGTCGCTGTCTGCGACATCGACCCGGCCTGGCTGACCGAGAACGCCTCTCCGCGCGCCCAGGGTTTCCTGTCCGGGGTGACGGGGACGGCACGGGACGTACACCGGTTGTCGTCGGTGGCGGCGATATAGGGCGTACCTGACCCGGCGTACCTGACCCGGCGTACCTGACCCGGCGTACCTGACCCGGCGTACCTGACCCGGCGGGCCGGGGCCCGCCGGGCATTCACCGCCCGGCGGGCCGCTTCGGCTGACATCCTCGGTTGTCATGAAGATCAAACGCCGTACCCTCCTCACCGCGCTCGCGGCGACACCCGTCCTGAGCACGGTCACGGCCGCCGCGACCGCGACGGCGACCGCCACGCCCGCGGCAGCCGCCGAACAGGCCTCGAACACGGCCCTGTACGCCAACCCCGCCTGGACGGAGGGCACGGACTGGGGCCGCCGCTCCAGACGCCACCTGATCGACGACCGGAGCACGGCCGGCCGCGCCCCCTTCCTCCGCTCCACGGTCATCGCCCCGCACGGCGGCGGCATCGAAGGGGGCACCTCGGAACTCTGCCTCGCGATAGCCGGTTACGACCCCGCCGACCTCTCACCCACCCCGCCCGCCGGACCGGTCCACGACTTCTGGATGTTCGAAGGGCTGATGAGAACCGGAAACGGCGACCTGCACGTCACCTCCACCCACTGCGACGACACGATCGCCCGCTCCCTGTGCGCGGGCAGCCTGAACGTCCTCTCCCTCCACGGCTGCAAGCCGGAGCAGGCGGGCCTGGAGCCAGGCGCCGCGGCCGTCCTCGTAGGCGGCCTCAACTCCACCTTCCGCCACTACCTCATGGAGGAGTTCACCGCGGCCGGGATCCGCGCGGTGACGGCCTCGGGGGAGGAGGAGATCGCGGGCATCGACCCGGACAACATCTGCAACCGCACACTCCTCGGCATGGGTGCCCAGCTGGAGATGACCACGGCCCTGCGCACCGCGATGTTCGCCGACGGCAAGAACACGATCGCCGACCGCGCGACCAACCTCCTCCCGTCCTTCTGGACCTTCGCCGCCGCGACCCGCAGGGCGATCGACCGGGTGGAGGCGGGGCAGACGGTGCTGTGAGCCAGCCGTGCTGAGCGTGAGTTGTTAGGATCACCGGTGCGAACACGGGAGTTGACGGACTGACGCGACGGGGGTCGGCGTGGGAGACCGTTCGGGCCTTCAGGGCAGCCCAAGAGATCTGCGAGCCTCCCACGAGGACCTGACGAAGCTGGCCAACGACCTCGATGACATGCAGGACCACTTGGACCAGCAGGTCAAGCGCATGGACTCGATCGTCGACCGCGTCGAGGCGGGCTGGCGGGGCCCGGCGGCGACGGCGTACCGCGAGTTCCACCGGGCGGCGACCGAGGACGCCGTACGCATCCGCAAAGTGATGAAGCACCTGGAGCAGGCCGTGCGGCTGAGCCGCGACGGCTTCACGGAGCAGGAACTGGCCGTGGTCGAGCGGATGCGTCAGATTCGGGTGGACGTGGGCAGCGAGGTCGCCCGGCTCTCCACCCCGAACCCGGACGCCGTGTCGGCGAACCCAGCCGCGCGCCCGAGCAGCGGCCTTGACGCCCTCTGACCTCCCGCAGACCACGATGCACATTTCACGTACCGGGGGAAACATGCAGCCTGGAGATGCCGCCGACGACCACCTAGCCGTCTCCTTCACCACCCTTCACGACCTCGCCGTCGAACTGGAGGACATCCTCAAGAAGCTCAACGGCAAGCTGGACGATCTCTACGACCGAGCCGTCCCTGTCGTCCTCTCCTGGGAAGGCGAAGCCCGCGAGGTCTTCGTCGACAAACTCGACGAGTGGGACCACTGCGCCCAGGACCTCCAGGCCGCACAGAAGTGGCTGCACGAATACGTCACGACGGGCCACGCCAACTATGCGGCGGCGCACCGGGCCGTGCTGCGGGGCTGGGGAGGCGCCTGATGGCCGACCGTCCCAGCGACGCCCAACGCAGGCAGGAACGCGACCAGTTGAGGCAGGCGCCGCCCGGCAGCGGTGGCGGGTTCGACGTACAGCCACCGCACCTGTACTACTCGTCCGCAGTGGTGCGTGACGGGCAGTTCGACTACGACAAGGGCGCCAACCAGCTGGTCGAGGCGCTCAATCAGTACAGCCAGTCGGCAGGTACCGGGTGGGGTCCTGACTCCTTCGCCAATGTGTACATGAAGATCACCGAGAAGTTCGTCACGACCTGGGCAACCAGCGTGGTGAGCGTCGGAGGCGTCGCGGTCGGGCTGACAGTGACGGCCAACAACTACCAGGCGGCGGACTGGTTCGCGCGCAGAATGCAGGGGCCGCCACCACGCCGCACGCCCCCGGCTGTCATCGACAAGGAGCCCAACTACGGCAAGGTCAACGACATCAAGTGGACCGGCACGGGCGAGGACGCCGACTCCTGGGCGATCTCCGGGGCGCTCGGCGAGATCCCGGACTTCCTCGCGGATGTCATCCGGCCGGCCATCGAGTACGGGCTCAACCTCGGTAAGACCCACGAGATCACCCCGGGCGCCCGCGAGGACGACCTCAAGGGGATGGCCACCGCGTGGCGCCAGGCCGCGAGCACGGCCCTGAAAGCGGGCGACAACTTTACCTCCGCCATAAGTTATATGACGGACCCTCAGGGCAACAGTGAGTGGCAGAGTGCGATGAAGTCGTTCTGCCAGGCGATCTGGGGGACCACCGCCTGGGGCCGCAACCGTGACGCGCAGGGGAACATCGCTCAGCAGGGCGGCCGTAGCTGGAAGACCTCGGGGACGGTGGCACCCGCCCAACGCCGCCCGATCCTGGAGGTCCTCCACCACACCGCCGACACCATCCAGAAGACCTGCGACGACCTGGCCCAGGTGGCGAAGACCTGCCGGGAGACCACCACCAACCTGGCCAAGACCGCGGCCAAGGGGATGGTGGCGGACCTGACGACCGGGCTCGACCCACTGGAACTGCTCGAACTCGCCGGCAGCGCCATGTTCGGCAAGCTGGTCATGACCTTCCGCCAGCACATGGACCGGGCGGCCGCGGACAAGGCCGTAGAGATCTACCAGCAGAAGTTCAGCGACGCGGCCAGCTTACTTCTCGAGCTGGAGTGGGAACTGGACGAGGCGCTCAGAAGCGCGCCCACGTTCAACGCGGAGGAGGCCAGGGCGGAGGCCTTCGGCGCGCGGGCGCTCAACGACTTCAAGAAGGAACACAAGTGGACTGTTCCGAATGACGCGGCGGGAAACCACAAGTACCCGCTAGACCTGGCGAACCAGGAATACATCGAGAACTCGCACGGTGTCGACAAGCATATTGGGAAGACGGACGACCAACTCGCCCAGCGCCTTCGGGACCAGAGCAACATTCCGGCTGCGTCGACCTTCAAGGACATGGCCGACGCCCAGAAGTACACGCAGCTCACCATCGACAAGGAGCAGGCCGCGATCGAGGCCTATCTGAAGAGCGGGCCCCCGTACCATCCGCCGAGCAGGGTGTTCACCTACCATGATCCGAACGGACCGGTGACAGGCACCAGCATCTCCAAGGACGACTACCAGTACGGCCTGCAGCACCGTCAGGATCCGCGGGTCGTCGAGTCCCATGGTGTACAGATCAGGGTGAAGCCGGATCCCGACCCGAACACGAAGCTGGACCCCCCGTTCACGCTTATCACCTCCACCCCGACGAAGAACTGAGGAGCGGCGCAGCGGCATGCTCAGCGAAGACACGATCAACCACTTTCGCTTCGAGGGGGCACGAGTTCTGTTGTCCGTGTTCCGTGGCCGCGGTATTCCCGTGGAGCCGGAAGAACGTGACGCCGCTCTCGAACCCGCGATCCGGGCTCTGTGGCAGGCGGGTGAGAGCGGAGGAAGGAACCTTTACGAGATCGGGGGGGAAGTGCGTGTGATTGCTGATGCCCTGAGCCCGGAGGCTCGGAATCGCTGTGGAGTTCCCGCTGATCTGGTTGAGTTGGTGGTCGGCTCGGCGCCGGACGAGCCATGGAGGGTTCTGCGGGATATCGCTCTGCAGGTGGAATCCTGGCCCTCGGGATTCGTTGCCAGACTTTCGCGTGCGACGCCGACGAGCTGGGAACTCAGCCGCCGGTTTCCGCAGCTCAGTGAATTCCTGCTGAACTACTTCGGCCAGGACGGTATGGCCACGGAAGACGACCTGACGGAATCCGAGGGACTGCAGCTCTACATCGAGCACTGTCATCCGATTTGCCTGTGGCGGCTTCCGCGGATTGTGGCGGAGTGCGTGGAAGCGCTGGCCATTCTCCACGACGAGGAATCGCTGTCGAGGTTCTTCGAGGTCGAACACGGACTGGGTTCGGGAGACCTTGCCTGGTCGGACTGGCTGCCACTCATCGCCGATACCTTCACCACACACATGCGCGAACAGCACCCTCCGCGCTGGGTTTCCGCGTAGTCCGTACGGCCAGGGGCCACGACATGCGCACCCGCACCGCCACCTACCCCGACCGCGAAACCGCCCAATGCAGATACCGCGTGACGGGACGGTGAGACCCGTAGCCGCGTCCAGCTTCAAGCAAGAAAGGTGTCGCCGGCGTTGACCACATACATCGGGGCAGTGTTCAACAACGGATTTGTTTCGCGGTTGCTCGGCCTGTCCCTTCGCGTGAACACCTCGGAGAACGAGGACTTCGAGCACGAGATTGCCCGTCTCTGCCGGAGTATGCAGCGGGCGCTGGGTGTTTCCTGGGCGCTGCCGCCGGCCACTGCCGCGGCGACGGTGGATCTTGTCGCAGAGGTGTTGGCGAGCTCCTTGCGAACCCGACTTCCGGCAGGTTTCGAGGAGAGGCTGACCCTCGCGGCCGGCGGTCGTCCGGTGGAGGAGTATCTGTCGGACGCCGCCTCGGCCATCCGCAAGCTCGACAGTGAGGTTGTGCCCGGCTACGGGGAGCTTCCCATGGCTCCCTGGGAGGTCTCCCTCGCGTTTCCGGAAGTGATCGACTTCAAATACTGGGTGGAGGCCGACGAGTTCGAAACACTCGACGAGTGTTTGTGGGCCGGGTTCGACAGCATGCATCCCGGAGAATGCGCGAGCAGGGCAACGGCTCTCATAGCGCAGACACAGGAAGCCCTGCTCCTCTTTCCGGATCCGGACGTTCTGCGCGCGACGCTTTCGCAGAGCATCCCGTGGGTGTCTCGCGACGTGCTGCGGGGGATCGTCCGAAAGGGCAATGAACACCTCGCCGAGCTGCATGGAGTCTCAGGACGATGACAAGGCCGACCGCCAACAGAGCCGCCACCTACCCGGACCGCGAAACCGCCCAGTGGGCCACCCAGCAGGTCGTCACCGTCAATGAGCAGCTGATTCACCGCTGGCTCGCCCAGGCCACCCGCCCCCGCCTGACGATCGAGGCGTCGTGGCCCTCGCGCACCGAGCCGGTCGGCCGGGTCCTGCTCCAGGCGATGATGCTGGCGGGCCGTGAGCCCGTGGACGTACGGGCCGCCCGCGTGGTGCTCAAGCGCGACGCGACCCGTCCTCATGGCTTCGTCGTCCACGCCACCTTCCCCACTTACCTGTAGACCCGTAGAGGCTGATCACCGTGCCCCTGAGCCCCCTCGAACACGACCGCCGCTACGGCGAACTGGACCAGGTGATCCGTGCCTACGCCGGGCAGCCGGCGGACGACACCCCGGACAAGCCCAGCCAGGCCCTGACCGCCTACCTCCGCCACACCTGGCACACCCGCCCCTGGGCCTTGGCCACGGCGGAGGCCCAGCTGCGGGAGTACGCCCGCAACCCGCCCGGCCGACTGCGTCTGCGCCTCGGCGAGTTCTACGCGATCCCGGACGTCCAGCTTCCCGAGTCGGACATCGAGCAGTGGCTGGCCTGCCTCGCCGACCACATCAAGCACAGTGTCGAGACCGGCGAGGCCCCGCCCCCGGCCGCCCCCGCCACCCACTGGGAGTGGCACGCCCGTTTCCCCGAACTCGCCCAGTTCCTCGGTGGCTGGTTCTCCCAGGACATGCCGGACGAGTTCGACGACCACGATGCGGCCGTCGACGACTACCGAACCTCCACCGACCCCCATCTCGTCGCTCGGCTCATCGGCGAGCTGCACGAACTCCTCACACTCGACCTCGACGAGTCCGACTACGCTCTCGCCGTCGCCGAGCTGGGCATGGAGGTGGACCCCCCGGCCCCGTACGCACCGAGCGGCTGGCTCGCACTGGTCGCCGACCGGCTCAGTGGGCCGCGGGCCCAGTACGGGCCCCCGCCGCAGGGCGATGTGAAGTGACCACGCCTGTGGACGAGTTGTCGGTCCTGCTCAAGAGCCTCTCGTCCGATCTGCGCGTGTACGTCGGCGCGGGCCGACTTCGGCCCACCGGCGGGCCGGGCGGTCTCACGAAGGCCGTCGCCGAGGAAGTGCACGCTCTTGTCGTCGAGTTGTACGAGGGCTACTGGCACCGGTACGCCTACGGCACGGACGGACCGGCCTCCGCGCCGCAGATCGAAATGTCGCTGTACCCCAAGTCTCCGGCGGAGGCCACCGCACTTTTGGGCGAACTCGCCTCGGCGAGCCTGCTGTTCCCCGAATTCGCTTTCATGGACTCTGCCGAGGCCAAGTCGATCGCCGCACGTGTGGTGGGGTTGCTCGGTCCCGGCGCGCGCTGGTGGTCCAACAGGGACGACCTCAGCGTGGACACCGTCACCAGCTGCTCGATCGACACGTTCGTCATCGGCAGCGACGGCGACCGTTTCGCGCTGCTGATCCAGGTCGGCGACGACTGAGGCGACTCGCTCACCGGCCCATGTGCACCGCGAACGCCGCCCAGGCCGGGCATCTCCTTGCGCATGGCTTCGATGAGGTCGGGGTCGAGGTCGAGGGTGTGGCGTCGGCCGTCTGACCCGGGCCGCTGATCAGGAGCCCGGGGATGTGTCCCCGTCGTCCCTCCGGGGCGGGCCCGGCGGCCCCTCGCGCCCGGGTCGACAGGGGGTGGTGTCCAGGCATCCGTGCGCATGATCTTGGTCAGGTCTGTGGGACCGTAGAGCACGGGAATGGGCTCGGACACCCCGAGCGTTCCCCAATGGGAGTCCGCGGGCAGCCCCGGCGGACTGGATCGAGAGAGGGTCGGCGTCCCGCATCAAGGGCTCGCGTCGCCCCGTGGTCACGGACCGTCACCGCAGCCGGTCATCGTCCATCGTCCCAGACGCGGCAGCCGGTCATCCTCTCGGATGCGGCGGCCGGTCATCGTCCCGGACGCGGCAGTCGGCCTCCGGCCGGGATGCGGCCCGGGCGGGGCGGGAATACCGTCTGGCTCAAGATCCCATCGTCCGGAAAGACGGGCGAGCATACCCATCCCACCTGAAACCTATGCGGCGCGTGGCCAAGTTTCTTCCCCTAACGGGCTGAAGTTTTGTTGATCGTGGGTCAGTTGGCCACCCCGTCGCCCTACCCTTCAAAGGGTGAACCAATTGATGTCCCGAGAGTACGAGGCCGATGTCCCCGGGGGAGCAGCGCTCCCCGGCGCCGTGTCCGACGCCCTGCGTGCCGAGCTGATCGCGTTCCGGCGCGACATGCACATGCACCCTGAGCTCGGCAACCAGGAGTTCCGCACCACCGCGGCACTCAAGGCACGCCTGGAGCAGGCGGGCCTCAAGCCCCGCGTGCTCGACATCGGAACCGGGCTCATCTGTGACATCGGGATCGACCGCGGTGCGGGGGAGGGCGAAGGGGACGGGGAACAGGCCCGGGACCGCGCGGTCGACGGCGGACGCGGCATGCTCGCGCTGCGCGCCGACATCGACGCGCTGCCCATCCCGGACACGAAGAGTGACTGCGCGTACCGCTCGACCGTGCCCGGCCGCGCCCACGCCTGCGGCCACGACGTGCACACGACCGTCGTCCTCGGCGCCGGGCTCGTCCTCGCCGAGCTGCATCGCCAGGGGCTCCTGCCGCATCCCGTGCGGCTGATCTTCCAGCCCGCCGAAGAGGTCCTGCCCGGGGGCGCGCCCGACGCCATCGAGTCCGGAGTGCTGGACGGCGTGGGGCGGATCATCGGCGTGCACTGCGACCCGAAGGTCGACGCCGGGCGGATCGGACTGCGCCACGGTCCCATCACCTCGGCCTGCGACCGGCTGGAAGTCTCACTCGACGGCGCCGGCGGCCACACCGCGCGCCCCCACCTCACCACCGACCTGGTCACCGCCGCCGCGCGCGTCGTCACCGACGTGCCGTCCCTCGTCGCCCGGCGTGTGGACGCCCGCAGCGGGCTCGCGGTGACCTGGGGACGGATCGAGTCCGGGCACGCCTGCAACGTCATCCCGCAGCACGCCGAGCTCTCCGGGACCGTACGCTGCCTCGACCTCGAGGCCTGGCGGCAGGCGCCCGACCTGCTGCACGCGGCCATCGACGAGATCGCGAACCTGTACCGCGCCAAGTCCGAGATCAACTACATCCGGGGCGTCCCGCCGGTCGTCAACGACCCGGCGGTCACGGATCTCCTCCATGACGCCATGACCTCGCGGCGCGGCCCGCACTCCGTCGAGGACACCGAGCAGAGCCTCGGCGGCGAGGACTTCTCCTGGTACCTGGAGCACGTGCCCGGCGCCATGGCCCGCCTCGGCGTCCGTACGCCGGGCGAGCGCACCACCCGTGACCTGCACCGCGGCGACTTCGACGTGGACGAGTCGGCCATCACGGCCGGAGTCGAGCTCTTCACCGCGGCGGCCCTGCTCGACGCGATCCGCTAGGCCCTGTAGGTCCAGGTCCAGGTCCGTCCAGGTCCAGGTCCTGTCGGGCATGGTCCGCCGGACAGGCCCTGGACGCGGTCCCACGAGCGCGAGACGCTCATTCGGAGATGGCGCATAGATGACGTAGGGGCACCGGGCCGCCGGTCCGTCCGATGTCCCGATCGGTACCCCTTCGTCCGCTTGCGTCACCCGGGCGTAACGGGTGGCGGGCAAACGTAACCCGGTGGCGGCACGGTTCGATAACGGCCAGGAGAAACCCCGTTCCCCTCCCCTTCTACGCGCGTTACTGTGCGCCGAAATCGCTGCGTCGGCGGCGTGTTGGGGAAGCGGACCGGCGACGGCCGTGGGGATGAAGGGTGCTTGCTGTGCGTCTGATGTCTCGGAGGACCAGGTTCTCCCAAGCAGCGGTGGCTGTCTCGGTCATCGCCCTCGCGGCGGTCGGTTGTGGCAAGTCGAGCACCGACACGAGCAGCGACTCCAAGAAGAGCTCGTCGGGCTACACCGGGAAGGGCATCGGTCTCGCGTACGACATCGGCGGCAAGGGCGACCAGTCCTTCAACGACGCCGCGTTCGCCGGTTTCCAGAAGGCCGAGACCGAGTTCAAGATCAGCGGCCGGGACATCGAGCCGCAGGACGGCGAGTCCGACGCCGACAAGGTGCAGCGCCTGGAGCAGCTCGCCAAGTCCGGCTACAACCCGGTGATCGGTGTCGGCTTCGTGTACGCGCCGGCCGTCAAGGAGGTCGCGGCGAAGTACCCGAAGACCACCTTCGGCATCATCGACGACGAGCAGGACAAGGCGGCGAACATCGCCGACCTGGTCTTCCACGAGGAGCAGTCCTCCTACCTCGCGGGTGTCGCGGCGGCGAAGGCCACCAAGAAGAACCACATCGGCTTCATCGGCGGCGTGGACATCCCGCTCATCCACAAGTTCGAGGCGGGCTTCGACCAGGGCGCGAAGTCGGTCAACCCGAGCATCAAGATCGAGTCGCAGTACCTGACGCAGACGCCCCAGGAGGGTGGCTTCGCCAGCCCCGACAAGGGCAAGGACGCGGCGGCCGGCCAGATCGAGAAGGGCGCGGACGTGCTCTACCACGCGGCCGGCCTCTCCGGTCAGGGCGTGATCTCCGAGGCCGCCTCCAAGAAGGTGTGGGCCATCGGCGTCGACTCCGACCAGTACGCGCAGAGCTCTCTGGCCAAGTACAAGGACTGGATCCTCGGCTCGGCCCTGAAGAACGTCGGCGGCGCGGTGTACGACCTGGCCAAGTCCGTCGTCGACGGCAAGCCGCTGAGCGGTGTCGTGCGCGGTGACCTGAAGTCGGGCGGCGTCGGCTTCGCCGACACCAACCCGAAGTACAAGGCCTTGGCGGACGTGGTCGCGGCGGTCGACAAGGCCAAGCAGGACATCATCGACGGCAAGGTCACCGTCAAGACGACCCAGTGAGTCGTGCCTGTCTTCACTGATCACTGAATGAGGGAGCCTCCGGCCCGTGCATCGGGCCGGAGGCTCCCTCATTCATCCGGCCATCCGGCCATGCGGCCATGCGGCCATGCGGCCATGCGGCCATGCGGCCATCGGCCGTGCGGTCGTGCGGTCGTGCCTGGTCGTGCGTGGTCATGCCTGGTCATGCGCCGTCGTTCGTGGTCGTCCGCGAGCGCCAGGTGCGCCAGGTGCGCCGGATGCGCCGGACGCGCTCATGGAATCCGGTCGGCTGGACCGGCTCCTCCGCCCCGACGGTGATCCCGTACACCTCGACGCCGGACGGCCTCGGGTTGGCGATGCGGACGGCCTTCGACGTCGTGCCGGTGGCGCGTGCCCACCCACTTGCCGACCACTTGCCGTACACGTCGGCCTTGTCGCCGCGGGACCGGCAAAGTGTCTTGGTTTGGTACATGACATCCCATAGATCGGCGCCGGGTCCGGGGGCCGGGCGTCTTTGCCGAGTGGAAGCCCTGGAGGCACCCTTGGTGTTGGGAGTTTGTTCTCCGAGGGTTCAAAACGGTCGGATAACACTCTGGCGACGTGGGTTCTCTGCTATGTCTACGCGCGTTACGCTGCGGCGGAATCAGCGCCTGGTTTGGGCGCCTGCACAAAGGAGTCACGTTCATGCGCCGGGTGTCCCGAATCGCGGTTGCGGGCGTTGCGACCGCATCCCTCGCCGTTGCTCTCTCCGCCTGTGGCGGCTCGTCCACCGAAGCCTCGAGCGGCGGCTCAACCAAGACCAAGGGTATTGGCCTTGCGTACGACATCGGCGGCAAGGGCGACCAGTCCTTCAACGACGCCGCGTTCGCCGGTTTCCAGAAGGCCGAGAAGGACCTCAAGATCAGCGGCCGGGACATCGAGCCGCAGGACGGCGAGTCCGACGCCGACAAGGTGCAGCGCCTGGAGCAGCTCGCCAAGTCCGGCTACAACCCGGTGATCGGTGTCGGCTTCGTGTACGCGCCGGCCATCAAGGAGGTCGCGGCGAAGTACCCGAAGATCACCTTCGGCATCATCGACGACGAGCAGGACAAGGCCGCGAACGTCGCCGACATGGTCTTCCACGAGGAGCAGGCCTCCTACCTCGCGGGTGTCGCGGCGGCGAAGGCCACCAAGAAGGACCACATCGGCTTCGTCGGCGGCGTGGACATCCCGCTGATCCACAAGTTCGAGGCCGGGTACGTCCAGGGCGCCCAGTCGGTCAACCCGAAGATCAAGATCGAGAAGCAGTACCTGACCCAGACGCCCCAGGAGGGTGGCTTCTCCAGCCCCGACAAGGGCAAGGACGCGGCCGAGGGTCAGATCGAGGCGGGCGCAGACGTGATCTACGCCGCCGCGGGCCTGTCGGGTCAGGGCGTCATCCAGTCCGCCGCCTCGCACAAGGTGTGGGCCATCGGCGTCGACTCCGACCAGTACAAGCAGGACGCACTGGCCAAGTACAAGGACTACATCCTGACTTCGGCCACCAAGGACGTCGCCGGAGCGGTCTACAACCTCGCGAAGTCGGTGGCGGACGGCAAGCCCGAGACCGGCGTCGTCCGTGCCAGCCTGGCCACCGGCGGTGTCGGCCTCGCCGACTCGAACCCGGTGTTCAAGAACAACGCCGACCTGCAGGCCGCGCTGAAGAAGGCCGAGGCGGGTATCAAGGACGGCTCGATCACGGTCAAGACCTCCTGACCCGAGTCCTGATCCCGGCCCAGGTCACGACGTCATCACCAGACGTCGAAACCATGGCCATGGCAACGCTGTAATGGCAGCGTTACGGCCACGGAACGGGGCGTGGGGAGGATGACCTTCCCGTGCCCCGTTCGCGCGGCAGAATGCTCGGGTCGGATCGGACCGGACCGGACCAGAAAGTAGTCCGAAAAGAACCCGGTCCGTCCGAGTGCAATTCAAAGCAGGGGCGCTACGCGCGTAGATAGGCCCCTTTTCCAAGGAGAGTGCGCCATCGACGCGTCCAGCAGCCCTCCGCTCACCGCGCAGTCGACCGCGGTCGAGCTGGCGGGGATCACCAAGCGTTTCCCCGGTGTGGTGGCCAACCATGACATCCACCTGACGGTCCGCAAGGGCACGGTCCACGCCCTCGTCGGCGAGAACGGTGCCGGCAAGTCGACGCTGATGAAGATCCTCTACGGCATGCAGAAGCCGGACGAGGGCACGATCACCGTCGACGACCAGCAGGTCACCTTCCACAGCCCCGCCGACGCCATCGCACGCGGCATCGGCATGGTCCACCAGCACTTCATGCTCGCCGACAACCTCACCGTCCTGGAGAACGTCGTCCTGGGCAGCGAGAAGCTGCACGGCATCGGCGGGGGCGCCCGTAAGAAGATCAAGGAGATCTCCGACCGGTACGGGCTGAACGTCCGCCCGGACGTCCTGGTCGAGGGCCTCGGTGTCGCCGAGCGTCAGCGCGTGGAGATCCTCAAGGTCCTCTACCGCGGCGCCCGCACCCTGATCCTGGACGAGCCCACCGCCGTACTGGTGCCGCAGGAGGTGGACGCACTCTTCGACAACCTGCGCGAGCTCAAGTCCGAGGGCCTGGCCGTCATCTTCATCTCGCACAAGCTGGGCGAGGTCCTCTCGGTCGCCGACGAGATCACGGTCATCCGGCGCGGTACGACGGTCGGCACGGCCGTTCCCGCCGAGACGACCCCCCGCCAGCTCGCCGAGATGATGGTCGGCAGCGAGCTTCCGACTCCGGAGACCGCCGAGTCCACCGTCACGGACAAGCCGGTCATCCAGGTCGAGGGCCTCACGGTTTTCGCGAGCGGTGCCCCCTCCCTCGGCGAGCTCGCCGAGCCGACGGGCGCCGGTCTGGTCATAGAGGACAGGGCCGAGACCGCCGCCGCGGTGCGTCGCATCCTCGACGACGTCACCTTCACCATCCACGAGGGTGAGGTGATGGGCATCGCCGGTGTCGAGGGCAACGGCCAGACCGAGCTCATCGACGCGCTGATCGGCCTCAAGCACGCCGACTCGGGAGCCATCGGCTTCCTCGGCGAGGAGATCACGGGGTGGGCCACCCGCAAGCGCCGTGAGAAGGGCATCGGGTACATCCCCGAGGACCGCCACCGCCACGGCCTGCTGCTGGAGTCCCCGCTCTGGGAGAACCGCATCCTCGGCCATGTCACCGAGGCCCCGAACGCGAAGGGCTTCTGGCTCGACAACAAGGGCGCCCAGGAGGACACCAAGCGGATCGTCAAGGAGTACGACGTCCGCACCCCCGGCATCGACGTCACCGCCGCCTCGCTCTCCGGCGGCAACCAGCAGAAGCTGATCGTCGGCCGCGAGATGAGCCACAAGCCGCGCTTCCTGATCGCCGCCCACCCCACCCGCGGTGTGGACGTCGGCGCGCAGGCCGCGATCTGGGACCAGATCCGCGAGGCCCGCCGTGAGGGCCTGGCCGTGCTGCTGATCTCGGCCGACCTGGACGAGCTGATCGGCCTGTCCGACACCCTGCGGGTGATCTACAACGGCAGGCTCGTGGCGGACGCCGACCCGGCGACCGTCACCCCGGAGGAACTCGGCTCGGCCATGACCGGCGCCGCCTCCGGACACCTGGAGCACGTAGCGGAAAGCGCCGCCCCGGAGGACGAGGCCCGATGAAGAAGTTCGACAAGGAGCGCGTGCTCCTCGCGGTGGCCGGCCCGGTCATCGCGCTCGTCGCGGCGATCGCGCTGACCTCGGTCGTGCTGCTCGCCTCGGGCAAGAGCCCGTTCGAGCCGTACTCCCTGATGCTGCAGCAGGCGACGTACTCCGACACCCAGGTGCTGATCATCAACCAGGCGTCGCTGTACTACATCGCGGCACTCGGTGTGGCCATCGGCTTCCGTATGAACCTGTTCAACATCGGCGTCGACGGCCAGTACCGCCTCGGCGCGATGATGACCGCGGTGGTCGGCGCGCATCTCGCGCTGCCGTCCTACCTGCAGATCCCGGTGCTCATGCTCGTCGCCGTGTGCACCGGCGCCTTCTGGGCCGGTATCGCGGGCGTCCTGAAGGTCACCCGCGGTGTGAGCGAGGTCGTCGCGACGATCATGCTCAACGCGATCGCCACCAGCCTCATCGGCTACCTCACCGCGGAGAACATCTGGGGTGTGCAGGTCGGCAACAACAACACGACCGGCATCATGAAGAAGTCCGGCTGGTTCCCTGGTATCAACCTCGGCTCGGACGTCGGCGAGATCTACGGCATGGTCTTCATCGCGGTCCTCATGGGCGTTCTGTACTGGCTCGTCCTCAACCGCACCCGCTTCGGCTTCGACCTGCGCGCCACCGGTGCCTCCGAGACCGCCGCCGCGGCCTCCGGCGTCGACGCCAAGAAGATGGTGCTCACCGCGATGCTGATCTCCGGCGCGATCGCGGGCTTCTCCGGTCTGCCGCTGCTGCTGGGTGACGCCCACACCTACAGCCTGAGCTTCCCGGCCGGTCTCGGCTTCACCGCCATCGGCATCGCGCTGCTCGGCCGCAACAACCCGGGCGGCATCGCCCTCGCCGCCCTCCTGTGGGCCTTCCTCGACAAGGCGTCCCCTGCGCTCGACTACGCGACCCCGGTGGCGTACGAGAAGGAGATCGCCACGATCATGCAGGGTCTGATCGTCTTCGCGGTCGTCATCTCGTACGAGGCCGTACGTGTCTGGGGCCTGCGCCGCCAGCAGAAGCGGGTCGGTGAGGAACTGGCCGCGGCCGCCGCCAACAACAACTCCCCGAAGGAGGTGGCTGCCCGATGAGCACCGCGACCGTCGCCAAGCCGCAGGCGCAGCAGCCCGGCAAGGGCAGCCGCCGATTCTCGCTCCCCGTGCTCCTGCTGATCATCGCGGGCGTACTGATCCTGACCTCGGTCGTCCGCCTGATCACCGGCGCGGACGGCATCACCTCGACCGGACAGATGTCCACGGCGCTGCGCCTCGCGGTGCCGATCGGCCTCGCGGGCCTCGGCGGCCTGTGGTCCGAGCGCGCGGGCGTCGTCAACATCGGCCTCGAGGGCATGATGATCCTCGGCACCTGGTTCGGTGCCTGGGCCGGCTACCAGTGGGGCCCGTGGACCGGTGTCGCCTTCGGCATCATCGGCGGCTGCCTCGGCGGCATCCTGCACGCCATCGCCACGGTGACCTTCAACGTCAACCACATCGTCTCCGGTGTGGCCATCAACATCCTGGCGCTCGGCACCACCCGCTACCTCTCCAAGTTCACCTTCGAGAACGCGCCGCAGGGCTCCTCCAAGCAGTCCCCGCCGATCGACTCGCTCGGCACCTTCGACATCCCAGGGCTGTCCAGCTGGCTGTCCACGCTCAACGGCAAGCACTGGTTCCTGATCTCGGACATCGCGGGTCTGCTCGGCGGACTGGTCACGGACCTCTCGCCGCTCACCGTCGTCGCGGTGGCCCTCGTCCCCGCCACCTGGTGGGTGCTGTGGCGCACGGCCTTCGGCCTGCGCCTGCGCTCCTGCGGTGAGAACCCGGTGGCCGCCGAGTCCCTCGGCGTCAACGTCTACAAGTACAAGTACATCGCCGTGATCATCTCGGGCGGCTTCGCCGGCCTCGGCGGTGCCTTCCTGTCGATCGTCGCGTCCAACGTGTACCTGGACGGTCAGACGGCCGGCCGCGGATACATCGGCCTCGCCGCGATGATCTTCGGTAACTGGATGCCGGGCGGCCTCGCCCTCGGCGCGGGCCTGTTCGGCTACACCGACAGCCTCAACCTGCGCGGCGGCGGCACCAACGTGCACGCGCTGATCCTGCTCCTCGCGATCCTGCTGGTGTTCGCCGTGGCCTACCTGGCATGGAAGAAGCGGGTCGTGCCCGCGGTCGTCACGGCCGTGGTCTCCGCGCTGATGTTCGTCTGGTATCTCGCCACTGACGAGGTCCCGCAGCAGTTCGTGAGCGCCACGCCGTACGTGGTGACCCTGCTCGTGCTCTCGCTGTCCGCGCAGCATCTGCGGATGCCGAAGGCGGACGGCATGCCGTACCGGAGAGGACAGGGCAAGTGACGTCCGCCGACGCCGGCTCCACGGCCGTCGACTGGGAGGCCCTGCGGGAGCTCGCGCGGGACGCCATGTCCCGGGCGTACGCCCCCTACTCGGGCTTCCCGGTCGGCGTCGCGGCCCTCGTCGACGACGGCAGGACCGTCACCGGCTGCAACGTCGAGAACGCCTCGTACGGGCTCGGACTGTGCGCCGAGTGCGGTCTGGTCTCCCAGCTGCTGAACACCGGGGGCGGTCGGCTGACGCACTTCACCTGCGTCGACGGACAGGGCGAGATCCTCGTCCCGTGCGGACGCTGCCGCCAGCTGCTGTACGAGTTCGGCGGGGCCGGTCTGCTCCTGGAGACCCCGGCCGGAATCCTGCCGCTCTCCGAGATGCTGCCGCAGGCCTTCGGGCCGGAGAATCTCACCAAGTAACGCCTGCGCGGCCCCTCCCGACGACCGGACGATGAACGACCGGTCGGGAGGGGCCGCGGATTTTCGGAAGTCTTCGGAAGGAAAGCCATGGCCATGGACGCCGTCTCCGTCATCCGCACCAAGCGGGACCGTGCCGAGCTCAGCGACGCGCAGATCGACTGGGTCATCGACGCGTACACCCGCGGCGAGGTCGCCGACTACCAGATGGCCGCCCTCAACATGGCGATCCTGCTCAACGGCATGAACCGTCGCGAGATCGCCCGCTGGACCGCCGCGATGATCGCCTCCGGCGAGCGCATGGAGTTCTCCTCCCTCTCCCGCCCGACCGCCGACAAGCACTCCACGGGCGGCGTCGGCGACAAGATCACCCTGCCGCTGGCGCCGCTGGTCGCCGCCTGCGGCGCGGCGGTCCCGCAGCTGTCCGGACGCGGCCTCGGCCACACCGGCGGCACGCTGGACAAGCTGGAGTCGATCCCCGGCTGGCGCGCCCTGCTGTCGAACGAGGAGATGCTGAACGTCCTCGACACGACCGGTGCGGTCATCTGCGCCGCGGGCGACGGCCTGGCCCCGGCGGACAAGAAGCTCTACGCGCTCCGTGACGTCACGGGCACGGTGGAGGCGATTCCCCTCATCGCCTCCTCCATCATGTCGAAGAAGATCGCGGAGGGCACGGGCTCGCTGGTCCTGGACGTGAAGGTCGGCACCGGCGCCTTCATGAAGACCATCGAGGACGCCCGCGAACTCGCCTCCACGATGGTCGGCCTGGGCACCGACCACGGTGTGAAGACGGTCGCCCTCCTGACCGACATGTCGACCCCGCTGGGCCTGACGGCGGGCAACGCGCTCGAAGTACGGGAGTCGGTGGAGGTCCTGGCGGGCGGCGGCCCGGCCGACGTCGTCGAACTCACCATCGCCCTGGCGCGCGAGATGCTGGACGCGGCGGGCATCAAGGACGCCGACCCGGCGAAGGCCCTCGCGGACGGCTCGGCGATGGACGTCTGGCGCCGCATGATCGCCGCGCAGGGTGGTGACCCGGACGCCGCCCTGCCCACCTCCCGCGAGCAGCACGTGGTGACGGCCCCGTCCTCCGGCGTCCTGACCCGTCTGGACGCCTACGACATCGGCATCGCCGCCTGGCGCCTGGGCGCGGGCCGCGCCCGCAAGGAGGACCCGGTGCAGGCCGCCGCGGGCGTCGAACTGCACGCCAAGCCCGGCGACACCGTCACCGCGGGCCAGCCGCTGCTGACCCTCCACACCGACACCCCCGAGCGCTTCGAGTACGCCCTGGAGTCGGTCGAGGGTTCCTACGACATCGCGGCCGCGGGCACGGACTTCAAGGCCACCCCGGTCGTGCTGGAACGCATCGCCTGACCTGCGCTTTCCTCGTACGGGTGAACGGGATCGGTGGACGCCCACCGATCCCGTTCGGCATGCTGGACTCGGTGACGCGTAGCGCCCGTGGTGGAGGGGGACGGCCTGAGTAGTCACATCCCTGCAGGCATGGCGGAGCTCGTCGTCGAAGTCACCTCGAAGTCCAACGCCGCGCATGACCGCGTCAGCAAGCCCGCCGCCTACGCCGCCGGAGGCATCCCCCTCTGCCTGCTTGTCGACCGATGGGCGGCCGGCGGCCCGACGGTGACGCTGTACGGCGAACCCACAGGCGACGTCTACCGCGTCCTGCGCGCCGGAAAGTCCGGCGACGCGATCACGCTGCCCGAGCCCTTCGATCTCACCCTCGACACCAGCGTGTTCCCCGTCGACTGACGTACCCGAGGGGCGGCGCCCAGTTTCTTGCGCGCCGACTCCTCTCGAACGCCGGTTGGCGCACCGTCAGCCGAGCCCCGCCGCGATCACCACCAGCACCGGCACCGACAGGATCGTCGACAGCAGGATCGACTCCCGGGCCAGCGTCTCGCCGACCCGGTAGCGCGAGGCATAGGTGAAGAGGTTCTGGGCGGCGGGCAGCGCCGAGGTGACCACGACGTCGAGCAGCGGCGCCCCGTGCAGCCCGAACAGGCCCACGGCCAGGGCCCAGGCGACCAGCGGCTGGCCCACCGACTTCAGGGCGACGGACAGCAGCACCGGGTACCGGTCCGCGCCCCGGCCGGGCAGCGTGCTGCCGCACAACGAGATACCGAACGCCAGCAGCACCGCGGGCACCGACATGTTGCCGATCAGCGTGAGCGGGTCCATGACCGGCCCCGGCAGGCTCAGACCGGTCGCCGACACCGCGACCCCGCTCAGCGAACCGACCGCGATGGGGTTGCGCAGAGGAGTGATCAGCCGCTGCCACAGGGGGCCTTTCTCACCCTTCCCCGACAGGTCGAGGACGGTGAGCGCGATGGGCGTGACCATGATCTGCTGGAAGAGCAGCACGGGCGCGACGAGGGAGGCGTCCCCCAGCACGTACACCGCGATCGGGATGCCGAGGTTGCCCGAGTTGACGTAACTGGAGCAGAGCGCGCCGATCGTCGTCCGGCCCATGCCCCAGCCGCGTACGACCCCGATCGCGACGAAGACACCGGCCGCCGCGGCCGTGCTCATCGCCGTCACCAGGAGCCGGCTGGAGAAGATCACCGACAGGTCGGCCCGGGCGAGCGTGGTGAACAGCAGTGCGGGGGAGGCCACATGGAAGGCGAGCTTCGTCAGCACCTCCCGCCCGTTCTCCCCGAGATAGCCGCGGCGCCCGATGACATAACCGATCCCGATGACCACGGCGATGACCGCGAAGCCCGTCAGCACCCCTTGCACGGTGCCCCCTTGGAGCGGAGGAGGCCGTCGGGTATCACGGAAGGCGCTGGTTCATGGGGCATACACCCAACCCTCTGGGGCGGGAGGTGCGCAGGTCAATGTGATCCTTTGCGGGCGCGCGCCCCGACGGTCCGCCCTCCGCGATGAGTTCCGTGCCCCCGGCCGGTCTACTGACTGTGGACGCCACGACACCCGCCGTACTCGTGCTGCCCGGCCCCGTCACCCGTGACCAGGTGCCGAGGCTCTGTGACGACGTGCGCGCGCGGCTGGCGGCGACCGGTGCCAGGGTGCTGGTCTGCGATGTCGCGGGCCTCGGTCCACCCGGCCTGGCCACCGTCGACGCCCTGGCCCGGATGCAGCTCGCCGCCCGCCGGGCCGGGGGCCGCATCCGCCTGCGCGCCCCGGCCCCGCCCCTTCTCCTGCTTCTCGATCTAGTCGGACTCCGCTTCGAGCTGGAGGGGGAGGCCGAAGAGCGGGAACCAGCGCTTGGTGTCGAGGAAGCAGTGGAATCCGGTGATGCGGCCGTCTGAGATCTCCAGCGCCTGGATCGCCCAGGCACTGAAGCCGCCCTCCTCCGGATCCGGCTTGTAGTGCGCGAATCCCGGCAGACCGTTGACCGCGACCGGCAGCAGGCGCGAGCCCGCGCAGGAGGCACCGAGGGTCGTCATGAAACCGGTGATGTCGCCCGTGCCGCGCAGCCACAGGTCGAACGGCGGCATCGTCATGATCGCGTCCTCGTGGAGCAACGCGGTCAGCGCCGTCATGTCGTACCCCTCGAACGCGGCGACATAGCGCTCCAGGAGCTTCTGCTGCTCCTCGTCGAGCGGGTCAAGCACGGCGGCCTCGGCGCTGTCGCTCTCCGCGAGGGTCGCGCGGGCCCGCTGCAACGCGCTGTTGACCGAGGCGACCGTCGTCCCGAGCAGCTCGGCGACCTCCGCCGCCTTCCAGGCCAGGACCTCGCGCAGGATGAGCACGGCGCGCTGCTTGGGCGGCAGCTGCTGCAGGGCGGCCATGAAGGCGAGGCGCACCGACTCCTTGGCCACCGCCGCCTCGGCCGGGTCACTGACCGTGGGCAGCACACGCGCGTCCGGCATCGGCTCCAGCCAGGTGTTGTCCGGGCGCGGGGTGAGCGCCGCCTGAGCCAGGGGTGAGGGACCGCTCAGATCCATCGGACGAGCCCTCCGGTTGCCCGCGTTCAGCATGTCGAGGCAGACGTTGGTGGCGATCCGGTACAGCCAGGAGCGCATCGACGAACGGCCCTCGAACTTGTCGTAGCTCCGCCAGGCGCGGACCATCGTGTCCTGCACCGCGTCCTCCGCCTCGAAGGAGGAGCCGAGCATCCGGTAGCAGTACCCGGTCAGCTCGACCCGGTGCTTCTCCAGCCGGACGTCCAGATCTGTCGTCGCCGCCGTACCGTCGCTCATAGCCAACCCACCCCTGTGGCCGTTCCCGTCGCACCGTCGCCTCGTTGCGCCAGCACTTCGGAAGCTACCGCAGCCCACTGACAATGGCCCCCGAAGTGGGGAAAAGCGCAGCTCGGTCGCGTCAGTGCGCCAGGGCCGGCTCGCGGCGGGTCCGTGTGCGGGCCGCGTGGGAGCCGAACAGCGTGATCGTGACGACGCCGAGGACCGCGAACAGTCCGAGCGTCACCGTCCCGGCCCACCCGCCCGCGTGGAAGGCGACCGCGCCGAGCGTGCTGCCCGCGCTGGAGCCGATGTAGTACGCGGACTGGTAGAGGGCCGAGGCCTGGGCGCGGCCCTGCTTGGCGGTGTGGCTGACCGACGAGGACGCCACCGCGTGGCCCGCGAAGAAGCCCGCGGTGATCAGCACCAGGCCGAGCAGGACGAAGGGGAGGGAGTCGACCAGGGAGAGGAGCAGGCCGGAGGTCGTGGTGCCGCCCGCCAGGTACAGGGAGCCGCGCCGGCCCAGGCGGGCGACCAGCCTGCCCGCCGTGGACGCCGACACCGTACCGACCAGGTACACCAGGAAGATCGAGCCGATGATGCCCTGCGGGAGGGAGAACGGGGCCTCGGTCAGGCGGTAGCCGATCACCGTGTAGACCCCGCCGAAGACCATCATGAACAGCGCGCCGATCGCGTACAGCCGGCACAGCAGCGGGTTCGCGAGATGGTCACGGACCGTACGGGCCAGCACCCGCGGCCGCAGCGAGCCGGGCGTGAAGTGCTTCGGCGCGGGCAGGAGCATACGGAAGGCGACCGCGCAGGCCACCGCGATGATCCCGATCGTGGCGACGGCCACCCGCCAGCCCCACTCCTGCGCGACCCACCCGGTGATGACCCGGCCGCTCATCCCGCCGACGCTGTTGCCCGCCACGAAGAGGCCGATCGCGGTGATCAGGGCCTTGGGGCGGACCTCCTCCGCCAGATAGGCCGTCGCGGAAGCCGGAAGGCCCGCCAGGGCCGCGCCCTGCACCGCCCGCAGCGCGACCAGCGAGCCGATCGACGGGGCGAAGGGGACCAGGAGCCCGACCGCCACCGCGACGGTCAGCGACGCCGTCATCAACGTACGCCGACCGAACCGCTCCGACAGCGCGCTCATGGGGAGGACGAACAGCGCCAGTGCGCCCGTCGCCGCCGAAACCGTCCAGCTCGCCTCGCTCGCGCTGACCCCGAAGTCCGTGGAGACGAGCGGGAGAAGGGCCTGCGTGGAGTAGAGGAGCGCGAAGGTCGCCACACCCGCGAGGAAGAGCGCGAAGCTCATCCGGCGATAGCCGGGCCCACCCGGGGTGAGACGGGAGTCGGCGATGGCGGTGGAGGACGTGACGGAGGAGGCGGCGCCCACGGTGGTGGACGCCCCGGTACTGGCGGAAGGCATGCTTCGAAACTAAAGAGCCGCCGTTCATCCGTCCAATGCATGGAATGGCCATAATCGTTCCCATGGCGCATCAGCAAAGGTCACAGGCTCACCTGTCACCGTCCAGTGACACAGAAGACAGCGCGGGCATGTCTCGGCTGCTCGCTCCACGCCTCGCGTACTTCGCCGGGGTCGCCCGCACGGAGCACGTCACGCGCGCCGCGCGGGAGATGCGGGTCCCTCAGTCGACCCTTTCGCGCGCCATGGTCCGGCTCGAACAGGATCTCGGCGTCGATCTGTTCGCCCGCCGGGGCCGCACGGTCTCCCTCACCCCCGCGGGCCGTACGTTCCTCTCCTCCGTCGAACGGGCCCTCGCCGAGATCGAGCGCGCCGCCGAGGAGGTGCGCGCGGACGCCGACCCGGCCACCGGCAAGGTCGCGTTCGGCTTTCTGCACACGATGGGGTCGGAGACCGTCCCCGGTCTGATCCGGGCCTTCCGCGCCGACCACCCCCGGGTCCGCTTCAGCCTCGTCCAGAACTACGGCGAGGCGATGCTGGAGGGGCTGCGCTCGGGCGAGCTGGACCTGTGCCTTACCTCGCCGGTGCCGGACGCGCCCGACCTGGTGGGCCGCCTCCTCGACGAACAGAAGCTCCGGCTCGTCGTCCCGGCCGACCACCGCCTCGCCGCCCGCAAACGCGTCCGCCTCGCCGAGGCGGCCGACGAGACCTTCGTGACCCTCGAACCCGGCTACGGCATGCGCCGCATCACCGACGACCTCTGTCAGGAGGCCGGCTTCAGGCCCCGGATCGCCTTCGAGGGCGAGGAGGCCGAGACCCTACGGGGCCTGGTGGCCGCCGGCCTCGGAGTCGCCCTCCTGCCACCACCGGCCGTGCCCCGCCCGGGGGTGGTCGAACTGACGGTCACGGCCCCGAGAGCGGTCCGCGAGATCGGGGTGGCATGGCTGGACGGCCACCCGGACACGCCACCGGTGGCAGCCTTCAAGAAGTTCCTACTGTCACGAAGGGGACGGCTCCTTCCTGACTGACGGCACGAGCAGTGCCGCTGCCTCAGGGGCGCGGGGAACTGCGCGACCAGCCCCCACGCACCCGCAGACACCAAACAACCTAACGACGCAACGCCCGCCCGAAGCCGGAGGCGAGCGGCATCCGCAACCCCAACGGCGGCGGCGCGGCCAGCGCATCCTCCAACGGCCGCGACACCCCGTGTCCGAACAACGCCCCCATCACGAAGTCCTGTGCCAGCGCGTGCACTTCGGACCGGTACTGGTGCAACCCGTGCCCGTCGGAGTGGACCTCGAACCGGCAGATGTCCCGGTTGGACTTCTTCGCCCGCGCCGCGAGCCGGAAGGACAACTCCGGGTCGGACCGCTCGTCGTTGGTGCCGTGCACGATCAGCACGCGCCGCCCGGCGAGCTGCTTCACCGGTTCGGGTGGCGCCGCCACGTCGTCCTCGGGCAGCCAGGGGGCGAGCGCCAGAACGGAGGTGACGGCGGTGTGCCCGGCCGCACGCAGCGCCGCCCGGCCGCCCATGCCCACACCGGCGAGGCACACCGGCACGTCCCCGTAGCGGCGTACGACCTCGTCGGCGGCCCAGGACGCGTCGCTCGCGAGATGCGCCTCGCTGCCGTTCCAGCCGCGGAAGCGGTAGTGCACGACATGGGTCGCCAGACCTTCCGCGCCTCCCGTGCGCATGAGCCGGCGGCCGAGCGCGCGCACGGAGGCGGTCGCCAACATCGGGGACGGTCTGCGCGCGGAGACCTCGTCGCCGCCCGGGAGCAGCAGAACCACTCCGCTGACGGCCGTCGGCTCCGGGCCGATCGCCCTCCCCAGCCGGGCCCTGCGAACCGGCGTCGCTTGCTGTGCCATGACAGAACAGTCTCAGAAGTGACGGTGTACGCCACCCGTCCGCCTGGTCACCGTTACGTATCGACGGACGGCGTGACAGGAGATCTACGCGCGTAGGGTCTAGAGTGCGAAAATGACGAGCCAGATCAAGAACACCCCGAGCTCGGAACAGATCCGCCGGGCGCCCAAGGTCCTGCTGCACGATCACCTCGACGGGGGCCTGCGCCCCGGGACGATCGTGGAACTCGCCCAGGAGACAGGCTATTCCGGGCTCCCGGAGACCGACCCCGACAAACTCGGCGTCTGGTTCCGTGAGGCCGCGGACTCCGGGTCCCTTGAGCGGTACCTGGAGACCTTCGCCCACACCTGTGCCGTCATGCAGACGCGCGAGGCGCTGGTGCGGGTCGCCGCCGAGTGCGCCGAGGATCTCGCCGAGGACGGGGTCGTCTACGCCGAGGTGCGGTACGCGCCCGAGCAGCACCTGGAGGCCGGGCTCACCCTCGAAGACGTCGTCGAGGCCGTCAACGAGGGTTTCCGGGAGGGCGAACGGCGTGCCCGGGAGAACGGCCACCGCATCCGGGTCGGCGCCCTGCTCACCGCCATGCGGCACGCGGCCCGCGCCCTGGAGATCGCCGAACTGGCCAACCGCTACCGCGACCTGGGCGTGGTGGGCTTCGACATCGCGGGCGCCGAGGCGGGCTTCCCGCCCACCCGTCACCTCGACGCCTTCGAGTACCTCAAGCGCGAGAACAACCACTTCACCATCCACGCCGGCGAGGCCTTCGGGCTCCCCTCCATCTGGCAGGCGCTCCAGTGGTGCGGTGCGGACCGGCTCGGTCACGGTGTGCGGATCATCGACGACATCCAGGTCGCGGCGGACGGCTCGGTGAAGCTCGGACGCCTGGCCTCGTACGTGCGTGACAAGCGCGTCCCACTCGAACTGTGCCCCAGCTCCAACCTCCAGACCGGCGCTGCCGACTCCTACGCGGAGCACCCCATCGGTCTGCTGCGGCGCCTGCACTTCCGGGCGACCGTGAACACGGACAATCGGCTCATGTCAGGGACGAGCATGTCGCGCGAATTCGAGCACCTGGTCGATGCGTTCGGTTATTCGCTCGACGATATGCAGTGGTTCTCTGTCAATGCTATGAAGTCAGCATTCATTCCTTTCGATGAACGACTGGCGATGATCAATGACGTGATCAAGCCTGGATATGCAGAGCTCAAGTCCGAATGGCTGTTCCAGCAGACCGCCTCCACCAGCGGTTCCTTGGAGGAATAGGGCTGATCGAAGGAGCGAAAAGCAGCCGGGTCTTCACTTGTTCTCCATGACTCGGCTGCTTTTTGATGTTTGCGGCGGGTGGCTCTGCGTGTTTACGTTTTTGGACCGCTCACATCCCCGTCACACGGATCCAAGGACGCATTCAATATGAAGCAGTCTGCTGCCAAGACCCTCGGTGTCGCCGCTCTCGGTGCCGCATTCGCCGCCGTCGGCGCGGGCGCCGCGAACGCCGCCCCGGCCGTGCCGGATGCCTCCCAGGCGCTGGGCACGGTCACCCAGACGCTGCCCGCGCAGAACGTCGCGGCGGCGCTCCCGGGTGCGGGAGAGGCGCTCACCCAGGGGCAGGGCGCGCTCGGCGCGGGGGTGGCCGCGGCCCAGCCCGCCGTCGCGAAGGTCCTTGCCGACGGGCCGACGGCGCCGGTGGCCGGGCTGCTCGGGGGACTGCCGCTGCAGGGCCTGCCGACGCACGGTCTGCCGCTGAACGGGCTGCCGCTCGGCTGACGCCTTCCGCTCGCTTCGCCCTTTCGCCTGTACGAACGCCGGTGGGGCGCACCCTGATTGGGGTGCGCCTCACCGGCGTGTCGTGCCGTGGGAGCCGCGGGGGGTCACCAGGCCGTGCGGGCCTTGTCCTCGGAGGGGAACAGGATCCACAGCGCTATGTAGAGCAGGAACTGAGGGCCCGGGAGCAGGCAGGAGAGAACGAAGATCACACGCATCGTGGTCGCGGAGGTGCCGAAGCGCCGCGCCAGCGCTGCGCACACTCCGCCGATCATGCGGCCGTTGGTGGGGCGGGCAAGGGCGTTCATGATGGCTCCTTCGTGAACCGTGGCGGGATGCCGGGATGCCGGGATGCCGGGATGTCGAGGCATCGAGGTCTTCTTCGATGTCTTCAACGCTACGGTGACGAAGCGGGCGAAGCGTCGCTCTACGGGGCGATGCCGACCCTGGGAATCGTCGGGGTGCGACCCTGAGCCGTGTCCTCCCGGGGGAGGGCCGCGTGGCGCCGCGTCTCGGCCCGGCGGCGGAGCCTGACCCTGGCGGTGGGCACGACCGCGAGATGGGCCAGGGCGACGCCGACCGTGTTGAGCAGCAGGGAGTCGACGTCCGCGACCTGGCCGGGGACGCCGGTCTGCAGCAGTTCGATGCCCAGTGAGATCAGGGCGCCGGCGGCGACCGTGCGGACGAGGGAGCCGAGCGGGGATGCCGTCAGCCTGCCGCCGGCCATGGGCAGCAGGACGCCGAGTGGGGCGAGCAGACCGAGGCCCTCACCTATCCGGCGGGCGGCTTCCGCCGGGCCCAGCGCGAGGTCGGCCCTGATGCCGGCGAACGGGCGGAGGTTGGCGGGGCTCACCCAGGGGACGTCCAGGGGACGCAGGGTGATCCAGGCGACGAGCGCGAGATGTGCGACGAGGAGGAGACCTCCTGTCGCACGGACGCGGGTCACGGCGCTGCCGCCGCCTTCGCCTTGACGTTGCACGCCTCCCAAGACGCGGGGGTCGGCAGGATTGGTTCCGGGTTGTTGGTGAGCTTGGGGCTGAGGGATGCGCCACACATACGGTGCGCAGCGGGAACGGCTTGGCGTCCGCGGGCCGGTGGGGGCGGGTCGCGCAGTTCCCCGCGCCCCTGAAAGCCTGCACTCCGGCCGGCGTCTTCAGCCCGTCCGGCGTTTGAGGACGAGGCCGTTCAGGCCGATAGGGGGTCTGGGGGCGGAGCCCCCAGGGGATGGGAATGGGTAGGGGCGGCGGGGGCGAGGAAACAGTTGCCCGAAACGATTACGCGCCGGAGATCGCCGTGGACGGTGGGGACTTGGTGGTGGGGTTGGCGCGGACGTCGGTGGGGCACTCGTAGCTGCGCAGCGGGGTCGTGCCGGGGCCACCGAGGATGACCGAACCGTCGTCCTGCGCGGCGGCGGAGTCGGAGAAGGTGCAGATGATCTGGGCGAGGGCGGCGGAGGTCAGGTCCTGGGGCGGGGTGCTGAGGCGGAGCGCGTCCTCGGGGTCCTTGGGCCGAGGCCCGCTCACCGTCATCCCGCCCCGCACGTCGGTCGTGTAGCCGGCCTGCTGTTCGGGCGTGGAGGGCGTCTCGGCGAGCTCGTCGAGAAGCCCCTGCGCCACCAGAACCCGCCGCGCCCCCTCCGCCGTACCGTCGGGAATCCGCACGGACCGGTCGACCGTCACCAGTTGCCCGGAGCAGATCAGGAAGACCTGGACCGGGATGCCATGGGAGGACTGGGTGGTGATGTCCGGGCCGGACAGCGCGCACGGGACCCGGGACGGCGCCGGGCCGAAGTCCGTCGGAACCTGGGTGGAACGGATACCGCAGCCCGCGAGCAGGACGGCGAGAAGGGGGAGGGAGAGGAGGGAGAGGGGGGCGAGAGGCGTCCGTCGGCGCCCGCCTCGGCCTCGTACCAAGGTCGTCATCCGGCGCTGCCCTCCGTACCGTTCCCGTTCCGTCCGCGCTCGCGCTCGTCGTCGGCGAGCAGCTCCGACGCGTCCTGCGGGAGGCGGAGCGTGAAGACGGCGCCCCCCTTGGGCGCGTTGGCCGCGGTGATCTCGCCGCCGTGGATGTGCGCGTTCTCCAGGGCGATGGACAGGCCCAGACCGCTGCCCTCGGAGCGGGGGCGGGAGGCGCTCGCCTTGTAGAAGCGGTCGAAGACGTGCGGGAGGACGTCCTCGGGGATGCCGGGCCCGTGGTCCTGGACCTCGATGAGCAGGTCGTCGGCCTCTTCGCGGACCGAGACACGGACCGGGCTGCCGCCGTGCTTGAGCGCGTTGCCGATGAGGTTCGCGAGGATCACGTCCAGGCGGCGCGGGTCGAGGCGCGCCATGATGCCGCGCTCGGCGTCCAGGTCGACGGCGTCCAGCCAGGCGCGCGCGTCTATGCACGCGGTGATCTGGTCGGCGATGTCCACGTCGTCGAGGACCAGCCGGGCGGTGCCCGCGTCGAAGCGGGTGACCTCCATGAGGTTCTCGACGAGGTCGTTGAGGCGGCGGGTCTCGCTGACGACCAGCCGGACGGCCGGCTCGATCATCGGGTCGACGCTGCCGGTCTCCGCGTCGAGTTCCTCTTCCAGGATCTCCGTCACGGCGGTGATCGCGGTGAGCGGCGTACGGAGTTCGTGGGACATGTCGGCCACGAAGCGGCGGGACGCCTCTTCGCGGGCGCTCATGTCGTCCACGCGCTTCTCGAGGGACTCCGCGGTGTGGTTGAACGTACGGGAGAGGTCCGCGAGCTCGTCCGTACCCGAGACGCGCAGCCGGGTGTCGAGCTTGCCCTCGCCCAGGCGGCGGGCCGCGATGCCGAGGCGGTGCACCGGCTTGAGGACCGTCGTCGCGGCAGCCTGGGCGAGCAGCGCCGAGCCGATCAGGGCCAGGCCGGTCGCGATGCCCAGTGACCAGGCCAGCGAGTTGAGGTCCTTGGCCTCGGGCTCCAGGGACTTGAGCATGTAGCCGGTCGTCGTCCCGCCGATCACCTTCGCGCCGCCCACCAGGTACGGCTTGTCGTGGTCGGTGATGCGCTGCCAGTACAGGTGATAGGCCGACTTGTTGTTCGAGGAGAGCGACTGCTCCTTGTTCACGGCCTTCTGGAGGGACTTGGGTACGTCGTCCAGCGTGAAGGTGTCCAGCGCGGAGTTGCCGATGACCGTCTTGCCGTTGCCGTCCTGGGCGACGAGGAGCACGCTGAAGCGCTGGCTGCTGTTGGCCATCTGGCCCGCCGTGCGCTGCAGTTCGTCCCGCGCCGGGTGCACCGGCAGCATGCTCGCGTGGTTGCGCATCTCCTGCTGGAAGTCGCGCAGCACCGCGTCCTGCGTACGCGTCAGCACCGCCTCGCGGTTGAGCCAGTACGCGATGCCCGACGCCGACACGGCGGCCGTGAGCGCGACGAGTCCGAACACCACGACCAGCCGCAGTCGCAGGCTCGTGAAGCGCAGCCCCGCCAGGATCGCCCGGCGCGCCGCGGCCCAGCCGCGGAGCTCGTCGTGCGGTGGGGTCACTGAGGAGTGTCCAGTCGGTAGCCGACTCCGCGGACCGTACGGATCAGGGAGGGCGAGGACGGTACGTCCTCGATCTTCGCGCGCAGCCGCTGGACACACGCGTCCACCAGCCGCGAGTCGCCCAGGTAGTCGTGTTCCCACACCAGTCGCAGCAACTGCTGGCGGGACAGCGCCTGTCCGGGCCGGCGGCTCAGCTCCAGGAGCAGCCGCAGTTCGGTCGGCGTCAGCTGCAGATCCTCGCCGTTCTTGGTGACCGTCATGGCCGCCCGGTCGATGACGAGGGAACCGAACGTCGCCGAGTCGTTGGCCTCGCGCTCCCCGCGCCGCAGCACGGCCCTGATACGGGCGTCGAGCACCCGCCCCTGCACGGGCTTGACGACGTAGTCGTCGGCGCCGGACTCGAGTCCGACCACGACGTCGATGTCGTCGCTGCGCGCGGTCAGCAGAATGATCGGCAGCTGGTCCGTGCGCCGGATGCGCCGGCACACCTCGAACCCGTCGATGCCGGGCAGCATCACGTCCAGCACGATCAGATCCGGCCGCTGCTCACGCAACAGCTTCAGACCGTCCTCGCCGGTGGCAGCGGTGGCCACCCGGTGTCCCTGGCGCGTCAAAGAGAGCTCCAGGGCCGTACGGATGGCGTCGTCGTCCTCGATCAGCAACAGGGAAGGCACGAACGTCATTCTGGCCCATGGCGAGGGACTCTTTCGACAGTTGGAGCGCTCCCACCCATCTCCCGCACAGAAGGTGGCACCTGAAGGGCCTTCACGCGGCCGTACCGCTCTCCTCTGTGACCTCGCTGTGATCGTGCCGTGACGCGCCTGGGGAGGGGCCCTGTGACAGGTCTGTGACAGTCGGCGGACACGGCCATGAAGTGGCCCGGGCAAGCTTTTCGACACAAGCAAGAGAGCAAGACGGCAAGACGGCAACACAGCACGACGGAACGAACCGAAGAACCGGAACTCCACGACGGGGGGCGCGAGATGAACACGCTGCACAGCACCAGCACTAGCGCAGTTGTCACGCGGCTCCACGACGTCAGGGGTTCGGAGAAGTCCGGTGCCGTGAGCGGGCGGGGGTGCGCTCGCGGCGCCGGGCGTCAGCACACCATGTACATGACGGTGGTTGACGCCTTCACGGGGGAGAACGGCGGTAACGGGGGAGCTCACGGGGGAGCCGCGTACAGGGAGGCCACGGGGGAACGTCGCTCGGTGTCGGAGGCGGAGTTCACCGCCTACGTCCAGGAGCGCCGCGCCTCCCTGTACGCAACCGCCTACCACCTGACCGGGGACCGCTTCGAGGCCGAGGACCTGCTGCAGAGCGCGCTGTTCTCGACGTACCGGGCCTGGGACCGGATCAGTGACAAGGCCGCGGTCGGGGGCTACCTCCGCCGCACCATGACCAATCTGCACATCAGCGCGTGGCGCCGCCGCAAGCTGAACGAGTACCCGACCGAGGAACTGCCGGAGACCGCCGGTGACACGGACGCGATGCGCGGCACCGAGCTGCGCGCCGTGCTGTGGCAGGCGCTGGCCCGGCTGCCCGAACTCCAGCGCACCATGCTGGTCCTCCGTTACTACGAGGGCCGCACGGACCCGGAGATCGCGGAGATCCTCGACATCAGTGTCGGCACGGTGAAGTCCAGCATCTGGCGGTCGCTCCGCCGCATGCGTGAGGACGAGGTCCTCAGCTTCGGCCGTGACGAGGAGGAGTCCTTCGGGGAGCTCGTCGCCTGAAGGTCTGTGGGGGGCAGGTAACCGGTCTGCCGGTTGGTACGGGGGAGCAGTACCGGGGGGAAAGCCAACGGGGTCGGGGGACCCCTGCGGAGCACGGGGGAAACGAGAAAAGGTCCGGGCGGACGGGGGGTCCGCCTGGGCCTCTTTTCGTGTGTGGCCGCTTTTCTCGTGTAGCCGCTGTGTGTGGCCGCTGTGCGTGTTTCCGCGCAGGGGCTCGTGTCTACGCCGCTGTCGTGCAGCGTCCGGCGGCCGCCGCGGCCAGTCGGCCCAGGGCCTCGGTCTTGTCGCAGGGGTGGGCGCCCAGCGCGCTCTGCCGGGCCACGATCGAACGTTCGGCGCGCATCAGGCGCCAGCCGCGGCGCAGCAGGAACGGGACCGACTTGCGGCCCTCCCGCAGATCCCGCAGGAAGCGGCGGCGGAACGTGGTCAGCGGGCCGCGGGACAGACACAGCGCGTCGGCCAGCATCCCCAGCTCCCGGCAGCGCTCGACGATCTCGGCGGCGAAGATGCCCTCCGCGATGAACAGCGGCGTGGGCCCGATGTGCAGCGCCTCCGCACCGGTACGGGCGCTCAGCGCGATGTCGTAGACGGGAACGGTCGTACGTCCCGTACGGCACAGCTCCTCGATCGCCGCGACCGCGATGTCCGCGTCCCACGACTGCGGATGGTCCCAGTCGATGTCGGAGCTGCCCTCGACCTGGGGGAGCGTCGGGTCGGTGCCCTCTTTGTAGAAGTCGTCGAGGCGGAGCACAGGGAGCCCGGAGTCGGCCGCGAGAAGGGACTTTCCAGAGCCGGAGGGGCCGCAGAGCAGCACCACACGGGTGGGTATCGGAGGAGGGGAACCCAATTCTCTGTACCTTCTGTGACTCGGCCGGGCCACGCCGCGCTTCGGCAGGCCTCCGGAACATTATCCCGAAGGATTATCGGGGTTACGTCCGTATGTCTGTTGACCCTCACAGGGGAATCCGCCGCCATCGCCGCCCGGAACGGCATCCGGGTCAACTACTCTGCGTGCGATTCCCGTTGCTCTCCGCCCGCATGCGTTACGTTCACCGAAGAGGACTTCCGATGGCGCGACACGCACACCAGCAGACCCCCCTGGCCCGCACCACCGCGCGCGTCGCCGTCGCGCTCGGGGTGGTCGCCGCCGGTGCGGCCGCCGCCGCGAGTCCGGCCGTCGCGGACACGGCCCCCGCCGTGGATCTGATGCGCGCCCAGCCCGCCTCGCTGGGCAACCTCGACCCGCAGGCGGGCCTGGGGGCCCTGACCGGCACGGTGGGATACGTCACCGGCCCGGTCGCGGGCCTCAAGCCCAACCCGCTCGCCGGCACCGGGGTCGACCCGCTCGACAACGGGGTGGGCACCCAGCTCGCGGACTTCGAGCCGCTGACCTCGCAGGCCCTGACGGGGCCGCTGGCGCAGGCGCCGTCGGTGGGCAGCGTGCCGGTGGTGGGGCAGGCGTTGGGGTTGCTGGGGGGTGCGTGAGCTTCCCCGCGCCCCGGAACGGGGCGCGGGGATCCACTCAGTAGGACGAGCCGGAGGCGCCGAGGGCGCCCGTCGGGTGCCAGACCGTCTTCGTCTCCAGGAAGGCCGTCAGGCGCTCGATGCCGGGCGTCCGTGAATAATCCACAGGCTGTGGACGGACGACCCGCTTCAGGTTGTCGGCCGCGGCGATCTCCAGCTCCTTCGCCAGTACGTCGTCCGCGCCCGCGAGGTCGATCGCGTTGACGTCCTGGTGCGCGGCGAGGGGAGCTGCGATCTCCGCCGTCCTGCCGGAGAGGACGTTGACGACACCGCCCGGCAGGTCGGACGTGGCCAGCACCTCGCCCAGCGACAGCGCCGGGAGCGGGGACTTCTCGCTCGCGATCACGATCACCGTGTTGCCGGTCGCGATCACCGGGGCGATCACCGAGACCAGGCCCAGGAAGGACGACTCCTGGGGGGCGAGGACGGTGACGACGCCCGTCGGCTCCGGGGTGGAGAGGTTGAAGAAGGGGCCCGCGACCGGGTTGCCGCCGCCCACGACCTGGGCGATCTTGTCGGTCCAGCCCGCGTACCAGACCCAGCGGTCGATCGTCGCGTCGACGATCGCGGCAGCCTTGGACTTCGACAGGCCCTCCGCGTCCGCGACCTCACGGACGAACTGGTCCCTTCGGCCCTCCAGCATCTCGGCGACGCGGTAGAGGATCTGACCGCGGTTGTACGCCGTCGCGCCGGACCAGCCGCCGAACGCCTTACGGGCGGCGACCACCGCGTCACGGGCGTCCTTGCGGGAGGAGAGCGGCGCGTTGGCCAGCCACTTGCCCTTCGAGTCCGTCACCTCGTACACCCGGCCGCTCTCGGAACGCGGGAACTTCCCGCCGACGTACAGCTTGTAGGTCTTGAAGACGCTCAGTCGCTGCTGCTCGTTCTTGTCGGTCTTCTCAGACATCGAGGTACGCCTCCAGGCCGTGACGGCCGCCCTCGCGGCCGAAGCCCGACTCCTTGTAACCGCCGAACGGCGAGGTCGGGTCGAACTTGTTGAACGTGTTGGACCAGATGACGCCCGCGCGCAGCTTGCTCGCGACGGCGAGGATCCGGGAGCCCTTCTCGGTCCAGATGCCGGCGGAGAGGCCGTACTGGGAGTTGTTGGCCTTGGCCACGGCCTCGTCGGGGGTCCGGAACGTGAGGACGGACAGGACCGGGCCGAAGATCTCGTCGCGCGCGATGGTGTGCGCCTGGGTG
Organism: Streptomyces sp. NPDC090798; assembly: GCF_044768965.1. NCBI lineage: Bacteria > Bacillati > Actinomycetota > Actinomycetes > Kitasatosporales > Streptomycetaceae > Streptomyces > Streptomyces sp. NPDC090798. Next base: position 44,553 of record NZ_JBIVXA010000038.1, read on the forward strand.
ACGTTCGTGAAGAGCGTCGGGGCGAACCAGTAGCCGGAGGAGGGGAGTTCACAGGCCGGGGACCAGCGCTCGGCGCCCTCGGCCTCGCCCTGCTCGACGAGCGAGGTGATGCGGGACAGCTGCTCGGCGGAGTTGATCGCGCCGATGTCCGTGTTCTTGTCGAGGGGGTCGCCGAGGCGGAGCGTGGAGAGGCGGCGCTTCAGCGAGTCCAGCAGCTCGTCCTGGATCGACTCCTGGACGAGGAGACGGGAGCCCGCGCAGCAGACCTGGCCCTGGTTGAAGAAGATGCCGGTGACGACACCCTCGACGGCCTGGTCGATGGGGGCGTCGTCGAAGACGATGTTCGCGCCCTTGCCGCCGAGTTCGAGGGTGACCTTCTTGTCCGTGCCCGCGACCTGGCGGGCGATCGCCTTGCCGACGGCGGTGGAGCCGGTGAACGCCACCTTGTTCACGTCGGGGTGCTCGACGAGCGCGGCGCCCGTGTCGCCGTATCCCGGAAGGATGTTGACGACGCCCTTGGGCAGGCCCGCCTGGCGGCAGATGTCCGCGAAGAACAGGGCGGACAGGGGGGTCGTCTCGGCGGGCTTGAGGACGACCGTGTTGCCGGTCGCCAGCGCCGGGGCGATCTTCCACGCCAGCATCAGGAGGGGGAAGTTCCAGGGGATGACCTGGCCCGCGACGCCCAGGGGGCGGGGGTTCGCGCCGAAGCCGGCGTGGTCGAGCTTGTCGGCCCAGCCCGCGTAGTAGAAGAAGTGCGCGGCGACCAGGGGGAGGTCGGCGTCGCGCGTCTCCTTGATCGGCTTGCCGTTGTCGAGGGTCTCCAGGACGGCGAGCTCGCGGGAGCGCTCCTGGATGATCCGGGCGATGCGGAAGAGGTACTTGGCGCGCTCGGAGCCGGGCAGCGCCGACCACTTCTCGAAGGCCCTGCGGGCGGCCTTCACGGCGCGGTCGACGTCCTCCGCGCCCGCCTGGGCGACCTCGGACAGGACCTCTTCGGTGGAGGGGGAGACGGTCTTGAAGACCTTGCCGTCCGCCGCCTCGGTGAACTCGCCGTCGATGAACAGGCCGTAGGAGGGCGCGATGTCGACGACGGAGCGGGACTCGGGCGCCGGTGCGTACTCGAAAGCGGATGCGGATGCGGATGCCATGGTGATCAGTCCACCGTCACGTAGTCGGGGCCGGAGTAGCGGCCGGTGGCCAGCTTCTGACGCTGCATCAGCAGGTCGTTCAGGAGCGAGGACGCGCCGAAGCGGAACCAGTGGTTGTCCAGCCAGTCCGCGCCCGCGGTCTCGTTCACCAGGACCAGGAACTTGATGGCGTCCTTGGTGGTGCGGATGCCGCCGGCGGGCTTCACGCCGACCTGGACGCCGGTCTGGGCGCGGAAGTCGCGGACCGCCTCCAGCATGAGGAGCGTGTTCGCCGGGGTCGCGTTGACGGCGACCTTGCCGGTCGAGGTCTTGATGAAGTCCGCGCCGGCCAGCATGCCGAGCCAGCTCGCGCGGCGGATGTTGTCGTACGTCGAGAGCTCGCCGGTCTCGAAGATGACCTTCAGGCGGGCGCTGGTCCCACAGGCCTCCTTCACGGCGGTGATCTCGTCGTACACCTTCATGTACTTGCCCGCGAGGAACGCCCCGCGGTCGATGACCATGTCGATCTCGTCGGCGCCGGCGGCGACCGCGTCGCGGACGTCGGCGAGCTTCACGTCGAGGGCCGCGCGGCCGGCCGGGAAGGCGGTGGCGACGGAGGCTACCTTCACGCCGGAGCCGGCGACGGCGTCCTTGGCGGTGGCCACCATGTCGGGATAGACGCAGACCGCGGCCGTGGCGGGGGCCGTACGGTCGGTCGGGTCGGGGTGGACCGCCTTGGCGCCGAGCGCCCGGACCTTGCCCGGGGTGTCCGCGCCTTCCAGCGTCGTCAGGTCGACCATCGAGATGGCGAGGTCGATGGCGTACGCCTTCGCGGTCGTCTTGATGGAACGGGTGCCGAGCGCGGCGGCGCGCGCCTCCAGGCCGACCGTGTCGACGCCGGGGAGCCCGTGGAGGAAGCGGCGCAGCGTGCTGTCTGACGCGGTTACGTCGCCGAGTGCGGGTGCAGTGGTGGGCATGGTCACGAGCTGAGCATATCTACGCGCGTAGCGGCTGTACAGCCCTGGGGGTGGGTGTGGGGGAGTGCGCACCGGGCGGGTCTCGCCCCCGCCGCCCCTACCCGTCCCATCCCAGGGGCTCCGCCCCTCCGACCCCACCAGGGGCTGCGCGCCGGGACCTCTGCGGGACCCCTGCGGGGCTCCGTCCTGGGACCTCTGCGGGGCTGCGCTACTTCGACCCCGTCAGAGGCTACGCCCCCGGACCCTTGAGAGGCTGCGCTCTCGGGCCTCCTGCGGGGCTGCGCTCTCGGGCCTCCTGCGGGCTGCGCCCCCGGGACCCTGCGGGCTGCGCCCCCGGGACCCCTGCGGGGCTCCGTCCCGGGACCTCTGCGGGGCTGCGCCCCCGGGCCCCTGCGCTCCGTCTGCACCCCGTCGGGGGCTGCCGCCCCCCGGACCGCCCAAGGGTTTGTCCTCGAGCGTGGGACGGGCTGGGGATGCGGCCAGGGTGGGTGGGGCATTGGTCTTCGGCCTCGTGGTCAAGCGGTGGTTGGGCCAGGGGGTGCGGGGCGGGGTGAAGGGTGGGGGCTTGGGGCGCTCCCGATCGTCCCGCTTTCGAACGCCGGGCGAGCCGGGGCCTTTAAAGCGATAGGAAATCTGCCGGCGTCCAAGGATGATGACGTCGGCTCGGAGATCTGGAACTCCTCCATGACCTCGGTCGGACTGAGGAAGCGAGGGCAGGCGGAGTGCGCCGGCGACAGGGCGTCAGAGGGAGCCGTTTCGGTGAGAGCGTCGCCGCGGAGTCAAAGATCAGTTCGAGAGGGAGAGCCGGGTCGATGAGGTCACAGCCGGACGATGTCGTCGCGGTCCAATTGCTCGCCATCCTCAATGACGCTGACGCGCCCGAGGGGGACCAGCTCGACGCCGCCATGGACCTGGAGGACCACTCGGGAGCATGGTTCGAACAGGAGATCTTCAAGATCCTTCGGCGGGA
>NZ_JBIVXA010000039.1:0-45134 GCF_044768965.1 Streptomyces sp. NPDC090798
CTCGGTATGGGCGTCGTCGCCGGCCTTCTCGAACTGCTTGAACAGCTTCTCCACCGTCTTGTGGTCTTCCTTGAGCAGCACAATCCCGTCCACAGGTATCCCTCCGCATCGACTTTCCCGGGCGACCCGTGCCGCCCAGGGGAACCGAGTACCCACTGCGGCCTCATATCTGTCACAGACGACGTTCGTGTGACTCGGAACGATGACCCGAGCTGAGCCGTCCGCCGGTGAGTGAAGAGGCCGGGAATCCGCACGGCGCGCCCGTGAAGAGCACAAGCGACCGCGGAGAAGAACAGAGCAAGGCCCGTAGTGACGAGAAGGGCATGGCCCCAAGGGCCGCTCCCGGCGCCCCAGCGGAACCAGGGACGCATCCGCCACCGCCGGCGTCGACCCGCAGGGCCCGCCCGGCAGCCGCAAGGCCCGCTGACCTTCGCGCCCAGTCTCTGGTCGTGGTCTACGACATCCCCCCCGATCGAGCGTCGAGGTCTCGTCGATGGCATCGTCCGTGCCCGGTACCGTAACGGCCCCCGTGGCCTCCACCGCGACGCAGACGGCCCGCCCGAGGCCCGCCCGGCGTTGCCGCACTGCCGATGCGGCACGTGCACGCACGGTGGGCGGAGCGATGTCGGCAGCCGACGGGCCGACCCTCACAGGCACCGGGGCATCTTCACCGTCGAACCCCGCTCTGACCTACGCCTTCGCATTTCTCGTGCTCCGACCGACTGCACAGCGGGATCTCATGCCGGCTCCTGGCCGGCCCGCTCGTGCGAGCCGCAGGCTCGGACTGCGTGGCACTGAGCCGTGGTGGCGGGTCTACACAGCGAGCTGCGCCTGTGCCCCGGCTGCGTGGGGCCTCTGGCCGTTCCGAGCATTTTCCAGAAGCGCGTCCGCAGCGGCGATGGCGTCCTCGACGGTAGCCGTCGCGGTCGTCACACACAGCGTGTAGGCGACATTGTCAAGGTCCCTGGCCGTGCGCGGATCGCTGCTGTGCGCGTGAGCGAAGCGAGCCTCCGCATAGCGTGCAAGGAGTGTCCGCAGGACCTTGGGGTGAGGTTCGAGCATCGCAGTAGCGCCTCTCGTCTTGTGCTGCTCACGACCGGTTTCCCGCTTGCCGTGGCCGCACACGTGCACGTTTCGGCCAGGAGGTGTAGCGCTCTTTGCGCCACTGCGCTCCGAGGGGTCCGGTCGACACTCGTGTCCTGGTGCATCGGTTCTCCTGCTTTGCAGTGCCAGGCGGCGTGCCCCCCCGCTCCCCGCTTCCATGCGTCCCGGTACAGCTTTTCGACATGCCTGGACGACAGAACACCACCAGTTCGGCGTGCAGAAAATCTGTCATGGTGGGAGTAGACATTCGTGATCGCGGGGGTTAATGTCTTGCCCGTAGCCAGGAAGTCAGGAAGGCGCGGCAGACACGAAACTGCCGTGCACCAGCAGGTATTGGCACGGCAGTAGAGCGGCGGGGCCGGAGCAGTCTCGGGGTCCTCTCGCTGGCTGCCGGGCTGGGCGGCTCACAGGGGCCGCCGGCAGTACGTAGGTGCAAGAGATGGATCAGGAAGAGGAGAAGGAGGCAGACGCCATCAGGATCGCCCGGGCAGGGACGTAGTCGGCCCGGGTACCGCAGGCCCCGGAACGGAAGGTGGTCCCACGGTCACGCATACGCGATCCCCGCACGCATTTCCCTCTCCCGGGAGAGCGGGCGGAAACAGAAGGCCGGCACCGCAGTAGGCCGGCAGATGGTGTTCAACTCCCTCGGGGCCCTGGTGCCGTACGGCACCAGGGCCCCTGATGTGTTCCCACGACAGAGGCGCGAATGACCGCAGAAAACTCTCCGAGTCGTCTCGATGGACGACGACTACCCCGCCTACACCATGGGTCGTGCCGCCGAAATGCTCGGCACCACACCCGCCTTCCTGCGGGCGATCGGTGAAGCCCGCCTCATCACGCCCCTGCGCTCGGAGGGTGGCCACCGCCGCTACTCCCGCTACCAGTTGAAGATCGCCGCTCGCGCCCGCGAACTCGTCGACCAGGGCACTCCGGTCGAGGCTGCCTGCCGCATCGTCATCCTCGAAGACCAACTCGAAGAGGCCCGGCGCATCAACGAAGAACACCGGACCGGTGTTCAACCGCGCCGCACAGCGGACGCCTGAGTTCGGCGCGGCCGAACAGCGGCGTGTATCCGGACGGGAGCTTGGTGAAGAGGCCGCTCGGAGAGCTCCATCTGTACGCCGTTGGCCTTCACGACCGGGCGGCGCTCGACCTCGATGTCGAGCGCGCCCTTCGCGACACCGGCAGGGCGAGGGCGATCACGTACTCCTTGCCTTGACGGAAGGCATCACTCGGCATTGCCGAGGCGGGTGATCCAGACGAAACTGCTCAGTCCCGGGTGCCTCGCCAGTCCAGGCAGACCACGGCGGCGTCGTCGTGCAGGACACCTTGTTGGGTGCGCAGGACGGCCTGCGTCAGCGCGTGAACGGTGTCGCGAGGGTGCAGGTCGCGGGTGCCCTCGATCAGGGCGGGAAGATCCTTGGCGATGGCATTGCGTTCGAGCATGCCGTCAGTGACCAGGATGAGGCGGTCTCCCGGTTGCAGTTGGCGGGACTGGACGCGGTGTGGGTGCGGCAGGGGGGCGCCGAAGGGGGGATCGATCTCGGGAGTGATGTGGTGGAGATGTCCCTCGCGCAGGAGCCAGGGCCACGGGTGGCCGGCGTTGATGAGACCGACACCTCCCGTCCGCAGATCGATGCGCAAGAGCTGGCCGGTGACCAAGGAGCCGAATGAGCCGTGGTCGAGCAGGGCCTGATGGGCTTGTCGGGCCTGTTCGGCCAGGTCAGCGCCACTGCGACGGGCCATGCGCAGAGCGCCGACAAACAGGGTGGCCAGCAGGGCGGCCTGGACGTCGTGGCCCATGGCGTCGGTGATGGACACGTGCAGGGTGTGGCGGTCGAGGGAGTGGTCGAAGGTATCGCCGGCGACCGTTTCGGCCGGGATCAGCTCGCCGGAGACCGTGAACTGCGGTGCCTCACAGGTGAGGCAGTCGGGGAGGAGAGTGTTCTGGATCTCAGCGGCCAGGACTGCAGGGAGGGTGCGCCGGCCCCACTGATACAGGTCGGTGAAGCGGCGGTTGGCGATGAGGATGTAGGCCAGAGCATGGGCCGATTCCACGATCGCCTGCACGGTTGCGGATTCGGGGGCCTGAGAGAGGAAGACCTCGAGAAGTCCGATGGCATCCCCCCGGTTGGTCACCGGAGCCACGATCTGAACCTGCCCGTCAGGGTGCCCCTCTCGCATGAGTACCCGCTGGTCGCGCAGGACTTGCTCGTAGACGGTGCCGGGCAATCCGATGTGCTCCCGCTCCTCGCCGGCGTCGGCGTTGCTCAGACGCACAACGGCGTTGCCGGTGTAGTCGGTGATCAGGAAGGACACGGATCGGGCGTCCAGGCTCCTCGCCAGCTCGAAGGCGACCACCTCGGCCGACTCAACAGGCATCCGGGCCTCCGCCGCAGCAAGCAGTCCGGACAGCCCTGCAGATCCTTCAGCCATCTCCGGTTCCTCTCGGCCGGATCCACTCAAAGATCCACTCGTGCGACGGGTGCACCCACGGGCTGTGCCCGTCATCCGGCGCAACACAGAGTCACCCCACCCGACGGCGCGGCACTCCCATTACGCCACCAGCGGCATGTCACAACCTGTCAGACGGATTGGGGCGATATCCCGTTAGTGAGGCTCCGACGCAGATCGTCGACGCGCTCCGGCCTCAGGTTCCATCGGCTGGGTTTCTACCTACGGACAGGACTCGCACTTCCGGCGCTTCCTGGAGAACTAGCAGCTCTCCTACATCGCTGCCGTCCCCCAGCCGCAGCAGGTGAACAGCCCGCGCGTCGAACCTGTCATACCGCTCGCTCGTCCAGGTTCCAGTCGTGTCAAGTCACGACCGGATGGCCGCCAGCGGCAGGAAAGCGGTGACCGCCCGCCCCCGGCGCGGATCCGCTCCCAGGCGGAACGACGACTTGATCTGACGAGACCGAGCTGTCCGGCGGCCTGCGTCGGGTGGTTTGTTAGCGGTGCTGGCCCTGGATCCGGTCCCACAAACCGGTATGTCCTTACTGGGTATCCCGAGCAGCAGGTCGACCCCGTCACGCCATGGAGGTCCACCCGTCCGGGCTCGCCGTCTCGGCGCTTTACGTGTGGCTCTGGATTGGCTGGGTGCGCGTCGGCGGGCGGGGCGCTGAGGCGGGCCTGAGGTCGGGTGGAGGACTCAGGCGATGGCCTGGTTTTGTGCCGGGCTGAGGTAGTGCACGGCGGTCTGTTCGGCATGCGGGATGAGCAGGCCCTGCAACTCCTCGGCTGCGACCTTGAGAAGGTCGCCGTCACGGGTGGAGTGGAGGGTTTCGAGGACGAAGGTGACGTGGGTGGAGTCCCTGGTGACGCGGGTGCGGTGGGCGTCGCGGTGGTTCCAGTGGCGTGTCAGGACGCCGGAGGTATCCGCATAGATGATCTCGCCGGGCTTGGGGTTCTCGGTGGTGTCAGGTTCACCGAGCGGGGTGAAAGTCTCGGTGCCGTCTGCGGGGCGGATGTCGACGTCGCCGGTGACGTGGTCGAGGTCGAAGGCGCCGGCGGGCAGGCCATGGCGGACGGAGACGGAGTTGTAGGAGTCGACGGCCGGGTTGATACGCGGCAGGACCCCCTTCTTCGCGAGGCGGCGACCGAGTGCGTCGACGCTGGGGCGGATGCGGCGGGGGTTGGTGCCGAAGGCGCGGTAGGCGGTGTGCCACGCCTCGATGCGGGGGTCGGTCTCGTTGGCGGGCTGCCAGGCACCGTCGGCGAGTTGCTGCTCCAGGTCCTCCATGGCGGCGGTGGTGTGGGGCCAGGATTCGTGGCTACGCAGGCCGGTGGCGGTGATCAGGGCGACAAGGGTGTCGGGGAAGGCGTCGGCGACGGCGGGGCTGAGACGGAATACGGTCATGGGAGGGGTTCCGTTCCTGTGTGCGTGCGTGCGGTTGGGCGCGGGTCAGGGTTTCCAGGGTCCGATACGGTCCAGACGGCGGCGCTGCTGGAGGGCGGTGGGCACGTCGAGACCCTGGCCGCGTGCGGTGAGGTGGTCGGCGACGGCGGTGCGGTGCTCGACGGGCTTGTGGTCGTCGTACTTGAACTTGGCCACCACTCCGGTGACTTCGAGGCGCAGGCCGCGGATGCCGGGCAGCATCCGGCCGTAGGGCGGCTGGTCGACCGCGACGGGGGCGTGGTCGCCGTCGGGCTGGAAGTGGGCGAGTTGGCGGCGCAGCAGCTCGGCCTTGGCCTCGGGGTCGTCGATGATGTGGGCGCGGCAGGTGAACTGGACGGCCGTGTAGTAGCTGGTGGGGACGCCGTCCGTGGGCGGGGCGCCGGCTGGGGCGCGCCATGGGCCAGGGATGAAGGCGTAGTCGCCGAAGACGGTGAGAAGGACATTCGGGTCGTGGTCGATCGACTTCCAGGCCGGGTTGGGACGGGCGAGGTGGACCAGGAGGTGATCGCCGTCGCTGGTGAAGTGGGTGGGGACGGCGACGGGCGGGTGGCCGGGCAGGCCGTTGACGCTCAGGATTCCGAAGTCGTGCCCTTCGGCTATCCAGCTCTGCCATTCGGCTTCGTCCAGGCTGGTGTCCCAGGGCTGGATGAACATGCTGTGCTCCTTGGGTAGTCGGCGGAGATGGGGGCGGGGAAGGGGGGGTTCAGGTGAGAGCGAGGAGACTGACGGCGACGGCGGCGGTGGCCAGCCCGACGAGCTGGCCGCGGTGGATGTGCTCGGCGAGCACGCCGCGGGCGAGCAGGACGGTGCCGGCCGGGTAGAGAGCGGTGATCACGGCGACGACGGTGAGGTCCCCGCTGCGGGCGGCGAGAAGGAACAGCAGGTTCGCCATGGAGTCCAGCACACCGGCGGCTGTCGACATCGCGTACGCGGGGCGCTCGGAGCCGAGCCTGCGGTACATGAGGCCGGCCGCGACCAGGATGACGGCAGAGGAGACCGTCCGGCCGATGATCAGCGGGGCCACGCCGCTGTCGGAGGGTGCCTGGTGCAGGAAGATCAGCTGGAGGGCGATGGCACCGCCCGCGCCGCAGGCCAACACCAGCGCGGTGCGCGACGGGCGTGCCGACCCGGTGCCATGTCCGGCGCTGACCAGCACCACCGCGACCAGCGCGAGCGGCAGGCCCACCAGCCCGGCAGCGCTCAGGTGCTCGCCCTCCAGCAGACCCACGCCGGCGGGCAGCATGGCGGACACGAGGGCGGTGACGGGCGAGAGTACGTTCATCGGGCCGATCGCCAGGGTGCGGTAGAGCAGGGCGAATGCGGCGGCCGAGGCGATCCCGGACGCGGCGCCCCAGCCAAGGGCGCCGGCGCTGAACGAGGCTCCGAGGAACGGCCACAGCAGCAGCTCGACCGCGAGAGAGGCCGGGGCCGCGATCATCACGGTGCGCAGCACATGAGCCTTACGGGCCCCCAGGCCGCCGAGGAAATCGGCGCATCCGTAGGCGAGTGAGCTGCCCAGGGCCAGCAGCAGAGCGATCACGGTACATCCCTTACGATTGCGATGGAACGACTAAACGGTACAACGAATCGACTGGCCCGTGTCAACCAAACGACCGGGCGGTGCATCAAAGTGGTCCACTGGCGAGGATGGTGATCGGATGGCCGAGACAGAGGCAGCCCTGCGGACGCTCGCGCACAACGTCAGGACGGCCCGCACCCGCGCGGGCCTGTCCCTGGACGAGCTAGGCCGTCGCGCCAAGGTCAGCAAGGGGGCCCTCGTCGGGTTGGAGAAAGCGCAGGGCAACCCGAACTTCGCCACCCTGGTCCGACTGGCCGACACCCTCGGCGTCTCGGTGTCCGCTCTGATGGAGGGACCGTCCGAAGGTCGCGTCCGTGTCGTGGCCGCCGACGCCGTGATGCCGTTGTGGACCGGCGCGCAGGGCAGCGAGGCCCGGCTCATGCTGACGACCTCGGGCCCGGCGCCGGTCGAGGTCTGGCGCTGGAAACTGGAACCGGGCGAGGAGTACCCCAGCCACCCCCACCAGGCGGGAGTCGTAGAAACCGTCAGCGTCACCGCCGGCCGGATGACCCTGATCGTCGACGGGGCCGAGCACCCGGTTGAAGTCGGACAGACCGCCACCTTCGACGGCGACGTCACCCACACCTACCGAGGCGTCGGCACCGAGTCCTGTCACCTGATCATGACGGTCCACCTGCCGCCCGGCCCCGCTTCCACATCCTGAGCTGACGACACTCGGGAAAGCCGCAGCGGCGCCGCCCCCCTTGGTCCTGGGGTCCTGGTCTCACACTCGCACCTACGCGGTGGTGCTCCACCTCGCTGTACGCGACCGGGATCCGGGCGAAGCCCCGGGCCGGCCCGTACAGCTGGACGCTGCGGGCAAGTACCCGGGCCCGTCACGGTGTCTACCGCCCGTCCTGGGAAGTGGTGCAGCGGCTGTTCTGTGCATTCGTCACCGATAGCCGGTGCGGCTGGCCGGGGGAGTGCCTGCACACGTTTGAACCGGGCGCCGCGGCTGGCGGCGTCGCGGGATGCCGTGCCGCTGAAGACGGTCTACGGCGCTGGAAGTTCCCCGCCGCCGGATCCCTCGCCCTCCTTTACGGCATCCCCGGCGAACGTCTGCTGTACCTGACCACCGACCAGATACACGGCACCTCGGATAGCATGGTCCTCCAGCTCGGAAACTCGCGTTGTGGATAGCGCCCAGCCTGGCCGAACTCGTTCACCAACTCGCCAAGGCACCCCGTCAGCGCTCCGCTCTCGCCCGCCGCCTGGCCAACCTGACTCCACGGTTGTTCCCTTGCGCGCTGCCCGGCCATCCCCTCAGCCGCAAGGCGTTCAACGACCAACTCGCGTGCCACGGCATCAAGGTCAGACCGGCAAGGACCGCAGCCCTCATCGCACTCGCCGCCGAACTGCCCCCGCCGCTCCCGGCCGAGCTGCTCGATGTCCATATCCACACCGCACTCAGATGGCCCCACCGTGCTCGGCGTGAGCGGAGCGCCCACCTCGCCGTCCGCATCACCGACGTTACGGGGGTGGATGAACCTGCGTATCAGCCAACAGGAATGGGACCAGGAACTCGTGACGAAGCGGTACATCCTCACCGGCGCGCCCGGCGCAGGAAAGACAACGATCCTCCGACAACTGCAAGAACGCGGGTTCGATGTCGTTGACGAGGCAGCGACTGAGGTCATCACGCGCGAACAAGCCGAGGGGGATGCCGAGCCCTGGAACCAGGCAGCCTTTGTCCAGAAGGTGGCGGACCTGCAGCGCCGCCGACAAACGCAGTCCACAGCGAGCGACGTGCCCCTCCAGATCTACGACAGGTCTCCGATCTGCACTTACGCCCTGAGCGCATACCTCGGACGCCCTGTCCCGGAGGTGCTCTCCTTCGAGATCGACAGAATCACCCACGAGCGGGTCTATGAACAGCAGGTCTTCTTCATCCGCAACATCGGGTTCTGCGAGCCAACTGCCGCCCGCCGGATCAGCTTCCAGGAGTCGCTGGCGTTCGAGCGGATCCACGAGCAGAGCTACCGGCAGTTCGGCTACGACCTCATCGACGTCCCGGCCGGTGATGTGGCCCATCGGGTGGCGATGATCGCAGACATCATTTCGCAGCTTGCGTAGGGAGGGTCCGCAGTAGCCACTCCCAACAGCTGGGAGGGGGCACGGACCTCAGTAGTCCGCGTCGGCTGACGGCATGGAGTAGGGACCGGCTGAACTGAGGCTGAGGTCCTCGGTTCTCGGGCTCATCGGCGGCGATTGTCAGTCGACGGAGTCCATGAAGTCCAGCATTCGACGGTTGACCTCTTCCGCGTGGTCGATCTGTGGTCCGTGACCTGTGCCGGTGATGATCTCTGCCCGGGTTCCCGGTATCAGGCGGGGCACGCGCTCCATTTGCTGCTGTGGGTGCACGAGCAGGCTGCGCTTGCCGAGCGCGAGGTAGAGCGGGGTACGGATGGTGGACAACTCGTCGTCGGTCAGGGGGAGAGGGGCCGGGCGGCGTATGCGGTAGGCGCGGACGGCTGTTCTGATCATCGTGCGTAGCTCCGGCACGACGAGGACCGGCTGCTCCAGCCAGGCCGCCAGCCGTGGGCGGAGTGCCTTGGGGGCGAAGGTCGCGAAGAGACTGGCGAATATCCAGACGAAGAAGCGAAGTCCCACCTTCTCCAGGCCGCCGGGGTCGAGCAGCGTGACCGAGGCGAGGCGGTCGGGCCTGCGGTGCGCCTGGTTCAGGGCGAGCCAACCGCCGTAAGAGGAGCCGACGAGGTGGACGCGGTCGAGTCCGAGTCCGGCGAGTGTCTCGTCCAGCCACTGTGCGGCGCGTTCCGGTTGGTGGATGGGTTCGCGCTGCACGCTGCGTCCGGGGTCACCCGGGGTGTCGATCGCGTAGACCGGGCGATCGTCGCTGAGCGCGCGGGTGTTCGGGTACCACATGGCGGAGCAGGAGCCCGCACCGTGCACCAGGACGACCGGGATGCGCGACCGGGCGGCAGCGTCCACAGGACCATAGCGGTAGACGTGCGTGGCGCCGAAGGATGTCTCCACGTCTTCTTCCGCGAGGGCGGGCGCCCCCAGCGCGTAGACCGCGTCGCAGGCCGCGAAGTAGCGGTCGCGCCAGGCTTCGCTCACGTAGCGGCCGACGTCAGCCTGAGGGCGGTCAGCGGTTTCGGGCACAGACACCTCCTGGTTCAGTTCCTTTGTGGTACGAACGTACCACCATGATGATACCGCTGTACCATCAACGAGTCCCGGCAGGGTCGTACCAGCGAAACGACGAGCGGAGGAGAAGAGGCCGATGCCCAAGCGCGTGGATCATGCGGAGCGCCGTACCGAGATCGCCGAGGCGCTCGTCCGGGTTGCCGGGCGGCACGGGCTGCATGCCGTGGGAATGCGCGATGTGGCGGCCGAGGCGGGCGTGTCACTGCGACTGGTGCAGTACTACTTCGAGACCAAAGAGAAGCTGCTGCTCTTCGGGCTGCAGTACCTGACGCAGAGGTTCGGGGCGCGGGTCGCCACCCGGATCAAGGACAGCGGGGACAGTCCCGGGCCGCGCGCCACGATCGAGGCGCTGCTGATGGCGGCCCTGCCCACGGACGAGGAGAGCCGCACCTTCCACTTCCTGTACACCTCATACGCCTTGCTGGCCGTCAATGACCCCGCACTCGCTGCCCAGCCCTTCATCAAGGACCCCGATGCCGCTGAGGACGCCGTGACCGGATTCCTCCAGCAGGCGCGGGAGGCCGGTCTGCTCCGGCCGGGTGTGGAACCGCGACTGGAGGCAGCCGGCCTGCTCGCCATGTCCGCGGGACTCGGCACCGGCATTCTCGTCGGCCAGCGCAGCCCCGAGTCGGCCGCCGCCGTCTTGGACCACCACCTGGATCGCATCTTCCACGGCGGTGAACGTGACCTTCCGACTCGGCCGACGCGCGAGTGACGTCTTGTCTCGTGGACGTCCTGGAGGACCGCGGCGGCGCCGTGGTGCCCGCAGTGGCAGAAGCGCTATGACGTCCGAGCGCGGCTGCACGCCCTGCGGCTCGCCCACCAGTAGCACAAGGAGCCTTGACCAGCGGCGTCCCGAAGTCGTCGGCCTCGGCACCGGACTCCAAATTGAACGCGTTCAAAAAGGAGGCTACGCTGAGGCCGAGCAAAGCCGAGGGGGTTCGATGAAGGTAGTGCTGCCCGGGGGAACCGGACAGGTGGGCACGATTCTCGACCGTGCGCTGACGGCGGCCGGCCACGAGGTCACGGTGGTGACCCGGCGTCCCGCGCGGGCGCACGACATCGGATGGGACGGGGCCACGCTCGGCCGCTGGGCCGCGGCGATCGACGGCTGCGATGTCGTGATCAACCTGGCCGGGCGCAGCGTCTCCTGCCGTTACACCACCGAGAACCTGCAAGCCATGCTGGACTCCCGGGTGGACTCGGCGCGGGTGGTCGGCGAGGCCATCGCCGCCGCCGCGCGGCCGCCGCGCGTCTGGCTGCAGATGAGTACGGCCACGGTCTACGCACACCGCTTCGACGCGGCACACGACGAGGCGACCGGGGTGATCGGAGGCTCGGAGGCCGGGGTGCCGGGCCACTGGGCGTACAGCGTCGAGATCGCGCAGAACTGGGAGCGGGCGCAGGCCGAGGCGCCGACTCCTGTGACCCGCAAGGTGGCCCTGCGCTCGGCCATGGTCATGAGCCCGGATCGGGGCGGTGTGTTCGACGTACTGTCACGGCTGGTACGACTCGGGCTGGGCGGTCCGGTGGCCGGCGGCGCGCAGTACGTCTCCTGGATCCATGACGAGGACTTCGTGCGAGCGGTGGAGTTCCTGATCGCCCGGGACGACCTCGAGGGGCCGGTGAACCTCGCCTCGCCCGGCCCCCTTCCGCACCGCGACTTCATGCGGGCGCTGCGCACGGCCTGGGGCGTCCCTGTGGGGCTGCCGGCGACGCGCTGGATGGCCGAGTTGGGGGCGTTCGCGCTGCGCTCGGACACGGAGTTGCTGCTCAAGAGCCGTCGGGTGGTGCCGGGTCGGCTGGGCGCAGCCGGGTTCGCTTTCGCGCATCCCGAGTGGGAAAGGGCCGCTACGTCCCTCGTGCAGCGGGCCAGGCTGGTTCGTGCGGGCTCGGGGCGGCCCCGTAGATCGAGCCACGCTGTGTAGACGACCGCAAGAAGTGGACCGGAGCCTGACAGCCGACACCGTGTGTCGCCGAGTTCGGGCGGCATTCGTCGATCACAGTGCCCGAAAACGTCGGTGAGAACTGACTCCGGTGCGGGAGGGCGGGCACCTTCTCGGCAGGTGCGGGTCGACGGAAAGCTGGTCGAGCCAGTGCCTTGCGCACGGCGCTGGATGGTCGTCGGAATGCACACAGGGGCACGGCGTAGGTTCCGCACACCCTTTGCCTCTGGCATTCACTCCCAGGGTCCACTTCTTTCACCCGTTTCACCCGGTTGGAGCGCTGGCCGAGCCTGCCGGTGCGGACGCGTGAACACTCCATGTCATAGATCTCACAGAAAGCGAGAACGGCATGGCAGCATTTCCGGTCCCCGGTTCACGGCGCCGAATACGTCGCGCACAGGTCATGGCGGCCGGGTGCGCCGTGGCCATGTGCACGGTCCTGGCGGCCCCTGTTGCCGCGGACGGCGGCACGGCCACGACCAAACCCACCATCGTGCTGGTGCACGGCGCGTTCGCGGACGCCTCCAGCTGGAATGGGGTAGCCGAACGGCTCGAACGCCGTGGCTACACGGTCATCGCTCCCGCCAACCCGCTGCGCGGGCTGTACAGCGACGCCACCTACATCGCCTCCGTGCTGGACAGCATCAAGGGCCCGATCGTGCTGGCGGGTCACTCATATGGCGGCGCCTTGATCAGCACGGCCGCCGCGGGCAACCCCCGGGTGAAGTCCCTGGTGTACGTATCGGCACTGATGCTCGACGTGGGCGAGAGCGGAATGTCCCTGGGGGCCAAGTTCCCCAGCGAACTCGGCACCGCCACGAAGTCCGTTCCCTACCGGGCCGGCGGCGTCAGCGGGACAGACCTGTACCTCAAGGCCGACAAGATCCATCCGGTCTTCGCCGCAGACCTGCCGGAGATGACCACGAGGGTCATGGCGGTCACCCAACGACCTGCGGCAACGACTGCGTTCTCGGAGACGGCCAAGGTGGCCGCCTGGAAGCACATCCCGTCGTGGTTCCTCGTTGCGAAGCAGGACAAGACCATCAATCCCGACCAGGAACGCTTCGAGGCGAAACGCGCGGGTTCACACACGGTGGAGATCGATTCCTCCCACGTGGCCATGATCTCGCACCCCGACGCGGTCACCGACCTCGTCCTCCAAGCCGCCGCGGCCACCGATCCCGCCCGGCCTGCGCTGGCCGCCACCGGAACCACCCATGACGCCCGGACCGAGACCGCACTCACCGGCATCGCCGCCGGCTCGTTGATCGCCGGCACAGGAGCCGTCCTTCTGGGCCGTCGTCTGAGGCGCTCCCGGCCCTGACAATGCTCCGGGACGGCGTGATCCCGCCCGGCGTCGCGGGCTGCGGCCCGGGACCCCGGGCGGTCTTGGTCCAGCCGCTGAAACTCTCGTTCAAGGCGATAGCGACGCTGTTCCTCTCCTGTCGCCCCGTCAGAACCTGGAACGGCGGCTCGGTTCCCCTGTGGTCCAGCTCCATGTAGCTCAGCTCATCGATATAGCCCAGCCAATCGATGCATAAAAGATCGACTCGGCCATAGCGGGTGATGGTCTTGGACAGCTGCGTCTCCTCCGCGGCCTCGACCAACTCGTTGACGAGTTTGGTGGCGAGTGTGTAGCGGACCCGGTAGCCGGCCATCGCCGCCTCGGTGCCCAGGACGATCAGCAGGTGGGGCCCGCCGGCGCCGGAATCGCCGATCAGGCAGAGCGGCAGGCCCTTCTTGACCGAGCTGCACCTGCCCGGGCATTACGGCGAATCGCCGCCTATAGGTCGACCTTGGACTTCGGTGGCATCGAGGCCCCCTCACCACGCAGAGCAGGGACGACCTGCCCAGCCTTCATACCCTCGCCGCAGGCATCGACCGCGACCGCGACGCCGTCATCGCCGGCCTCACGCTGCCATGGAACTCTGGCGTCGTCGAAGGGCATGTCAACCGCATCAAGATGCTCAAGCGCCAGATGTTCGGCCGAGCCGGTTTCGGCCTGTTACGCAAGCGCGTACTGCTGGCCACCTGATCAACCGCCCGGCTCTGAGCGGTGATACGACTTCCCTCTACAGAAAGATGATGAGGGGGCGACAGCGTGGACGCGGTAGTAACGATCAGCCTGATCCGCATGGCGGCCGCTGACTTGACCATGGGGCCCTGGCAGCGCCCCTCGGACGCTTATCTGGTCCAGTTGGGCCTGGACGCTCTGATGGCCGATCTCGAGACTCCCTCGCTTCCCCTGTTGGCTGGGCTCGCGCGCGGTGAGTACCCCCAGGCCCGCGAGCTGTTCGACCTTGTGCTGGAAGAGATGGGCCTGCTGCCCCTGGCCTCGGAAGATCTTGCCAAGGCGCGATGGACTGCGGCCCGTTGGTGGGGCGGCCAAATCGTGGCGGGCCAGCTCGATCCCGTACACGGAGCCAAACTGATCTATCAGGAGTCCGCAGCGGAACTCGAATACCCCGACACTCTGCAACCCATCGTTGACCTGGCGAGAGCACTCGACCTGCTGAACGATCAACCTCCGGTCCAGCAGCACATCCGCGACCAGGTCACCTCCGCGGCGCGAGACTTTCTCGCCACAGAAACGCGCCATGACCGCAGCTTTTGAACTACGTCGCATGACCCACCGTGACCGGTTCACGGAAAGCGAGCCAGCACCAGGACTCACTGATAGAGCCACCGCTGTCGGTGTGCACGACCTTCCCCGAACGACCCGCGCACAGACTCCTGCCCGGTCCGCCCCCCTCGGCCCGCGCGGACAAGGCGGACACGACGGAGACCGATACGCCCGGCTCCGGTGAGCTGGGTCGGCCGACTTCATGAGCGCCGGGCAGCCGGCCCTTCGGCCTCAGCTTCGAATTCCGAGCCCCGAGCCCTGACCGACCTCAGGCGTCGACTTCCGTCTCCAGAATCTCCGCTGAGTACAGGCGTGCCGTCCCGACTCGTGCTCGCAACGCCGGAACAAAGCTCAGGACTTGTGGGTCAGCCGCCGTCTCAGCAGCCAAGGCGCCGACTTCGGCGGACAGCGCTTCGCTGCTCAGAGCTGTCGCCCTGCGACCGGAAGGCGCGGTAGTGGCCCCTTCCGCGACCTCCCTGACCGAACCTCCGCAGGGCTGTACGGAGGCAGGTCGAGGGCCGTCCTGACGCCCGGTGAGGGCAACGGCACGTTTCGGTAGTTGTGTCCGGGATGCGGACGTGGCCCAAGGAGTGGCTGAGCCCGCGCTCTCCCATAGGTCAGATGACGTAGCCGTGGCAGCCGCTGTACGAACTACGTCATTTGGCTCAATCGACGGTCGTGGCCGCCCTTCTAGCGTTCGGGTCATCATCCCCACGAGCCCGGACCGGAATTCCGGGCGAAGGAGGCAATGCCGTGAGCGAAGTGAAGAACATCGTGCTGGTCCACGGCGGATTCGTCGATGGCTCCGGCTGGCAGGGCGTCTACGATCACCTGACCGCCGACGGCTACCGGGTCACCGTCGTGCAGAATCCCACCCTGTCACTGGCCGGCGACGTCGCCGCGACGCACCAGATCCTCGACGGCCTCGACGGCCCTGCCGTGCTGGTCGGCCACTCCTACGGTGGCGTCGTCATCACTGAGGCGGGGAACCACCCGAACGTCGCCGGGCTCGCGTACATCGCGGCATTCGCGCCCGACAAGGGCGAGTCCGTCAGCTCCCTGATCGCCGACCCGCCGCCCGGCGCGCCGGTTCCGCCGATCCTGCCGCCCAAGGACGGGTTCCTGTTCCTGGACAGGGGCAAGTTCGCGGCGTCGTTCGCCGCCGACGTGCCCGCGGCGGTGGCGGCCTTCATGGCCGATTCGCAGGTGCCGTGGGGCGTGGACGCGCTCGGCGGGACGGTGTCGGAACCGGCTTGGCGGACCAAGCCCTCGTGGTACCTGGTCGCCACCGATGACCACATGATCCCGCCGCCCGCCCAGCGAGTCATGTCCGAGCGGGCGGGTTCGACCGTCACCGAGACCCCGGGCAGCCACGCCGTCTACGTGTCCAACCCCGCGGCCGTGGCGGCCGTGATCAACCAGGCGGCCCACGCGGTCTCCGCCCGTTAGCGGCGGCGGCACCTCCCACGTCGCCGCCCAGTCCGTCCCGCCCGGTCCCACCGGCCGGGCGGGACTTCACTCCCCGCCTTCTCCCAAAGGAGTTTCGCCATGCACGTCCGCCGAATGATCACCCGCCGCCGGGCGCTCGTGGGCGGAGTCGCCGTCGCCGCGACGGCCGCGATGGTCGCCCCGGTCGGCTCCACCGCCGCGGCCGCCGACGACACCGAGGCCCAGCCGAAGGACAGGCCGACCATCGTTCTCGTGCACGGCGGATTCGCCGACGCCTCCGGCTGGAACGGTGTCATCGAGCGGCTCCAGCACGACGGCTACAAGACCATCGCCCCCGCCAACCCGCTGCGCGGCATCCCCACCGACGCCACGTACATCGCGAGCGTCCTCAGCTCGATCGAAGGACCGATCGTCCTGGTCGGCCACTCCTATGGCGGCGCCGTCATCACCAACGCCGCCGCGGGCAACCCCAACGTGAAGGCACTGGTCTACGTCGCGGCGTTCGCACCCGACAAGGGCGAGCAGCTAGGCGTCCTGCTCAACAAGTACCCCGGCAGCCTGATCGGCTCGTCCGTGCAGGAAGTGCCCTACCCCAACCCGGACGGCACCACCGGCACCGATCTTTACCTGCGGGCCGAAAAATTCCGGGCCGCGTTCGCAGCCGACCTGCCGGTCTCCACCACCCGGCTCATGCAGGCGACCCAGCGGCCCTTCTCGGCCTCGTCACTCACCGACGTCACCCAGGCCGCCGCCTGGCGCACCATCCCCTCCTGGGCCATCGTCGCCACCGAGGACAAGGCCATCCCGCCCGCCCTGGAGCGCTGGTTCTACAAGCGCGCCAAGTCCCACGTCATCGAGGTCAAGGGCGCCTCGCACGTCCCCATGATCAGCCACCCGGTCACTATCGCCAAGCAGATCGAGTCCGCCGCCCAGGCCACCAGCTGACCGGCGCCACCTCGGAGAGCAGGCCGCTGAGCGCGGGCCATTCTCACGCTCAGCGGCCACACATCCCACCCCGCCAGGCAGCCGCCCGACGTTCCAGGTCCGGCGTCACGCCAGAGCAGCAGAACGGGCTCACCGCGAGCCGCTCCCTCCTCTGCGACATCCAGGACGGCGAAACCCTGAGCCGACACCGCCACGCTGCTCCAGGAACGCGAAGAACCTCGGGCCGGTCCGTCATGACCAACCACATCTTGGAGATCTCGCGGCCTCGCCCCGCACAGGCGCCGACCGTCCGCGGCCCGGTGGCCGTGGACGATCTGGGCACCGCCCTGATCGACGAACACGTCTTCGTCCTGAGCGAGGAACCGCGCCGGAGCGTCCCGGAGAACTGGGACGAGCAGCAGCGCACAGACAACGCGGTCACTCGGCTGACCGCCCCGGCCACGATCACGATGTGGCTGTGCGGTTCGTCCTGGCCGGCGGCGACGTCGGCCGTCCGGAGGCCGCGAGGCGCGCTCGGCACGGGGATGCGCGCCCCGGCCGTGCCCGGCTTCGCACCGAGCCGAGCGCCCCTGTTCCAGCCCGTGGTGTGGCGATCGGAGCGCAGGTAGCGTGCGGGCTGTGACACCTGACGATGGGGCCGGCCCGGTACGGAAACCGCACGACGGCCTTTTGCCGGCAGCGGGTGGCACGTTGGTCGGGCGGGAGCACGAGCTGAAGTTCGTTGAGGAGTTCGTGCTGCGTGCTGCCAGTGACGGAGATGCCCTTGTGCTCTACGGGGAAGCCGGCGTCGGTAAGACGGTCTTGCTCGACGCCGCCGAAGAGGCGGCTGCCGCGAGCGGGGTTCCCGTCATTCGTACCGCCGGCGTCGAGGTCGAAACGGATCTGGCGTACGCCGCTCTGCACC
This sequence comes from Streptomyces sp. NPDC090798, assembly GCF_044768965.1. Taxonomy (NCBI): domain Bacteria; kingdom Bacillati; phylum Actinomycetota; class Actinomycetes; order Kitasatosporales; family Streptomycetaceae; genus Streptomyces; species Streptomyces sp. NPDC090798. Next base: position 17,617 of record NZ_JBIVXA010000039.1, read on the forward strand.
GGCTACTGACGCCGTTCCTGACGCAGCTCGACGGGTTGAGCGCGCAGCAGTGTCGCACGCTGGCGACGGCGCTCGGGCTCGACGAGGGACCGCCGCCTGACCGGTTGGCCGTGTCGAATGCGGTGCTGTCGCTGCTCGGGCTGGCCGGAGGTGACGGTCCGCTCCTGGTGATCGTGGACGACCTGCCGTGGCTGGACCGGATGAGCGCAGCGGTACTCGCGTTCGTCGCGCGGCGGCTCGCCGGCACCCGGATCGGGTTGCTCGGCGCCTTCCGCACGGGTGAGTCGAGTTTCTTCGACGGTGGTGGGCTGGCGGCCGTCGAGGTGATGCCGCTGGGCCAGACCGCCGCGGCCGGCCTGGTCGACCGGCGCTTCCCGGCACTTGCGCCAAGAGTGCGTCAGCAAGTGCTCGCCGAGGCCGCCGGGAATCCGCTGGCGCTGCTGGAACTGCCCGCGCGAGTGGCCGATGGAAACCATGAACGCCAGACGGCTCCGGTGCTGCCGTTGAGCCAGCGGTTGGAGCATCTGTTCGCCGCCAGGGTCGATCCGCTTCCGGTCGCGACCCGGCGCGCCCTGTTGCTCGCCGCGCTCGACGCCACCGGTGACCTCGGCATCCTCGTAGCGGCCTTCGGCGCCAACGCCATCGACGACCTCGCCCCGGCGGAGCGCGCACAGTTGATACGGGTCGATGGTGAGCGGCGTCGGCTGGCGTTCCGTCACCCGCTGATGCGGTCCGCGGTCATCGCGATGTCCACCGATCAGCAGCGGCGCGACCTCCATGGGGCGATCGCCGCGCAGATGCCGGACCAGCCCGACCGCCGCGCCTGGCATCTGGCCGAGGCCGCCGAAGCCCCGGACGAGTCCATCGCGGTGCTCCTGGAGCAGACGGCGGACCGGATCCTCCGTCGTGGCGACGCGGTCGGCGCGCTCGCCGCCCTGCTGCGCGCGGCCGACCTCACTCCCGCCGGCCGGGACCGCAGCCGGCGGCTGGCACGCGCCGCGTACGTCGGAGCAGAGGTCACGGGGGACATCGGCAGGGTGCCGCGGCTGTTGGCCGACGCGCAGAATGCCGACCCGGGCGGTGCCGACGCGCTGGCCGCGGCGGTCGCGACGGCCGCGTATCTGCTGAACGGTGAGGGCGACGTCAACGCGGCGCACCGCATGCTCTTCGGGGCCATCGCGGCTCGCGAGGTGCTGGACGGCGACGACGACGGCCTGATCGAAGCCCTCTGGTTTCTCATCGCCATCTGCGTGTTCGGTGGACGGGCGGAACTGTGGCAGCCGTTGGATGGCTTGATGGGGCGTTTCAGACCGGCGCCACCGCGATATCTGACCGTCCTCGCCAAGGCTTTCGGCGATCCCGCGCATCAGGCCCTGCCGGTACTCGACGAACTCGACGGATTGATCGGTGGGCTGAGCCAGGAGCCCGATCCGGCATACGTGGCACGTGTCGCCATCGCCGGTGCCTATGTGGATCGACAGCGCGCGTGCCGAGGCCCCGTGCAGGCGGTCGTCGACCACGGCAGGGAGGGCGGTGCCGTCACCTCGCAGATCCAGACCGAGGTCATCCTGGCCAACGACGACTTCTTCTCCGGCCAATGGGATGAGGCGCTGGAGCTGTGTGGCGAAGGGATACGCCTCTGCGAGCTGCACGGCTACCCGTTGCTGAGATGGCTGTACGTCCATCAGGACGCCGTGATCGCGGCGGCGCGGGGCCGGACCGAGCGCGCGCGGGCCGCAGCAGAGGCGATGACTCGCTGGGCGGCACCGCGCGGAGTCGGGCTTCTCCTCGCGTATGGGCACGGTATCGAGGCCCTGCTGTCGCTCGGACGCGGTAAGTATCAGGAGGCATTCGTCCATGCGTCCTCCATCACTCCGCCGGGGAAGTTGCAGCCGTACGCCCCCTACGCCCTGTGGACCGCTCTGGATCTCGTCGAGGCAGCGGTACGCGCAGGCTTGCGCACCGAAGCCGCTCGGCACGTCGCCGCACTGAGTGACATGGACGTCCCCGCGATCTCCCCCCGCCTGGCACTCGTCACGGCGGGAGCCGCCGGCATGGTGTCTCCCGACGGGCGGTTCACGGACCACTTCGAAGCAGCGCTCGCCGTCGCCGGAGCGGAACGGTGGCCCTTCGACCGAGCCCGGATCCAGCTGTCCTTCGGGCAACGCCTCCGCCACGGCCGAGCCATGACCGAGGCGCGCAGACATCTCAGCGAGGCCTTCGACACCTTCCAGCGGCTCGATGCCACGCCGTGGTCCGCCCTCGCCGGCAAGGAACTGCGGGCCGCCGGCGGAGCACGGGGGAAGCTTCAGGCGGGTGGCATCGCAGCATTGACGCCGCAACAGCGGGAGATAGCGACGCTGGCGGCAGCGGGTCTGACGAACAAGCAGATCGCCGAGCGACTCTTTCTGTCGCCGCGCACAGTCAGCACGCACCTCTATCAGATCTATCCCAAGCTCGGCGTGACCACCAGGGCCGGACTACGTGATGCTCTGAGCTACGAGGAGCCCCCCACGGAGTGAGCTGCCGCGCGCCGTCCGGTGCGGAGCCTCGCCCTCCGCCGCCAACTGCGGCTCGCCTCCGGGGGAGATCGGGTCTTGTCGCCGCGGCCGCCGACCATGCCGGGCCGGCCCCTACCCCAACTACCCATACGGCGTTACAAGTTGACATGATAGTTTGTGAAATGTGAGGGATGCCCATGTGAAGCGGGCGTTCAAGTACCGCTTCTGTCGGACCGATACGCAGGCAGCTGAGCTGTGGCGCACGTTCGGACGCGTGCGCAAGGTCTACGGTGACCGTGTCGCAGGAAGCCGCCGGACGCTGGTTCGTGTCCCTCCCGGTCGAGGATCTGGGCGTGCGGCTGCTTCCCGCCATGGACACCGGGCCCAGCGAGAACTCTTCCGCAAGGCCGGGAGCAATGGCACCAACCGGGCCAAGGCCCGCCGGAAGGTCGTTCGCAACCTGCTCAAGCACGGCAACCTCGCCCGCGCCCCAGTGGTACGGCCGCGAGGTGATCGCGGTCGACCGCTTCTTCTCCTCCTCCAAGCTGTGCTCGACCTGCGGAAGGCTGCAGAACAGAGCCGTAGGAACCCCCTTCTTCAGGGTGGAGGAAGTCAATTGACTGAATTGGGGGGCTGTGGACGGGCCTGGCGTGGCGGCAGCACTCGTTGGGAGGATGCGAATGCATACCGGTGATGCCAACGCCACCGTGACCCGGCAGGAGCTCGGAGTGCAGGGCGGCCCCACTGGATTGGTCGGCCACTCGTGCGGTGGCACCGTCATCAGCGAGGCCGGCACCCACGACAAGGTCGCGGCCCTCGTCCACGTCGCGGCGTACGCGCCTGACAAGGGCGAGCCCGTCGGGCCTCTGACCGCCGACCCGCCGCCCGCCGTCCCGGTGCCGGTCCCGCCGAACCTGCCGCCCAAGGGCGGGTTCTTGTTCCTCGACCGCGACTCGGCGTCGTTCGCCGACGACCTCCCCGCCGACCGCGCGGCCTTCCTCGCGGACTCGCGGGTTCCGTGGGGCGCCGACGCGCTCGGCGGCAGCGTGACCGATCCGGACGACCGTCCCGGCCGTGCCTCTTTCGGCCCGGACCTCCCGCCATCCAGCCGTATCGCCCGTCGGTCCGACGGCGTACGTTCGGCCGAGAGACACTTGCGAGGCACGTCATGAGGACCGGCGTCATCTCACCAGCCGACCCACGTCAGCTGCTCTATGGCCGCGACCACGATCTCGCCGTCATCGGCGCCTTCGTCCACGGCGCCGCCAACCACGGCGGCGGGTCCCTGCTGGTCACCGGAGACGCAGGTGTCGGCAAGAGTGCGCTCCTGCATGCCGCAGCAGCGCGAGCCGTCGACGGAGGCGTCCGGGTACTGCGGGCGGCCGGCGCGGAGTTCGAGGGGGACCTGCGCTTCGCCGGGCTCCACCAGATTCTGCTTCCGCTGCTCGACGGGCTGGCCGACCTTTCCGACCACCATCGGAACGTACTCACGGTGGCCCTCGGCATCGCATCCGGACAGGCCCCTCCGCAACACGCTGTCACGGGCGCCACCATGGCCCTGCTCCGGCACGCCTCGCAAGCCCACCCCCTCCTGCTGGCGATCGACGATCTTCCGTGGCTGGACCGGGGGAGTGCCAAGGTGCTGCGCTCACTCGACCTCGCCGCGACCCGGATAGGGATGCTGGCCGTCACCCGCAACGATCACAGCGCGCATCGCGGATCCGGCGCCACGCGCGTCCACGAACTCGCGCCGCTGGACGACCAGTCGGCGGCCGCGCTGCTGACGGATCGGTTTCCCGCCCTGCCCCCAGAGGTACGTCGGCGCCTCCTTGTCGAAGCGCTCGGTAACCCGCTGACTCTCCAGGAGCTGCCGACCGCACTCGACGCGGCCCAGCGGTCGGGATCCGCGCCGCTGCCTCGCGTGCTGCCGCTCAGCCGGCGCCTACAGGCGGTCTTCGCCTCACAAGTGGCCGATCTCCCGCCGTCCAGCCAGCGTCTGCTGTTGTTGGCGGTACTGGACGGCACCGGTGATCTGTCGGCCCTCCGGTCGCTGCTGCCTGACCGTGTGGTGACGGAGGCCTTGCGGGACGCACAAGAAACCGGACTGATAGACCTGGATCGTGCGAAGACGCGCCTGAACTTCCGCCATCCGCTGATCCGCTCGGCTGTGGTGGAGCTGTCCACCGCCGGTGAGCAGCGCAGGGCTCACGAGGCGCTGGCGCGGCGGCCGGACGGAGATGACGAGCGCCGCACCTGGCACCTCGCGCACGCGACGGTCGAGCCGGACGAGCATGTCGCCGAGCTTCTGGAACAACTGGCCCGCCGGGCGCGCGGACGCGGCGATGTCGCCGGTGCGGTCGCCGCCTTCACCCGAGCGGCCGCTCTCAGCCCGGACACGCGCGACCGGAGCCGCAGGGCCGCCGTAGCCGCCTACCTGGGCGCGGACGCGACCGGAAACCTGCTCGACGTGCCGCGGCTCCTGGAAGCGTGCCGGCCGACCCACGACGCCGATGCGACCTCATTGACGACGGCGCTCGCGGCCGCCTCCCACCTCCTGTTCAGCGGCAACGGGGACGTCGACTCCGCGTACCGTCTGCTGATCAAGCCCGTCGACGCCGGGCTCAGCCGGGCGGACACACCGCACGACGTCCTTCAGGAGGGCCTGTACACGCTGATGTGGATCAGCTTCTTCGGCGCCCGCGCGGAACTTTGGGAACCCCTCGAGCAAGCCATCGCGCGTCTGACTCCCCGCGTCCCGGCATCGTTGGCGCTGTTGATGAGCTGTCTCGGCGATCCGATCCACACCTCGCTCCCTGACCTGCGCCGACTCGATGACGCGGTCGGCGGACTCGCGACGGCGGACCCCGTCGAGGTGATCCGGATCGGCATGGCCGGCCAGTACGTCGGCCGGGTGAAGACCTGCCGTCCGGCACTGCAGAGGCTGCTGGAGGAGGGCCGCGAAGGCGAACATGTCACGCTGACGGTCCACGCGATGAATCTGCTGAGCCGGCACTGCTACGAGTCCGGGGAGTGGGATCAGCTCGCCCACCTCAGTGAGGAAGGACTGCGGCTCAGCCGCCGGCACGGCTACCACCTCCTCGCCCAGACGTTTCTCCACCACCAAGCCCTGCTCGCAGCGACACGCGGAGACACCGACCGGGCGGACGACCTCGCCGACGAGATCACGCGCTTCGCGGCACCCAGGCGTATCCAGCTCCTCCTCACGCTGGCCGCGGAGATCAGAACGAGAACGGCTCTCGGCCGCGGAGAATACGAAGCGGCATTCCTGCAGGCGACCTCGGTCAGCCCCGCCGGTGTCCTTCCGCACTTCCAGGCACCTTCCCTGTGGCTGATCCCGGACCTCGTGGAGTCGGCCATTCTCTCCGGTCGGCACGCCGACGCAGAGGCGCACGTCGCAGCGCTGCACCGCGCCCAGGTGCCCGCGATATCGGGCAGGCTGGCGCTGGTGACGTACGGCGCCGCAGCCATGACCGCCGACGACGACCGCTTCGTGGCACAGTTCGAACACACGCTGGCCCTACCCGACGCCGGCACCTGGCCGTTTGACCTTGCCCGCATCCGGCTCTTCTACGGCGAACGCCTCCGACGCGCCAAGGCCACGCAGACAGCGCGTGAAGAGCTCAACGCCGCCCTCACGACCTTCACGCAGCTGGGGGCATCGCCCTGGGCCGACCGCGCGCGAAGCGAACTGCGAGCGTCAGGCCTCGTGGCCGTCCAGGCCGGTGCCTCGCCGGACACCCGCCTGTCACCTCAGCAGTACGAGATCGCAAGGCTCGCCGCCGCGGGTATGACGAACAAGCAAATCGGTCAACGGCTGCACCTCTCGCCGCGGACCGTGGGAAGCCACCTCTACCAGGTCTTCCCCAAACTGGGCATCACCTCGCGCGCAGCGCTCCGCGACGCCCTGCAAGAGGCCGGGAAACCGCCGCACGCCGGGCCGAAGGGCACCGTGACTCTGCAGCCGTGATCGCCGACCTGCGGGGGACGGCCCCGAGTGGCGGAGCCGACGCCGACGGCGTCCAGGCGGTGGCCGCGACAGCAGGCCGCCGCCGAACTGCCGGAGCACCGGCGGCCGGTGCCGGGAATGCTGGCGCGCACGCTGGAGACGGAGGCCGAAGCACGGCGGCGCACGCCACCGAACAGCCCGCGGACCTGGTCCGCGAGCACATCGCCCAACACCTGCTGGCCACGCGGCTGGGGCAGTCGCACGAGCTGACCGGTGGCCGCGCGGATACGGCCGCCCCGGGGCCGCGGGATGGGCCGAACGCCTGGCTCCGCCGGCCGACCGGCCGGTCCGCGAGGACGTCATGGTGGTGGCTGCCGGCAGGACGGGACTCCGGGCGTTTCAGGCGTGGACTTGGCTGTTGTGGACGGCGACGGACGCGTTGTCGTGTGCGGACGGTCCGGTGATGGCACCGGTGGATCTGACGTTGCTGGACCAGGGGTCCGGCACCACGCCGGTGGCTGCCGCCGCGCCGGGAAAGCCCGGTCGGCCCACACCCCGTACCGCCGCACAGGCAGCGCCCGGCCCGTACACCTTCTACACCGTCACACCGGCCCACCCCACCGCCGGCCTCGCCCAGTTCCCGCCCCCGTCCCAGACGGTCGGCCCGGACGGTCACTTACCGGCGGCGCGCATTACGGGTCTCTTTCGATCTTCTCCGGGTGTGTGGCCCGTGCTCCGTACCGTCCCCATCACGGCAGTACCAAGCTCGGGCGGCGCCCGTCGTACACGCAAGGTTCCAACGGCATCGATCCGGTACGAGGACGCGCCGGTACGGGAAGTGCCGTTAGGGCAGCCGTGGTTGGCGGACGTCGCCGAGGCCGTGGACGGGCCCGTCCCGTCCGGTGTGGGGCGAGTCGGTTCGGCGGAGGGTGCGCGTGAGCGCGTGGACGACGGCGCTCCGGCCGGGCTCAGACCCCAGCCACAACACCTCCGGCGGTAGCACCAGGGCGCCAGCTAGGGAAACCAGACCTCGCCGATGCCCTCCTCGCCCTCCTCACTCCGGTCGACGACGAACGCCGACTCGACGCGCTCTTCATCCGCGTAGACGGACAGGGCGCCGCCGGTGAGCATGTGGAGGAAGCCGTCGTAGTCGAAGATCCCTTCATCACTGACGTCGTATCCCTCGCCCAGCCCTTCGGGGTCGATCCCCACAGCGGCCAGAGTGGCATACCGGTCGCCGGTGATCTCCAGCTCATCGAAGCCCTCGACCATCAGATCCGGGGCACCGGGCACGGCAACAAGGATCTTCGTGTAGGAGGCGCCGAAGTCGCGTTCGCAGACAGCGACGATCCGGGCATCCGGATGCTGCTTCTTCTGGGCCTGGAACTCGTCCTCCAAAGCACTGGCCAGTACACCGTCTTCGACAAGCGCCGGGTCGGTGATCTTCACTGTGGAGCCCCACACGGCCGCGCGTACGCCGTCCAGCTCTTCCCGGCTGGCCGGGCTTCCCGGATGCTCCAGCTGGGACGGAGCGTACTCACGGCGGATCACCGAGACGGTCGACAGGGACAACACCGCGACCCTGGCCGCCCCCGGGTCGTGGGCAGTGGCGGACGGCCGCTCGTTGGGCTGGAGCGGGGCCGCGAAGGGGGGATGGACGATGACCAGATGCGCGTGCCCGCTGTGACGGGGATTCACCTGCGTTCCGGGGGATACGGGACTCATGTCGCCGAGCGTATGCCGCTGCCCACCATCAGGATGTAACGGTCTTGTGGAGAAGGGGAGTTGACCCGGTATCGAACCGTGTATCGACTACAGCCGGTACACGCGTGTCCCTAGCGTGAGGTCTGTTCGTCGGCGCCACATCGACCACGGGGGCCCCTGGCGCCTCACGAGCACGCCATGCCCTACCGGGCCCCCACGGGGACATCACGTGAAAAAACCCATACGCAACCGGCGGTTGCATGCGCTGCGCCGGTCGGCCGTCGCGCTCGCATGTGCTTCGGTCATGGCCCTCACCGGGCTTCCCGGGATCACCTTAGCGATCGCTGCACCGAAGCCGCTGGACCCGGGCAAGCGCTGTGACGAGTTGTACGGCCTGCCCAGCAGCACCAGCCCGACCGTTGACCTGCCGGAGTTCGACGCCTCCCGTGCGAAGTCCCAGTGGGACGAATACGAGTACGTCAACCCTGCCAAGGAGTGGGACGGCCTCGGGCCGCCGTCCGCCGCCAAGGAGGCCACGCTGTCCAAGCTGACCAAGGCCCCGGCGACGCAGCCCGACCGGGTCTGGTGGAGATGGCTCCAACAGAAGGACCAGTACCCCAAGTTCGAGGACTACCGTGACGCGAAGTTCATCACGAACTCCGGGAACGACCCCCGCGGCAAGGCCTTCGAGCGGAAGGTGATCAAGGATCACGGGCTGGTCGGACCGGACTGGATCTGCCAGAAGGAGGTCGAGTTCAAGGACCCCGCCAACCCCGACAAGACGTACCGGCGCAAGCTCGACGCCTACAACACGCGCACGAAGCAGATCCTGGAGATCAAGTCCAACGGCAGCCCGGACCGCACCCAGATCCCCAAGGACCTGGCCTGGGCCAAGGACCCCAACTGGAAGGACAGCCGGGTCAAGTACGTCTTCGCCGAGCCCCAGAAGGCCGACGCGAAGAAGTTCCTGGGGGACATGCGCCAGATCGCCGGTGACCGGGTAACCGAGTACAACTACCGCTCCGACCGCGTGGAGTTGGCCCCCAAGGGCGGACAGCGCGCCACGAGCGGTCTGCTGGAGCCCCCGGGCCAGTCCGGCACCACCCGCGGCGGCGCCACCGACCTGATCCGTGAGTCGCGGCCCACCCCGAAGGACATGGCGGACTACCTGAACCGCAGGAACCTCGCCAACCCCGGTGGTCTGCCCCGCGGCCCCGGCGGCGTCGACTTCTCCACCCTGGACCTGAAGTACATCGGCAAGCCGGTCAAGGGCAGGGGCGTCGACTTCGCGTTCGATGCCAAGGAAGACCCCACCGAGCAGTCCGGATGGGGCGGCAAAGCCAAGGCCCAGCTCATCTCGGACGCGTTCTTCACCTGGCTCGCCCTGACCCCCGACAAGTTCTGGGTCAACCTCAACCCGGATGAGCCGGACCGCATCATGGACGCCAAGTTCGGCAAGACCGACGCCGGCCGCGTGCTCCTGGAAGCCGACCTCCAGATGAAGCACGACTTCTACAAGGCCATGGACCCCGATACCGACCTCGGCAAACGCTATTGGGCGGCCCTGCCCAAGCAGAACGGCTACCCGTGCATGCCCGGTCTGCGCAACTGGATCGAGCCGAAGACCGCGCAGGTCCGAGAGCAGGACGGCGGCATCTACATCCTCGACACCCCGCTGCGCCTGAAGTCGACCGCGCAGACCACGATCACCCCCGGCCCGGGCACGCCGATCTGCACCCCGAACGAGGCCGAGACCAAGGCGGCACAGCGCGTCATCGACCAGATGATCGTCCCCGCGGTGGAGAAGACCATCAACACCGCGCCCCAGTACGCGGACCTGCGGCGCGTCTACACCGCCCGCGTCGCGGCCGAGTACATCCGCCAGCAGGACGCCAAGACGCCCACGGACTACCACCAGATCATCAACAGCGGTGACGTGTCCCGCTGGCCGCTGCGCGCGCCCAACCAGGACTGGACACGTGAGGCCCTGTTCAAGAAGTACCGGTACATCTACACCCACGGCGAGTTCGAGTACAAGATCCCCGCGAACGGCACCGTCCAGGTCTACCTCGTGGGCGGCGTCGACATGTCCAAGCAGCCCAAGCACAACGTCAGCAAGGTCAACTTCACAGCCCAGCACCGCTACCTGCCCCGACAGGCGCAGACCAGCGTGAAGACCCTCACCGACAACACCGACCTGACGGGACAGGTCCTCCTCGGCGCAAACACGGCTGCCGACGACACCGGCACCCCCACACCCACGCCAACCCCGACACCGACGCACACGGGCAGGCCGACCCCCACCCCGACCCACAGCGGTGGAGGCGGCGCAGGCACGCACACTCCGGCACCCACCACGCCCGCACCCAGCGAGCCCGGGGGTGACCTCGCGCACACCGGTAACGACTCCCCGATCGGCCTGATCTTGGGCGTCGCCGCCGTCCTTGCCGTGGCCGGCGGGGCGCTCGTGTGGTGGATGCGCCGCCGCAGGACCGCCCAGGAGTAGCCTCCCGGCGGACGAACACACCTGATGGGGCCGGTACGCGCAACCCGCGTACCGGCCCCATCATCTTCAGCAGCCCTGCTGGGCTTCCCGGCTCCTGCACGGAGGCCGCCGCGTTCGGCGACCTGCGCCACGCCGGTGTCGGCACTCCGCAAGAGCGCAGCGTCCCGTTGCCGGGGTGGCCGACGACCATGTGGGTTAGTCCGGCCCGGTGCCGCCGGGGGTAGTGCTGCGGTGTGCCTCGTCGGGTGCGTGTGCGACTTCGGACGGGAGGAAGGCTGCTGTGTCGCGCAGCTCGCGGACGATGTCGATGAGCGCGGTGACGGCGGGGTTGGTGTTGTCGCGGCGCCAGACGATGCGGTGGTCGGCGTAGGGGCTCGGGTCGGTGAAGGGGCGGTAGACGATTCCGGCGAAGGGTCTTGCCGCGGCTGCGCTGGTGATGGTGAGTCCGATGGCCGAGCCGGTGAGCACCAGGGGCAGGAGCCGGTCGAGGCTGGAGATCTCGCGGTGGATGGTCACCGTGGCGCCGCGGGATTCGAGCTGGCCGACGAAGTGATCGTGCAGCCAGGGGTTGACCTCGCGCTCGACGATGACAAGGGGCTGGTGGGACAGCTGGGCGGGGTCGATCGCGTCCGAGGCCGCGAGGGGATGACCGGCGGCGACTGCGACCACGAGCGGTTCGCGGGCCACCAGGAGCGAGGTCAGCTCGGGTGGGTGCTGGGCGGTCCAGGAGAAGCCGAGGTCGAGGCGGCGGTCGCTGAGCTCGGAGAGCTGGGCGGTAGTGGTCATCGGTCGCGGGGCCAGCCGGATGGCGGGGAAGCGGGCGTGGAGCGCGGGCACCGCGAGTTGGAACAGGCGCGGACCAAGATCCTCTGCGTACCCCAGGCGGAGTTCGTCGACCGTGCCGGTGGCGGCGCGGCGGCCGACGTCGAGAGCGTGACGGACGGCGGCGATGGCACTGCGTGCCTCGGGCAGGAACGCCTCGCCCACCTCGGTGAGGGCCACGCGGCGGCTGGTCCGGGTGAACAGGGGGGCGCCGAGTTCGCGTTCCAGACGGCGGATCTGCTCGCTGACCGATTGCTGAGTGACATGCATCCGGGCCGCAGCCCGGCCGAAGTGCAGTTCCTCGGCCACGGTCACGGCGTACTCCAGCTGGCGCAGCTCCATGTCTCCATATTGACAGGCTTTGCCTGTTGAACAAACGAGCGTTCGTCGTTGATCGCGTCGCGGCACGGCGCTGTCATGGAGGTTGGCAACCAACCGTCCGACCCGAGGGGTACCGACATGAGGACCTGGTTCATCACCGGAACCTCCAGTGGCTTCGGCCGCCAGATGACCGAGCTGCTGTTGCAGCGCGGCGACCGGGTCGCCGCCACCTTGCGCAATCCCGTGCGCCTCGACGACCTGGCCGCACGCCACGGCGACCGGCTGTGGCGCGCGGACCTGGACGTCACCGACACCGCACACATGCGGAAGGTCGTGGACAGCGCGTTCGCCGAGCTCGGACGCATCGACGTGGTGGTCTCCAACGCCGGGTACGGCCTCATCGGCCTGGCCGAGGAGCTGACCGACGAGCAGATCGAGCGCCAGATCGACACCAACGTGATCGCTCCCATCCAACTCGCCCGCGCGGTGACGCCACACCTGCGCGCCCAGGGTGGCGGCAACTTCCTGCAGACCTCCAGCATGGGCGGCCACATCGCGTTCCCCGCGATGTCGCTGTACCACACCAGCAAGTGGGGCATCGAGGGCTTCTTCGAGGCGTACGTCCTGGAGACCGAGCCGTTCGGCATCCACACCACGCTGATCGAACCGGGCATGGTCGCCACCGATTTCTACGGCTCGGCGGACATCACCCCCTCGCGGCTGCCCGCCTACGCCGGCACCCAGGCGGCGGACTTCACCCACGGCAAGAACAGTGTGCCCCTGGAAGCCATGCCAGGTGACCCCCGCAAGGTGGCCGAGGCGATGATCCGCATCGGCGACCTGACGGAGCCGCCGCGGCGCCAGCTCCTCGGTTCCGACGCCTACCACCTGGTCCACGACGCCCTCACCGCTCGGGTGGAAAGCGCTGAGGCCCAGCGTGAGGTCGCCTTCTCGACCGACCGGGACGGCTTCACCCCGCCCTCGGTGTGACGCCTTGCTGTCGGCTCACCGGAAAGGACATCCGCCCAGGCCTCGCTTCACCGACAAGACCGTCATCATCTCCGGCGCCTCTCAGAACTGGAATCTCAGAACTGGGACATCGAGCCCACCCATTTGGCGCGCCAGGCGGGCGGAGTGAACGGATCCGCGAAGTACTGGGTCTCGTGTGAGACCTTGCCTTCCTGGAATTCCATGATGCTGATAGTGGATGCCGGTTTCCCGTCATAGTCGATCACATATTCGGTGATCCAAAGATCCCCACTACCGAGAATCCGGCGGACGGTGAAGGTGAGCTTGGCCGGGTGGTGTGAGCGCAACGCCTGTAGATTGCGGCGGCCGTGGATGCGTTCACCCGACTGGGGATAGTCAGTGATGACGTCGTCGTGATAGATCTCGTGCTCGGCGTCTTGATCCCCGGCAGCAGACGCTGCCCAGTGCCGGTCCAGCGCCGCTCGAGTCTCCTGGTCGCCCACCGCGTTCCCTCCGATCACAGAAGTATCGGACGAGATCATTTTAGGCCGTGTCCTCATTCTTCCCACGGACTATGTCCCCGGCCAGCCACAGCGGGCACTGCGCCAGGGCGATCAGTGATCTCCAGAAGGAGGAACGAGGAGCTCTCTGATGGTGAAGCCGACCAGCAAGATCACTGGCATGGCGTAGATGGAGACTCCGACCAGGACCATTCCCGAGGGTGGCGCGACCTGGCGCGGCTTGTCGGACGAGCACGAGTTCTTGAGATCATCCTTGGCGCGCGACTCTTCGACGCGGTGACCACCGAGGAATGCGGCTGGCCCCAACGCGCGCTCCCCGCCGCTGAGCTCGACGAGTTCGTCGACCGCCTTGCGTGAAGCATCACCACACGCGCACCCGGAGTGGTGAGCGGGAGCCGGAGCTCAGCACGCTCAGTGACGGCAGCGCCGCTGGTAACCGGTTCGAATCGGTAACGCATCGCGTCGTCGACATCACCCATCTCATATCGATTCCCGCGCCCAGAAACCAAGAGACGATCTCGATTGCTGTCGGGAGCCCCTCCGCGACTGACCCGGGGTCGGTGCGATCCCGCTTCGCACACCCAAACCGCACGACAGGCCACCGCGCCGTCATCCGCGTGGCCCCGGTATGGCCGGAAGACGTAGCCAACAAATCGCTCCAGCGATGCAAGGCCGCCGCCGCTGTTCACGCCCACACCAAGACCCTCCTTTCACGTGCGACATGCGATGTCGCCGGTCAGCGAGCGAACGGCGTGCTGATCAGGCAGAGGAACTCGTATTCCGCAGCATGATCCTTCGCGGGGGACCTGCCCGAACGATTCGGGCCGTGGAAAACGGTCTACTGACGGCACCGGCGGTGGTCGGCTGATGGGACATGCGAGCACCCACTGCAGCAGCTTCAAGCCGCGGCCGATGAGGTAGGCGAGATCGATCGGACACGCCAGCAGGTGAAGGCCTCGGCCGTTCTCGCGGCGGCTTTCACCACCAGAGTCCCTCTGAGCGCAGACGGTCACTGCCGCCCACTGTGTCTCTGAGTCACGCCGGGACAGCGGACAGACCGCGCCCAGTTCACACTGGTGCCGGAGAAGATCCGCGTCCCACGGCGTGGGCCAGGCAGACCGCGCAAGGAGCCGCAGAGCGTCGCGGTCGGCAAGGCGTACAGCAACGGGTCTTGCCGTCAGTACCTGCGAGATCGAGACATCCACCAGCGTGAGGCGGTTGAGGAGGTCCAGCGCCTTTTACCATCCGGCACGGAGCGTAGAGAGCCGGGGCGTTTGCGGCTCGGGTTGGGAAGCCAGTCGGCGCTTCCGAACGCAGCCTTTCTGGCGCCTTGCTGGATGGCCCGTTGCTTGCAACGGGCCATCGCGAACAGACGGCGGCACTCGCTACGCGGCGCCGCCAGGAGATCAGGGCCGATCAGGAAGCGACCATAGCGTTCAGCCCATAGTCCAGTTCTGAACCATCGACCAGCACCGCCTCGACCGTGCGCGTACTGGGGTCGATGTCGGCCACGATCCCGTCCCCGGCGTAGCGGGGATAGCCCGAGGCTCCCGTCTCGCCCGTCGCCTCGACAACCGCCGATCGCACGGCCGAGTCCTCCACGGTGGCGGCGCCTCTGTTCTCGATGTGTTCAGGGACCAACAAGATTCGGAAGCGCTGCGGCTCTGTAGTCATGCTCCGGTATTTAATCGCCTGTCCGGCCAACCGCGGGAAAGGCGCACGACGGGTCTGCGCAAACAGGCTCCGCCGGCCGGGTCCCCACCCGGCACCTAGGGCGTGCGGTGAAAGCTGGAGTTGGGCTGATGGAGTCCATGAAATTGCTGGACGGTCAGGGACGTTGATCACTTCATGACTCAACGACCAGCGCCTCGCACACTGTCCGACGAAGCCCTCTCCAGCTTGCTTGGCCAGCAGCAGTTCGGCACGCTCGCCACCATCAAGCGCAGTGGCCACCCCCACCTGACAACCATGGTGTACAGCTGGGACCCCGAAGCCCGCATTGTGCGGTTCTCGACCACGGCCGACCGGGTCAAAGTCCAGCACCTGCGGCGCAATTCACGCGCGGCGCTGCACGTGTCGGGCGGCGACGTGTGGTCGTTTGCCGTCGCCGAAGGCGAGACCGTGGTCTCTGAGAGCTCGGCAGTTCCTGGGGACGCGGTCGGGCGGGAACTGCTCGGGATGATCCCGAAGTCCGGGAGGCCCGAGGACGAAGCTGCGTTCCTGGAGGAGTTGGTTGCCGAGCGCCGGGTGGTCATCCGGCTGAAGGTGGACCGACTGTACGGCACAGTGCTCGACATCGACGGCTAGCACGTATCGGGTCCGTGCTGGTCACAGCCGCTCGTTGAGGACTGCGACCAGCACGGTCGTCGCTTCGTAGCGGACGGCAAGCTTGTCGTACCTCGTTGCCACGGCCCGATGCCGCTTGAGGCGGTTGATCCCGCACTCGACCGCGTGGCGTCCGCGGTAGTCGGTCTTCTCGAACTTCGGCGGCCGACCGCCCCGGGAGCCCCGCTTCTGACGGATGCGGACGCGGTCCGCCGGGACCGGGATGGTCGCCTTGATCCCACGTCCGCGCAGGCAGGCCCGGTTACGGCGGGAGTCGTACGCCTAGTCGGCCCGCACCCGTTCCGGCCTGCTGCGCGGCGTGCCAGGACCGAGGCGGAGCACCCAGCCCCAGAGGCCGTAGCGTTCGGGTACATCGCGCTACTGGGCACCGGTCCGGGTCCGCCACCGCATACCGTCGATCAGCCGCCGACGCGTCCACAGCGGCGTACGGCCCGGCTTGAAGCCCTGCGGCAACAACGGCTCCAGCCGGGCCCACTGGCCATTCGTCAGATCACAACGCCCCACAGGACGCGATCATCCACAACCAAGATCCACTTTCGCAACAGACCCGAGTGCTGTGACCAGATCGGTAAGCCGGTTCGCGATGCGGGGGTTCTCGGAGAGTGCCGCGTGAGTCTTCACCGCGGGGCTGGGGGCACCTCCCGGCCGAAGGCTGGGGGAGGGAATCGCTTGGGAACGCACTCAATTCCAGGACGGGCCGTGGAGCGGATACGCCGGAACGTGGCTCGGCGCCACGGTCCGTACCGGCGGTGCAGCGCTCAGTTCGTCAGTGGGCCCGGTCACCGTGCCCGGGGCCTGCGCGAGTCCGGTGGCCCACGCCTGGTCGACACGCGAGCGCTCGGTGACGTTCGGGTAGCGGTTGGTGCAGGACGGGCCGGCGCTGCCGCCCGACATCAGCTCACTGCACGGCCCGCCGTAGTCGTCCGGCAGGCCCAGCACGTGCCCGGTCTCGTGGGTGACGACGCGGACCGAGTCGTACTGCTGGTTCTGGGTGTAGTCGAGGAAGACGTAGCCACTTCCGTGGCCGTTGGTGGAGGCGTAGGACCCGCGCGCGTCGTTGCCCTCGTAGTAGGAGAAGTCGGCACCGCTCGACGCCTCCTGGAGCTTGACGTTGGACTCGGAGCTGTTCCAGATCGAGGCCGCGCTCGATATCTGCGAACGGAAGCTCGGTGCCTTGGAGTCGTCGTAGTAGACAGTCACCGCCTGCGCGTTCGGCTGGGCGGCGCGCTTCTCAGCGACGGACTTGAGCACCGCCTCGAAGAACGCCTTGTTGCTCGCGGCCTCCTCACCCGACCCGGCGTACCGTGCCACGGAGGTACCGGCGGCAGCGGACGGGGTGGCGGCCGTCTGGGCGCTCGCCGGCACCGCCGCGCCCAGCGCGCTGGAGGCCAGACCCAGGCCGAGAGCGAGGGCGAGGAGTCTCGCGGACCTTCGGGACGACTTCATGTGGGGGGCTCCTACTCACTCGGTGACGCCGAGCGCACGGTGCGCTGTCGACTCTGCGTGAACACCGGTTCCGAACTGCGGCGACGTCCTGTGGGTCGACATTCTTAGAACGGCTCGACAGGGAGCGCAAAGGGTCCCGCCACTACGTCGCCTCGTAGGTCCCGGGATCCCTCGCCTGGGCAGAGCACGGGTCTCCGGTCCGCGCATGGCGGCAGGAGGGGAAGCTGTCGCGGCGTCAGAAGCCTTACAGCGATGGGCAACGGGCGTGCGGGCCAACCGGGCGGAATCACGGGAAGCGCAGCAGGATCCGCATCCGGGCCAAAACGGATAAATCCTCAGATGTCTGCCATGCCGCGTCTACTAAGTGTGCCGGTGTGTTGGTGGGGCGCTGTGACCGACGTCATAGAACATGGGCTTCCGCTTCTTTCGCACCCCACCGGCCCTGGGGCGCCCCCCAGCGAGCGCCCTCAGCGCTGGGCGGCATCCCTCACCGCCGAGCCGCCGCCGCTCAGTCTTGATCAGGATGGAGGTCAGGCCCGCCGTGCAGCCCGGCGAGCGGCGTGAGGGAGAGGTCGGTGGTGGGTTCCTCGCCCGCCTCCAGCAGCGTGTCCGCCGCACCCGGTGGCTTCGGGCCTATGCGGGCCGGGCTGTCGTCAGCCACGCGAACGAGGTGCGGGCCCGGCCGTAGAGTGCCAGCTGCACTCTGGCCCCTTCCGCCGGCACCAGCACCACCCAGTCGTCTTCCATGTCCTTGCGCGGGACGTATCCCAGGGCCTCCATCCACAGCGCGGCCGCACGCGTCACATCCGAGACACCCAGCGCAACGGAACCGACTCTCAGCATGGGCCGATTCCCGCGGACAGCAGCGAGCCGAGGCCCCCGACTACACCCCTCCCAACAACGAGGCGAACATCGCCTGAGACGGCGCGAGCCCGTGACATCAATCCGAAGGGTGTGGCCGACGAGGGCGTCTTCGGCTGCGGATACGAGCGAGTGGCCGATCGGGCATCGGACGGCGAAAGGCGCCAGTCGAGTTCTTCATCGCCATGGCCAGTGCGACATCACGGTCCGATGCCTGATCAGACGCGCGTGGATCGTCTGTCGCTGGGACGCCCGTCCGTCGAAGCCCCCGCATCCGATGACCACCGGTGGAAACGGCTAGCCCGACGCGTTGGCGACTGACAGACTCGCTCCGTGCGGATGTTCATCGAGGACATGGCCAAGCGCTTGGCCGAGGTGCCGGGCGTAGTCGGGGTAATGCTCGGCGGCAGCCGGGCACGTGGAGAGCACCGGCCGGAATCAGACTGGGACCTCGGCGTCTACTACAGTGCCGGGCTCGATCTCGCCGCGTTGCGCGCATTGGCCGGACCCGATGTGGAAGTGGCCGGCCCAGGCAGTTGGGGGCCTTGGGTAAACGGTGGTGCGTGGCTGCATGCCGACGGCGTGGCGGTGGACTGGATCCTGCGGGACCTGGACCGGGTCGAGCAGGTGTGGGCGGACTGCCGTGAGGGCCGGTACGAGGTAGGCGTACAGGCGGGTCATCCGCTTGGGTTCTGGTCGCCGTGCTATGCAGGCGAGGTAGCGCTCGGTCAGGTTCTGGCTGACCCGAGCGGCGAACTGGCGGACCTTAGGCGCCGGACCACGAACTACCCTGAGCCGCTGCGCGTGGCGCTGACGGCGGGAGCCTGGGAGGCGGAGTTCCTGGTCAACGCCGCAGCAAAGGGCGCGGCCCGGGCGGACACGCTCTACGTCTCGCTCTGCCTGTCCCGGGCCGTGGGCGTGCTGGTGCAGGCGTTGTTCGCAGAGGACCGGCGCTGGTGCCTCAATGAGAAGGGCGCGCTGGCTGTCGCCGAGACATTGCCGGGCGCGCCAACCGGCTTCGGCCAGCGAGTCCGCGGCTTGCTGGGGGCACCCGGCGAGACTGCGGAGTCGCTGGCGGCAACGGTGACCGAGGCACGGGCGTTCGTTGAGGAGGCCCTCACCGTGCTGAGGAGCCGCGTCGAGTAGCAACAGGACGTGCGCTACGCCTGGGACTCCCATACGAGGCAGAAGCAACCCGGAACTGGCTCCGTTCGGCGCCGAAGGGCTCGACTGGTTCGTGGGCATGACGGACTCCGGCCCGGCGTCCCTGCGTGCTGCCGCCCTGGGGCGCGCGGCGAAGGAGAACCACGAGGCGGGTGCCGAGTACGACCCGGAGATGTTCACCCCGGCCGACCATGCCGCGCTCTGTGATGAGTGGTCCTGGTTCGGCGACGTCGTCGCTCCCGCCGTCGAGGCCGGCCCGGACGGGCTGATAGACGACGACCTTGTCTACGTCGCTCCGTCTCGGCCGGCCCGCGCAGCTCGTGGCGAAACGACGTCGCAAGTCGCGTACACAAGCCAGGCCGACAGACGGGAGGCCAAGCCGAAGGGTCTGTCCCTGGTGGAGGAGAGCCGACGGTTGTTCTCCCAGCAGGACCGCGCCCCCGAGTTGCGCAGCCGGCGAGGCGCGTCGAAGTAGCCGGGCTACGCCGCATCCTGGCGACGTCAGCCTTCCGCGACCTCGTACGAGTCGACAGGGTGCGGCAGAGTGCCCAGAAGTTCACGCAGGTCGGCGTGGCTCTCGGCGGGTCGGGCCGCGAGGAGTCCGTCCAGCGCGGGCCGCTGAACTCGGCCTCACCAGCGGAGTCGATCCCCGTTCCTGCCGCGCAAGGAGCTGTGGAAGCGGTTCGCCGACTTCGACGCCCTGTCGTTCACCGCCCGCCGACTTGAAGCGTTCGGGCTGGTCGCCGATGAGGCGCAGGCCCACGGCCTGACAGTTCTGTTCAACGAGCGCACTCACGACCCGGGTGATGGGGGCCGCGCATGCCTGACTCTCCGCTGTACGCCGGTCAGTTGTGGCCGCCGTGTGGCCGCGGTCCGTGAACCCGACGCTGATGACGATGAACCGGCTGGAGACCCTCGGCTTCGTCGGCCGGACCGCCGCAACCGGCGCGCACACCCTCCTGCCGCTCGGCCTGCGCGTCCATGACCGGCTCTCCCACATCGCCCGCGACGCGTTGGTGGACCGCGGCGCGAACGCCGCCGCCTTTCCCACGCTGCAAAGCCCCGCGTTGTTGTGGGAGCAGCACACGGCGTACGAGTTCGTAGTCAAGGATGCTGATCTGGCAGTGACCAGCATGGTGGAGGACGCCAGCGTGATGCATCTGCTGACGATGATCGGTGGTTTCGGCAAGTGAGGGCGCGGGCGGCCGCGTTTGAGCGGGACGAGGGCCAGCAGGTGTCGCCGGTGCGCGAGGCGGTCTCGATATCACTCCGCATTACCTGCCGCAGCTCGCGTGATCAGCTGACAGGCCCGAATTGCCTTCCCGGAGGCGCCGGGAGGCGAAACCGTTCGAGATGGGACGGCTCGGAGAGAACTCTGCGGCCCCGCAGCCCAGCCCTTCTAGCCTGAACCCGGCGCCGAGAAGCCGGCCGAGGAACTGCTCCAGCGTCATCCGCCAGCAGCTGATGGTGAACTCATTGCCGAAAGGAAGCTCAACACGCTCATCGGCGAACGAAGAGGAGGAACCGCAGAAGTGTCACCACGGACATCATCATTTGCCGTCGTGCAGGGCGGTCTTGAGTGCGTCGATGGCGAGGTGACGAGCGACCTTGGTGGCATTGGTGTCACGGAGGAGGTCCAGCATCAGGAAGTCGTGGACCATGCCCAGAACGCGGACCGCGGTGACGTCGACACCGGCCTCACGCAGCTTGGCCGCGTAGGCCTCGCCCTCGTCACGCAGGACGTCGGCCTCGTCGGTGATGACCAGGGTCGGGGGCAGGCCGCGCAACTGGTCGATGCTCGCCCGCAGCGGTGAGGCGTAGGGCTCGGCGCGCTGGGCGGCATCGGTGGTGTACTGGTCCCAGAACCAGATCATTCCGTCCCGGGTCAGGTACTCCCCGTCCGCGAACTGGTGGTACGACGGGGTGTCGAAGTCGGCGTTGGTGACGGGGTAGAGCAGGACCTGGCAGCCGACCCGGACGTCATCGCCCCTGTCCTTGGCCATCAGGGCGAGGGCCGCGGACATGTTTCCGCCTACGGAGTCGCCGCACACGGCGAGGCGCGAGGCGTCCAGGCCGTGCTGTGCGCCTTCGCGGGCGGACCATTGGGCCACGGCGTAGTTCTGCTCGATCTGGGTGGGGTACTTGGCCTCGGGGGCCCGGTCGTAGACGGGGAAGACCGCAGCCGCGCCGGCGCCGACGGCGAGTTCGCGTACGAGGCGGTCGTGGGTGTTCTCGTCGCCGAACACCCACCCGGCTCCGTGGATGTAGAGGATGACCGGAAGCGCCCCGGAGATGCCGCGCGGACGCACGATGCGGGTGCGTACCTGCCCCCACTTGCCGGCGTCGACGGTCACCCATTCCTCTTCGACGTCGGGTTTCGCGACACCTTCTCCGGTCTGCAGGCCGGCGAGGATGTCACGCCCCTGATCCGGCGGCACCTCGTAGATCCGCGGGTGCGGGGAGGTCGCCTCCGTCAGGTCCTGCGCCGCGGGCTCCAGGATCGGAGTGGGAGGGGGAAGCACTGAAGTCATGCTGATCTTCCTTTCCCCGCAGGGTTGGGGGCAGCGAGGACGCTAGATGCGTTATTTGCACATATGTATGCATCCTTGATCAGGATAACGGGGCGGTGGCACGCTCGCGATCGCACCAGTCCGTCCCTGGGTGGGCAGAGGAAGGGCAACGGCGACGTGCTGATGAATGCGGCGCGCACTTTGCGCGCACCGGGTACTGCAACCCGAATTGATCGACCCGTTCGACAATCCGCACGGCACGGTGGATCGCGGCGTACAGATCGACTGTGGATCCGGTGATACCAGCGAAGCCGCCGGACCGCCCCGCGATCACGCGGCCCGCACTGTTCTCCGTTCTCCGTTCTCCGTTCTCCGTAGTCCGTTCACGGGGGAACCGAAAGGGTGTTCCAATTAGGGGAGGTGACGGGTTAAGGTCGCGACCAGCGAGTTCTTGTACGGAGGTGCCCGGGATGGAGAACAGTGCGCCGGCACGGCAGGGCCGTCCCCCCGGCCCCCGGACCGCCGAGGGGAAGTTGACGAGCCGCCAGTCGGCCATCGTCCGCTACATCACGGAGTCGGTCGACCGGCAGGGCTACCCCCCGTCGATGCGGGAGATCGGCCAGGCCGTGAAGCTCGCCAGTACATCCTCGGTCGCCCACCAGCTGATGGCCCTCGAGCGCAAGGGCGTTCTCTACCGCGACCCGCACCGTCCCCGCGCCTACCGGGTCCGGCCCACGTGGGCGCCCGACCTGGGCAGCAGGAGCGCGGCACCGGTCGACGTACCGCTCGTCGGACGGATCGCCGCCGGCGCACCTCTGCTCGCCGAGGAGATGATCGAGGACGTCTACTCGCTGCCCCGCCAGGTCGTGGGGGAGGGCGACCTGTTCGCCCTGACGGTCTCCGGCGACAGCATGATCGACGCGGCGATCTGCGACGGCGACATCGTGACCGTCAGACGGCAGGACAGCGCCGACCATGGCGACATCGTCGCCGCGCTTTTGGGCGACGAGGCGACCGTGAAGGTGCTGCGCCGGCAGGACGGGCGAGTGTGGCTCATGCCTCGAAACCCGTCGTACTCGCCGATCCCCGGCGACGAGGCGCAGATCCTTGGCAAGGTCGTCGGCGTCCTGCGTCTGCTCTGAGGGAGTGACCCGCACCGGTTTCCTCCCGATGAGGGACCGCGACGGCAGCGTCCGAGAAGGGCTCTTCTGGCACCTCGGCGACGAGTTCGTACGCCGTCTGACGGCCCTCCGGGAGGCCGGGGAAGTTGTCAGACCGCAGAGACACGCCCGGATCGAGCGTCTGAAGGCCCAGAACACTGAGTTGAAGGCCCAGAACGTCGAGCTGAAGGGCCGCGATCGCCGACCCGGACGCGACCATCGCAGAGCTGACCGAGTTCAAGAAGCTCGCACTGTCCCAGCTCGTTGCGCAGCTGAAGGCCTGTCATTGGCCGGTTGTGATTCACCGCCGACGGCCGCTTGATGGGGAGCTGTCCGGCCGCCAGCGGTGATACTGCGTTGCTGTTCCGGGGCGAGTGGCTGTGTCAGTTCCAGGTCTCCGTCGACGGCGAGGACCTGGCCGGCGAGCCAGACGGTGGCGAGGTCGGCCAAGGCGCAGGATCCGAGCGGCGCCTCATCGCCGCGGACGGGCGTACCCAGCCCCGCGTCTGCGGCATGGTCCGCCGCACACAACCTAGGGCCGAAGCACGATCTTGCCGTGGGTGTGTCGGCGTTCCAGCTCGCGGAACGCGTCTCGCACCCGCTCCAGTGGGTAGACGCGGGCGATCGGCACCTCCAACTCCCCGCGCGCGGCAAGCCGGGCCAGCTCGCCGAGCACGACCGCACACGCCGCCGCACCTTCTCCGTAGGTTCGCGCCCCAACCCTGGCCGCGGCCTCCCAATCGCGGATGGTGTTGATCCGTTCGGGCCGCACACCCAACTCCACTGCCAGCTCCACGTAGCCGTCGCCGAACGTGTCGATGAACGCGTCGACGTTCCCGCCGGAAGCCTGCCGGATCCGTTCGTCCACGTTCTCCCCGTACTCGACCGGGACGATACCGCGATCCTTCAACCAGGCGTGGTTCCGCTCGCTCGCCAGCCCGATCACCGTGGCGCCGCGCCGCCGTGCGAGCTGCGCGGCAAGAGACCCGACGCCGCCGGCCGCACCGGACACGACGACTGTGTCGGCCGGGCCGGGGTCCACCGCGAACACGGTGGCGTATGCGGTCGTGCCGGCCACGTACAACGACCCGGCCACGTCCCAGGA
Organism: Streptomyces sp. NPDC090798; assembly: GCF_044768965.1. Taxonomy (NCBI): domain Bacteria; kingdom Bacillati; phylum Actinomycetota; class Actinomycetes; order Kitasatosporales; family Streptomycetaceae; genus Streptomyces; species Streptomyces sp. NPDC090798. Next base: position 41,520 of record NZ_JBIVXA010000039.1, read on the forward strand.
CAGCCCCTTGGGACGCGTGGTCAGCGCCACGTCGTCGACCACGACGAACTCCGCATGGCTCGCCCTGTTATGCGTGAAACCCAGGACCTCATCGCCCACCGCGAAGCCGCGCACCTGCAGACCGACCTCCACCACGACGCCGGCCAGATCGCTGCCCTGCCCGGAGGGGAACGTCGCCGGCCAGCGTTTGTGCCGCGCGCCCTCGCGGATCATCACCTCGCCTGGCTGGATCCCGGCCGCGCGGACCTCGACCAGCACCTGCCCGGGGCCGGGCGTCGGCCGCTCCACCTCCTCCACCCGCAGCACATCGATCCCGCCGTACTCGTGGAACCGCACTGCCTTCATCGCGTGATCACCGCTCCTTCTCGTTCGCGCAAGCCTTGGACGGTCACGCCCCGGACAGCGACACATCGACCGGGCCATCGCATTCAACGGCTCAGGAACGGAGCTTTCTTCCCAGGATCAACGGTCGAGGATGTATGTGATGACGGTGATATCGCCAAGGCCATGGGGATGCGCCGCGACGAACTCGATGCCTGCTTCCCCTGCCTGCCGGACGCCGTCCTCGGCGCGGCCGACAGCGAAGACGTCCGCGCCGACGTCGGCCGAGTCGGCGACGCACCTGCGGCCTGACCTGCATCGTGCAACCCCGAGCACGCGGGACGTCGATGGAGAGTGACGGCAGCAGTGGCCGTATGTGGGGCATTCTCAATGGCCGCCGACAACGGCCACGGGGGCACAGAGGGACACACTTCTCGGAAACCGCCGAGTTTCGTCCTGCACCAGAGCGACACGGCCGACCGAACCGCCGGGACACGGCCTCCGGCGTGATCTTGTCAGAACGAGACACGACCAGCGCGGGACACAGCGAGTGCGGAAACAAGTACGGCCACCTACCCGGTCGTGTTCCAGCAGCCCTGCGTTGAGATACGCCGGGAAGGGCGCGTTCATGTACGCGGACTGGAGAGCGGGGACGGGGAAGGCGACCGTTCGCGCGGCAGAAGCCTTCTCCGAACTGAGCTGGCGTGCACGGCCGTTCTGCCGTTCTCGGTGCCAATCTCCGTTTCGCCGGGGGCAAAGCCCATAGGAACCGCCACCGGCGCAGCAGATCCATCCCGTACGAGCGCGGGATCCGAGGTGAGCTGTCAGCCGCCATAAGATCCTTGAAGAACCCTGCAGCAGGCGGGATCGCTTTCGCTTCCTGCCGCGCTCGTGGTGCAACGCCGACTCGCAGCTTGCGGTCCACGGACAGGCCAACTCCTCCATCAGCTCGGCGAGGTCATACTCAAAGAACTCGTGCGGCCGTCCCCACATCATGGCTTGGGTCCTGAAGTCTCGTGAATCGCATTGGCAGAGAGAATGAGCCGAAGTCGATGAGGGGTGGGGCGTGTGTCGCTGAGGACGGAATCAGCCTGGCGGTGGGGGTACGTCGCGTGTGGGTGGGCGGTGATCTTTGCCGGATCACACTTCTACTGGGCCGTCGGCGGCGATGTGGGGCTGAGCGTGTCCGCCGGGCGGCAGCTCGCCGACGCACGCCCGCTCTGGTTCGTGCTGGTGGGTCTGTGGGGTGTGGGGTCCCTCTGCCTGGTCGGCGCCTTGTAGGCATGGCTGCTCGTTCAGTCGCGTCCCCGTTCCAAGCCAACGAGGCGCATGCTGAGGTATTTGGGATGGGGGTCAGCTTCATCCTGCTGACGAGAGGCATCCTCGTTGAGTTCTTGGTGCTGACAGACGTGACGCACCTGGATGCCAGCGTGAGTGCGGGGCAACGGTTTTGGACCCTGGCGCTCTGGAACCCCTGGTTCATCGTAGGTGGGCTGGCCTTTGGAATGTCCGTACTTGAAGCCGGCAGGCGCGATCGCTCTTCGTTACTTCGGAGCAATCCGCGCTGACGCACCGAGAGGTCGTTAAGTCCGATCTTCCTTGGTTCGTGATCGCTCGATCGTGGTACTGATCGCCGCCCGGGCCGTCTGCCGCTGACCGCCTGCGGGCAGGCGCTCAGCGGCCCTGGCCACGCCTCCAGTAAGCCGACTCCGACCTGGCGTTTTCCCGGGACAACGGCGGGAGGGGAGGCAGTGGCGGAGGCGGAGCAACAGTTCATAGAACACGTGATTCAATGACCGCATGGTGGAGGATCGTACATTTCTGGGGCCGCTGCAACTGACCAACGGCCGTTGGGGAGTCGGGGACGCCACACGACCTGACGCCCACTGGGTGGAGTTCCGTCCCGACGGGCTCTACCAGCACGAGCCAGACTCCGAGGGACAGTTGATCCTGTGGTCCAGGATCATGAATGGCATCTGGATCACCTGGGGCAAGCACTCCTGGAACACAAACAGCAGAGGCGTATACACGCTGAGGGGAGTGGTCGCCACGCGCAACGGCGGCTGGATGCGCACGACGCTGCGCCACCCGTACGAGGACCACCAGTTGCGCTTCGACCAGCACACGCGCCCGTACCGGGCCGTGGACGCCCTCCGGCTGGAGTCCCTGCTGCGGCAGCTCACCACTGAGGGAAAGCTACATCTCCTCGGCGACCCGGAATGGGTGGGTCGTGCCGCGGCGTACCTGGCCGGCGGGAAGAACCGCTGGATTACCAGCCGTGCACTGCGGCAGGTGGCGGCGGAGGCCCTGGCAGCAGCCGGCCCTGGCAGCCCCTGACAGCCGCCATGCGCTATGAAACGACTTCAGAGGTGGCGAGCCACCTCTCTCCGAGGTCCATCTCATGGCTTCCGTTCGGCTGCATGGTTCGGTTCCTCCTTCTCAGCGCAGTTGCTCGGCCAGTCCGACGATGATGCCCTCCGGGCCGCGGAGGTAGCAGAGCAGATAGCTGTCCTCGAACCGGGCGATCTCGCCGACGAGTTCGGCGCCGTGAGGGCGCAGGCGGGCAACAGTGTCCTCGATGTCGTCGACAGCGAACATGACGCGGTGCGTGCCCAGAATGTTGTGCGGCCGGTTGCGCGGCCCGGCGCTGATCACCGCGGGGTTGCGGTACTTCGCCAGCTCGAGCCGGCTGTGACCGTCTGGGGTACGGACCATCGCGATGTCACAGCGGACGCCCTCGAGTCCGGTGCACTGGTCGGCGAAGAGGCCCTCGACCTCCGCCCTGCCCTCCAGCTCCATACCGAGTTCCACGAAGAACGCGATGGCGGCATCCATGTCCTCGACGACGATGCCGACGTTGTCCATCCGCTGAATCGACATGCTGGTTTCTCCTTCTTCTTCGTGCGGCCGGTGGTGGCCGCTGATGTCCCTGGGACGGAGCCGGTGGCACGTTCTCGACATCCGCAGACTGCCGAACTCCGAAAGATCTGGATCGCGCCTCAGGTGGGATTCATCCGGATGTACCAACCCCCTGTCGAATACGTGTCGAAGGCGCCGATCTATCGCGCTCGGCGTCCGTGGAGCACCAGGTCAGGAGGGATGGGCCGACGATCACACCAGGCGCCTTCTAAGCGCTAGGTGTATTGACCCGCAGCGTTGTTCACGCGGCTGATCGGTGGCTGGCCGCCGAGCGCGGTGGGGCAGCGGTGGTGGTTGTAGGTGTGGAGGAAGTCTGTCAGGGCTGCGGTGCGCTCGTCGTTTGAGGTGTAGGGCCGCTGGTAGGCCCATTCGTCG
>NZ_JBIVXA010000040.1:0-44354 GCF_044768965.1 Streptomyces sp. NPDC090798
GCGGTGCAGTCCTAGACAGCTCCACCACACCGGAGGTCTTCGCCATGATCAAGCACCGGCGAGTGTCAACAACGCTCGTGATCAATACACCTAGGGCCTGTCCGACCCCAGGGCCTGTCCGACCCCAGGGCCCTGGCCGTCGCGCTCCGGAATTCAGCTGAGGAGGTCCGGTTCGCTGCGGCTGATGTCCTGCCAGAGCGGCTGGTAGTTGATCCACGCCACCAGGTCGCCGCCGAGCTGCTCCCGGGTCGCGACCGCCTGCTTGTGGTCGATGAGGATCGGGCGGCCCGCGGCCCGTGCGGTCAGCTGAACCTGGCTGGAGCGCTCCATCGACAGGAACCACCAGGCCGCCGCGTCCACCGAGTCGCCCACGGTCAGCAGCCCGTGGTTGCGCAGCACGAGCGCCTTGCGGGTGCCGAGCGCGGAGGCGATCCGGCGGCCCTCCTCGGTGTCCACGGCGACACCGGTGTACGAGTCGTACAGCGCGTGGTCCTCGTAGAAGGCGCAGCTCTCCTGGCTGATCGGGTCGAGCAGGTCACCGAGGGCGGACAGCGCGCGGCCGTGCACGGAGTGGCAGTGCGCGACGGCGACGACGTCGGGGCGGGCGGCGTGGACCTGGGCGTGCACGGTGAACGCCGCCTGGTTCACGTGGTAGCGGCCCTCGATCACCTGCCCGTCCTGGTTGGCCATGACCAGGTCGCTCACGGTGACGTGCTTGAAGGGCATCCCGAAGGGGTTCACCCAGAAGCAGTCGCTGTACTCCGGGTCGCGCGCGGTGATGTGGCCGGAGACCCCGTCCTCGAAGCCGAGCCGCCCGAAGATCCGCAGCGCCCCGGCCAACCGCTCCTTGCGATGGCGTCGCTCGTCGTCCAACGAGTCGTACATCGGCGGCATGGCGAACTGCAGCTGGTCGGTGGGCAGGGGCACGGGCGGCGTGGGCCCTTGCATAGGTCCTCCAGCACTGGCGTGTCCGATACGGAGCGGAAGTTACCTCTGGTCGGTGCAGGAGAACAGAGCCGTTCGGTGAAGAGAGTGCGCAACCGTTACGAGAGGGCCGGGGCCGGGGCCCGAGGGCGCCGGCCGAGCGCTCGCCAATACCCGACAGTAGGTGTCGGGTATTGGCGCCACCCTCACCGTATGAGCGCTGCCAACGGCCTTACCGAGAGCCCCGCCGAACATGCGAACCCCACGCGCTGGGGCACCTTCGCCGCCGCCGAACCCTCCCTCGCCCAGTCGGTCGAAGAACGTTTCGGGGCCTTCACCCACCACGTCCTCGCCACTCTCCGCAAGGACGGTTCGCCCCGGACCACCGGCCTGGAGGTGCGTTTCCTGCGCGGCGAGCTGTGGCTCGGCATGATGCCGGACTCGCTCAAGGCACTCGACCTGCGCCGCGACCCGCGCTTCGCGCTCCAGGCGAACCCGGGGCCGGGCACCGCGATGGGGGGCGGGGACGTCCGGATCAGTGGACGGGCCGTCGAGGTCGACGACGGGGCGGCCAGGGCCGCGTACGTGAAAGAGGTGGAACCGCCGGAGCCGTTCCACCTCTTCCGCACCGAGCTGACGGAGGTCGTGCGGACCTGCGTCGAGGACGACACGTATCTGGTCGTCCAGGTCTGGACGCCCGGAGAGCCGGTGCGGACTCTCAGGCGGACCTGACGGGTGGGACTACTCCCACTCGATCGTGCCCGGGGGCTTGCTCGTGACGTCGAGGACGACTCGGTTGACGTCCGCGACCTCGTTGGTGATGCGGGTCGAGATCTTGGCCAGGACCTCGTACGGAAGGCGCGACCAGTCGGCGGTCATCGCGTCCTCGGAGGAGACGGGGCGCAGCACGATCGGGTGGCCGTACGTGCGGCCGTCGCCCTGGACGCCCACGCTGCGGACGTCCGCGAGCAGGACCACCGGGCACTGCCAGATGTCACGGTCCAGACCGGCCGCCGTGAGCTCCTCGCGGGCGATGGCGTCGGCCTCGCGGAGCAGGTCGAGCCGCTCCTTCGTCACCTCGCCGACGATCCGGATGCCGAGGCCCGGGCCCGGGAAGGGCTGGCGCTGGACGATCTCGTCGGGGAGACCGAGCTCCTGCCCGACCATCCGGACCTCGTCCTTGAACAGCTTGCGCAGCGGCTCGACGAGCTCGAACTCGAGGTCCTCGGGGAGACCGCCCACGTTGTGGTGGGACTTGATGTTGGCCGTGCCGGTGCCGCCACCGGACTCGACCACGTCCGGGTAGAGCGTGCCCTGGACCAGGAAGGCGACGTCCTCGCCCTCCGCGGCCTCGGCGATGATGTCCGCCTGGGCCTGCTCGAAGACCCGGATGAACTCCCGGCCGATGATCTTCCGCTTCTCCTCGGGGTCCGAGACGCCCTTGAGCGCGGTGAGGAACCGCTCCTGCGCGTCCACGACCTTCAGCTGTACGCCGGTCGCGGCCACGAAGTCCTTCTCGACCTGCTCGGTCTCGCCCTTGCGCATGAGGCCGTGGTCGACGTACACGCAGGTCAGCTGGGAGCCGATGGCCTTCTGTACGAGGGCGGCGGCGACGGCGGAGTCCACGCCGCCGGAGAGGCCGCAGATGGCGCGCTTGTCGCCGACCTGCTCGCGGATGAGGGCGACCTGCTCGTCGATGACGTTGCCGGTCGTCCAGTCCGGCGTGAGGCCCGCACCGCGGTACAGGAAGTGCTCGAGCACCTGCTGGCCGTGCGTGGAGTGCATGACCTCCGGGTGGTACTGGACGCCGTACAGCTTCTTCTCGTCGTTCTCGAAGGCCGCGACCGGGACGACGTCCGTGGACGCCGTGACCGTGAAGCCCTCGGGGGCGGCGCTGCACGCGTCGCCGTGCGACATCCACACCGACTGCTCGTCCGGGGTGCCTTCGAAGAGGGTCGATCCGGACTTGGAGACGTGCAGGGGCGTACGGCCGTACTCGCGGGCGCCGGTGTTGTCGACCGTGCCGCCGAGGGCCGTCGCCATCAGCTGGAAGCCGTAGCACATGCCGAAGACGGGGACGCCGGCCTCGAAGATCGCTCGGTCGAGGCGGGGGGCGGCCTCGGCGTACACCGACGAGGGGCCTCCGGAGAGGATGATCGCCGCCGGGTTCTTGGCGAGCATCTCCTGGACCGGCATGGTGCTCGGCACGATCTCGCTGTAGACCCGGGCCTCGCGGACGCGGCGGGCGATGAGCTGGGCGTACTGCGCACCGAAGTCGACGACCAGGACGGTGTCGGGGGCGGCGGGGGACGCTTCTGGCACGGTTTGCCTTCCGGCGGTGAGCAGGGGGTGTGGGGTATCGAGTCTACCGGGGCTCCACGGGGACGTGCCTGCCCCGGGTTCTGCGCCCCCGCCGCCCCTACCCGTCCCATCCCCCAGTCCTCCAGGGGCTCCGCATCGCCCGAAGGGCTCGTCCTCAGACGCCGGACAGGCTGAAGACGCCCGCAGCGCCCCTCAAGGGGCTCTCGGGATCTCAGTATCCGAACCCGCTTGGACGTGGCACGGCCCTGTGGGCATACTGTTTTCATGCTTACGCAGGCGACCTTCCTGTTTACCTATGGCAACCGGCCCACCGGCTGCCATGGTCGTGCTGCTTGAGCAACTGACAAGCGACTTCCCAGGCGCCCCGGGCCGACAAGGCCCGGGGCGTCTGTCGTTTCCGGGTCCTGCCGATCCGGGGCACCTCATCCCAAGAGGAGCCCACCATGGCCGACGTACTCGACAAGACCGGCGCCCGTACCGACGAGGCCGCAGACGTGATCACCGGCGCCCGTGAACGCATCGACGCCCTCGACGACCGGATCATCGGCCTCGTCCAGGAACGGATGGCCGTGTCGAAGGTGATCCAGGAGGCCCGGATCGAGTCCGGTGGCCGCCGGGTGAACCTCTCGCGCGAGATGGAGATCCTCGCCCAGTACAGGGACGCGCTCGGCAGGCCCGGTACCTCGCTCGCCATGACGCTGCTGGAGCTGTGCCGCGGCCGCGTCTGACCCGCTGCGCAACGTACGCACGTACGCATGCCCTCTCACCCGTACGGCGCGTGACCGGGGCGCCGCGGACTTCGTTGGTCCCGGTGTCCGTGCCAGCCAGGGGCGGGCCCGAAAGAACCACGCGTGGCTCCACTGGGGCGATGAGACGTACGGATCGTGCCGTACGTCGTGGGACCTCGTCCCAGGGGTGTGACCGGACGGCAGGGGACAGCAGCCCGGTCACTCAAGAGAACGGTCGGCTCCGGGGACGCCCGGGGCCGTCCGGCGGAATCTGTTCAACGGGCCGAGCACACCCCAGGCTTCGGCTTCCGCTCCACGGTCCCAAGTCCCGTGCCCAGTGTCCGAACCCCCCACCCCGTGTCCGTACCAAGACCCGCGGCGCAACCCCCGGCGCCGCTCCCCAGGCACCGGCGCTGCCCTGACGTCGGTGCTGGCGAAGAAGGGCCCCGCGGTCTCCGTCCCGCGGGGCCCTTCGCGCGCCCGTCAGATCCCGTTCCCGTCAGGTGCGGGACAGCGTGCCGCACGTCTCCGTGCCGGAGTGCTGGATGTCCCGGCTGCGGTCGTACGGGTCGGTCGTGGGCCCCGTCGGAGGTGCGCCGGTGGGGGCGGCCGAGTCGAACCGGGGGTGCAGGAAACCGTCGTAGACATCGCAGGCGGTGTTGCCGAGGTCCTGGTCGTACCGGATGACCGACAGCTTGCCGGGAGTGGCCTGGTACTTCCGCGGGTCGAGGAGTTCGAGGTCGAGAACGCGGCGCACGATGGTGCGGGCCACCTCGGTCGAGCCCCCGCCGGCGCCCTCGGCCGAAGCGCCCGTCGCCCCCGGCGCCCCCGGCGTCTTCGATGCCTGGTCGGCCTGCACCAGGGGGTAGACGAACGTGTAGTCCATGTGGATGCCGACGGACCCGTGCGCGCCCGCCTTGAACGTCATCCGGCCACGGACCTTGACCACATCCCCGGCCGGCCGCACCTCGGCCGGGTCGAACCGGCTGAAGAGCATCAGCGGATCGTGCTTCTTGCCCGGCGCGCGCAGCCAGCTGTTCACGTCGTCGAGCATGCGGGGCTGCTTCGGGTCGAGGACGGCGAGCGCGCTCACGGGGCGCTCGCCGCGCAGGGTCCCCGGGGTCAGGTTCGCGCCGACGAGCAGGGTCTTCGCCTGCTTCAGGGCCGCGGCCACCTGCGCGCCCGTGAACGTACCGACCGGCGTCGCCTTCGGTACGACGATGGCGGCGGCGCCGTCGGCCCAGCGCTCGGCGGGCGAACCGGCGAACGGCCGGTCGAGGGTGGGAGTGTCGGGCGCGGCGCTGGAGGGAGCGGCGGTCGGAGACGCGGTTTCGGCGGGCAGCGCGGCGGCGGAGGCGCCCCCGGACGGCGTACCGGACGACGCATCGGACGACGTGCCGAAGGGGTCGCCGGGCAGCAGCGACGGCTTGACCGCCACCAGCGCCACGGCGATCGCGACGGGCACGCCGAGGATCGCCCACAGCCGGCGCCGACGGGCCGCGCGCCCGTTCATCTCCCGCCAGGCCGGACCCGTTCGCCACCCCTCCGGCTGGACGCCCCGGGCGTCCTTCTGCCGGAGCCGTTCGGTCACCATGCGCGCCCGGGCGGACGGCTCCTTCGGCGCCGAACTGCGGATGTCGCGTTCGGTGTCGCGGGCGAACCGCTCCCACACGTCGTCGGGGACGGAGGGTTGCTCGAACTCCCCGGACTCCCCCGCCCCTTCGGGCTGCTTGTCAGACACGAGGATCAGTTCTAAGTGGATCGAAAGCCTGTACACAAGGCAGATCCATGCAGATCCGCGTGTGACACAGCCCACATAAGAATTCTGTGAGTGAAGGCACAACCGTTCTCAGGTTTCGCGGGTCACACCTGCAGAACCAACGGCCACACCCGCGCCCCACACGCGGAGGCCTCATCCCATACGCGTACCGTTACGACGCGGTACCGGACTTTCCGAGGTCTTCATGAAGCTTCGCCGTGCCATGGCCCTTGCGGCCGCAACGGCAGCAATAGCCCCGCTGGCGCTGCTTTCGGCGCCGGCCGCGTTCGCGGACGAGAGCCCCACCCCCACCGCGACGGTGTCCGAGTCCGCGAGCGAGTCCGCGTCGGCGTCCCCGACCGAGACCACTCCCGAACCCACCGAGACCGCGTCCACGTCGGCGACCGCGACCCCTCCGGCTTCGAGCGCCACCGCCACCCCCTCGACCTCCGCGACCCCCACGCCGAGCACCACGTCGCCGGAGCCGTCCGGCACGCCGGAGCCCGAGCCGTCCGAGTGCCAGGACTCCAAGGTCGACGTCTCCATCTCCGGCCTGCCCGGCAAGATCGCGGCGGGCAGCGGTTGGCACAAGTTCTCCCTGAACGTGGTCAACAACTCCAAGTCCACGCTGAACGAGCTCGGCTTCTTCGCCGGCGCGTCCTCCGACAAGGCGGGCGACGACCTCTTCCAGAGCAAGAAGGTCCAGCTCCAGGCGTACAACGAGGACACCAAGGCCTGGGAGGACGTCGACTCCGAGGGTTACGCGGTCGGTTACGTCGGCTACACCGACGAGCTCAAGCCCGACTACGAGGTCGACATCCCGCTCCGTATCAACGTGAAGTCCAGCGCCCCGGTCGGCGCCGGCTTCTCGCTCGGCGCCAGCATCTACGGCGACACGGACGGCCAGTGCACCGGCTTCGGCGAGGTCGCGTACAAGTTCCAGATCGTCTCCTCGGGTACCGACACCGATGGCACCAAGCCGCAGGAAGGCGGCAAGGTTCCGGTCTCGGACAAGCCGGCCGACAAGGGCAACACCCCTGAGGTCAACGGCAGCCTCGCCGAGACCGGCTCCAGCTCGGCCCTGCCGATGATCGCGCTTGCCGGTGGCATCGCCGTCGTCGCCGGTGCGGGTGCGGTGTTCGTGGTGCGTCGTCGCAAGTCGGGTGACGCGACCGCGTAAGCGGTGACCGGCCCACCCACGTGGGCAGCAGCCTCGTAAGAGAAGAAGGACCTGGGCTCGGAGGGGGGCACAGGTCCTTCTTCGCGTTCAGACGAGCCGTCCCACCCACGGCCGCCGCTTACTGCTTCGGGGGCACCGTCGGCATCCCCAGGAACGGCAGCCGCAGCGCGCCGAAGGCGTCCGCGGGCACCGCCGGGTCACGGGGCTCGACCGGCTTCAGACGCTCGTACGCCGCTCCCGGCGCCGGACGCGGGTCCGCCTCGCCCTTGTTGGGCCAGTACGACATCGCGCGTTCGGCCTGGGCGGTGATGGTGAGCGAAGGGTTCACCCCGAGGTTCGCGGAGACCGCGGCGCCGTCGACGACGGAGATGCCCGGGTGGCCGTACAGCCGGTGGTACGGGTCGATCACGCCGGTCTCCCGGGAGTCGCCGATCGGGCAGCCGCCCAGGAAGTGCGCGGTCAGCGGCGTTCCCATCAGCTCGCCCACGTTGCTGCCCGCGAAGCCGTTGATCTCCGCGGCGACGGCGGACGCGGCCTCGGACGCGGCCCTGATCTGCTTGGGGTTGGGCGCGCCGTGGCCCTGCCGGGCCGTCAGCAGGCCCTTGCCCGCGCCCTTCGGCTTCAGGTAGGTCGTCAGGGAGTTGTCGAGCGACTGCATCACCAACCCGATGATGGTCCGCTCGGACCAGCGGCGGTTGGAGAGCGAGCGGAGCACGAGGAGGGGGTGCTTCGCCGCGTTCGCCAGCCAACCCGCCACCCTCGACGAGCCCTCCGCGTACGGGACCTGGAGGATGGACAGGCCGCCCATGGCGTTCGAACCCTTGCCGTAGCGGACGGGCTCGATGTGGGTGTTCTCGTCCGGGTGGATCGACGACGTGATGGCGACACCCTGGGTGAAGTCGGCCTTGGGCGTGCCGTGCGCCTTGCGGTAGCGGCGGTTGTCGGTCTGCGCGCCCACCAGCGCCTCCGAGTTGGTGCGGGTCAGCTCGCCCAGCCTCGGGGAGAGGTAGGGCAGTTGGCCGCCCGCCTTCATCCGGTGCAGCAGTGTCTGCGTGCCGTACGTACCCGCGGCGATGACGACCCTGCGCGCCTTGAACGTCCGCCCTTCGCCCTTGCGCTTCTCGTCCGTGGGCAGGGTGGCGACGGCGTATCCGCCCTGCGAGTCGTCGGCGACGGACACGACGGTGGTCATCGGGTGCACGACCGCGCCCGCCTTCTCCGCCAGGTACAGGTAGTTCTCGTTGAGGGTGTTCTTCGCGCCGTGCCGGCAGCCGGTCATGCACTCGCCGCACTCGGTGCACGCCTTGCGGGCGGGCCCGGCGCCCCCGAAGTACGGGTCCTCCGCCTCACCGCCGGGCAAGGCCTTCGCCGTGCCGTCCGCGTCCTGCCCGTCGCCGAAGAAGACACCGACCGGCGCCATGTGGAAGGAGTCGCCGACGCCCATCCGCTGCGCGGCCGCCTTGAGATGGACGTCGGAGGGGGTCATCGTCGGGTTGAGCCGTACGCCGAGCATGCGGCGGGCCTGGTCGTAGTACGGCGTCAGCTCCGCCTGCCAGTCGGTGATGTCCTTCCACTGCGGGTCGTCGAAGAAGGCCTTCGGCGGTACGTAGAGGGTGTTGGCGTAGTTCAGGGAGCCGCCGCCGACTCCGGCGCCCGCCAGCACCATGACGTTGCCCAGCAGATGGATGCGCTGGATGCCGTACATACCGAGCGCCGGCGCCCACAGGTAGTTCTTGATGTCCCAGGAGTTCTTGGGCAGGGCGTCGCGGGTGAAGCGACGGCCGGCTTCCAACACACCTACGCGGTAGCCCTTTTCGGTGAGCCTGAGGGCCGTGACCGAACCACCGAATCCGGAGCCGACGACGATGACGTCGTAGTCGTAAGCGGTGTCGTCCGGGTAGTGGACGGAGTTCTCCTGTGACACGTGCTGCTCTCCTCATTGAGAACGTGGTGCGGCCTGACGGAACCCTTGCCGGGGCCTTATCGCAGCCGGATCGCCTTCATCACCCTCAGGCTGCGGCTCATGAACTGCGCGTACTTCTCGTCGTCCATGCCGAGCGAGGGCGCCATCGGCAGCAGCCGCTGCTGGGCGACGGTCTGCGCCTCGGTGTACTTGAGGATGCCCTCGGAGCCGTGCCGGCGGCCGAGGCCGGAGTCCTTCATGCCGCCCATCGGCGACTGGACACTGCCGTACGCGGGCGCGTATCCCTCGTTGACGTTCACCGTGCCGGTGCGCAGCCGCGCCGCGACCGCGCGTCCGCGCCGCCCGTCCTTCGTCCAGACGGAGGAGTTGAGACCGTACGACGTGGAGTTGGCGAGTTCGACGACCTCGTCGTCCGTCTTGAAGCGGTAGAGGGAGACGACAGGCCCAAAAGTCTCCTCGTTGCAGACGGCCATGGGGGCCTCCACGCCGTCGAGGATGGTGGGCTCGTAGAAGTAGGGGCCGATGTCGGGGCGGGCGACGCCACCGGCGACGACCTTCGCGCCCTTCGCGACCGCCTCCTCCACATGCCGGGTCACGGTCTCCAGCTGCCGCTCCCCCACCAGCGAGCCCATGTCGGCGCCGTAGGCGAGGGAGGTGCCGAGCCGCATGGCCTTGGTCCGGGCGGCGAAGCGCTCCGCGAACGCGTCGGCGACGGACTCGTGGACGTACAAGCGCTCGATGGAGATGCAGAGCTGCCCTGCGGAGGAGAAGCAGGCGCGGACGGCGCCCGCGGCGGCCTTGTCGATGTCGGCGTCCTCCAGGACCACCATCGCGTTCTTGCCGCCGAGTTCGAGGGAGACGCCCACGAGCCGGGCGGCGGCGCCCTGGGCGACCTCGCGGCCGGTCCGGGTGGACCCGGTGAAGGAGACGTAGTCGGCGTGCTTGACGACCTCCGGCCCGACGACCGGACCGTCCCCGATGACGACCTGGAAGACCTCGGCGGGCAGCCCGGCCTCGATGAGCAGGTCACGCGCCCACAGGGCGGTGAGGCAGGTCTCGGTGTCCGGCTTCATGACGACCGCGTTGCCCGCGACGAAGGCCGGGAGCGCGTCGCCGACGGAGAGTTCGAGGGGGTAGTTCCAGGGCGCGATCTGGCCCACGACGCCGCGCGGGTGGCGCAGTTCGGTGACCTTGGTGAGGGTGGGCATGGCCCCGGCGTGCCGCTTGGGGCGGAGGTAGGCGGGAGCCTTCCTGCCGTAGTGGCGGGCGGCCACCACGACGGCCTGCACCTCCTCGTGCGCGTGCAGCCGGGCCTTGCCGGTCTCCAGCTGGATGAGGTCGAGCACCTCGGCCTGGCGGGCGAGCACCAGGTCGTGGAAGCGGAGCAGGACGGCGGCGCGCTGCCGTACGGGCGTGGCACCCCAGGCGACCTGCGCCCTACGGGCCCGCTCGAAGGCCTCCTGTACGTCCTCGGGGGTGGACTCGGGCAGGTCGGCCAGCTTCTCGCCGGTGAACGGGGTGTGGTTGGCGGTCCGTCCGGAGCCGACGACACCCTTGGTGAGCTGCGCGACCAGCTCGGGCGTGACCACGTCGGCGGCGGTCCGGGCGCCCACGGGGGCGGGGGCGAGGGGGTTGGTGCCGGTCTTTTCCGACTTGACCGTGCCGGTGCTTTCCGAGGCCTGCGAGTCCGTCATGAGGCGCAGCGTATGACGGAGCGGGGGCTTTGGGTACCCGTTGGTAACCCGCTTTCACCGACTGCGCACATCGTGCCAGTGGGCACTGGCAGCGAACGCCCTGATCAGGGCGTTGTTCGGGAGCTCAGCGCCGTCTGCCGACGCCGAGGCGTGCGCGGGCGCTCCTGAGCAGCGAGGTGCCCCGACGGCGTGCGCGGCGTCCGGGGCACCCTTTATGCCCCACTTATGCTCCGCCGATACCCAACGATTACCGCAAGGGAAATTTCCCAGGAAAACCCTCTTTTACCGCGCTACCCTTTCCCGCACCAATTATCCGGAGCACTGTTTTCAGGAGAAAGCGTGAGCGAATCGGTCATTCGAGAAGTGAGCTGAACCACACTCCGGGTTCTCACTTCACCGACCATTCATGTTGAACGCACTGACGACTCACGGTATGTTCACATCTCTGTCGGCACCTTCTCCCACCTATATGGATCTTGCTTACGCGGTTCCCCAAGTGGCCAGCAAACGAGGGGCGTGCCCCGTCTTGCCAGGAGAACGTGACGATGGCTGTGCCCACTGTTTCGGTGATTGTCGCTGCTTATAACGCGATGCCCTACCTGACACGGTGCATTACGTCCGTCGCCGATCAGAGCATCGGGCAGGACAAGCTGGAGATCATCGTCGTCGACGACGGCTCCACGGACGGCACGGCCGCCGAACTCGAGCGGCTGTCCGACGCGTATCCGGCCCTGATGCGGGTGATCCATCAGGAGAACTCGGGTGGCCCCTCCGCCCCGCGCAACCGCGGACTCGACCACGCGCGGGGACAGTTCGTGTTCTTCCTCGACGCCGATGACTACCTGGGGCCGGAGGCCCTGGAGCGCATGGTGGCGATGGCCGAGGAGAACGGCACGGATGTCGTCCTCGGCAAGATGGTCGGCGTGGGCGGACGCGGCGCGCCCACGTCCATGTTCCGGCGCGACCAGCCGAAGACCGACGTCTTCTCCTCGCGGGTCTACTGGACCCTGAACCCGATGAAGCTGTTCCGTCGCGACCTCCTGGAACGGCACCACCTCCGCTTCCCGACCGATCTCAAGATCGGCGAGGACCAGATGTTCGTCGGCCCGGCGTACCTGCACGCCTCGGGGATCTCCGTGCTGGCCTCGTACGACTGCCTGTACTGGGTGCAGCGGGACGACGACGGCAACATCACCCTGCAGACCGGGGGCTCCGAGCCCCGCCTGCGGTTCCTGCCGCGCATCGTCGACGTGATCCTGGAGAACGTGCCGGCCGGCCCGGGCCGCGACCACCTCGCACACCGGCATCTGACCGTCGAGGTACAGCAGCTCCTCGGTCATGTGGCGCGCGAACCCCGCGAGCTGCAGCAGAAGCAGCTGGACCGGCTCGCCGACGCCATCGCACCGCTGTGGCACGAGGGGCTGAACGACCAGCTCTCGGCGATGGCCCGGCTCCGGCTCCACCTCGTACGACACCGGATGCTCGACGAGGTGCTCGAACTGACCAGGTTCGAGAATCAGCTGGCCAAGAGCAAGGTCGCCACTCCCGTGCTGGTCGACGGGGGCCGGGCCTACGCCCGCTACCCCTTCCTCCGCGACCCCGCCCGCTGCGTCCCGGACGGCTGCTACGACGTCACCGACCAGCTCGGCCTGCGTCACCAGGTCACCCGCGCCGAGCTGCACGGCACCACCCTCCGCCTGGCCGGGCATGCCTACCTCCACCGCGTCGCCACCGAGGACGTCACCACCGACCTCGTCCTGCGCGAGCGCGACAGCGGGACCGAGTACCGGCTTCCCGTCCGGCACACCGCCACGCCGGGGCTCGGTGCGCACGAGGACGAGGGCGCGTACACCTACGAAGAGGCCGGATTCGAGACGACCGTCGACATCGACACCGCCGCGGGCGGCGCGCCGCTCGGCGACGGGCTGTGGGACATCTCCCTGGCCGTCGGCGCCCAGGGGCTGTCCCGTGAGGTACGGATCGGCAGCAAGCGGGCCCTGGACGTCTCCGGCGAGGCGGACACCCGTGTCGTGGACACCACCCGCGGCGTGCGCGCCGTCACCCTCTACACCACCAAGCCGCACGGCAACTTCACGCTCGACCTGGGCGAGAAGAAGAACCGGGTCCTGCCGCACGTCAAGTTCGGGGAGTCGCGCTGGAACGCCAGCAACCCCACCGAACTGCTGATCACCGGCCGCTGGACCCTCGGCGCCTACCCGGACGGCCCGCTGACCCTGGCCCTCAGCAACGACAGCGGCGCCACCGCCGCCTTCCCCGTCGCACGCACCGCCCACGCCGACACCTTCACCGCCCGCGTACCGGTCTCCGACCTCGCCGCCGGCGTCTGGACCGGCGAGCTTCGACTCTCCGGCTGGTCCTTCGCCCTGCCGAAGATCCCGAAGGACCTGGAAGCGAGCAAGTGGCGCCGCCGGGGTCTGCCCTGGTACGCGAAGTCGGCTTCCGGCTCCGGCGGGCGCTTCGCCCTGCTGGTCGCGAGGACCGACCTGGTCAAGGCAGTCGCGGGCAAGCTGAAGGCGTGACCGCCACCATCCTGGGCTGCGCTTCACCGACTTGACGTTTCCCTGGCCACGGGCTGTTCCGACTCTAGTTCGGACTCCGGCTCAGGTGACAAGGCGAAGGGCGGCACGGGGGCGACGGCCACGGTCAAGGCCCTGAGCGGCGCCGAGTTGAAGAAGCTGATCGTCGGCAGGGGCGACCTCGACGGATACCGCTTCGCGGCGGCCGACCAGTCCGAGCGGTTCGCCTCCTCCAAGGAGGAGATCACCGTCGTCGACGAGAAGTGCGCGCCACTCGCCTATGTCCTCACCGGCTTCGCGCCGGGCGACTCGACCGCGTACGTCAACACCATGGCCACACCGGTGGAGGCCAAGCGCCATCGTCTCGCTCTCCTCGTACGAGGGCGACGGCGCCCAGAAGGCCATGTCCTCCGTCTCCGACGCGGTCAAGGGCTGCGCGGGCGGGTTCAAGGCCACGTCGAAGAGCGCGAAGGACGGCCCCCAGAAACCGATACGCGCCGCCTCCCGCACCCCGAGGGTGCCCTCCTGGAGGGCTGCGCCCAGCGAACGGCCCCGCACCAGCTCCATGACGATCCAGGGCTGTCCGTCCACGACCGCGACGTCGTGGACGTTCACCACCGCGGGGTGGTCGAGCCGGGCCGCGGCGCGCGCCTCGCGGCGCATCCGCTCGAAGACATTGGCGCGTTCACGCTCGGGAAGGTGGTCCGGGACGCGCGGCTCCTTGACGGCGACCTCACGGTCCACCGTCTCGCCCTTGGCCCGCCAGACCGTCCCCATCCCACCGTGACCGAGCTTGCCGAGCAGCCGGTAGCGGCCCGCGACGAGCCGCCCGGTGCCGGGGTCGGGATGGGGTGCGGTCACGGGATCGGGTGCGGGCACCGGATCGAGTGCGGGCACCGGATCGAGTGCGGACTCGACCGTCGGCTCCGGGGCGACCCGGGTCGGCGGTTGCAGAACGAAACTCGTCGGTTCGTCGGACCCGTAAGGGACTCCCCCGTTGTTCCTCATGGGTCCATCCCTGTCGCGGCACGCTCTCCGGCATCCAGACCCGTCGCGCACCGGTCACAGACCCGTGACGCGGGGCGCCCCTTATCTCCTGTTCATCTCCGTCTACGGGGCCACGAAGGTGTCCAACGCCACGTCGAAGTACTCCTTCGCCTCCGTCACCTTGCCGACCGGCGCCGACACCCACACGTCGTACATCCGGCCGCCCTCCTCCCAGCAGAGGTCGTACGTGTGCCGCCCGCCCTCCGCCTCGCTGAAGCCGCTCCAGGTGAACTCCCAGAGCGCGGCGGACTGTCCGTCGTGCGTGGTCGAGGTGACGGTGCCGTCGTGGTAGCCCGGGTTCGTGGACGGCCCGTCGGCGTCGGCGCGCCGCATCACCCCGAGCGGGCCGCCCGCCTCGGGGTCGGTCGCCTTGATGCCGAGGCGGAAGGTCTGGCCCGGCGACAGATAGAAGATCCGCTCGCCCTCCGGATCGCGGGTGAAGCCGTCCGGCACGGCGAGCGAGAACCCGTCCGGGTCATGGACCGTCCGGTAGCCCGAGGGCGCCGTGCCGGATGCGGCGGTCGGCTTCTGGTGCCGGGTGACGGTGACCGTGGGGGCGGGGCTCGGTGAGGCCGAAGTCCCCGGCGCTCCGGGCGCGCTCGGGGAGTGCGAGGCGCTCACGGACGTGCCCGGCGCCGAACTGGCGGACGGAGTCGACGTACCGCCCCCGCCGCCACCCCCGCCGTGGTTCACCAGCAGCGCCGCCGACACGCCCGCCCCGGCCACGGCGGCGGCCAGCGCCGCGACGACGAGCATCGTCCGCGCCGAGCGCTTCGGGACTCGATCGGACGCGGCGGCAGGAGGAGGGACCGGTGGAGGGGAGGGGTGCGCGGCCTGCTGGACGGGCGACTTCCGCTTCGGTACGTCCCGTTGCGTGGGCGTGTAACCGGCCGACGCGGCCCGCGGCGTACGGCCCGTCTCCAGGAACGCCTTGAGCAGCCGCTCCGCCTCCACCGCGCCGAGCCGCCGCTCCGGATCGCGCTCCAGCAGCCCCCGTACGACGGGCAGCAGGGGCGCGGCCTGCGCGGGCGGGCGGATCTCGTCCATGACGACGGCGTGCAGGATGCCGCCCAACGAGTCACGGCGGAAGGGCGATTCGCCGCTCAGGACCGTGCAGAGCAGCGCGCCGAGCGACCACAGATCGGACTCGGGGCCGGTCCTGACCCCGGACATCCGCTCGGGCGCGGTGTACTCGGGCGAGCCGACGAACGACCCGCTCTCGGTGAGGGTCGTGGCGCCCGCGACCTGGGCGATACCGAAGTCGGTGAGCACGACACGG
Organism: Streptomyces sp. NPDC090798; assembly: GCF_044768965.1. NCBI lineage: Bacteria > Bacillati > Actinomycetota > Actinomycetes > Kitasatosporales > Streptomycetaceae > Streptomyces > Streptomyces sp. NPDC090798. The sequence goes on from NZ_JBIVXA010000040.1 coordinate 15,395, forward strand.
TCGCTGCCCGCCTCCATCAGGACGTTCGCGGGCTTGAGGTCACGGTGCAGGACACCCGCTTCGTGCGCGCGGTGCAGGGCGCCGAGGAGGGCGAGGCCGATCCGGGCGGCCTCGCGCGCGTCGACGGGACCGTCGGCGGAGATCCGCTCGGCGAGCGAGCCGCCGTCGATCAGCTCCATGACGATGTACGGCCGTTCGGCCTCCTCGACCACGTCGTGCACGACGATGATGTGCGGGTGGTGCAGCTGGGCGACCGCGCGGGCCTCGCGCAGGGTGCGGTCGCGCTGCATCCGGGACTCGTCGTCGGAGAGCGAGTCGTCGAGGGCGAGTTCCTTCACCGCGACCTGCCGGCCGAGCAGTTGGTCGGTGGCGCGCCAGACGACGCCCATGCCGCCCCGGCCGATCCTGGCCTCCAGCCGGTAACGGCCGGCGATCACACGGACGTTCTCCCCCTCGGTCCCCATACGCCCCATCATGCCGCACCGGACGGACGCGCTCCGGGTCCCTGCACACGCGATGGCTGTTATCCGGCCTCGTCAGACCGGTTGCGGCCAGTTCCTGTCCGTCCGGCCCGTCAGGTCTTGGGAAGCCAGCTGCGGAGTATCAGGTCGAACTGCCGCCGCGCGGTGTCCCAGTCCGCCGCGGGCGAGGACATGTAGATCGCGTATTCGACACCCTCACGGCTGAGGTACGTCTGTTCGATCGCCCGCCGCTTGCCGGGGAACGGTGTCTGCTTCTCCAGCGCGGTCCAGGTGAAGTCCCACAGGGAGCCCGGGCAGTCGCGGAACGTGTTGGACTGCAGAAGCGCCCGGCGGTAGTCGACCAGCTTGGTCAACTGCTGTTCCAGGTCCAGCTGATGTGCGTACGGGGTGGGGAAGTCCGGCGAGTCGTCGATGGCGATGCGGACGAAGTGCTTGCCGCCGTCGGGCGTGTAGTCGACCTGGTTGCCGTTGGCCTGCCGCTGCCAGGTCTTGTCGGGCAGGGAGATGGTGAAGCCCTCGACGTCGTCCCGCTGCACCCAGGAGTCGGGCACGGCGCCGGATGGCTCCTGGGTGCCCGAAGTCGCGGTCGGGGTGCTGCCGGGCTTGGTGGTACCGGGGTTCGCGGTGCCGGGCGAGGCACTGTTGTGCGAGTCGCCGTTCCGCGCGCCGTTCATGTAGTTCGTGGCCACGGCGCCGCCACCGCCGATCAGCGCGGTGAGTACGACGACGAGGGCGATCGTACGACCGCGGCGCCGTCGCCCGGACGCGCCCCCGGTGCCGGTGCCGTCGCCCAAGGGACCGGGCACCGGCGCATGAAGCGTCGGAGTCGCCCCGTGCGCGCCCGATCCGTGCGCGCCCGGTCCGTGCGCCACGGACCCGTGCGCCACGGACCCGTGCGACGCCGTCTCGTGCGCCCCCGGTCCGTGGGGCGCGGCGCCCTGCGATCCCGTGCCATGGTGCGCCGTCCCGTAGGACGCCGCCCGCTGCGCACCCATCCCCATGGTGCCCGTGTCCACGTGCTGCTGCGTCGGCACATACGCCTGCGCCGCACTCGGCCGGCGCCCCTCCGCGGCCTCGGCGAGCATCTGCTCGGCCTCATCCGCACCCGGCCGCACGGCCGGGTCCTTGTGCAGCAGCGCGGTGATGACGGGCCCGAGCGGACCGGCGTGCTGCGGTGACGCGGGCTCCTCGTCGACCACGGCCTGCATGGTGGTCAGCGGCGAGGTTCGCCGGAACGGCGACCGCCCCTCCACCGCCGTGTACAGCGTCGCGCCGAGCGCCCACAGGTCGGCGGACGGACCGGGGTCGTGCCCGCGCACCCGCTCGGGCGCCAGATAGTCGACCGAGCCGACGATCTCGCCGGTACGCGTGATGGTCGTGTCGCCCTCGACCTGCGCGATCCCGAAGTCGGTGAGCAGCACCCGCCGGTCGGAGGACAGCAGTACGTTCCCGGGCTTCACGTCACGGTGCAGCACGCCGGCGGAGTGCGCGGCGCGCAGGGCGCGCAGCACCCACAGCCCGATCCGCGCCGCCTCGGCCGGCTCGACGCGCCCCTTCTCCTTGACCTCGTCGGCCAGTGAGTTGCCCTCGACCAGCTCCATGACGATCCAGGGCCGGTTGTCGTGATCCAGGACGTCGTGCACGGTGACGACGGCCGAGTGGTTGATCCGGGCGGCGGCCCGCGCCTCGGCGTGGGTGCGCGCCAACAGCACGGCCCGGTCGCTCTCCGTCACATACAACGCGGCCGTCAGCTCCTTGACCGCGACGGCACGGTGCAGCACTTCGTCGTGCGCGCGCCACACGCGGCCCATGCCACCGCTGCCGATGGATTCGACAAGTCGGTAGCGGCCCGCGAGGAGCAGGCCCTGCATCTGATTCACGTTTCCCCGCAATGGTATTGACAGGGTCAGACTAAAGAGCGGTCCCCGCGCAGGGAACCGGCGGGGTCGTACGGAGACCGCACTGTGACGGTTCTCCCTTCCGGATACGGGAGGGAACCATTCGGCGTTCAGCGGTTCACGACTACGGGAATTGCTCAGCCGGTGACTTGGTACGTCGCCGACGCCTGCTCGTACAGCCGGGTGACCTCGTCCCGTTCGGCCTCCGGGCCGCGCACCTGCACCACGTGGTAGCGGCCGGCGACGACGATCGCGAGATTGCGGACGTACAGCGACTGCCCGGCGGAGTTCTGCCAGGTGAACTGCCCCTCCGCCATGGTCCGTCCGCCCACGTCGATCCGCCGCATCCCGCTGGACGTGGCCCATGTCGAGTCGCGGAACGGCTGCAACTCACTCTCGGTCTCGCGCTGGTACGTCAGCGGATCACTGCCGTACTTGCTGGTGCTGTCCCGTCCGGGTACGACGATGAGCTCGAAGTCGCCCTGGGAGTAGACCACCTGGCCGCGCCCGTTCTTGGGCGTGCGGTTCCAGCCGTTGGCCACGGCGACCTGGAAACCCTCGGAATCCTTGCGCAGGGTGAAGCCCTGGCCGACCGCCGGGTCGTTGGACTGCGAGGTCGTCGAACTCGCGCCGCCCGACGGGTTCGTGTCCGTGCCGGGAGAGGTCTGGTCGGGGCGCGGCCGGCTGCTGGCGCTGCCGTCGGCGCCCGTGCCCGCGGTGTTCCCGGGTGCCGGGCTCACCTGGCCCGCGGAGCCGGTCCGTTCGCCGTTCGCGTCGGTCTTCTTCGGCATGAAGACCATCGCGTACGCGACCGCCGCGGCCAGCAGGAGCAGGACCAGCAGGACCAGGTTCCGGCCCAGCTTGCGGGGCTTGGCCGACTCCGTCGACCTGGCCGGCCTCGCCTGCCGGTCGGGCTTCGCGCGCTTGTGGCGGGCGTGTGCGCTGGTGGCGGGCAGCCTGGCCCGGCGCCTGCGGACGAGCTCGCCCCTGCGCCGTACGATCGGCAGCCGACTGGGGTCGACGGGCGGCGCCGCGACCACGTGTGCGCCCGCCTCGGGCTCCGGCGCGGACCTCACCAGCGAGCGCAGCCAGCCGCTCAGCTCCTCGAAGTCCAGCCGCTCGGTGGGGTCCTGACGCAGCAGTGACTCCACGACGGGCCGCAGTGGCCCGCACTCCTCGGCGAACGCGGGTGGCTCCGCGCAGACCAGCTGCACCAGCTCCGCGGTGTTGTCCTCCGGGTAGGGCGCGTGTCCCTGGACGGCCCGGAAGAGCAGGGCGCCCAGCGCCCACAGATCGGTCTGGGGGCCGATCGGCGCCGCCAACTGCCAGTTCTCGTGCACCGGCCCGGCCTGCTCCGGCGCCCATCGCTCGGTCACCGGACCGACGACGGCCATCCGCGCCTGCCGGGCCCGCTCCGCGGCGAGCGCGGTGGCGGGACCGCGCCGCGGGGGCGCGCCGGCGACCAGTTCGTCCCAACGGCCGTTGGGGGCCGGGGCGGGGGCGGACTGCTGTCCGGGCACGAGGGCAGGGGTGCCGTGGTTGTGGATGCCGTGGGGGCCCTGGGCGCCGTGCGGGCCCTGGGGTCCCGGGGTGCCGCTGTGGCCACTTCCCTGACCGGCCGCGGGGCCGGGGAGCGCCGGGCGCCCCTGACCGCCGTCGCCGCCGGGGCCGGGACCACCGAAGCCAGGGCCGGTACCGGGGCCGGGGGTGGTTCCGGGGCGGGGCTGCGCGCTGGGCCACGCGCCCGCGCGCCCGACGCCGTACGGGTCGGCGATCTGACCGGGGGGCGGGGTCTGGGGCCGCTGCTCCACGCCCTGCCCGGAACCCTGCTCCCCCGGCACGGAGCCGTCGGCCGGTGGGGCGGGACGGGGCGCGGGCAGTGCCGCCGGACCGCCCCGCTGCTGTTCGTGCACGCGCGCCGCGGCCCGGGCCCCGGCCCGGTACGCGGCGATGGCCCCGGCCCGGGCCGCCCGGGCGTCGCCTCCGGCCTCCAGCGCCCTGCGCGCCAGGGCCGCCCCGCCGTCGGCGGGCGGCTCGCCCACGGGAGTGGCGTTCTCGGCCCGCGCCTCGATCGCGGCCCGCCGCGCGGCCTCGGCGTCGGCCCCCTGAGCACTGGCCACCACCGCGCCGGACGAGGCGCCAAGGCCCCCGCCGGACACACCACCGGCTCCCCCGCCGGGCAGCCCTCCGCTCACTCCACCAGGCGCGGTACCGCGCGTACGGGCCGCGCCACGCGGGACGCCGGCGCCCGTGTCCGTGCCCGCTCGTGAGTCCGCACCGGCACCCGCGTGGGGTGCACCGGTGCCTCCCCCGCCCCCGGGGCCCTCGAAGTCCTGTACCGGCACCGGGTCGTACCCGCACAGCGCCTCCTCCGCGGCGCCGGCGGCCAGGCCGGTCAGCATCACACGGCCGTCGTCGCAGACGAGCACCGTGCGCACGGTGATGTTGCGGTGGATCCATCCGTGCGCGTGCAGCACCCTCAGCGCGGTGACGACGTCGGCGGCGACCTCGGCCGCCCGATAGGGGCTCAGCGGCTTCTCGGCGAGCAGCGCGGCCAGCGACCGCGCCGGCACCAGCTCACTCACTATCCACAACGACCCGCCCTCGGCGAACACGTCGAAGACCTGGTCGAGCCGGGGATGGTCGGGAATCTGCGCGGCGGCCTGCGCCGCCTCGATCGCCCGTCGTACGGCGGGTTCGGTGGGCCTGCGCGTAGTCCGTGCGGAGGCGCGCCGCACCCCGCCGTCCCGCGCCACGAACCCCTCGGGCAGGCCGTCCGCGTCGAGCATCTCCGCCTCGACGACCTCCGGCAACGGCACCTGCCGGACGAGGACTTCCTGTCCGCTGTAGGTGTCGAAGGCCCGGCTCTCGGCGAGTTCGTACTCGTCGGAGGGCGGCAGCGGCAGGCGGTAACGGTCGGCGAGTACCCGTCCCGCATAGTCGTCCACGATGCCTCCCCCGGCCGCCCGGTGGTCAATTCCGTTCGCCTTGCGTCCCGTTACGGCTTCGTACGGTCCGCAACCACTCACGATACGTGCCGGAGGCAAGGCGCAATGTCGGGATGCGAGATGTCACCGCCCCGTGACCGACCCCTACAACAGACACCCCGGGCGAACCGGCCCGAACCTCACGACATGGGCACGCGCCTCACGACGTGGGTTCGGGCCCATGCCTCACGACTTCGGCTGGAACGTCTTCGTCAGTGTCTGCCACGTGTCCTTGCGCAGCCGGCTGTCCCAGTCGGACGCCTTCGCCGTGTACATCAGCCCGTACCCGAGGTGATCGTTCACGACGAATCCGCGGTCGATCGACCGGTACTTCGTGCCACCGTCCTGATAGGTGAACTCCCAGTCGGCCGTGTTCCAACCGCGGTAGTCCACCTGCTCTATGCGCACCCGCTTGTACTGCGAGCGCACCATGTACCCCTCTTGGTTCTTCCAGTCCGCCACGGGATCGCTCTTGGGCGTGGCCGTCCAGCCGACGAGGAGCTTCTGCCCGTCGGGACCGGTGAAGCGGGCCCCCGCGTCGTCCGTCGACTGGTACTTCCACCCCTTGGGCAGCCCGATCTTGAACCCCTGGCCGGCCGCATACGTCAACACGGCGGTGGAGCCCGAGGAGTCCGACTCCTTGCCGTCGCCGCTCGTCCCGCTCGCCCCGTTCGTGGCGGCGGCGCTGCCCGACGCGTCGGTGTTCGGCGTGCTGTCCGAACTCCCGTCCCCGGTCGAACCGGTGGCACCGCCCGTCTTGTCGCCGGTGTCGGTGTGAGAGCCGCTGGTCGCGTCCTTGCCGCCGCCGCCCGCGGTCGCCCCGTGGGACGCGGCCGCCTTGGTGTCACCGCTCTTGCCGTTCTTCGACCCGTTGTCGTCACCGCCACCGAGGACCAGGGCCAGCACGGTCCCGATCACGGCGAGCGCCACGACCACCGCGATGATCACCAGGGTCCGCCGCGGCACCACATCGGTGAGCGGTGCCCGCGGCACGGGCCGCGGCGGCCGCTCGGGCGCCACGGGCCACCCGGAGGCCGGCCTGGCCTCCTCGGCCGAACCGGTGGAGCCGGCACCCCCCGAACCCGCCGAGCCGAGAGCCCCCTTCGAGCCGACGGAACCGGAGGCCGAGCCCACTGGCGCGCCGTCGCGCGCGCCCGGCTTCGGGGAGCCCTCCGCCGCCTTGCCACCCTGGCCGGGTGTGACCGTCCCGGACTTCCCCGCAGCCGCGGCGGGCTTCGACACGTCCACGCGCGGCGGAGCCGGGGGAGCCGCCGGAGCCTTCGCAGCCGCCCCCTTCACACCCACCGAACCGGAAGCCGCGGTACCGCCGGAACCACCCGCACTGCCCGTGCTGCTCGCGCTGCCCGTCCCGCCCGCAGCGCCGGACTTCGCACGGGCCGTCGCCGCGGCGGTCGCCGCCGCCGTGGCCGCACCGGCGACCGAGGCGGCCTTCCGCACGGAACGCAGCGCCCCACGGAGCCGCTCCCCGGCCTCCTCGCCCCGCTTGGCCCCGGAACCGCCCGAGCCGCCCGAACTCTTCTTGCCCGGGCCCTCGTCCGGCACCGGCGGCAGCGCCACGACCTTCGTCGCGTCCGCCGGCTCCGGCACGGTCTGCCTGGGCTCGGGGGCGTGGACCACCTCGCTGAGCATCGCCCGGGCGCCCTCGTTGTCGAGCCGCTGCGCGGGGTCCTTCACGAGCAGCCCGTAGATCACGTTCTCCAGCGGGCCCGCGTTCTTCGGCTGCTCCACCGGCTCGGTCATCACCGCGGTGAGCGTCGCGATCGCGGAACCCTTGTCGTACGGCGGCACACCCTCGACCGACGCGTACAACAGCCCGCCCAGTGACCACAGGTCGGCCGCGGGGCCGGGCTTGTGCCCGCGCGCCCGCTCCGGCGAGATGTACGAGGGCGCGCCCACGAGCATGCCGGTCGAGGTGATGGACGGGTCGCCCTCGACCTGCGCGATACCGAAGTCGGTCAGCACGACCCGGCCGTCGTCGGAGATCAGCACGTTCGACGGCTTCACATCGCGGTGCAGGATGCCCTCGCGGTGCGCGGAACGCAGCACGTCGAGTATCGCGAGCCCCACCTCGGCGGCGCGCTTCGGCGTGAGCAGGCCGTCCTCGCGGATGACCTCGGCGAGCGACTTGCCCTCGACGAGCTCCATCACGATCCACGGCCGGTTGTCCTCGTCGACCACGTCGAAGACCGTCACCGCGCCGTTGTTGCGAATCCGCGCGATCGCCTTGGCCTCACGCAGGGTGCGCGTGATCAGTCGCCGTTTCTCGTCGTCATCGATGCTCGACGGGAACCGCAGCTCCTTGACTGCGACCGTGCGGCCCAGCGTCTCGTCCTGGGCCCGCCACACCGTGCCCATGCCGCCGCGGCCGAGAACATCTCCCAGCCGGTAGCGCCCGGCGAGGAGACGTTCGCTCTTGTCCTGACGGGATGCTCCCGCCCGCTCCGCCTCCGACATGCGTCCCCTCATGCAACCCGCCCTGACAGAGCCTTCATTGTCCCTCACCCGACAAGCGCTCAGCGCCCAGGGGGCCCTTCGGCCGACAAGCCCTCGGCGACCGGCACGCCCCTCACCTGCGGACCACCCGCTCGTGCGCACAGGTCCGTCCCCCATGATGTGCCGCAACAAGGAAGGAACGCCGATGCCTGCGCCCCGGACACCTCGGACACTCCTGGTCATACCCGTGTCTCTGGCCGTCCTGGTCCTGGCCCCGGTCGGTCTGCCGCGCATGGTGCCGACCGCCGGCCCTTCCCACTCCACCACATCCTCGGCCGCCCGTCACACCCCCGGGTCCGCGGCCCCGACGGGCTCGCACTCCCCCGCCGCCGCCCCGGCATCGGGCGCCACCCGTGCCTTCCGCCGTCTGCTCCCCCTTCTCGTCACCCGCGGCAAGGCTCCCGCCGCCGCTCTACTGGCCAGTGATGCCTCCGGCGCACGCTTCGCCCGAGCCGGCGACGGCATCGCCCGCGGCGACCACTTCCGCGCGGGCAGCATCACCAAGACGTTCATCGCGACCGTGGTGCTGCAACTCGCCGCCGAGCACCGGCTGTCCCTGTCCGACGCCCTGGACGCTCACCTTCCGGGTCTGGTGCGCGGCGCGGGCAACGACGGCCGGCGTCTGACGCTGCGCTCCCTGCTCACCCACACCAGCGGCCTGTACGACTTCACCGATGACACCAAGGGCGCCGTCCCCCTCACCCCGCTCCAGGCCGTCCGCATCGCACTCTCCCACCCCCCGGCCGCCCGCGGCCGCTTCGCCTACTCGAACACCAACTACGTCCTGCTCGGCATGGTCATCCGCCAGGTCACCGGCCACTCGTACGCCACAGAGGCCGAGCGCCGCATCATCAACCCCCTTCGTCTGACAGACACCTCCTTCCCCGGCGCCCGCACCTCGCTTCCCTCCCCGCACGGCCGCGCCTACTCCGCCGACGGCACCGACGTGACCGCCCTCGACCCGCGCGTGGCCGGCGCGGCGGGTGAGCTGGTCACCACGCTCGCCGACCTGAACCGCTTCTACGCGGCCCTGCTCGCCGGCGACCTGCTCCCGCCCCGCCAACTGCGCGAGATGCTCGACACCCGCACCGCGCAGGGCCTGTACGGCATGGGTCTGTATCCGGTGAAGCTGTCGTGCGGCACCACGGTGTGGGGGCACGCCGGCCATATCTCCGGCAGCTACGTGCGCACCGCGGCCACCGTCGACGGCCGTCGTGTCCTCACCTTCCGGGTGAACACGGACGGGATCGAGGACCCGGACCTGGAACCCGAACTGCTCGCCGCCGAGTTCTGCCCCCGCACCCAGTAGAACGCCCGGGTTTCGAGCAAAGATCCCAGCTCACGACACCCGTTCGAGTGACATTCACGGGAACCCCCGGACAGACCCTCATGGACGGCGGCCCGGGCAGACCCCCATGGACGGCGGCCCGGGCAGACCCCCATAGACGGCGGGGCCCGATCAGCGCGGCACGATGTCCGGCGCCCCCAGCCGCGCCGCGTCCGCCGTCTGGTCGTCCGGCTGGCGCTGGGACTCCCGCTCGGCCTCGACCCGCTTCTCGTAGTGCTCCACCTCGCGCTCGATCTGGTCCTTGTCCCAGCCGAGGACCGGCGCCATCAGCTCGGCGGCCTCGCGGGCGCTGCGCGTGCCGCGGTCGAAGGTCTCGATGGAGATACGGGTGCGCCGGGTCAGCACGTCGTCCAGATGCCGGGCACCCTCGTGAGAGGCGGCGTAGACGATCTCGGCCTTGAGGTAGTCCTCGGCGGCCGGAAGGGGTTCGCCCAGCGCGGGGTCGGCGGCGATGAGCTCGAAGAGCTCCTCGGCCAGCACACCGAACCGGTTCAGCAGATGCTCGACACGGACCACATGGAGCCCGGTGCGCTGCGCGATCCGCGCCCGCGCGTTCCACAGCGCCCGGTACCCCTCGGCCCCGAGCAGGGGAATGTCCTCGGTGACGCATTCGGCGACCCGCTGGTCGAGGCCGTGCACCGCCTCGTCGACCGCGTCCTTGGCCATCACCCGGTAGGTCGTGTACTTGCCGCCCGCCACGACCACCAGTCCCGGCACCGGATGGGCCACGGTGTGCTCGCGCGAGAGCTTGCTGGTGGCGTCCGACTCGCCCGCGAGCAGCGGCCGCAGTCCCGCGTACACGCCCTCCACGTCGTCGCGGGTCAGGGGCACCGAGAGCACCGAGTTCACATGCTCCAGCAGATAGTCGATGTCGGCGCTGGAGGCCGCGGGGTGGGCCTTGTCGAGGTTCCAGTCGGTGTCCGTCGTGCCGATGATCCAGTGCCGACCCCAGGGGATCACGAAGAGGACGGACTTCTCCGTGCGCAGGATCAGGCCCGTCGCGGCGTTGATCCGGTCCTTCGGCACGACCAGGTGTATGCCCTTGGAGGCCCGTACGTGGAACTGGCCCCTCTCGCCCACCATGGCCTGGGTGTCGTCGGTCCACACGCCCGTGGCGTTGACGATCTGCTTGGCGTGGATCTCGTACTCCCCGCCGCCCTCGACGTCCTGCACCCTGGCGCCGACCACGCGCTCGCCCTCGCGCAGGAATCCGGTCACGCGGGCACGGTTGGCGACCTTCGCGCCGTACGCCGCCGCCGTGCGCACCAACGTGGCCACATAGCGGGCGTCGTCCACCTGCGCGTCGTAGTACTGCAACGCGCCGACCAGCGCGTCCTTCTTCAAGGCGGGTGCTATGCGCAGGGCGTGGCTGCGCGTCAGATGGCGGTGGGCGGGCAGTCCCCGTCCATGTCCGCTCGTCATCGACATGGCGTCGTACAGCGCGACGCCCGATCCCGCGTACAGCCGCTCCCACCCCTTGTGCTGGAGCGGGTAGAGGAATGGCACCGGCTTCACCAGGTGCGGTGCGAGCCGCTCCAGAAGGAGTCCGCGCTCCTTCAGGGCCTCGCGCACGAGGGAGAAGTCGAGCATCTCGAGATAGCGCAGGCCGCCGTGGATCAGCTTGCTGGACCTGCTGGAAGTGCCCGACGCCCAGTCGCGCGCCTCGACCAGGCCCGTGGACAGGCCGCGCGTCACGGCGTCGAGCGCCGTCCCCGCACCGACCACGCCCGCGCCCACCACCAGCACATCCAGCTCACGCTCGGCCATTCCCGCCAGGGACTCGGCGCGCTCCGCCGGCCCCAGTTTCGCTGTCCTCACCGCTGCCTCCCGCTGTCTGTCGCGCTGGCCGCACCTGTCCGGCTACGCCCGGCTCACGTCCCCCTGCCCCAAAGTCTGACCGTGATGTCCGTCATCGGCCACCACGCGCCCCCAGCCTGTGGACAACACTCCCGGAAACGCGCCCGCCCAATACCGCGAATCGGTCATATTTACTCCTAGTCTGACATTGCGCTCGCCCGTTCTGTCCACAGGGCTTGCGCACCTGTCCCGCTTCGGTTACTGGGAAGGACGGCCCACGCCATGCCCGCAGATCTCGCCGTCATCGGACTCGGACATCTCGGCCTGCCCCTGGCCCAGGCCGCCGTCGCCGCCGGCATCCCCACGCTCGGCTACAAGACCGGGCCGGAGGGCGGCTCACTTACTCCGGCCGAACTGCGCCGGATGCTCTCGGGAGGCTTCCGGCCGACCACCAACCCCGCCGAGCTCGGCCGCGTCCGCACGGCCGTCATCTGCGCCCCGACCCCACCCGGCCCGGACGGCATCCCCGACCTGGGCCAAGTGGCCTCGGCCGCCCGCACCCTGGCCGAACGGCTGCGCCCGCACACCACCGTCATCCTGGAGTCGCCGGTCCACCCCGGCACCACCGAGGACTTCCTGCGCCCGCTCCTCGAAGAGGGCTCGGGCCTGCGCGCGGGACGCGACTTCCACCTCGCGTACTCGCCCAGCCGCGTCGATCCCGGCAACCGCGACTTCACCCCCGCCAACACCCCCAAGGTCATCGGCGGCCTCACCCCCGCCTGCACCGAGTCGGCCGCCGCCTTCTACGGGCGCCTCACCGACAAGGTCGTACGCGCGCGTGGCCCCCGTGAGGCGGAGACCGTGCAGCTCCTGGAGACCAACTACCGGCACGTCAACATCGCCCTGGTCAACGAGATGGCCGTGCTCTGCCACGACCTGAACGTCGACCTGTGGGACGTCATCCGCTGCGCCGAGACCAAGCCGTTCGGATTCCAGGCGTTCCGGCCGGGACCCGGCGTCGGCGGCCACGGCGTCGCCCAGGACCTCACGGGCCACTCGGGCCGCACCCTCCGGATGGTCGAACTGGCCCAGCAGGTCAACAGCCACATGCCGCAGTACGTCATCCAGCGCGCCGCCGCGCTCCTCAACGAGCACGGGAAGTCGGCCCGCGCCGCGCGCGTGCTCCTCCTCGGCGTCACCTACAAGCCCGACCTCGCCGACCAACAGGGCTCGGCCGCCCACGAGATCGCCCTGCGGCTGATGGAACTCGGCGCGTCCGTCAGCTATCACGACCCGCTCGTCCCGGCCTGGAACGTCCTCGGCCACCCCGTGCCGCGCGCGGACTCCCTCTACGAGGCGGCGGCCGACGCCGACCTCACGATCCTGCTCCAGCAGCACCGCACGTACGACCTGCAGGGGCTTTCCGTGAAGGCCCAACTCCTCCTGGACACCCGGGGAGCGACCCCGACCGGAGCCGCGCACCGACTCTGACCCCGGCGAAATCTCTGTTACGGGATGTCACTGCCGACTGCTACTGTGCGTCAGCTCTCGCACGCCTGTGCGCCCGAGTCCCGGGCGCTCGCAGGTGTGCGCTCACGTCCCTGGGGGGAACCACATGACTCAGTCGTCTCCGCCGCCGTCCGGTCCACCGGTCGACAACCCGTACGCGGACCAGAACCCGTACGCCGGCCAGCCGGGCCAGCCGCCCGCGCCGCCGCAGGACGCCGCCCAGGCCGGGTTCCCGCAGCAGGGTGCCCCGCAGGGCGCACCCCAGCCGGGCTTCCCGATGGCCCCCGTCGCCCCGGCCGCTCCGGTGCGCGACAAGCTCGGGCTCGGCCTCGCGGCCGCCGTTGGTGCCGCCCTGGTCGCGGCGGGCGTCTACGGAGTCGTCATCGGCCTCACCAAGCACGAGATCGGCTGGGCGGCCGTCGGCGTCGGCTTCCTGATCGGCCTCGCCGCGGGCCGGGTCGGCGGACGCAACCCGATCCTGCCGATCGCCAGCGTGATCCTGTCGGTGGCCTCGGTCTACCTCGGCCAGCTGGTCGGCGAGGCCATGCTCGGCGCCAAGGAGGTCGGCGTCGGCTTCAACGAAATCTTCTTCCACCACTTCGACGTGGTCCAGGAAGCCTGGAAGGCCGAGGCCGACCCGCTGACCTTCCTCTTCTTCGCCATCGCCGCGTACGCGGCCTTCTCCGGCGCCAAGAAGGCCGGTCAGTAACCCCGCCCGGTATGCGCGAGGGCCCGCCCACCTCATGGTGGACGGGCCCTTCGGCGTCGTACGAACCGCCGTACCGCTCCCGCTAGCGCTTGTGCTGGGAGTCCGCGACCGTCACCTCGACGCGCTGGAACTCCTTGAGCTCGCTGTAGCCGGTGGTGGCCATGGCGCGGCGGAGGGCGCCGAAGATGTTCATGGAACCGTCGGGGATGTGCGAGGGCCCGGTGAGGATCTCCTCGATGGTGCCGACGGTGCCGAGGTCGACCTTCTTGCCGCGCGGCAGCTCCTCGTTGACCGCTTCCATGCCCCAGTGGTGGCCCCTGCCGGGCGCGTCCGTGGCGCGGGCCAGCGGGGAGCCCATCATCACCGAGTCGGCGCCGCAGGCGATCGCCTTGGGAAGGTCGCCGGACCAGCCGACACCACCGTCCGCGATCACGTGCACATAGCGGCCGCCGGACTCGTCCATGTAGTCGCGGCGGGCCGCGGCCACGTCGGCGACGGCGGTCGCCATCGGGACCTGGATGCCCAGCACGTTGCGCGTGGTGTGCGCGGCGCCGCCGCCGAAGCCGACGAGGACACCGGCCGCGCCCGTGCGCATCAGGTGCAGCGCCGCCGTGTACGTGGCGCAGCCGCCGACGATCACGGGGACGTCGAGCTCGTAGATGAACTGCTTCAGGTTCAGCGGTTCGGCGGCCCCGGAGACGTGCTCCGCGGAGACCGTCGTACCGCGGATGACGAAGATGTCCACGCCCGCGTCGACGACGGCCTTGGAGAACTGGGCCGTGCGCTGCGGCGACAGGGCGGCCGCGGTGACGACGCCCGAGTCGCGCACCTCCTTGATGCGCTGCCCGATCAGCTCCTCCCTGATGGGAGCGGCGTAGATCTCCTGGAGGCGGCGGGTCGCGGTGTCCGCGTCCAGCTCGGCGATCTCGTCGAGCAGCGGCTGCGGGTCCTCGTACCGCGTCCACAGGCCTTCGAGGTTCAGTACGCCCAGGCCGCCCAGCTCGCCGATGCGGATCGCGGTGGCCGGGGAGACGACCGAGTCCATCGGGGCTGCCAGGAACGGCAGCTCGAAGCGGTAGGCGTCGATCTGCCAGGCGATCGAGACCTCCTTCGGGTCTCGCGTACGGCGGCTCGGGACGACGGCGATGTCGTCGAAGGCGTACGCCCGGCGGCCGCGCTTGCCGCGCCCGATCTCGATCTCAGTCACGTGTGTGGCCTTTCCCTCTTCGCTTCTGCGCCTCCCAGTATCCCCGACACCTACGACAAGGGCGGCCCCGGAACCTCCGGGACCGCCCTCACGTACCTGTACGGCTGGTCGTCAGTACACGTACGGCTAGTCGTTGCGGCTGTAGTTCGGCGCCTCGACCGTCATCTGGATGTCGTGCGGGTGGCTCTCCTTGAGGCCCGCCGAGGTGATCCGGACGAACCGGCCCTTGGACTCCATCTCGTCGATGGTGGCGGCGCCCACGTACCCCATGGTCTGGCGCAGACCGCCGACGAGCTGGTGCAGCACGTTGGCCAGCGGGCCGCGGTAGGGCACCTGGCCCTCGATGCCCTCGGGCACGAGCTTGTCGTCGGACGCCACGTCCGCCTGGAAGTAGCGGTCCTTCGAGTACGACCTGCCCTGCCCACGGGACTGCATGGCACCGAGGGAGCCCATGCCGCGGTACGACTTGAACTGCTTGCCGTTGATGAAGAGCAGCTCGCCGGGCGACTCCTCACAGCCCGCCAGAAGGCTGCCGAGCATCACCGTGTCGGCACCGGCGGCCAGCGCCTTGCCGATGTCGCCGGAGTACTGCAGACCACCGTCGCCGATCACCGGGACACCCGCGGCACGGGCCGCGAGGGCCGCTTCGTAGATGGCGGTGACCTGCGGGACGCCGATGCCGGCCACCACACGGGTGGTACAGATCGAGCCAGGGCCCACGCCCACCTTGACGCCGTCGACACCGGCGTCGATCAGGGCCTGCGCACCGTCACGGGTGGCGACGTTGCCGCCGATCACGTCGACGTGCACGCTCGACTTGATCTTCGCCATCCAGTTGAGCGCGTTGCTGTTGTGCCCGTGCGAGGTGTCGACGATCAGGAAGTCCACCCCGGCCTCGGCCAGCGCCTGAGCGCGCTCCAGTGCCTCGGGGCTGGCGCCGACGGCGGCACCCACCAGCAGGCGGCCCTCGGCGTCCTTCGCGGCGTTCGGGTACTTCTCGGCCTTCACGAAGTCCTTGACCGTGATGAGGCCCTTGAGGACGCCCGCGTCGTCCACCAGCGGAAGCTTCTCGATCTTGTGGCGGCGCAGCAGTTCCATGGCGTCGCTGCCGGAGATGCCGACCTTGCCGGTGACCAGGGGCATCGGCGTCATGACCTCGCGCACCTGGCGCGAACGGTCGGTCTCGAAGGCCATGTCACGGTTGGTGACGATGCCGAGCAGCTTGCCGCTGCCGTCGGTGACGGGGACACCGCTGATGCGGAACTTGGCACACAGCGCGTCGGCCTCGGCCAGCGTCGCGTCCGGGTGCACCGTGATCGGGTCGGTGACCATGCCGGACTCGGAGCGCTTCACCAGGTCGACCTGGTTGACCTGGTCCTCGATGGAGAGGTTGCGGTGCAGTACACCGACGCCTCCCTGCCGTGCCATGGCGATCGCCATGCGCGACTCGGTCACCTTGTCCATCGCCGCGGAGAGCAGCGGGATGTTCACCCGTACGTTGCGGGAGATACGGGACGAGGTGTCGACCGCGTTGGGCAGCACCTCGGAGGCGCCCGGCAGCAGCAGCACGTCGTCGTAGGTCAGCCCGAGTGTCGCGAATTTGGCGGGCACTCCGTCGACGTTGGCAGTCATGACACCTTCCCCAAATGGCCTTGATCGGTGCGGATGTCCATGCTAACGGGAAGCAAGGCTCTCCCATTCCACGGTTCGGATCGCCCTCGGGCTTCGTAGGTTCGTACGGGCGGGGTGGCGATGCCGTTCAGTTGCGGACCGGGGCCCGGTCCCCGTGGCACGGCGACGCGACTCCCGCGCCCGAGGAAAAACCGGTCCGCCCCTTGGGAGGGCTGACCCGCCGCGCCGGACGACGCGTCCCCAGAGGTCCCGGTGGCCAAAGACCCCTGAGACCCGCCTACTGCTCCGCCAGCGCCCGCAACCGGCTCAGCGCGCGGTGCTGGGCCACCCGTACGGCGCCCGGTGACATTCCCAACATCTGGCCCGTCTCCTCGGCCGTGAGCCCCACCGCGATGCGCAGCAGGAGCAGCTCGCGCTGGTTTTCGGGGAGGTTGGCCAGGAGTTTCTTGGCCCACTCGGCGTCGCTGCTGAGGAGAGCGCGCTCCTCCGGGCCGAGGGAGTCGTCGGGGCGCTCGGGCATCTCGTCCGAGGGAACCGCCGTCGAACCGGGGTGGCGCATCGCGGCGCGCTGCAGGTCGGCGACCTTGTGCGCGGCGATGGCGAAGACGAACGCCTCGAAGGGGCGCCCGGTGTCCTTGTAGCGCGGCAGTGCGAGGAGCACCGCTACGCAGACCTCCTGGGCCAGGTCCTCGACGAAGTGCCGCGCGTCGCCCGGAAGCCGGGAGAGGCGGGTGCGGCAGTAGCGCAACGCCAAGGGATGTACATGCGCGAGCAGGTCGTGCGTGGCCTGCTCGTCGCCGTCGACCGCGCGATGGACGAGCGCACCGATCACCGTCGTCTCGTCGTCGCGCATCGGTCCATGGTGCCTTGGCGTCGTCTTGTCCGTGGCACCGCGTCCGTAGTTGTGCACCGAAGCGTTATGAGCAGGTGCGCCGGAACTCATCTCCTGCGCCCTCCCCTTCCGCTCGACCGACTCGTCCCCGAGGAACTCCACACCTCAAGCATGCGGCATCCGCGGCGAAACGAGCAGCGGGCACTCGGCGGGCGCTGTTGTCGGCCCCGCCCACCATGAGGTAGGCGGGGTGCGTCATACCCCCGCGACGGCTCACCTAACGAACCAGACCCCACCGGAAACCGAGCGCCACGGCGTGCGCGCGGTCCGAGGCGCCGAGCTTCTTGAAGAGCCGCCGGGCGTGCGTCTTCACGGTGTCCTCGGAGAGGAACAGCTCGCGGCCGATCTCGGCGTTGGAGCGACCGTGACTCATGCCTTCCAGCACCTGGATCTCACGCGCCGTGAGCGTCGGCGCCGCGCCCATCTCGGCCGACCGCAGTCTGCGCGGGGCGAGCCGCCAGGTGGGGTCGGCGAGCGCCTGGGTCACGGTCGCGCGCAGCTCCGCGCGGGAGGCGTCCTTGTGCAGATAGCCGCGGGCCCCGGCGGCGACGGCGAGCGCCACACCGTCCAGGTCCTCGGCCACGGTGAGCATGATGATGCGCGCACCGGGGTCGGCGGACAGCAGCCGCCGGACGGTCTCGACGCCGCCCAGTCCGGGCATGCGTACGTCCATCAGAATCAGGTCCGAGCGGTCGGCACCCCAGCGGCGGAGGACTTCCTCGCCGTTGGCTGCCGTCGTCACGCGCTCGACGCCGGGCACGGTCGCCACCGCGCGGCGGAGCGCCTCTCGGGCAAGCGGGGAGTCGTCGCAGACGAGGACGGATGTCATGGCCGCCCTCCGCAGCTGATGCGCGTCACCTTGAGCCTCCAGGCTGGTACGAATCGTCATCTGTGCGGTCGACACTCGCCGACGGAACTGCCGTCTGCCCGAGCGCTTGTTCCTTCAACCGCCTCGGCACTCTCAACGATGGTCACTCGAAAGAGTTACGGGGCAGTCGGTCGTCTTCGGCACTCTACGTGAGGGCGCGGACACGACGCAGACATGCGCAACGGACCCTCAACGTTTCATCACAACCTATGCCCCATTCAGCCTGTTTTCTTCCCATTTGCTGGTGTCTGCGGCTAGATTCGCAATGAGTCATATTTTCATCTCCTTAGATCGTAGATGTACGGTCGGTGGGCACAGAGCGGCCCAGAACGGCAACAAGGGGACAAAGCAATGGCAGATTTCTCCCGCCTTCCCGGTCCGAACGCGGACCTCTGGGACTGGCAGCTCCTCGCGGCCTGCCGCGGGGTCGACAGCTCGCTCTTCTTCCACCCGGAGGGCGAGCGCGGTGCGGCACGGAGCGCTCGCGAGAACTCGGCCAAAGAGGTCTGCATGCGATGCCCGGTACGAGCCCAGTGCGCGGCGCACGCCCTGGCGGTGCGCGAACCGTACGGCGTATGGGGCGGCCTGACCGAGGACGAGCGCGAGGAACTCATGGGGCGTGCGCGCAACCGGCTGGTGGCGGCGTCGACCACGGGGAGTGGCGATCCCGCTTCGAACAACTGAAGGAACGTTTCTGCTTTTCAGTCCACAGTCGGGCACGCGCAGGCGTGCCCATGCTTTTTGGCGGCGTCAGCCGATTTTCGGCGTCGTCAGCGGCTCGCGGCCCGCGCCAGTTGGTCGAGCGTCGCCGCCACGGCCGGCACCTGTGCCAGGTCCGGCAGGGTGAGCGCGACGATCTCGCGCCGCACCGGCGGCTCCACCGTCACGGTGCGTGCGCCCTTGGGGCGTACGGACTCGATCGCGAGCTCCGGCAGGACCGCGACCCCGAGGCCCGCGCCGACCAGCCCGACCACGGCCGGGTAGTCGTCGGTGGCGAAGTCGATGCGGGGCACGAAGCCCGCGGCGCGGCAGACCTCCACCAGTTGTCCGCGACAGCGCGGGCAGCCCGCGATCCACGGCTCCCCGGCGAGTTCGGCGATCGCGACCGACCCGGCCCGCGCGAGGCGGTGCCTCTCGGGGACCAGCCCGACGAGCCGGTCCCGCAGCAGGGGCCGTACGACCAGGTCGTCCCACTCCTCGGCACCCGCGGCTCCCTCGTAGCGGAACGCGAGGGCGATGTCGCAGTCGCCGGCCCGCAGCTTCTCGACGGACTCCGGCGGCTCGGCCTCCTCCAGGGAGACCCGGGTGCCGGGGTGCGCGGCGCGCAGCGCGGCGAGGGCCGTGGGGACGAGCGTGGAACTGCCGCTGGGGAAGGAGACGAGCCGGACCCGGCCCGCGCGCAGGCCCGCGATCGCCGCGACCTCCTCCTCCGCGGCGGTCAGGCCCGCGATGATGCCCGCCGCGTGCCGGACCAGTGCCTCGCCCGCCTGGGTGAGGCGCATCTCGCGGCCCGTGCGGATGAGCAGCGGGGTGCCGACGGACGATTCGAGCGCCTTCATCTGCTGGCTGACGGCGGGCTGGGTGCAGCCCAGTTCACGTCCCGCCGCCGAGAAGGAGCCGGTGGCGGCGACGGCGCGCAGGACACGGAGATGACGGGCCTCGATCACCTTTCGAGCATAAGTGAGCCTTGGGTACGGCGGCGAATATTGCGTCGCCGCTTTGGACCTCATCGCCTAGCGTGCTGCCATGAAGCTTCTGTCCCTGAACATCGGCCGCCCTCGGGCGGTCCCCTACACGGACCAGCCCGAGGGTGTGACCGGCATCGACAAGCGGCCGGTGGACGGGCCGGTGCGGGTGGCGGCACCCGGGCCCAAGGGGGTCGGCGCGAGCGGCCTCGCCGGGGACGCGGTGTGCGATCTGCGTCATCACGGCGGCAACGACCAGGCGGTGTACGCGGTCGCCCGCGAGGACCTCGACTACTGGGGGCGCGAGCTCGGCCGGCCGCTGGCGAGCGGCGCGTTCGGCGAGAACCTGACGACCCAGGGGCTCGACGTGTCCGGCGCGCGGATCGGCGAGCGCTGGCGCGTCGGCTCCGAGGTGGTCCTCGAAGTCACCTGCGGGCGCATCCCCTGCCGTACGTTCCAGGAGCACCTCGGCGAGCAGCGCTGGGTGAAGCGGTTCACCCAGAAGGGCGCGCCCGGCGCCTATCTGCGGGTGATCGAGCCGGGTGATATCCGCTCGGGCGACCCGATCGAGGTCGTGCACCGGCCCGACCACGAGGTGACGGTCGCCCTCGCCTTCCGCGCCGAGACGACCGAACGGGCGCTGCTGAAAAGGGTGTTGGCCGCGGGCGACGCACTGCACCCGGAGTTGCTGGAGATGGCGGAGAAGTACGTGGCACGGCACAGCGCCTAGCCACTCGGAGCGGGGGCGCGGGACGGGGCGCGAGGCGGGGCGTCCGGGGTGTGCGGGGAACTCGTGGAGCAAGGTGGGCGTTGGGTGGCGGGGGCGCGGCGGGCCTGGTCAGGTCACTAGCCTTGGGCCATGACAACGGCTCTGATTACGGGATCGACCGCGGGCATCGGCGCCGCCTTCGCGCGGCGGCTGGCGGCTGACGGGCACAACCTCGTGCTGGTGGCGCGCGACACCAGGCGGCTGGGCGAGCAGGCGACCGAACTGCACGACCGGCACGGCATCGAGGCGGAGGTGCTGACCGCCGACCTGGCGACGGACGAGGGCATCGAGGCGGTGACCGCCCGCCTCTCCGACCGCAAGAACCCGGTCGACCTGCTGATCAACAACGCCGGCTTCGGCAACAAGGGCCACTATCTCGAGGTGTCGATGGCCGACGAGCTGACGATGCTCAAGGTGCACTGCGAGGCGGTGCTGCGGTTGACGTCGGCGGCGACCGAGGCCATGCGGGAGCGCGGCCGGGGCGGAGTGGTCAACGTCGCGTCGGTGGCCGCGTTCGTGCCGCGGGGTACGTACGGGGCGTCCAAGGCGTGGGTCGTGCAGTTCACGCAGGGCGCGGCGCGGGATCTGGCGGGCAGCGGCGTACGGCTGATGGCGCTGGCCCCCGGTTTCGTCCGCACCGAGTTCCACCAGCGGGCCGGGATGAGCACGGACAACATCCCGAACTGGATGTGGCTGGATGCGGACAAGCTGGTCGCGGCGGCGCTCGCGGACCTGGCCCGCGGCAAGTCGCTGTCCGTCCCCGACCCCCGCTACAAGGCGCTGATGGGCCTGGTGAAGGTGGCGCCGCGAGGACTGCTGGGCGGGATCACGTCGAAGACGGGCCGGAAGTACGGCCCCCGGTAAGGGCCACCGCGCGGTGGGTGCTGTCGTCCCTCCGGTGGGAAACTGAGGGTGTTCAACCGGACCCAGGGGGCCGGAGGCGACGCCATGACATTCGTACAGCTCATCGATTGCAGGACCAGCCGGTTCGACGAGATGAACCAGCTGATGGACACATGGGTCGAGAAGACCAGGGGCAGGCGGACCGCGACGCACAACGTGATCGGCAAGGACCGCTCCGACGCGACCCACTACATAGAGATCGTGGAGTTCCCCTCGTTCGAGGAGGCGATGCGCAACTCGCACCTCCCCGAGACCGACAGGATCTTCCAGGAGATGGTGGCGCTCTGCGACGGGCTGCCGAGGTTCACCGACCTGGACGTGGTGCGGGACGAGCAGTTGTTCGCGGCCAACATCCGCAGGTTCTTCGAGACGATGGCCGGCCCGGGCGAACTACCGCCGCTCAACGGTCTGATGACGGAGAGTTACCACGACCACGATCCGGCCAACGCGCAGGACACCATCGGTCTCGACGCGATGCGGCGCGAGATCGAGATGTGGCGCGGCGGATTCGACTTCACGTTCACGGTCGAGGACCAGCTCACCCAGGGCGACCGGGTCTGCACCCGGTGGGCCTGGAACGGCACCCACAAGGGCGACTTCATGGGGATCCCGGCGACCGGGAAGCAGGTCACCATGACCGGCACGACCGTCTTCCGCTGCCAGGAGGACGGGAAGATCGCCGAGGGCTGGTGGCAGTACGACCAGCTGGGGCTGATGGGTCAGCTGGGGGCGTTGGACGCGCTGGAGCAGTAGCCGGAGCAGTAGTAGCGGCCGGAGCAGTAGTACCTGGGCAGTGGTACTGGGCGGAGCGGGTGGTGCCGGTCGGAGCAGGGGGTACCGAGTACGGGAGAAGCCCCCGTTCCGTGCGGAACGGGGGCTTCTTCGGGAGTACGAGACTCAGTGGGAGTGCCCGTGGCCGTGGCCGTGACCGGCGTCGGCCTCTTCCTCGGCCGGCTTCTCGACGACCAGGGTCTCGGTCGTGAGGAGCAGGGAGGCGATGGAGGCGGCGTTCTCCAGGGCGGAGCGGGTGACCTTGACCGGGTCGATGACTCCGGACTTGACCAGGTCGCCGTACTCGCCGGTGGCGGCGTTGAAGCCCTGGCCCTTGTCGAGCTCGGCGACCTTGGAGGTGATGACGTAACCCTCCAGGCCGGCGTTCTCGGCGATCCAGCGCAGCGGCTCGACGGCGGCCTTGCGGACGACCGCGACACCCGTGGCCTCGTCGCCGGTCTTGTCGAGGTTGCCCTCGAGGATCTTCACGGCGTGGACGAGCGCGGAGCCACCACCGGAGACGATGCCCTCCTCGACCGCGGCGCGGGTCGCGGAGATGGCGTCCTCCAGACGGTGCTTCTTCTCCTTGAGCTCGACCTCGGTGGCGGCGCCGACCTTGATCACGCACACGCCGCCGGCCAGCTTCGCGAGGCGCTCCTGGAGCTTCTCGCGGTCCCAGTCGGAGTCGGTGTTCTCGATCTCGGCCTTGATCTGGTTGACCCGGCCGAGGACCTCCTCGGAGTTGCCGCCACCGTCGACGATGGTGGTGTCGTCCTTGGTGACGGTCACGCGGCGGGCGCTGCCGAGCACGTCCAGGCCGACCTGGTCGAGCTTGAGGCCGACCTCCTCGGCGATGACCTGACCACCGGTGAGGGTGGCGATGTCGCCGAGCATGGCCTTGCGGCGGTCACCGAAGCCGGGGGCCTTCACGGCGACGGCGTTGAACGTGCCGCGGATCTTGTTCACGACCAGGGTCGACAGGGCCTCGCCCTCGACGTCCTCGGCGATGATCAGCAGCGGCCGGGAGGCGTTGGACTGGATGACCTTCTCCAGCAGCGGCAGCAGGTCCTGGATGGAGCTGATCTTGCCCTGGTGGATGAGGATGTACGGGTCGTCGAGGACGGCCTCCATACGCTCCTGGTCGGACACCATGTACGGGGACAGGTAGCCCTTGTCGAAGGCCATGCCCTCGGTGAAGTCCAGCTCCAGGCCGAAGGTGTTGGACTCCTCGACGGTGATGACACCGTCCTTGCCGACCTTGTCCATCGCCTCGGCGATGAGCTCGCCGACCTGCGGGTCCTGGGCGGACAGCGCGGCGACGGCCGCGATGTCGGACTTCTCCTCGATCGGGCGCGCGGTGGCGAGGAGCTCGTCCGAGACCGCCTTGACGGCCGCGTCGATGCCCTTCTTCAGCAGCGCCGGGGAGGCACCCGCGGCGACGTTCTTCAGGCCCTCGCGGACGAGCGCCTGGGCCAGCACGGTGGCGGTGGTCGTACCGTCACCCGCGATGTCGTTGGTCTTGGTTGCCACCTCCTTCACCAGCTGGGCGCCGAGGTTCTCGTACGGGTCGTCGAGCTCGACCTCGCGGGCGATGGTGACACCGTCGTTGGTGATGGTGGGTGCGCCGAACTTCTTGTCGATGACGACGTTGCGGCCCTTGGGGCCGATCGTCACCTTGACCGTGTCGGCAAGCTTGTTGACGCCGCGCTCGAGGGCGCGACGGGCGTCCTCGTCGAACTTCAGGATCTTCGCCATGGGAGCGATTCAGCCCTCTCGGAAAACTGGGGTGAACGAACCGCGCCCCCGACGCCCGGCTGGTTATGGTCGCGGGGGCCAGGGGCGCAGTTCACTGCAAAACTGGGTGAAACGGTGAAGCTCGGCGAACTACTTCTCGATGATCGCGAGCACGTCGCGAGCCGAGAGTACGAGGTACTCCTCGCCGTTGTACTTCACCTCGGTGCCGCCGTACTTGCTGTACAGCACGATGTCGCCGGTGCTGACGTCGAGCGGCAGGCGCTCGCCGTTCTCGAAGCGGCCCGGGCCCACGGCGAGGACGACGCCCTCCTGGGGCTTCTCCTTCGCGGTGTCCGGGATGACCAGGCCAGAAGCCGTGGTCTGCTCGGCGTCCAGCGGCTGGACCACAACACGGTCCTCGAGCGGCTTGATGGCAACCTTGGAGCTGGTGGTCGTCACGATCCGACCTCCCCCTTCGGAGATCTCACGGGGTTAACTGTCTGAGGTGGCGACCAGGTGGATCCGTCGTCGCGGGTGCCGGACCTGCCCGTCGCTATTGGCACTCTCCAGGGGGGAGTGCCAGGGCCGAGACTATGACCGCGATTAGCACTCGGTCAAGCGGAGTGCCAAAGCCTCCGGCGTGGCGTGGGGTTTTGGGCACCCGGCGCGCGTGTCGGCGTACCCCTGGGGGCTGCGCCCCCAGCCCCCCTTTCTCGGCCTGGACGGCCTCGTCCTCAAACGCCGGACGGGCTGCCCCGGCCGAACGGTCAGAGGTAGTTCTCCAGACGCGCCGGCGTGAAGCCCTCCGCCTGGATGCGTCGCAGGAGTCGGACCGTCGCCTCCGTGAGGTTGGGCTCCTCGAAGCCGGAGAGGATGTCACCCGGTCGCAGGCGGCGGGCGTCGGGCTCCCGGCCGAGGACGACGGCCGCGACCCCGCAGTCGGCGGCGGCGTGCAGCGTGGTGGTGTCGTAGGTGCCGTAGGGGGGACGGAAGAGCCGGGGGCGGACGCCGAAGCGGGCCTTGAGCTTCTCCTGCTGACCGCAGATCTCGGCCCGCTGGCCCGCGTACGGCAGTCCGCGCAGCGAGGCGTGGTGGAGGGTGTGGTTCTGCACGCTCGCGCCGACCGTCCGCAGCTGGGCGAAGTGCCCGTACCCCGGCCCGACGACACTGTCCGTGAGGAACATGCTGACCGGCAGCCGCAGTTCACGGACCATGTCGACGAACCGCGGATCGCGCTCGGCGCCGTCGTCGTACGTCAGGAACACCACCTTGTCGCGGGTGGGCACGCGCTCCACGACGGGAGCCAGTCCCGGCGCCGCGCCGCGGAGGGCGGGCCGGGCGGGCTGCTGCGGCGGGGTGGCGAGCGGGGTGGGCAGCCCCCAGTGGCGGTACGTCGCCGGGGTCGGCCCGTTCGGCCTGGACCTGCGCACCTCCTGCGCGGCCTTCTTGCCCAGCCGTTCGATCGGGTCGACGGACTGGGCACAGCCGGTGCAGCCGGTCAGGAGCGCCGCGGTGAGCGCCCCCGCGACCAGCGCCCGTGTTCTCACAGGTAGTCCTCCAGCCGTGCCACCGCGTACCCCTTGTCGGTGACCATCTTCAGGAAGCGGCGGATCATGTCGGGCATGGTGCCGTCCCAGTCCTCCCTGCCGCGGAAGTGGGTGAGGACGATGTCGCCGGGGTGCAGGTCGCGGTCCCAGTCGCGGTACTCCCAGTGGTCGACGAAGACTTCCTCGTCCCAGATGGGCGCGTACTTGATGCCGCAGGACTTGGCGGCGCGCAGGGTGTCCTGGTTGTAGTTGCCGTAGGGCGGCCTGAAGACCCTCGGGCGCTTGCCGAACTGCTTCTCCATGATGTCCTGCATGCCGCAGATCTCGTGCCGCTGCTCCTCGTACGACAGCCCCGGCAGGTAGGGGTGGGTGAGGGTGTGGTTGTTGAGGGTGACGCCCCGGTCGCGCATCTTCCGGAAATACCCGTAGTCGTCCTTGACCAGGTAGTTGCTCAGGAAGGCGGTGTAAGGGATCTTCAGGTCGCTCATCATCCTGAGGAACGCCGGGTCCTTCTCGGAGCCGTCGTCGATGGTGAGGAAGACGACCTTGTCCTTGGTGGGGACGGTCGTGAAGACCGGCGGCAGGCCGAGCTCCTCCTGATCGGTGACCTCGAAGCCGTCGCGGGGTCCGATGACCGGCTTCCTCGCCGGGGCCGGCGGCGCGGCCAGCGGGACCTTCGCGAGCCCCCAATGCTTGGCCGCGGCGGCCCGGGCGGCCTGCTGCGCGCGGAGTCTGGCGGCGTAGGAGTCGAGGGCGCGGGCCGGGGGCGCGTGCAGCGCCTGCTCGGGTCCCCCGGCCTGACGGGCGCCGTTGGTGTCGTCGTCGGCGCAACCGGACGCGAGGGCGGCGACGGCGAGGACGGCGACCCCGCCCCACACACGCGCCCTCTTTGCGTTGTTTTTGTACTTTTGTCGTACTGATCGCATGGTGTCGGATCCTCGCAGGCCACCGCCCGTCCGGGGCTCCGACACCGCGACCGGGGGCGCACCGTCCACCGACTGGCCCACACCCACCCGCACTGACCGACAATGGGCCGGTGAACGACGTCTCCTTCGCCTCCCTCCTCACCCCCGAGGGCCGCGCCCTGCTCGACGAGGTGCGCGGCACCGAACCGGCCCAGGAGCTGGCCGTCGCCACCCGGCTGCGCCGCGACCACCCGGCCGAACTGGTCTCGGCCGCGCTCGGGCAGGCGCGGTTGCGGCAGCGGGCGGCGGCGAAGTTCGGCGCCGAGGACGCGGAGCGGATGTACTTCACCCCGAACGGGGTCGAGCAGTCGACGCGCACCACGGTCGCCACCCATCGCGCGCGGCGGCTGCGGTCCCTGGGCGTGCGCTCGGTCGCCGACCTGTGCTCCGGCATCGGCGGCGACGCGATCGCGCTGGCCCGTGCCGGGATCCGCGTCCTCGCCGTAGACCGCGACCCGCTGACGGTGGCGGTGGCACGCGCGAACGCCGAGGCGCTCGGGCTCGCCGAGCTGATCGAGGTGCGCGAGGCCGATGTCACGGAGGTCGACACGCAGGCGTACGACGCGGTCTTCGTGGACCCGGCGCGGCGCGGCGGACGCGGCCGTATCTTCGATCCGGAGGCTTACTCGCCCCCGCTCTCCTGGGCGATCGCGACGGCGCTGAAGGCCCCGCTCGCCGCCCTGAAGATCGCCCCGGGCATCCCCCACGAGGCGGTCCCCGCCGAGGCCGAGGCCGAGTGGATCTCGGACGCCGGGGATGTGAAGGAGGCGGTGCTGTGGTTCGGCACCGAGCCGGGGCTGGTGCGGGCCACCCTGCTGCCCGGCCCGCGCGAGCTGCGCGGCCGCGGCCTGCCCGACCCCGCGGTGCGGGAGGTCGGGCGCTACCTGTACGAGCCCGACGGCGCCGTCATCCGGGCCCATCTGGTGGCCGAGGTCGCCGAGGAAGTCGACGGCGGGCTCGTCGACGAGACGATCGCGTACGTCACGGCGGACGAACTGCGACCGACGCCGTACGCCTCGGCCTACGAGATCACCGACCGTCTTCCCTTCAACGTGAAGAAGTTGAAGGCGCTGCTGCGGGAGCGGGGTGTCGGGGTACTGACGGTGAAGAAGCGGGGGTCGGCGGTCGAGCCGGAGGAACTCCGCAAGAAGGCCCTGCCCAAGTCGCACGGCCCCCACTCGGCCACCGTCTTCCTGACCAGGGTCGCGGGGGCACCGACGATGCTGCTCGGCCACCCGGCCCAGCGGCACGCCTCCTAGCGGCAGTCCCGCGCCCGCGTCTCCAGCAGTTCGCGTTCCCGTTCGTTGCGGGCCAGGCCCGCGGCTCGTTCGAACTCCGCGCGGGCCTCCTTCGTGCGGCCGAGGCGGGCCAGCAGGTCGCCGCGGACGCTGGGCAGCAGGTGGTAGTCGCGCAGTGCCGGTTCGCCGGCCAGCCGGTCGACGATCTCCAGCGCCGGGGCGGGGCCCTCGGCCATGGAGACGGCGACGGCGCGGTTCAACTCGACCACGGGAGACGGGGAACGGGCCGCCAGCAGCCCGTACAGGGCGGCGATCTGCCGCCAGTCCGTGTCCTCGTACGCGTATGCCTGGGCGTGGCAGGCGGCGATGGCGGCCTGGAGGGCGTACGGGCCGGGGGGCCCGGTGGTGACGGCGCTCGCCCGGCCGAGGGCGGCGAAGCCGCGGCGGATCAGCAGGCGGTTCCAGCGGCGACGGCTCTGGTCCCTGAGGAGGACGGGCTCGCCCGAGGGGCCGGTGCGGGCGGCGGCGCGGGACTCCTGGAGCTCCAACAGGGACACCAGCCCGTGCACTTCGGGTTCCTTGGGCATCAACTCGGCCAGCACGCGGGCCAGTCGCAGCGCGTCCTCGCACAGCGCGGGGCGCAGCAGGTCGTCGCCCGCCGTGGCCGCGTACCCCTCGTTGAAGACCAGGTAGATGACCTCGAGCACGGACCCGAGGCGGGCCTCGCGGTCCGGGCCGTAGGGGACCTCGAAGGGGACGCCCTTCGTCGCCAGGGTCCGCTTGGCGCGCACGATGCGCTGGGCGACGGTCGCCTCCGGGGCGAGGAAGGCGCGGGCGATCTCGGGGGTGGTCAGACCGCCGACCAGGCGCAGGGTGAGGGCGATGCGGGCCTCGGCGGAGAGGACGGGGTGGCAGGCGGTGAAGACGAGCCGCAGCAGGTCGTCGTCGATGTCGTCCGGGTCGGAGGGTTCGTCGAGGTGGTGCGCGGCGGTCACCGAGAGGTCCCGCCCCACCTCCGCCAGCTTGCGCGCGTACTGCTCCCGGCGGCGTACGAGATCGATCGCACGACGCTTGGCCGTGGTCGTCAGCCAGGCGCCCGGGTTGTCCGGGACGCCGTCCCGGGGCCACTGCTCCAGCGCCGCGACCAGGGCGTCCTGCGCGAGCTCCTCGGCGATGCCGACGTCGCGCACGATGCGGGAGACGCCGGCGATGATGCGGGGCGACTCGATCCGGAAGATCGTCTCGACGGCTTCGACGGCTTCGACCACTTCGTCGGCACCTCGGGCGGCCCCGGACGCGACGGGCTGCGAGACGGGCGTGACGGCGGGCTGCTGCTCTTCCACAACCCACCATCAGACACCCGTGTCGGCCGCAGGCCAAGGAACCGCTGGGGCATGATCCGCCGGACAGGTCCTAGTAGTGCTTCGTTAGGTTGTGGGCTGTCTGCGGCTGCTCCGAGGGCTGGGCAGGGGGCGTCCGCAGGTGGTGCAGGTACCGGTCCAGCA
>NZ_JBIVXA010000041.1:0-40252 GCF_044768965.1 Streptomyces sp. NPDC090798
AGACTTCCTCCACACCTACAACCACCACCGCTGCCACACCGCGCTCGGCGGCCAGCCACCGATCAGCCGCGTGAACAACGCTGCGGGTCAATACAGCTAGGTCCTGTCGTCGCCGATCAGATCGGCAGGCGGCGGAACACCGCTCGCGGTACGTGCCGCAGCGCCGCCATCACCAGCCGCAGCGCCCCCGGCACCCACACCGTCTCCGAGCGCCGTCGCAGCCCCACCTCGATGGCCGTCGCTACCGCCTCCGGTGTCGTGGCCATGGGTCCTTCCGCGCGCCCCGCGGTCATCTTCGTACGGACGAACCCCGGGCGTACGACCATCACGTGGACGCCGGTGCCGTGCAGCGCGTCGCCCAGACCCTGGGTGAAGGCGTCCAGGCCCGCCTTGCTGGACCCGTAGATGAAGTTGGAGCGGCGGGCGCGCTCGCCCGCGACCGAGGAGAGCACCACGAGGGAGCCGTGCCCCTGCGTCTGGAGGGCCCGCGCGCACACCAGCAAGGCCGGCACCGCGCCCGTGTAGTTGGTCTGCGCGATCCGGGCGGCGGCCACCGGCTCCCGCTCGTCGCGGGCCTGGTCGCCGAGGACCCCGAAGGCGAGCAGCACCATGTCGAGGTCGCCCTCGGCGAAGACCTTGCCGAGGACCGTCTCGTGGGACTCGGGGTCGAGCGCGTCGAAGGCGAGGGTACGGACGTCCGCGCCGAGTCCGCGCAGGTGTTCGGCATCCCGCTCCAGGGCCGGCGAGGGCCGTCCGGCGAGCCACACCGTGCGGGTGCGCCGGGCGATCAGACGGCGCGCCGTGGCCAGCGCGATCTCGGACGTGCCGCCGAGGATCAGCAGGGACTGCGGGGCTCCGAAGGCGTCCTTCATGACAACTCCTAGAGGGGTGAGGAGGCGGGACGGTTCTACAGGTCGAGGCGGCGGGACAGGTCGGAGGTGAACACCCCGCGCGGGTCCAACTCGGCCCGCAGCCTGCGGAATTCGGTCAGCCGTGGATACATGCCGGCCAGCAGTTCCGGCCGTAGCCGCGCGTCCTTCGCCAGGTACACGCGTCCGCCCGCCCCGGCCACCTCCTCGTCCAGCTCGTCGAGGAAGGTGCCGAGGCCCGGCAGGTTCGCGGGGATGTCCAGGGCGAGGGTCCAGCCCGGCATCGGGAAGGAGAGCCAGCCCGGATCGCCCTCACCGAAACGCTTCAGGACGGCGAGGAAGGACGGACACCGGCGTTCGGCGACGCGCCGCACGATGCGCCGCAGGGCCTCCTCGCATCCGTGCCTGACGACGAACTGGTACTGCACGAAGCCACCGCGCCCGTAGACCCGGTTCCAGTGCGGCACCCCGTCGAGCGGGTGGAAGAAGGCCGAGATCCGCTGTAGCTCACCGGCACGCGCGCGGGGTGCCTTCCGGTACCAGAGCTCATTGAAGAGGCCCACCGTGCCGCGGCCGAGCAGCCCCTCCGGTACGAAGGCGGGCGCGGACGGGAACCGCGGTGGGCGGAACGCCAGCGGGCGCCGGCGTGCGCGTGGGGGGAGCGCGTCCAGGGGGGCGTGCTCCCCGCGGGTGAGCACCGAGCGTCCCGTCGAGCGGCCGCGCGCGAGCAGGTCGATCCAGGCGACCGAGTAGCGGTAGCGGTGGTCCGTGGCGGTGAGACGGGCCATCAAGTCGTCCAGGTCCGCCGCGCGTTCGGTGTCGACGGACATCAGCGAGGTCGCGACGGGCTGGAGCCGGACGGTCGCCGTGAGGATCACCCCGGTCAGGCCCATGCCGCCCGCGGTGGCGTCGAAGAGGGGGGTGTGCCGGGCCACCGTGCGGATCGCGCCGTCCGCGGTCAGCAGCTCGAAGGAGAGGACGTGGCGGGCGAACGAGCCGGACACGTGGTGGTTCTTGCCGTGGATGTCCGCGCCGATCGCGCCGCCGACGGTCACATAGCGGGTTCCGGGCGTGACCGGCACGAACCAGCCGAGCGGGAGCAGGACTTCCATCAGCCGGTGCAGGCTCACGCCCGCGTCGCAGAGCACGGTCCCGCCGTCGACGTCGATCGCGTGGATGCGGTCGAGGCCGGTCATGTCGAGCACGGCCCCGCCCGCGTTCTGCGCCGCGTCCCCGTACGCCCGCCCCAGGCCCCGGGCGATGCCTCCGCGGACCCCGCAGGCGCGGACGGCGGCCGCCGCTTCCTCGTAGGTGCGCGGGCGGACCAGACGGGCGGTGGTCGGGGCGGTGCGGCCCCAGCCCGTGACGGAGACGGGTTCGGCCGGGTCGGAGGCGGATCCGGCCGGGTCGGAGGCGGTGTCGGCAGGCATGACCGTGACCGTATCGGCGAAAAAGGTGCATAAAGCCCTCACCTCTCCCGTCTTCGCGGCTCCTCACCGAAATGGGTGATTAATGGGATGTCGTAAGAGATTGCCGTAATTCTGCGGCCACTCCCTAGAAGAGTGAGATCACATGGACGACCTTGACGACATGGACCGCCGACGGTGGGACGGCATGGACCGTCGGCTGCTGTCGGCCCTCCACGAGCGCGGCACGGATCCACGCGTGGCGGCCGTCGCACGCGCCCTGTCCTGGACCGGGGAGCACGGCGTGCTGTGGCTCGCGGCCGGGCTCACGGGGACGGTGGTCGACCGCGGGCGGCGCGGCGCGTGGCTGCGCGGCACGGCGCTCACCGCCACCGCGCACCTCGCCAGCATGGGCGTGAAGCGGATCGTGCGCCGTCCACGCCCCGCGCACATCGTCCCGCTGGTGCGCACGGCCGGACGTCACTCGTTCCCCAGCTCCCACGCGGCCTCCGCGACGGCCGCGGCGGTCGCCTTCGGCGCGCTCGGCGTCCGCCCGCTGCTCCCGCTCGCCGCCGCGATGTGTCTCTCCCGGCTGGTGGCCGGCGTCCACTACCCCTCGGACGTGGTCGCGGGCGCCGCCCTGGGCGCCCTGACGGCCCGTCTGGGCGCCCGCTGGATCGAGGCCGGCCATGGCTGAACGCACGGTGCTTCTGGACCCCACGCCGACCGCCCCGGTTCCGGTGCGGACCCTCACCGGCCTCGCCCGGGGCCTCCTTCGGACCACCCGTCCCCGCCAGTGGGTGAAGAACCTGCTGGTCGTGGCGGCCCCGGCGGCGGCGGGCCAGCTCTTCTCCCGGCACGCGGTGATCCAACTCGCGCTCGTCTTCGTCCTGTTCACGGCCTGCGCCGCCGCCGTCTACCTGATCAACGACGCCCGGGACGCCGAGGCCGACCGCGCCCACCCGGTCAAGCGTCACCGCCCGGTCGCCGCGGGCCAGGTCCCCGTCCCCGTCGCGTACGCCGCGGGCGGCGTCCTCGCCGTCCTCGCCCCGACCGCCGCCGTCCTGCTGTCCTCCCCGGTCACCGCGGCACTGCTGACCGCTTACCTAGGCATGCAACTGGCGTACTGCGTCAGCCTCAAGCACGTCCTGGTGGTCGACCTCGCCGTCGTGACGACCGGGTTCCTGATGCGGGCGATGATCGGCGGGCTCGCCCTCGGCATCCCGCTCTCCCGCTGGTTCCTGATCACCACGGGTTTCGGCGCGCTCTTCATGGTGGCGGCGAAACGGTACTCCGAGGCCCTCCAGCTGGCCGGGAAGGCCGGCGCCACCCGCGCGCTGCTCACCGAGTACACCACCGGCTATCTGCGCTTCGTCTGGCAGCTGGCGGCCGGGGTCGCCGTGCTCGGCTACTGCCTGTGGGCCCTGGAGGAGGGCGGCGTGCCCAGCGCCGGGGTGCTGCCCTGGCGCCAACTGTCCATGGTCGCCTTCATCCTGGCCGTCCTGCGGTACGCCGTCTTCGCCGACCGGGGCGCGGCGGGCGAGCCCGAGGACGTCGTCCTGCGCGACCGCGCGCTCGCCCTGATCGGACTGGTGTGGCTCGCGATGTACGGGCTCGCGGTCGTGAACTGGTGAGCCTCGCCCAGCGGCCCCTGACCCAGGAGCTCCTGGGCTTCGCCACCGTCGGCGTCCTCGCCTACGCCGCCGACCTCGGCCTCTTCGTATGGCTGCGCGGCCCGGTGGGGCTCGCCCCGCTCACCGCCAAGGCGCTGTCGTTCGTGGCGGGCTGCTCGGTCGCGTACACCGGCAACGCGCTCGGCACGTATCGGCACCACCCCGTGAGGGGGACCCGGCGGTGCCCCGACTTCCTCGTATTCCTCGCAGTGAACCTCGTGGGCGCCCTCGTCCAGCTGCTGTGCGTCGCCGTCAGCCACTATGGCCTCGGGCTCACCTCGCGGCGCGCCGACACGGTATCCGGCGCGGGGATCGGTATGGCGCTTGCCACGGTCCTGCGTTTCTGGGGTACCCGGACATTGGTTTTCCGAGGTGAGGGCAGAGTCGGATCATGGACTGGCTGAAGAAGCTCCCCGGCGTGGGGCCGTTGGTCACCCGCCTGATGGCCACGCACGGGTGGCGGTCGTACGAGCGTCTGGACCGGGTGAAGTGGACACGGCTCGCCGCCGCGATGACCTTCATCAGCTTCGTGGCGCTCTTCCCGCTGCTGACCGTCGGCGCCGCGATCGCCGCCGCCACCCTCACCAGCCAGCGGCAGAAGGAACTCCAGGACAAGATCGCCGAGCAGGTGCCGGGCATCTCCGACCAGCTCGACATCAACGCGCTGGTCCAGAACGCCGGCACCATCGGGCTCATCGCGGGCGCCGTCCTGCTGTTCACCGGCATCGGCTGGGTCGGCTCCATGCGGGACTGTCTGCGCGCGGTGTGGGAACTGCCCGACAGGGAGGAGAACCCGCTCCTGCGCAAGCTCCTGGACGCCGGGATCCTCGTCGGACTCGGCGGTGCCGTACTCGTCACCATCGCCGTCTCCACCATCGCGTCCTCGCTGGTCGGCTGGTCGGCCCGGCAGCTCGGCATCGGCGAACACGGCTGGGGGAGCGTGCTGCTGCAGTTTGCCGCGTTCGCCGTCGCCGTACTCACCGACTTCCTGGTGCTTCTGTACGTCCTGACCCTGCTGCCGGGCGTCGAGCCGCCGCGCCATCGGCTCGTCGTCGCCGCGCTGATGGGCGCCATCGGCTTCGAACTGCTCAAGCTGCTGCTCAGCAGCTATATGCGAGGCGTGGCGTCGAAGAGCATGTACGGCGCCTTCGGTGTGCCCGTCGCGCTGCTGCTGTGGATCAACTTCACCTCGAAACTGATCCTGTTCTGCGCCTCCTGGACGGCCACGGGACATGCCGACTCCGGCCCGAAGCAACCCGACGACGAGCCCGACGAGCCTGGGGAATTCGGGGAGGTCAGTGGCGGCGGCGCATCAGGTCGGGGAGGGGCCAGCGGCGGTTGACGAGGAAGACGGCGCCGGCGACCAGGGCGAGCAGGCCGCCCGTGATGGCCAGGGCGATCCCGATCCCGCTGGAGCCGTCCTTCGCCGCCGTGGAGGCGGCCACCGGCTTCGGCGAGGCCTTGGTCCCCTGGTCCCCGGTCGGCACCGGCGTGTTGGATCCGGCGGACGCGGTCGCACCCGCCTGCACGCCGGTGTCGATGCCCTTCGGCGGCACCAGCTCACCCACCGGCGTGACCTTGCCGGCCGCGCTGAAGCCCCAGTCGAGCAGCCGCGCGGCCTCCTTGTAGACCTCGTTGTGCTCGTCCTTCTCCGGGTTCATCACGGTGACCAGCAGCACCTTGCCGTTCCGCTCGGCGACACCGGTGAAGGTGGCGCCCGCGTTGGTGGTGTTGCCGTTCTTCACCCCCGCGATGCCCTGGTACGTGGAGACGTCGGCGTCACCGGTCAGCAGCCGGTTGGTGTTCTGGATCTCGAAGGACTCGCGGGTCGTCTTCCCCTTGTCGTTCTTCTTCGTCTCGCCCGGGAATTTCGCCCGCACGGTCGAGCAGTACTCCCGGAAGTCCTTCTTCTGCAGTCCGGAACGGGCGAACAGCGTCAGGTCGTACGCCGACGACACCTGGCCCGGCTGGTCGTAGCCGTCGGGGCTGACCACGTGCGTGTCGAGGGCCTGCAGGTCATCGGCGTGCGCCTGCATGTCCTTGACCGTCTGCTCCACGCCGCCGTTCATCGCCGACAGCACATGCACGGCGTCGTTGCCGGAGCGCAGGAAGACGCCGAGCCACAGATCGTGCACGCTGTACGTCTCCTCCTCCTTTATCCCCACCATGCTGGAGCCCGCGCCGATGCCCGAGAGGTCGGTGACGGCGACCTTGTGCTGCTCGGTCCTGGGGAACTTCGGCAGCACGGTGTCGGCGAAGAGCATCTTCAGCGTGCTCGCCGGGGGCAGCCGCCAGTGCGCGTTGTGGGCGGCCAGCACGTCGCCCGACTCGGCGTCGGTGACGATCCAGGAGCGCGCGGTCACGTCCTTGGGCAGCACCGGTGCGCCCGCGCCGAGAGCCACCTGGGTCCCGGCCTGTCCCAGCCGCGCTCCGCCCACCGTCGACATGTTCGCCGGCGGAGTCGCGCTCGGACTCGCCGTCGGTGACGGTGACGACGACGGCTTGCCGGCCGCGAAGACGGGGACCGTCGTCGTCAGCGAAAGAGACAACAGGGTGGCGGAAGTGACCAGCAGCGATCGCCGAATGGTCTTCTTGGTGGCGGGCACGGTCGAGAAATTACAGGGCGCGGGCCGGGAAGTCCCATTACCCGATGTTGGAGTCCCCTGGTCCCGGCCACCCCGGCGCCGGGTCCCGGCCGGCGACGGCGATACTGGACCCATGAAGCTCAGCCGCCCCGTCTCCTGGTTCCTGCTCGCCTTCGGAGTGTGGAGCTGGATCATCTGGGTCACTTTCGTCAAGAATTTGTGGAAGGACGGCAGCGGGCTCGCGTTCAACGACGCGGGGGATCCGACGGCGTACTTCTGGGTGCACCTGACGCTCGCCGTCGTCTCCTTTGTCTTGGGGACGGTCGTCGGAGGCATCGGGTTCCGCGGACTGCGCGCATTGCGCCAGACGTCATAACAAAAGGCGGCAAACGGGGGACAACCGAACACAGCGGCACGCAACGGGGGATACGGCGCCTTGGTCATCGTCTTCGTACTGGTGGGGCTGCTCGCCCTCGCCGCGGTCGCGGGCCTGTACTGGTACGTGTGGCGCCGTCTGGTGCGCGACACGACGTCCGGTCCGGGGCTCGCCCGGCGCGCGGGCACGGTGGTCTTCGTCGCCGGGCCGGTGCTGATGATCGCCGCGGTCGCCGCGGAGCGCGCCGGTGCGCCCTTCTGGCTCCAGCGGGTGCTGGCCTGGCCCGGGTTCCTGTGGATGGCGCTGTCCATCTATCTGCTGTTGGGGGCGGTCGCGGGGGAGGTCGTACGACCGCTGCTGCGCCGGGTCGTGGAGCGGCGCGCGGCCCCCGCTGTGGCCGTACCGAACCCGGCACCCGTACCGCAGACGGAGTCGGTGCCGCACACGGAGTCGGTGCAGACGGGAGCGATCCCCCAGGAGCCCCCGTCTGCCGTACCGCCACGGCCCGTCACCACCCCCTCGCGGCGGCTCTTCGTCTCGCGTGCCGTCGGCGGGGCCGCCGCGGCCGTCGCCGTGGGGACCGTGGGATACGGGACGTACGGGGTGCTGCGCGGGCCCCGGGTGAAGCGGGTCACCGTGCCGCTGGCCAAACTGCCCCGGTCCGCTCACGGGTACCGGATCGCCGTGGTGAGTGACATCCACCTCGGACCCACCCTGGGCAGGGACTTCTGCCGGCGGGTCGTCGACACGATCAACTCGACGCAGCCCGACCTGATCGCGGTGGTCGGGGACCTCGTCGACGGGAGTGTGAAGGACCTCGGACCCGCCGCGGCGCCCCTCGCGCGGCTGCGGGCACGGCACGGCTCGTACTTCGTCACGGGCAACCACGAGTACTACTCCGGCGCCGCGCAATGGGTTCGGGAAGTACGGGAACTGGGTCTGCACCCGCTCGAGAACGCCCGGACGGAAATGGCCGGATTCGATCTCGCGGGCGTCAACGACGTCGCGGGGGAGAGCGAGGGGCACGGGCCCGACTTCGGGAGGGCGCTGGGGGACCGGGACACCTCCCGGGCCGTGGTGCTGCTCGCCCACCAGCCGGTCCAGATCCACGACGCCGTCAAGCACGGTGTCGACCTCCAGCTCTCCGGACACACCCACGGCGGACAGCTCTGGCCGGGCAACTACATCGCGGAACTGGCCAATCCCACGGTCGCGGGCCTGGAGCGGTACGGCGACACGCAGCTGTACGTCTCCCGGGGCGCGGGTGCGTGGGGGCCGCCGACCCGGGTGGACGCGCCGTCGGACATCACCGTCGTGGAACTGGCATCCCCGCAAGCCTGAGAACCAGCTGTGAAACAGGGGCGAAACGGTCTTTCCCCATACCCCGTCCGATTCTTCGGACACCTCTTCCCTCGGACGAAACACCTGTGGTTGGGTGATCCGCGTCACTGGGGAGTGACGCGGGGCGTGGCCTGGGGAGGGGCGCCGATGCGATCGGTTCGCATACGGATTCTCGCGGTGCTGGTGGTACTGGCGGCCGTGGCTGTGGGCGGCTGGCAGTTACTGCCGTCGAAGGAGAACGACAACAGGACCATCACGGTCGGGACGACGGACGCCGTCACGTCACTCGACCCGGCGGGCGCGTACGACGCCGGCTCCTGGGCCCTGTTCAGCAATGTGTTCCAGTCACTGCTGACGTTCGAGCCCGGTGGCGCGGCCCCCGTGCCGGACGCGGCGAAGAGCTGCGGGTTCGTGGGCACGGGACTGCGGACCTATGCCTGCACCCTGCGCGACGACCTGACCTTCCCGAGCGGAAGCAAGGTGACCGCCGAGGACGTGAAGTTCTCCTTCGACCGGGTCAAGGCCATCAACTCCGAGGTGGGGCCGGCATCCCTGCTCTCCACTCTCGGCTCGGTGGATGCCGAGGGCCTCAAGGTCACCTTCCACCTGTCCTCGCCGGACGCCACCTTCCCCTTCAAGGTGGCCACCGGAGCCGGGTCGATCGTCGATCACACCCGCTACCCGAAGCGCGCCCTGCGCAAGGACGCGGGCGCCGACGGCACCGGACTGTACGTACTGAAGACGTATACGAAGGACAAGCGGGCCGTCCTCGCGCCCAACCAGCACTACGCGGGCGCCGCCAAGGGGAGCGGCGCGCCCACCGTGCTGCGTTACTACGCCACCCCCAAGGCACTGGAGAACGCCTGGAAGGCGAAGCAGGTCGACGTCGCGACGCGTCAGCTGCCGCCCGCGACGCTCGCCACCCTCTCGCCGAGCGACCCGAACCAGCACGTCACCGAGTCCGACAGCGCCGAGACCCGCAACCTCGTCCTCGACGTCCGTGCGAACTCGCCGCTGCACGACCGCCTCGTACGGCAGGCCGTCGCCGCGCTGATCAACCGCGAGCAACTGGTCAGCCAGACCTACAAGGGGACGACCGATCCGCTGTACGGGCTGATCCCGGCGGGCATCACGGGGCACTCGACGTCCTTCTTCGACACCTATCCCAAGCCCGACGCGAAGAAGGCGAAGGCCCTGCTGACCGAGGCCGGGGTGTCACTGCCGGTGCGCTTCACCTACGGGTACGCCGAGGGGCGGGGCGCCGCGGGTGAGGAGGCCACCGAGCTCAAGCGGCAGCTGGAGGCGAGCGGCCTGTTCAAGGTGGACATCAAGGGCTACGAGTGGACCGATTTCCAGAAGCGGTACGCCGAGGGCCGGTTGGACGCCTGGGCGGTCGGCTGGGTCGCCGACTTCCCGGACCCGGACACCTTCAGCGCCCCGCTCGTCGGCACCGGCAACAGCATGAAGAACGGGTACAGCGACAAGGACGTGGACCGGCTGATTCAGGACAGTCAGCACTACGAGGACCGCAGCCGTACGTCCGACGACTTCCAGGCACTGCAGGAAATCGTGGCCCGCGATGTTCCCCTGATTCCCCTGTGGCAGCGCAAGGAGTATGTACTCAGCAGTGAGGACGTCGGCGGCGGCCAGTATCTGTCCGACGGGACCGGTGTCTTCCGCCTCTGGCGGCTGAGCTGGATATGACACGTGACGTGATCTCACGGGGTGGCCCCCCACCCCGGTGACATCGCCTCTCGCCCAACGCAGCACCATGTGCGCACTATGTGCCGGGGATGTGTGCGGGGTGAGGAGCTGAGGTGTTGAGACGCAACGCGTTCCGGCTGCCCCGGCATCCGGCGTCCGTCGGACTCGCCCGGCGCCGGGTGCGCGACCATCTGCGGGACTGGGGCCACAGCCCCGACGACCCGGCGCTCGCGGACGTCGTCCTGATCGTCTCCGAGCTCGTGACCAACGCCGTACGCCACGGACCCCTTCACGAGGGGGAGTTCGAGGTCGCGGTGACCGCCCTCGCCGACGGCTCCTGCTTCGTCGAGGTCTCCGACGAGGGTCTCGCCGCACCACGACTGCGGCCGGTCTCCGAGGGGGAGGAGACCGGCCGGGGCCTCCACCTCGTGGAGGGCGTCGCCGTGGCGTGGGGGGTGTGGAGCCGGGGCCGCTACGGCAAGACCGTGTGGGCGGTCGTGGCGGCCCCGGCGCCCTGAGTCACGGCGCCGGGGTCGAGCCGTATGCCGTCAGGAAGCGGTCGCGGAACGCGTCCATCTTCCAGACCGGGGTGTCATGCTTCGGCTGCAGGCCGTCCGCCCAGTTCCAGTCGGCGATCTTGTCCAGGACCTTCGGGTCCTTGGCGACGATCGAGACCGGCACGTCACGGCTGGCGTGGTTGCCGCTGACCCGGGCGATGGGCTGGTGGTCGCCGAGGAAGATCAGCACGGTGTTCTTGTTGCCGTACTTCACCAGGTAGTTGATGAGGCTCGACACCGAGTACTGGATGGACTTGCCGTACTCCTGCTTCGACTTGGTGGAGTCGGTGATGATGTCCGCGGGCCGCTTGCCTGCCTTCTCGATCGCCTTGTAGACCGAGCCGTCACCGACCTGGTCCTGCGGGACCAGCTTGGGAATCGGCGCCCAGGGCTGGTGGCTGGAGGTCAGGATGATCGTCGACATCAAAGGCTTGTCGTGCTTCTTGCTGTGCACCAGGCGCTCGAACGCGGTCAGCGCGTACTGGTCGGGCATGGTCGACCAGCTGAACTTCGGTCCCTCGTAGCCGAGTTTGTGGGAGTCGTAGAGCTTGTCGATGCCGTAGAACTTCTGCTCCGGCCAGGCCTTCTGGATGCCCGGCATGACGCCGACCGTGTCCCAGGCGCCCGTCTTCTTGAAGGCGCCGGGGAGGGTCAGGCGCTCGCCCGCGGTGACGGTGCGGTAGCGCTGCTGGTTGCTGATCCACAGGCCCGACATGAAGGTGGAGTGCCCCAGCCAGCTGCTTCCGCCGTACGTCGCCGAGGTCAGCCAGCCGCTCTTCGCCGCGAACCCGGCGTCGGTCAGCTTCTTGTTCTCGGCGGTGAGCGTCGCGTCGACGCCGGGTGCCATGACCGGGTCCTCGATCGCGCTGCGGCCGTAGCTCTCGATGAAGGTGATCATCATGTCCTTGCCACGCAGCCCGGTGAGCAGCTGGTCGGGCGGCGTGTTGGCGAAGTTGTCCTTCTTCGCGATCTTGCGGAACGCGGCCTCGTCCCGCAGCGTCTGCCGCACCTGCGCCGTCTTGAACTGGAGGGCCTGCAAGGTGTGCTCCGAAGCGAGGGGCACCCCCTCGGCGTACTGCACGCCCAGCGCCGCGCAGGTGACCCAGGCGATGGCCAGCACCAGCGTCGTGCGGGTCGCCGTCTCGGTGTTCCGGGCCGCCAGGTTGCCCAGTCGGATCACCGACATCGTCACGAGGGCGAGTACGACGATCACGAGCGTCACGGCCAGGGCCACGATGCCGAGCGCGCCACCCTTGCCGAACGTGTCCTGGAGGTATCCCTGCGCATCGCTGAAGAGCGACCAGTCGAGGACGACGTTGAAGCCTCGCCCGAGGTATTCGTTGAAGCCGATGTCGAGGAAGTTCACGACGGTCAGGGCGCCCAGGCCGAGCCCGACGAACACCGCCACGGCGATCCGCGGCTTGCG
The DNA here is from genome assembly GCF_044768965.1 of Streptomyces sp. NPDC090798. NCBI lineage: Bacteria > Bacillati > Actinomycetota > Actinomycetes > Kitasatosporales > Streptomycetaceae > Streptomyces > Streptomyces sp. NPDC090798. The sequence continues at coordinate 11,938 of NZ_JBIVXA010000041.1, forward strand.
GGGCAGGACGATCAGCAGGGCGGCGCCGAAGATCGCCTCCACCGGGAGACGCACGAAAGCGGCCAGCCGGAACTTGTCCGCCTGGGTCGGCATGAGCAGCGCGGCGACCACGACAGCGAGGGCCACGGCGGTCGTGGTCCACGCGAGAACGCGGGCCGCGACCGGGTACTTCTCCCGCCACCCACCCCGGCCACGCCGCCGCCACCAGCGTTGGTGGGGGGTGGTGGGGGTGTCAGGGGTGTCGGACGCGGCGGCGGGTGTGGCGGCGTCCGGCCCCGGGACTTCGGCCTCCGGAGCACTGGTCTCCGGGGTTTCCGCCTCGGGAGCCTCCGTGGCACCCGCCTCAGGAGCCTCCGCCTCCGGGGTTTCCGCCTTGGGGGTCTCGGCCTCCGTGGCATCTGCCTCGGGAGTCTCGGCCTCCGCCCCGGGAGCCTCCGCCTCGGCGCCATCCGCCTCAGGAGTCTCCGCTTCAGGAGTTTCCGCCTCTGGAGCGCTCACCTCGGGAGTCTCTGCCTCGGGAGTCTCTGCTTCAGGAGTCTCCGCCTCAGAAGTCTCCGCCTCCGGGATCTTCGCTTCCGGGGTTTCCGCCTTCAGGGGGTCGGCCTTCGAGGGCTTCGTCTGCGGCGCTTCAGCCTGGACGGTGTCCCTCGGAGCGGGGGCGTCCAGGGGCGTGACCTCCTGCGAGGGCGTGTCCTCCGGCGCCTCGTCCGTTTTCGACAGCTGTCGAGAGCTCGTGTTGAACGACAACCCGGCGGTCCTTCCGTGCGAAGCCCGGTGGTGGCGCGGCGGACCAGGCTGAGGTCGGGGCCGCCTTCATCTGTTGGGTACGAGGTCGTACCGGCCGGTGTTCAATCATCCGGGTTTGCTTATGTTCAAGCGAGTCACCGAGCTTGTTCAAGCACCTCACTGTGCTTGTTAAAACAGCTCACCGCGTCGGAAGCGTAACCGTGACCTCGAGCCCCGCTCCCGGCGCCGTCCGTACCGCCACATCACCCCCGTGCGCGGCCACCACTCCCTGCACGATCGCCAGCCCCAGCCCGCTGCCCGCACCACCGCCCGCCCGGAAGAACCGGTCGAAGATGCGCGCCGCGTCCTCCTCCGCCAGCCCGGGCCCCTGGTCCGCGACACACAGCCGTACGACCCCGTCCTCCCGTTCGAGACCGAGCCGCACCGGCACGTCGGCGGGTGTGTGGGTGCGTACGTTGGCCACCAGGTTGCCCAGCACCTGCCGCAGCCCCGACTCGTCGGCGTGCACCAGCAGTGCCCCGTCGGCGCCCACGGTCACCGGACGTCCGGGCTGCTGGGCCCGCAGATCCTCGGCCGCGTCCCGCACCAGACGGCTCAGGTCGACGTTCTTGAAACGCAGCTCGGGGCTCTGGTCGAGGCGGGCCAGGATGAGCAGTTCGTCCACGAGGCGTCCCATGCGGTCGGCCTCGGCGTTCATCCGGTCCCAGGCCCGCCGGCGCTCACCCGGCTCGCGCAGCATCCCCTTCTCGTACAGCTGGAGGTAGCCGCGGATCGCCGACAGCGGGGTGCGCAGCTCGTGCGAGGCGTCCGCGACGAACCGGCGCAGCTGCGCCGCGCTGCGCTCGCGGGTCCGGTACGCCGATTCCACCTGGTGAAGCATGGAGTTGAGGGCGAGCCGCAGTTGTTCGACCTCCTGGGTCGGATGGTGGCTGGAGGGTACACGCCGGGTGAGGTCTCCCTCGGCGATGGCGGACGAGGTCTCCACCATGTCCTCCAGTGGCCGCATCCGGCGGCTCACGCTGATCATGGTCAGCACCGCGAGCAGCGTCAACAGCATGGTTCCGACGCCCAGGTCGAGCTTGAGGGCCTTGGCGATGCCCTTGTGCAGGGCGTCGGTCGAGGTGGCGAGCAGCACGTACGTGCCGTCGGCGAGCCGGGCCCCGGTGACCCGGTAGGAGGCGCCGTGCACGGTGGTGTCGTGCAGGGCGGGGTCGTGCGCGAGGGCGCTCGGGTCGTCCACGGCCGCGGCCAGTGCGCGCTGGATGTCGGTGGGCTTGAAACCGCCGACGCTGAGCGGGGTCCCGTGGCCGTCCACCGCCGCGAAGATCGAGTCCGGCTTGTCGGACCGGTCCGTGCCGGGGATCATCCGCTCGCGTACGAAGGCGAGTGCGGTGAGTGAGTCGATCTGGTGGAGGGTGAGCCGCGAACCCGCCAGTGACTCCCGCGTCTTGGACAGTTCCGTGTCGACCTGGTCGAGCAGATAGTGCCGCATGCCCATCAGGCTGACGGCGGTCGCCACGATGATGCCCAGCGCCAGCAACGCCACGTTCGCGAGCGTCAGCTTGCCGCGCAGCGAGTGGATCCCGTGGTGACGCCGGGGCCGCCGCACACTCACATACGCGGGAATCCCCGCACAGAGGGCGAGCTCGGTCCGGGATGCCGGTTCCGCGAGGGGGGAGGGCTCCGCACGCGCCGCGGCGATCTCACGGTCCGGGGATGCCGAGGTCACGCGAGGCCGTATCCGACGCCCCGGCGGGTCTGGATCACCGGTGGGCCGAGGGGTTCGAGTTTGCGGCGCAGATAGCTGATGTACGTCTCGACCACGGTCGACTCCGCGGAGTGTTCGTACTGCCAGACGTGCCGCAGGAGTTGCTCCTTGGGCACGATCCGGCCGCCGTTGCGGACGAGGAAGCGCAGCAGGGCGTACTCGGTGGGGGTGAGCTCCACCGTGCGGTCCCCGCGGTGCACGGAGTACGTCGTCTCGTCCAGTTCGAGTTCGCCGTAGCGAAGGGGCGGGCGCTGGGGAAGGACGTCGTCGGGGCGCGTGCGGCGCAGTACGGCCGTGATCCGGGCGATGACCTCGTCGATGTTGAACGGCTTGGTGATGTAGTCGTCGCCGAAGCCGAGCGCGCCGACGATCTCGGCGGGCGCGTCCCGCGCGGTGAGGAAGACGATCGCCAGGTCGGGCCGGCGCAGGCGCAGTTCACGGCCCAGCGCCCGCCCGTCACCGTCCGGCAGCATCACGTCGAGCAGCGCCAAGTCGATGGGGGTCCCCCCGTTCGAGCGAGGCCGGGAGTGGGGGAGGGTGCGTTCGGCGAGCGTGAGCGCCTGGCGGACGGTGCCCGCGGTCAACACCTCGAAGCGGTGGTAGCGCAGGGCGATGGCGAGGACGTCCGCGATGCTCGGCTCGTCCTCGACGACGAGTACGGTGGCCCCCTCGTGAGCGGTCATGCCCCCAGTATCCGCACGCGGGTCGCGCCAGGGGGCGGCTCCCCCTTTGGAGTTCCTTGAGAGTCATGGGCGATCTGTGTCATCGCTCGAGCGCTCCGGTCGATGGTTGGTTCCAGGACCTGGGGGACCAACCGACAACCGAACGGCCGGACGACCGGTCGACTAAGGAGCGTTGAACGTGGCGACATTGGCACGGTGGTGCTATCGGCACCGGCTGGTGGTCCTGTTGCTGTGGGTGGGGGCACTGCTCGGGCTCGGGGCCGCGGCCTCGACCGCGGGCACGGATTACGCGAACGTCTTCTCCCTTCCGAACACGGACTCCAAGCGCGCGTACGACCAGCTGGAGAAGGCCTTCCCGGAGCGCGCGGGCGACACCGACACGGTGGTGTGGAAGGTCGACACGGGAACCGTCCGGGACCAGTCCGTGCAGTCCCGGATCCAGCCCGCGCTGGAGAAGATCGGCAAGATGGCGGGGGTCGGCGGCGTCACCAGCCCGTACGCGGGCGAGCGGGGCGCGGCGCAGATCAGCGCCAACGGCAGGATCGCCTACGCCCAGATCACCTTCGCCAAGCAGGCGAACGCGGTGTCCAAGCAGCTGGTGCAGGACGTGGTCGACACCGCGCAGGGCGCCGAACGTGGTGGCCTGCACGTCGAGTTGGGCGGCCAGGCGATCCAGCGCGTCCAGGAACCGCCCACCGGACTCGCCGAGATGATCGGCATCCTGGCCGCGGCGGTCGTCCTCTTCCTCGCCTTCGGCTCGCTCTTCGCGATGCTGCTCCCGATCGGCATCGCGATCTTCGGGGTGGGCACGGGCCTGTTCTCCACCCAGCTGCTCAGCCATGTGACATCGGTGCCCGACCTGGCCCCGCTGCTCGCCACGCTGATCGGCCTCGGCGTCGGCATCGACTACGCGCTGTTCATCGTCACCCGGCACCGGCGCGGCATCCTGCGCGGCATGGACCCGGAGGAGTCGGCGGTCACCGCCCTCAACACCTCAGGACGTGCGGTGCTGTTCGCGGGCGGCACGGTGTGCATCGCGCTCGCCGGCATGCTCGTGACGAACCTGCGCTTCCTGGACGGCGTGGTCATCGGCACCTCGCTCACCGTCGTGTTCAGCGTGCTCGCGGCGGTCACGCTGCTGCCCGCGCTGCTCGGCTTCCTCGGCTCCCGGGTGCTCAGCCGCCGCCAGCGGCGCAAGCTGGCCGCCGAAGGCCCCGAGCCGGAGCGGGCCAGCGGCTTCGCGGCACGCTGGTCGGCGAACGTCCAGAAGCGCCCGCGCTCGGTCGCCGTGATGGCCCTCGTCGTCATGGCGATCCTCGCGATCCCGGTGCTGTCGCTGCGGCTCGGCGCGACCGACCAGGGCAACGACGACGCGTCGACGACGACCCGGAAGGCGTACGACCTCCTCGCGGAGGGCTTCGGACCCGGCTTCAACGGTCCCCTTCAGGTGGTCTCCACCAGCGGCGACACGAACAAGCTGGTGCAGGGCATCCGCGCGACCGACGGCGTCGCCCAGGTCGCGGCGCTGCCGCCCGCGCAGGGCGTCACGGTGATCCAGGTCGTACCGACCACGTCACCGCAGTCCGAGAAGACGGACCAGCTCATCGACACCCTGCGGGACAAGGTGATCCCGGACGCCGGGGCGCAGGCGCACGTCGGCGGTGTGACGGCGATCTCCAAGGACTTCTCGACCGTCACGGGTGACCGGCTGCCGCTCTTCATCGCCACCATCATCGGCCTGGGCTTCCTGCTGCTGATGGTCGCCTTCCGCTCCCTGGTGGTGCCCCTCACCGCCGCCCTGATGAACCTGATCGCGGCCGCCGCGTCCTTCGGTGTCCTCGTCGCGATCTTCCAGTGGGGCTGGGGGCTGAGCCTGCTGGGCCTCGGCAAGGAGGGCCCGATCAACGCCTTCCTGCCCGTCATCATGCTCTCCCTCCTCTTCGGCCTCTCGATGGACTACCAGGTGTTCCTGGTGAGCCGGATGCACGAGGAGTGGGTGCACACGAAGGACAACGCGCGGGCGGTCCGGGTCGGCCTCGCGGAGACCAGCCGCGTCATCAACTCGGCCGCCCTGATCATGGTCTGCGTCTTCCTCGCCTTCGTCCTCAGTGGTGACTCGGGGGCGGCGATGGCGGGCGTGGGACTCGCGGCGGCGGTCGCGCTGGACGCGTTCATTCTCCGTACGGCGCTGGTGCCGGCCGCGATGCATCTGCTGGGCAAGTCCAACTGGTGGCTGCCGGCGGGTCTGGAGAAGCGGTTGCCGCACCTGGCGGTGGAGCCGGCCGAGGAGGCGGAGCCGCTGCCGCGGGCTTCGGCGGGAGGATCGACGGTCGTGCACGGCTTCGTCCGTGACGTGGAGGGCGCGCCGGTCGACGGGGCGGTCCTCACCCTGCTCAGCAAGGGCGGACGCCAACTGGACCGGGTGACCTCACTGGCGGACGGCTCGTACATCGTCTCGGTACCGGCGCCCGGCACGTATCTGCTGTCGGCGACGGCCTCGTCGTACGGCGCCCGCGCCCGGCACGTCGTCGTGACCGACGAACCGCTGGTGCACGACCTGGAGTTGACGGAGGGGGAGGTGGACGCCGTCAATTAGCCTTCGGCTGCCCGGCCTTGAGGATTTCATCGACGTCGAGGGTGACCTTGGCGCCGATGGAGTCGGGCAGGGCGACGACCTCTCCGGGGGCGTGGACGCGGTGGCTCGCGTACGTGTCTGCGGAGAGGTCGGTGAGCACGTGAAGACGCTGGTGCTTGCGGTCGACGATCACGTAGACCGGGATCTTTGCCTTGGCGTATGCGCCGACCTTGGCGCGGAGGTCGTTCTCGTAGTTGCTGGAGGTGACCTCCAGGACGAGACGGAACGCGATCGGGTCGTAGCAGTTGTTCTCGACGAGGTGATCTTCAAAGTCGACGTCGACGACTGCGAGGTCGGGGATCGCATAGTCCTCGGCACCGGTGGGAAGCCAGAGCCCGAGTCCTTCGAGCACTTCGGTCTTGTCGCCATCCAGACCGGCGGCGACGAAGGGGCGCCTCAACCTGGACAGAGCGCGGGCGTGGGAACCGTTGACAGGCGGGGTCACGGTGATCGAGCCTCCGATGATCTCGACGCGGTACCCCGGATTGCGGTCCATGAGCCGGTTCGCCTCGGCGATCAGCGGCCGGTCCTCGTGCGGTCGCTCGACAGCGGCTGCGGACATCACGTGCCTCCCATGGGCTGGTGTCGAGAGCATCATCGTAGGCCGCATCCTTCCCCCATGCCCCGTATCACCGGCTTCACCCGATCGTGGAGCCCCGCCCCGGATCCGGCAGCATCTTCGTCATCCCCGGCAGGAAGTCCGTGAACAGCTCGTGCACCTCGTGGACGAGCGGCCGCAGGACCCGGAAGCGGGCCAGTGAGACGCCCCGGGTGGTGAGGCGGGCGCCGCGCTCGGCGAGCCGGTAGCTGCGTTCGCGCCCCTCCGTGCGGTCGAAGACCCAGTACAGGACGAGCCCCATCTGCGACAGCCACATCAGCTCGGGCAGGACGTCCCTCAGCTCCTCGGGAACCTTCGCCTTCGATCCGGCGAGCACCTCGCGGTGTATGGCGATGGACTCCTCGCGCGGCCCCGTCGACTCGGGGGAGAAGGGGCTGAGCGGGCTCTCCGGATCGGCGGCGTTCTTGAAGAACTGCGCCGCGAACTCGTGGTACGGCTCCGCCACGTCCAGCCACGCCTTCAGCACGCCCGCGATCCGCGCCTCCAGATCCTTCTCGCGCTCCAGGACCGGCCGGATCGCCGCCTGGTGCTCGGCGCCGATCCGGTCGTAGAAGCCCTGGATGAGGTGTTCCTTGCCGGCGAAGTAGTAGTACGCGTTGCCGACGGAGACCCCGGCCTCCTGGGCGATCGCCCGCATGGTCGTCTTGTCGTACCCCCGCTCCTGGAACAGCCGCAGCGCGGTCTCCAGGATCAGGGCGCGGGTCTGCTCGCTCTTGGCGGGACCCTTTTCCTGGGCCTTTCCGGGCGCGCTCGTGTCGTCCGGACCGGGGCTGTCTGTCGGTGCTGGCACGGTAGGAGAGCCTAACCAGTCGAGCAGGAGCCGTCGTCACAGCCGGGGGGCAGGTACATCCACCCGATGCTCGGCTCGTACACCCACCCGTCGCCCCGCCGGTACGCGGCCCCGCCCCACTCCTGCGGGGCGTGCGCGGAGCGCCACTTCGCGGCGGCGAGCATCGCGCCCTTGGCGAGCCGGGCCCCGGCCGGGGTGCTCAGCCGGTGGGCGAGCGGCCGGTGCTCGCGCAGCGCCCACAGGCAGACGACCCAGGCGGCGGCCCCGCGGTAGACCTGACCGCCGTCCCCGACGACGGTGATCTCGTCGAGGGTGGCGCGGTGGTCGAGGGAGGGAAGGAGCGCCCGGGCCTGCTCGGAACCGGCGGGCACGAACCGCAGCGGCACCAGTTGGGGCTGCCTGCCCAGCCAGTCGCGCAGGAAGGCGCACAGCGAGCACGAGGCGTCGTAGAGGACGGTGAGCCCGAGGACCGGGACGCGCACGGCGTCCCGGTCACGGGTGGCCTTGAGGCCGGTCATGGTGCTCACGCCCCGGCCGCCGGCGCGACCCAGTCCGTCGGCGCGACGGGCGGCAGCTGCTCCCGCTCCATGACGCCCCGCCGCCGGATCTTGTTGAGCACGTACACGTTGCCGAGGTGCATGACCCCGAGGACGAGCAGGACGACGCCGAGCTTGGTCGACAGGGCCTCGAAGACCCCGCGGGCGTCGGTGATGTCACCGCCGTCGCTGTTCAGATAGAGCGCGACGAAGCCCAGGTTGACGAGGTAGAAGCCCACCACCAGGAGGTGGTTGACGGCGTCGGCGAGCTTCTCGTTCCCGTGCAGTACGTCGGCGAGGAAGACCCGCCCGTTGTGGCTGAGCGTGCGCGCCACCCAGACCGTCAGCGCGATGCTGACCAGCAGATAGATGACGTACGCGACGACCGTGAGGTCCATGTCCCCACCCCTTCTTGAACGCGTTCAAAACGCTGTCGAGAAGGAATGTAGACCTGCTTTTGAACATGTTCAAGTCAGGGCGGGATGGAGTGCGGGTGAGGGGGGTCACGCCTGATGGCGGCCCAGCTCGGGCCGTTTGCCGTAGTCCGTGAAGCCGATGACGTTGCCCCAGGGGTCGGCGACCTCGACGGTCCAGCCGGTGGCGACCGGGAAGGCGGGGGCGAGCGGCTGGATGCCCGCCGAGGCCAGTGCGTCGGCCGTGGCCCGCGCGTCCCGGACCTCCAGCCACACCCGCGCCGAGGCCCACACCGGCGGCCGGGGGCCGAGCTCCTCCTCCAGTCGCAGCAGCAGTCCCGGTGTCTCCTTGCCCACCTTCAGCAGCGCGATCCCGGCCTCGTCCAGCCGGAACGCCACCGGGATGCCGGCGCGCCCGTAGAACTCCACCGCGGCGCCGAGGTTCCCGACGGGCAGCAGTACGTTGTCGAAGCCGAGCAGCTCGTACGACACATCATCTGACATGCCATCAGATTAGGTACGGGCCACCCCGGGAGCCCGGTGGCTGACCGTGCGGGTCCCCCAGGTGGTGCAAGGCCGAGCACGCGGCGTGGTCACCGCACATGCCGTGCACGCCGGGCGGCCCCGAGGTGAGGTGCGGTCAGGTGCCTGAGGTGCCACATGCTCAGGTACGCAGCACGCGTCCTCGGTGCAGCGTCCCGGTGATGCCGGTGAAGCGGAGGTCGAGGCCGAGTCCGCCGCGCTCGGCGTGCAGGTGCAGATGGGACTCGGTGGTGTTGCCCGAGTTGCCGACCTCGCCGAGGAGTTGGCCCGCGCGCACCCGGTCGCCGGTGGTCACGGTCACGGTGCCGGGCCGCAGATGCGCCAGTTTGACCAGCTCACTGCCGGTGTCGATGAACACGTGGTTGCCGTAGGGGGGTTCGTAGCGGATGGTGCCGGGGACCTGGTCCGCGTAGTCGTCGGCGGCGGAGACCACGTCCCCGTCGCACGGGGCGTACAGCTTCGCGCCGTAGATCCGGTAGGCGTCCGGCGACGCGCCGGAGCGCAGCCGGACGCCGCGCGCGCCGACGCCGACGACGTCGATCGCCCCGCGCTGTTCGGGGTGGGGCGTGTGGTGGTTGAGGCCGGGGCCGCCGCCCTGGGCGATGAGCCAGGTGCCGTCGCGCAGCGGGAAGCGCAGGGGCGCCGACAACTCCGCCCCCCAGCGGTGGCGGCGCGCCCACACCAGGTATCCGGCGACACCGGCCAGCAGGACAGGACCGGTCACGAGCTCCGTGCCGAGGTGACCGGCGGCCGGCGAGGGCAGCCGCCAGGCCGAGACCAGCGCCACGGGCCCGCCCGCTTCCATGGCCCGGCGCAACCGCCGGGGCAGCCGGGCGGGCGTGAGACGCCCCTCCATGAGGAGATACGCGGCGGCCACGATCAGGACGTCGCCGACGCGTGCCCCGGCCGGGACGCGCAGCCGGGGCGGCCGGTAGGGGCCGGGGGCGAGACGGAGGTTGGTGAGCCGCTCGGCGGCGTCCGCGGCGGCGAAGGCCAGGGTGCGTCCCGCCGTTCCCTGGACCACCAGCCCTCCGGGCCGTCCGTGACCGAGCGCAGGCCTCCCACGTGGGCGAGTGTCGCCCCGACCACTTCGCGCAGCCGGTGGTCGCCCACGGCGTCGACGACGCGCGGCGCCAGCTCGCCCCACTTCCCGGGGTCGGCCAGGAGGAAGCGTTCCAGGGCGCGGGCGGCTTCGGTGCTGTCGTGCTCAGGCATCGGCCGCCCCGTCCCGAGGTGCGAGGGCGGCGAACGCGGAGAGCGTGGCGGGTTCGGCGCCGACGGTCCCGGCGGGGCGCAGCCGCCGGGCGAGGCGCGAAGTGACGCCGACGGCAGGCTTTCTGAGAGACCGGTGGTCCCCGTCCCGCAGGCAGCCGCGGTCCGCGCCGATCGTCAGCAGCCCGAAGCACACCAGCCCCGTGAGGTAGTACATGACGAAGCCGTCCTGCCGTATCTTCCCGGTGATCTTCCAGTGGCCCGCGGAAGTACAGGACCGCGGTCCGCAAGACGATCGGACACGCCCCCAGGTTGTGCACGACCAACGGCTGTGGGCCCCGCTCCCACAAGGGGAACGGGGCCCACGGCGCCGTACGACCGGAAGGCCGGCCGGAAGGTCAGAAGCGACGCGTGATCAGCGCGCGCTTCACTTCCTGGATCGCCTTGGTGACCTCGATACCGCGCGGGCAGGCGTCCGTGCAGTTGAACGTGGTGCGGCAACGCCACACGCCGTCCTTGTCGTTGAGGATCTCCAGGCGCTGCTCGCCCGCTTCGTCACGGCTGTCGAAGATGAAGCGGTGCGCGTTGACGATGGCGGCCGGACCGAAGTACTGGCCGTCGTTCCAGAAGACCGGGCAGGACGACGTGCACGCCGCGCACAGGATGCACTTGGTGGTGTCGTCGAAGCGCTCGCGGTCCTCGGCGGACTGCAGACGCTCGCGCGTCGGCTCGTTGGTGTCCTTCGTGATCAGGAAGGGCATCACATCGCGGTACGCCTGGAAGAACGGCTCCATGTCGACCACGAGGTCCTTGAGGACCGTCAGACCCTTGATGGGCTCGACCGTGATCGGCTTGGCGGGGTTGATGTCCTTGATCAGCGTCTTGCAGGCGAGGCGGTTCTTGCCGTTGATCCGCATGGCGTCCGAGCCGCAGATGCCGTGCGCGCAGGAGCGACGGAAGGTGAGGGTTCCGTCCTGGTCCCACTTGATCTTGTGGAGGGCGTCGAGGACGCGCTCCTTCGGGTCGATCTCCAGCTGGAAGTCTTCCCAGACCGCCTCGGCCGCGACCTCGGGGTTGAAGCGGCGGATGCGGAAGGTGGCGGTGATGTACGGCGAGTCGGCGAAGCCCGCCTCGGGCTGGCCGGCGCTGTCCGCCTTGTCGAGGGTCGGGGTAGCCATCAGTACTTACGCTCCATCGGCTGGTAGCGGGTCTGGACGACCGGCTTGTAGTCGAGACGGATGGACTCGGTGCCGTCGTCGCCGACCTCGCGGTACGCCATGGTGTGGCGCATGAAGTTGACGTCGTCGCGGTTCGGGTAGTCCTCGCGGTAGTGACCGCCGCGGGACTCCTTGCGGGCGAGCGCGGAGACGGCCATGACCTCGGCCAGGTCGAGCAGGTTGCCCAGCTCGATGGCCTCGAGGAGGTCCGTGTTGAACCGCTTGCCCTTGTCCTGGATCGAGACGTTCCGGTAGCGCTCGCGCAGCTCGGCGATCTTCTCGACCGCCGTCTTGATCGTCTGCTCGGTGCGGAACACCATCACGTTGGCGTCCATGCACTCCTGCAGCTCCAGGCGCAGCGCGGCGACCCGCTCCGTGCCCGTGGAGTTGCGCAGGTGCTCGACCTGCGAGACGACCTGCGACGCCGGGTCCTCGGGCAGCTCGACGTAGTCGGCCTTCGCGGAGTACTCGGCGGCGGCGATGCCGGCGCGGCGCCCGAACACGTTGATGTCCAGGAGCGAGTTGGTGCCGAGGCGGTTGGCGCCGTGCACGGACACACAGGCGACCTCACCGGCGGCGTACAGGCCCGGCACGACGGTCGTGTTGTCGCTGAGCACCTCACCCTGGACGTTCGTCGGGATGCCGCCCATGGCGTAGTGCGCGGTGGGCTGGATCGGGATCGGGTCCGTGTAGGGCTCGATGCCGAGGTAGGTGCGCGCGAACTCCGTGATGTCCGGGAGCTTGGCGTCCAGCTGCTCCGGCGGGAGGTGCGTGAGGTCGAGGTAGACGTGGTCGCCCTCGGGACCGCAGCCGCGGCCCTCACGGATCTCCGTGTAGATGGAGCGCGAGACGACGTCACGGGACGCGAGGTCCTTCATGACCGGCGCGTACTTCTCCATGAAGCGCTCGCCGTCCTTGTTGCGGAGGATGCCGCCCTCACCGCGGGCGCCCTCCGTCAGCAGGATGCCCATGCGCCAGATGCCGGTCGGGTGGAACTGGAAGAACTCCATGTCCTCCAGCGGCAGCCCGCGACGGTAGACGGCCGCCTGGCCGTCGCCCGTCAGGGTGTGCGCGTTGGAGGTCACCTTGAAGAACTTGCCGGTGCCGCCGGACGCGTAGATCACGGCCTTCGCCTGGAAGACGTGGATCTCGCCGGTCGCCAGCTCATAGGCGATCACACCGGCCGAGTGCTTGACGCCGTCGACCTCGGTGATCAGCTGGTCGAGGACGTAGAACTCGTTGAAGAACTCCACGCCCTCCTTGACGCAGTTCTGGTACAGCGTCTGGAGGATCATGTGGCCGGTGCGGTCCGCGGCGTAGCAGGACCGGCGGACCGGGGCCTCGCCGTGGTTGCGGGAGTGACCGCCGAAGCGGCGCTGGTCGATCCGGCCTTCGGGCGTCCGGTTGAAGGGAAGGCCCATCTTCTCCAGGTCGAGGACCGAGTCGATGGCCTCCTTCGCCAGGATCTCGGCGGCGTCCTGGTCGACCAGGTAGTCACCGCCCTTGACCGTGTCGAAGGTGTGCCACTCCCAGTTGTCCTCCTCCACGTTGGCCAGCGCGGCGGCCATGCCGCCCTGCGCGGCGCCCGTGTGGGAGCGGGTGGGGTAGAGCTTCGTCAGCACGGCGGTGCGGCTGCGCTTCGTCGCCTCGATGGCGGCGCGCATGCCGGCGCCGCCGGCGCCCACGATGACGGTGTCGTACTTGTGGATCTGCATGAGTCGGTTACCTCAGCCCCGTGCCTAGCGGATGTTCGGGTCGAAGGTGAAGATCACCAGCGTACCCAGCAGGATGGTGAACACCGTGGCGGTGTAGAGCAGGCCCTTGAGCCACAGCCGGGTGTTCGCGCGCTCCGCGTAGTCGTTGATGACCGTGCGCAGGCCGTTGGCGCCGTGCAGCATCGCGAGCCACAGCATCGCGAGGTCCCAGGCCTGCCACCACGGGGAGGCCCAGCGGCCCGCGACGAACGCGAAGCCGATCTTGGAGACACCGCCGTCGAGGACGAGCTGGATGAGCAGGTGGCCGATGACCAGGACGACCAGCACGATGCCGGACAGGCGCATGAACAGCCAGCCGTACATCTCGAAGTTGCCACGGGTGGACTTCGGGGTCTTCTTGGTGCGCTTGCGCGGGGCCTCGATGAACGGCGCCGGGTTGTCGACGCTGTACGCGGAGAACCCACCCGCGCCCTCGACGGGGCCGATACCGGAAGCGGCGGTCTCAGTAGTGGACATCGGCGTCAGCTCCCGAAGACTTCGCGGAATGCGTGACCGAGGACCGGGTACAGAGCCCCGATCATCAGCACGACCCAGATACCGACGACGGACCAGAGCATCTGCTTCTGGTAGCGCGGGCCCTTCGACCAGAAGTCGACGGCGATGATGCGCAGGCCGTTGAGCGCGTGGAAGAGGATGGCGGCGACGAGGCCGTACTCCAGCAGCGCGACGATCGGATTCTTGTACGTGGACACGACCTTGTCGTAGTCCTCGGGGGAGACACGGACGAGAGCGGTGTCCAGCACGTGTACGAACAGGAAGAAGAAGATGAGGACGCCGGTGACTCGATGAGCCACCCAGGACCACATTCCTTCCCGGCCGCGGTACAGCGTTCCAGCCGGCACGGAAGAACCCTCCGGGAGCGGGGATTGGGGCCTGCCGGCTTCTGTGTCGGTCGGCCCGGCCGGGTACGGTCCACCGGCCCCGGCCATCGTAGCGACGACTTGTCGGAACGTTTACAGCGGCCCTATCTATGTGATCAAACTGGCAATCAATCAGGCACGTTCGGGCTATTCCGGACGGCCCAGGGCCCCTCGTCCCCGAGGAGGCGCGTCAGGCGCCCCCTGGCCAGACGGCGCAGCTCCTCCGCCGCGACGAGCCGCTCCTCTTCGGGATCGTTCGTCAATCGTGACCGGATTCCGACGAGCACCTGATCCAGTGATTCCGCCGGGGAGAAGTCGTCCAGACAGATGACGAACACGTGCCCGAACCGGCTTTCGTAGGCGGCGTGGGCCGCGCTCAGGGCCGTGTGGGCGGCGGAGTACGCGCCGTCCGGGAGCAGTGTGAGGGACTCGCCCGCGAGGGCCTCGGTGAGGTCGGCCGGGGTGAGGTCGTAGGCCGCCTCGTCGGCCGCGGCGAGGAAGGCGTCCAGGTCCGGGTAGGGCCGGTGATCGGCCAGCCGGTGGGCCCAGCGCAGGCTGCGGCAGCAGGTCAGGAGCGCGCGCACGACAAAGTCGGCGGGCGCGGAGTTGAACGGCTCCAGGCGCGCCGGGGACGACGGCGCGCTCTTCTGCTCGGGTAGGGCGACCTGGCCGGGGAGGCGTGGAAGACGGTGCGAAGGCAGCGTGGGTCCTCGGCGGTGGGATGTCGACGGGGTGCCGTGACGTCCTGTGAACGTCACGTGTGGTGCGGCAGGGGAAGAAGTGAGAGTTGTGCCACCACGTTATCCACGATTGACGGGAGGTGTCCGACGGATGCCCGAATTTCACCCGGACGGGAGAGTTTCGGAACCTGCGGTGGACGGGTGAGGTGGAGACGGGGACGGTGGAACATCCGGGGGTATACGACGTGAGGTGTACGAGGCGCTCGATGCGTACGACAGGGCGTGGGCCTCGGTTACCGAAGCGAAGGGCGTGGTGCGGTGAGCACGGGCAGGCGGCGACGGGCGCCGGTGCAGGACGGAAAGCGGCCGGTACTGATAGCGGTCGGCGTGGCGGCGGTGACGGGTGCCCTGGCGGCGACCGTAACGCTGTGGCCGTCCGGTGACGCCGGCGCGCCGACCGGGGCGAGCGTCACCCCGGGCCGGACGACGGCCACGTCCGCGAGCCGGACCGGGGCCGCGCCCCCACCGTCTCCCACACCGACCCGGAACTACCCCCTCTCCCGGACCCCGCGCACCATCCCCGCCGTACGCGAGCACACCCCGGCGCGCGGCCCCGGCTGGCGTCCCGCCGCGGGCGCCCGCGTGGTCGTCGACGACGCCGGCCTCACCGACGAGGGAAAGCTGCTCGCGGGCGAGCTGAAACTGTCGTACGCCGGACGGACGGCGGCCAGGGACGGGGATGTCGAGCTCGGCCTGAACACCAGCGGCGCCGACCCGGAGTCGTACACCCTGACCGTCAGGAACCGCCGGGTCACCATCTCCGCGCCCGGCGAGGCGGGCGTCTTCTACGGCACCCGCACCCTCAAGCAGGAGGTGCACGGAGGCGGTACGGCGCCCGAGGGCGTCGTGCGCGACCAGCCCGCCAAGCCGCGCCGCGGGTTCATGCTCGACATCGCGCGCAAGCCCTACTCCGCGGCCTGGATAGAGGACCGGATCCGGGAACTGGGCGATCTGAAGTACAACGAGCTGGGGCTGCACTTCTCCGACGACCAGGGCTTCCGTATCCAGTCGGACACCCACCCGGAGATCGTGTCGAAGGACCACCTCAGCAAGACGGAGGTCCACGACATCGTCGCCCTCGCGGAGAGCCGCCACATCCATGTCGTCCCCGAGATCGACTCGCCGGGCCACCTCGGCGCCGTGATCGCCGCCCACCCCGACCTCCAGCTGCGCAGCGTCTCGGGAGCCGCCCCGCGCGGCACCGTCGACATCTCCAAACCCGCCGCGGCGGCCATCGTCGACGATCTGCTGAACGAGTACGCCGGACTCTTCCCCGGCCCGTACTGGCACCTCGGCGGCGACGAGTACCAGGCGCTGACCGTGGCCGGCCCGTCGACCTCCTTCCCGCAGCTGGCCGCCGCCGCCAAGAAGGCCTACGGCCCCGGCGCCACCGTCGCGGACCTCACCACCGGCTGGCTCAACGACCGCGCCCAGGTGGTGCGCGGCCACGGCCGGACCGCACGGGCCTGGAACGACGGGTTCTTCCGCGGCGGCACGGTCCAGGCGGACAAGAACCTGGAGGTCGCGTACTGGACCGGCAAGGAATTCGGCGCACGGCCGCCCGTCGAGTACCTGAGCGCGGGCCGGAGGCTCATCAACTACAACGACGAGTACCTCTACTACGTCCTCGGCGAGCCGCAGACCTTCGTCTACCCGACCGGGCGGCGCATCTACGAGCAGTGGACCCCGCTCGTCGTCCGCGGCACCACGCCGGTCCCCGCGAAGTACGACGGCCAGATCCTCGGCGGGAGCTTCGCCGTCTGGTCGGACCGCGCGAACGCGCAGACCCAGGACCAGGTGGCGGCGGGGATCAGGATGCCGCTGCGCGCCACGATCCAGAAGCTGTGGGATCCCGGTCGGCCCACGCTGTCCTGGACGGACTTCAAGAGCCTGGCGAACCGGCTGGGCTGAGGCGTATCTTCCCTGTGATTCGTGTGCCGGGTGTGCCAAGGGGAGGGCGCGCCCGGCTTCTTGTGCCGGTGCGGTCTCACGTGCCGGTGATTCGGGGGGTTTTCATGTCCAGTACGCCCATGCCCGTGCCCGGGGGCACCATGGCGCCGCCGCACGGGGTCGCCCGGCTGCGCTCGCCGGTGGGCCTCGGGCGAGCGGTCGCGGTGCTGCTCGGCGTGGTCGTCGCCGTGGATCTCTTCGCGATCTGGGCGGGCGTCAAGGTGTACGACGTCACGGGCACCATCCTGGCCGGCGGGGCCGGCGAGGCCCTCCAGCGGGAGGCGGACCGCGCGGACTCGGTCATGACCGCGGCCGGGGTCGTGCAGCTGGTCTCCCTGGCCGCCACGGTCGTCTTCTACCTCGTCTGGTTCCACCAGGTGCGGATCAACGCCGAGGTGTTCGACCCCTTCGGTCATGAAATGGGGCGCTCCTGGGTGGGCTGGGGCTGGTTCGTGCCCGTGGTGAACTTCTGGTTCCCGCGCCGGATCATGCTGAACACCTGGGACGCGAGCCGTCCCGCCGGCTCCCGCACCTCGCACGGGCTCGTCAACGCCTGGTGGGCGATGTTCACCATCACGCTGTTCGTCGGCCGGACCGGGTTCGAGAGTTACCGCAAGGCCGAGACCACCGTGGAGCTCTACGTCGCCGCGAGCGACGTGTTGTTCGCGGACGTCACCGGCGTCGTGGCCGCCGTGCTCGCCATCCTCGTCGTCCTGCGCCTGACCCGGATGCAGAACGAGAAGGCCCTGCGCGGCCCGGTCCCGCCCGGGGAGCCGGTCCCGGCGGCCGTACGCGACCACCGCTGACGGTCGGCGTTGAGCCGTTAGGGGCAGGCGGCGCGCCGGTTCGGCTGATTCCCTGGCCAGCTCCCTGACCCCTGTGGTGTATTCGGCGCGGCCGATCCGAAAACACCACCGGGGGGAAGCGGGCATGGGCTACTGGGGGTACTACGTCGTGGGCAGAAGCGAGCGGCCGCTCGCGGAGCTGGACGCGCTGGGCGCGGCGCACGGGATGGCGCTGCGGACCACGGCGCCCGACGGCTGGCAGGTGTGGGAGTACCCGAGCGGTGACGGCGACGTCGGGAGCATGAACACGCTCGCCCGGGAGACCGGCGCGCCCGCGCTCTTCGGGTACGTCATGAACAGCGACTGCGTGGTCGTCGAGGCGGCCGGTCCCGGGAGCGGCGCGTGGACGACCTGTCTGGCGCGCACGGCGATGGCCGCACACCTCGGGCAGAGCGAGGAGGGGCTCACCGTCGACGACTACTTCCTGGAGCCCTCCGACGCCGCCGCGCGGGCCGTCGCCTGGGCCGCGGAGGCCGGGCACACGGTGGTCGCCGAGCCCTTGCTCGCCGTGCTGACCGCGGACGCCGACCCCTTGGCCGAAAACCTTCTCTTCCGGTTCCTCGACCGGCTCGGAGTGGTGCCCCTGTGACACTCCCGCTCCGGAGCACGCAGTAAGGGAAAGTGCGGGCTCCGTAAGCAGGAGCGCCCTGTCGAGGGAGGCGTGATGAGCCTGGTGGACCTGATCGCTCAGGCCGACGAGCGTGGTCTGGCAGCGAGCGGGCTGGCTTGTTTGGATCGGTGCGTGCCCCTGCTGGGCGGCGACGACGAGGTCCTGCGGCCGCTCTGGTCGAGCCTCGCGGACGGCGACGCGGACGGCGACGCCTGGGGCGAACGGCTCGCCAAGGCACGGGCGGAACTGGACTCCGCCGACGCCGACCCCGATTCCGATTCCGATTCCGGCCCCGCCCCCGGGGCCGCGACCGCCGTGAGTGACGAGAACCGCGCCGCCGCACTCGCCCGCCGCATGCTCGCCACCGCCCCCGACGACCCCTGCGCGTCCGCCCTGCGGGCCTGGGCGGACGCCTGTTCGGCGGCGGCCCTGCAGATCCACCGTCTCCTCGATGTCGCCACCGACGGCGACGGCCCCCTCGTCGCGGCCGAACTGCGCCGCCAGGTCGCCGTCCTGGAACTGCTCGCGGGCCGCGGCGCGGGCGGACTGCGCCCCGCCCTGGAGGTGTCGACGGAGGGACGGCGCGTCCTGCGCGCGGTGGTGTCACGCCGGGCGCGCGGCCGGTCCTAAACCTGTTTCCCTGAGGGGTTCCTGTGACCGTCCTGGGGCCGGAGATGGGGGTCCTGGGCCGGTGTCGCGAAGGCGCCAGGAACGCGTGACGAATCCCGCCCGGAAGGCGCTCTTGCGAGTGTGAACGCAACGAGTGCGAACCCGATCCGGGCGACCAGGCCCACCGCCGCGACCAAGCCCGTGCGCTGGGCCGCGGACACCGTCGCGACGATGCGCGAGGGAGCCCGGCTGCGCCTCGACTACTCGGCGCAGAGCCTGTGGCGCGTCGACCGGCTGATCGAGGAGATACGCCGGGAGGGGGCGCCGTACGCCGCCGTCCACACCGTGCTGCGCGGCTTCGGAGCGTACGCCGGTGAGGTCGTCGTCCGGTGCAGCGGCGCCGAGTGGTGGGAGACGGGCGGCGAGCACTGGCTGCGCACCCCCGACGGGCGCCTGTGGGACCCCGTCGACGAGGCCCGCCGCTGCTACGCGGGCGACGGCTCGCTGCGACTGCTGTGCCGCGAGGCCGTGGGGTAGCGGGGGAGCGCGCCGAACGGCGGTGAGAATGCCGGAACGGCGGTGGGATTGCCGGAACGGCGGTGAGATTGCCGGTTCTTAAGGTACGCGACCGTTCCCAAACGGCGGTCTCCGGAGTGAACATGAGGGCAACCGCCGGACCCGGGAGGCCTCATGGCCGACAACCGCCGTTGGTGGGCGCTCGTCGTCATCGCGCTCGCCCAGTTGATGGTCGTCCTCGACATGACCATCGTGAACATCGCCCTGCCCTCCGCCCAGGCCGACCTGCACATGTCGGACGGCAACCGGCAGTGGGTCATCACCGCGTACACCCTCGCCTTCGGCGGACTTCTGCTGCTCGGCGGCCGGATCGCCGACCTCGCCGGTCGCCGGCTCACCTTCATGATCGGCCTGCTGGGCTTCGCCGCCGCGTCCGCGCTGGGCGGCGCAGCCGCGAACTCCGGGATGCTGTTCGGGGCGCGCGCCCTCCAGGGGGTGTTCGCGGCGCTGCTCGCCCCCGCCGCCCTGTCGCTGCTCACGACGACGTTCACCGACCCAGGGGAACGCGGTAAGGCCTTCGGCGTGTTCGGCGCGATCGTCGGCGCGGGCGCGGCGTTCGGGCTGCTCGCGGGCGGCTTCCTCACCCAGTACCTGGACTGGCGCTGGTGCCTGTACGTCAACGTCCCCATCGCCCTGGTCGCGTTCGCCGGCGCCCTGGCGGTGCTCAGCGGTGGCGGCCGCTACGAGGACGCGCGCCTCGACGTGCCGGGCGCGGTGCTCGGCTCCGCCGGAATGCTCTCGCTGGTCTACGGCTTCTCGGAGGCGGAGTCGAGGAGCTGGGGCGACGGACTGGTCCTCGGACTGCTGGCCGCCGGGGTCGTGCTGCTCGGCGTGTTCGGGCTCTGGCAGACCCGCGCCCGGGTGCCGCTGCTGCCGATGTCGGTGGTCAGGGACCGGCAGCGGGTCGGGGCGTTCCTCACCATCCTCTTCGTCACCATCGGGATGTTCGGGGTCTTCCTCTTCCTCACCTACTACATGCAGCGCGTGCTCGGGTACTCGCCGATGAAGACCGGACTCGCCTATCTCCCCATCACCGTCGGCATGATCACCGGCTCCACACAGGTCGCGGCCCGCCTTTTGAACCGGGTCCCGCCGCGCGCCCTCATCGTCCCCGGGCTGCTGCTTGCCGCGGGCGCGCTGGCGATCATCGCGCAGGTCGGGGTGGCACCCGCGTACGCCTCGCACATCCTGCCCGGCATGCTGATGCTCGGCCTCGGCATGGGCACGGCGATGATGACCTCCATCTCGCTGGCCACGGTGAGCGTCGCGCCCCGGGACGCGGGCGCGGCCTCCGCCACCTTCAACACCGCCCAGCAGGTCGGCGGTTCGATCGGTACGGCGCTGCTCAACACCATCGCCGCGAGCGTGACGACCCGGTACGCGACCGCGCACGCGGCCCCCGGCGTCGACCGTCGCGCCCTCGCCTCCCGGGCCGCCGTGCACGGCTTCAACGTGGCCACCTGGTGGGCGATGGGAGCGCTGTTGCTGGCCGCGCTGATCGCCGGGACCGTGGTGGACGCGGACCGGATGCCCGCGCCGCAGGGCCGGCCGGCTCCGCTGCCCGAACCGGTGGAGACGGACGCCTGAGCCAGGACGTGTTCCGAGGGACGCCCGGGGTGCCTGACGGGCTGTGACATTTCTGTGGGGCCCGGCGCAGATGACCACGTGGGCGTCGACACGGCCGACCGTGTCGCACGGTGCGCATTCTGACCGACTCGGGGCGAACGAGGACAGCGTTGGGCCAGGGAGGGGAACCCCGCCGCGTACAGGCGTACGACGGTGAGCTCGGTGCGGCCGTGGCGCGGGCGCAGCAGGGGGACGAGACGGCCTTCGCGCAGGCGTACCGGATCGTGCAGCCCGGACTGCTCGGGTACGTGCGCGGGATCGTCGGGGACGACGCGGAGGACGTGGCCTCCGACGCCTGGCTGGAAATCGCGCGGGACCTCGGGCGGTTCAAGGGTGACGGGGCGGGGTTCCGCGGCTGGACCGCGACCATCGCACGGCACCGCGCGCTCGACCATCTGCGGAGGCAGAAGGTACGGCCCCGGGCGACCGGGCTCGAGAACGACATGCTGGAACTGCCCGGCACCCACAGCACCCACGACCAGGCGCTGGAGAGCCTCTCCACGGAACGCGCCCTGGAACTGGTCGCACGGCTGCCCCGCGACCAGGCCGAGGCCGTACTGCTGCGGGTGGTCGTCGGCCTCGACGGCCCCGCCGCCGCCCGCGTCCTCGGCAAGCGCCCTGGCGCGGTCCGCACCGCCGCCCACCGTGGCCTCAAGCGCCTGGCGCAACAGCTCGGCGCCGAGGGAGAGCCCGGGGTGTGACGCCCAACGGCCTCTGGACGCTGGGGGATTCGGGGCGGGCGTCAGGAAGCCGGCGGCCGAGGACAGGCAGGGGTGGGCAGGGACATGGGCGAGAACGGAACCTCCCTCGACGTGCTGCTCGCCTTCGCCGTAAGGGGTGTTCCCGTCGACCCGGCGGCCGAGGGGCGGGCCGTCGCCGCGTACCGGGCCGCTCGCGAGGGCGGGGCGCACGGGGCGCGGACCCGGCGGCGCGACGACTGGCGACCGCGCGAGCAGCGCCGACCGGGGCGCGATTTCAAGGAGAGTTAGAGGCCGATGGCAACGGCCGGGGCCGCCACCCCCCACAGGAGAGGCCCCGACCGTCGCGCGGCACGGGCCGCGCGGCGGCCCGTACTCTCTACAGCGCCGCGGCTGCGTTTTCTGTCACACCTCGCTGTGTCACCAGTTAGTTGCATCCTGTACGAACATGGACGGGGAGCGGTTTCAGGCCGTAACGTGCCATTCGCGCCGGGCGCGGAGGGTATGGATCACCGCAGCCATGAGGGGCCTGAGACCGCAACCATCAATCGAGGAACCACAACGGCGAGCAACCCGGTCCGCGAAAGCGGCGCCGGCTTAGGCGCAGAAGGGCGCGCGGTGCTGGGGGACGACGCGGAGCTGACCGCCGCGGTGCTTGCGGCACAGGACGGGGACGAGACCGCGTTCCGGACTGTGTACCGCTCGGTGCACCCACGGCTGCTCGGATACGTACGGACGCTGGTCGGCGACCCGGACGCGGAGGACGTCACGTCCGAGGCCTGGCTGCAGATCGCCCGTGACCTGGAGAGGTTCAGCGGTGACGCGGACCGCTTCCGTGGCTGGGCCGCCCGGATCGCCCGCAACCGCGCCCTCGACCACATCCGCATGCGCGGGCGCCGCCCCGCGATCGGCGGTGACGAGACGGAACTGACCACGAAGGCCGGTGATTCCGACACCGCGGGCGAGGCGATCGAGGCGCTTGCCACCGGCAGCACCCTCTCGCTGATCGCCCAACTCCCCCAGGACCAGGCGGAGGCCGTCGTCCTGCGCGTGGTCGTCGGCCTCGACGCCAAGACCGCGGCCGAGACCCTCGGCAAGCGCCCCGGAGCCGTCCGCACCGCGGCGCACCGCGGTCTCAAACGGCTCGCGGAGCTGCTCGGTGCGGATCCGGAATCCGCAGGCGGCCTCGGTGCGGTCCCCCCACAAAGAGAGTCACGAAAAGAGTCGCGCACACGCGCGGTGACGTCCGCGGGTGTGACGCATACGCGTTCGCGGACGCAGAAGGACATGTGATGGCCGACGAGCAGGACAAGTGGCTGGACCGTGACGCCGCGGAGCGTCTGCTGCGTGGTGAGCCGCTGGAAGCCGTTGACGCCGACACCCAGGGCCGGGCCAAGCGGCTCGCCGACGTGCTCGGTGCGCTGGCTGCCGAATCCGCGCCGACCAGCGCCGAACTCCCCGGCGAGGCTGCCGCGTTGGCCGCGTTCCAGCAGGCGCGCGCGGGCCGCGACGGCGAGGTGGTCCAGCTCGGCCGCCGGGTGCGCCAGGGGGCCGCGGCCCACTCCGCCGACGCGGGACTCGTGCGGCTGGGCCGTCCGGCTCCGGGCCGGCGGGGGCCCCGTTGGGGCCGTCCGGTGCGCCTCGGGATCGTCGCCGCGCTGGCCGCGGGGATGATCGGCGGGGTCGCCGTCGCGGCCGGAACCGGAGTGCTGCCGACTCCGTTCCGTGACGACTCGCCACACCCGGCCGCGACGATTTCCGCGGCACAGACACCGCGGCAGCCGTTCCTCTCGCCGTCGCCGGGAGCGTCGCAGGCCGACGGTTCCGAGGCGCAGGTCCCGGGCGCCACCACGAGCCCGTCGGCCGGTGCCGGCGCCGGTGCCGGCTTTGGCGACGACGAGGCCCAGGGGCCCGGCGCGCCGAGCGGCCGGCCCGACCCCTCCGACGCGGGGCGGTCGGCCCGCGCCCGCGAGTGGTGGGCCAGGACACGCTCGTACTGCCGCGACGTGCTGGACGGCAAGAGCCTGGAGTCCGGCCGCAGACGCGTCCTGGTGGACGCCGCGGGCGGCGGCCGGCGCGTGAAGAAGTACTGCCAGGGCGTCCTGGGCCGGACGGGCGCCGCGGGCGAGGACCGGGGCGACCAGGGCCTGCAGGGCGCCACGGGCTCGGACTCCGGCTCCGGCCAGGGGGCCGGGGGCGGTTCCGGTGACGGCTCGGGCAACGGTTCCGGTGGCGGGGACAACGGCGGCGACGGCGACGGCCACACAGGCTCCGGCGGCACGGGGGGTCACCACGGCCACAACGGGATCCTCGCCCCGTCGCCGAGCTCGGTCGTCACGCCGCTGCGGTCGGCCCTCTGAGCAGCCGCTGCGGTCGGCCCTTTGAGCAGCCGCTGCGGTCGACCCTCTGGGCAGGGTTCCGGCCATCCGGCTTCCGGGCGGGATTCGGCCATCCGGCCCGGGTATGTTCTCAGCCATCCGGCCTCCGGAAACCCTGCCGTCTCCCATCTGACCTGCGGTTTCTCAATCCGTCGGAATTTTCTTTCCCTCGGGTGTGACGTTTTCGGCCGCGCCGACGCAGTACTCGGTGAGCCGACTGGTCATCGGCCGTCGCACTGAGCCGGGGTTCCCCCCGTACCCAGGCCTGGTGCACATCGGCGCGGGCGGGACACGTTCCCCCGGTCCCGCCCGCGCCCCATCACCCCCTCCGCCCGCCGGGCCGGCCGTCACCAGTAGACGACGACCTTGTCCCCGCCTCGGACCTGCGCGAACAGCGCCGCGATCTTCCCCTCGTCCCGTACGTTGACGCAGCCGTGCGAGGCGCCGTAGTAACCGCGGGCCGCGAAGTCGGGGGAGTAGTGGACCGCCTGGCCGCCGCTGAAGAACATCGCGTACGGCATGGACGTGTGGTAGATCGTCGACACGTGGTAGCGCGATTTGAAGTAGACGCTGAAGACCCCTTCGCGGGTCGGCGTGTACTGCGAGCCGAACCGCACGTCCATCTCCGAGACCGTCTTCCCGTCGATCATCCAGCGCAGGGTGCGGCTCGTCTTGCTGACGCACAGCACCCGGCCCGTCATACAGCGCGGGTCGGGCCGCGCGGCCGGCTGCCCGCCGTACGGGTACAACTCCCACGCGGCCGGCTTGTGCGTCATCCCCCGCAACCGCTCCCAGGTGACGGCGTCCAGTTCGCCGGTCCGCGGCAGTCCGCGCTTGCCCTGGAACCCCTTCACCGCGGTGACCGTCGGGGTGTCGTACGTCCCCGTCGGCGCCGGGATGAGCCAGGCGAGCTGGTGCAGCCGGGCCTGGACCTCACGGACGTCGTTCCCCTTGTCGCGGCGGGACCAGAGGACCTTGGGGGCGGCGGACGGCGTCGTGCCGCCCGGCTTGTCGTCCCCGGGCGTGGCCGAACGGCCCGTCTTCGAGGCGGACGGTGGCGTGGTGCCCAGTGTGCTGCCCGGCGTCTTTCCCTGCGAGCTCCCCCGCGTGTTCTCGTGCGAGCTCCTGTGCGCGTCCCCGGCCTGGGCCGTACAGCCGCTCACCGCGACGAGCGCCACGAGGGCGGCCAGCGATCTCCCCATACCAGTCGTACGCATTCCAACCCCCGGTGCGTCGTCGTGCCCCCTGAGATGCTCCCCACGCGCGCCCGGTTGCGAACGACGAGCGATCCTGGGGAATGAAGCCTGTGAGCAATGAATCCTGAGAGCGATGAAGCCTGTGAGCAAGGTCCCAGCGCGGTCCTCTGCATCCCGCGCACGGCCGCCGCTACAGTCCGTGGCGAGGGTCGGACCTACCAGTAAGTAACTTCAGCGGGAGGCACAGCAATGGCGCGCGAGTCGGAGTCCGGACTGCCCATCGAACCGCTCTACGGACCCGAGGTTCTGGAGGGCTGGGATCCGGCCGAGAAGCTGGGCGAGCCGGGCGCGTACCCCTTCACCCGCGGTGTCTACCCGTCGATGTACACGGGCCGCCCGTGGACGATGCGCCAGTACGCGGGCTTCGGCACCGCCGTGGAGTCGAACGCGCGCTACAAGCAGCTGATCGCGAACGGCACGATGGGCCTGTCGGTCGCCTTCGACCTGCCCACCCAGATGGGCCACGACTCGGACGCGCCGATCGCGCACGGCGAGGTCGGCAAGGTCGGGGTGGCCATCGACTCGGTGGAGGACATGCGGATCCTGTTCGGCGGCATCCCGCTGGACAAGGTGTCCACGTCGATGACGATCAACGCGCCCGCGGCGCTGCTCCTGCTCATGTACCAGCTGGTGGGGGAGGAACAGGGCGTCCCGGCCGATCAGCTGACGGGGACGATCCAGAACGACGTGCTCAAGGAATACATCGCGCGCGGCACGTACATCTTCCCGCCCAAGCCCTCCCTGCGGCTGATCGCGGACATCTTCAAGTACTGCAAGGCCGAGATCCCGAAGTGGAACACGATCTCGATCTCCGGCTACCACATGGCCGAGGCCGGTGCCTCGCCCGCGCAGGAGATCGCGTTCACCCTCGCCGACGGCATCGAGTACGTCCGCACGGCCGTGGCCGCCGGCATGGACGTCGACGACTTCGCCCCCCGCCTGTCCTTCTTCTTCGTCGCCCGTACGACGATCCTGGAGGAGGTCGCGAAGTTCCGTGCGGCCAGGCGCATCTGGGCGCGGGTGATGCGCGAGGAGTTCGGCGCGAAGAACCCGAAGTCGCTGATGCTGCGCTTCCACACCCAGACCGCCGGGGTCCAGCTGACCGCCCAGCAGCCGGAGGTGAACCTGGTGCGCGTCGCGGTCCAGGGCCTGGGCGCGGTCCTCGGCGGCACGCAGTCGCTGCACACCAACTCCTTCGACGAGGCGATCGCGCTCCCGACGGACAAGAGCGCGCGCCTGGCGCTGCGGACGCAGCAGGTCCTGGCGTACGAGACGGACGTGACGGCGACGGTCGACCCCTTCGCCGGGTCGTACGTCATCGAGAAGATGACCGACGACGTCGAGGCGGCCACGGTCGAACTGATGGCGAGGGTCGAGGAGCTGGGCGGCGCGGTGTCCGCGATCGAGCACGGCTTCCAGAAGGGCGAGATCGAGCGCAGCGCCTACCGGATCGCGCAGGAGACCGACTCCGGTGAGCGGGTCGTGGTCGGCGTCAACCGCTTCCAGCTCGACGAGGAGGAGCCGTACGAGCCTCTCCGCGTGGACCCGGCCATCGAGGCCCAGCAGGCCGACCGCCTCACCAAGCTCCGCGCCGAGCGCGACCAGTCGGCGGTGGACGCGGCCCTCGCCGACCTCAGGAAGGCGGCCGAGGGCACGGACAACGTCCTCTACCCCATGAAGGACGCCCTGCGCGCCCGCGCGACGGTGGGCGAGGTGTGCAACGCGTTGCGGGGGGTTTGGGGGACGTATGTGCCGAGCGATGCGTTCTGAGCTGGGCGGTTACTGCGTATGAGTGATCAGGGGCGGAGTTCAATCGGCCCCGGTTACTCTCGTGAAGAGGGAGCCCCTGAAAAGGAGGATGCCGTGGCCTTGCTGCAACACGAGCTGACGCCGGGCGAAGCCGCCGAACAGCTCTCCCGTGCACTGCCTGGGCACCGCGTGGAGATTCTCCAGGGGAGGCTCACTGCGACACCGCCGCCGGATGGCCCGCACGGGCGGTCATTGGGCGTTGGAACGCGCAGGCATCGAGGGAAGCGGGGCTGAATGGATCCAGGGCATCGGCCTCTGGCTGCCCACGCTGCCAGAGGATTTCGCGATCCCCGACCTCTCTGTTGTGGATGAGGACTTCGACGACGCTCATGTGAAGAAGAACTGCTACGCGCCCAACGTCTTCCGCCTCGTCGTCGAGGTGACCTCCTCCAACTGGTCCGACGACCTCGGTCCAAAGGCCGAGTGCTATGCCCAGGCGGGCCTCCCGGCCTACCTCGTCGCGGACCGCAAGCACGACGAGGTGCTCCTTTACACCGACCCCACAGACGGCGCGTACGGCGACCCCGAGCGCTTCAAGCGAGGTCAGTCCGTCGCCCTGCCGCCTTCGATCGGTGTCAAGGTCACCTTGGACGTGGACACCCTCCTCGACGGCTGACTGTCACGGAACCCCGAAGGTGCGGTGTCGTACTCTCGTGCGACACTCCACCTCATGCTTGGTGTTATCGACCTCCCGACCTATCTCGCGGGACTCGTGCTGATCGTTCTGCTTCCCGGTCCGAACTCGCTGTACGTGCTGTCCGTCGCCGCCCGCAAGGGCGTACGCACGGGATACACGGCCGCCGCGGGTGTCTGGTGCGGGGACACCGTGCTGATGACCCTGTCCGCGGCCGGAGTCGCCTCGCTGCTGCAGGCCAACGCCGTGCTGTTCGGGATCGTGAAGTACGCCGGGGCCGGATATCTGACATGGCTGGCGGTCGGGATGCTGCGCGCCGCGTGGAGCATGTGGCGCACCCGGCACGAGCGGGCCGAGGAGAGCGAGGTGGCCGCGGCGCCGGCCACCGAGGAGCGGCCCTACCGGCGGGCGCTGGTGATCAGCCTGTTCAACCCGAAGGCGATCCTGTTCTTCGTCGCCTTCTTCGTGCAGTTCGTGGACCCGGGCTACGCCTACCCGGCCCTCTCCTTCGTCGTCCTCGGCGCCTTCGCCCAGTTCGCCAGCTTCCTGTACCTCACCGCGCTGATCTTCAGCGGGACGAAGCTGGCGGCGGCCTTCCGGCGGCGCAAGCGGCTCTCGGCGGGGGCCACGAGCGCGGCGGGCGCCCTGTTCCTGGGCTTCGCCGTGAAGCTCACCCTGGCCAGCACCTAGGTGTATTGACCCGCAGCGTTGTTCACGCGGCTGATCGGTGGCTGGCCGCCGAGCGCGGTGTGGCAGCGGTGGTGGTTGTAGGTGTGGAGGAAGTCT
>NZ_JBIVXA010000042.1:0-39769 GCF_044768965.1 Streptomyces sp. NPDC090798
CCTCCACACCTACAACCACCACCGCTGCCACACCGCGCTCGGCGGCCAGCCACCGATCAGCCGCGTGAACAACGCTGCGGGTCAATACACCTAGGGTCGGACAGGCCCTAGAAACCCCGCAGTACGGCCGCCTTGGTCGCCGCGAACTCCTCGTCCGTGAGGACACCGTCGCGGTGCAGCTCGCCCAGCTCCCGCAGCCGGCGCAGCAGTACGTCGTGATGGTCGGCCTGGGCCGGTACCGGTGCTGTTACCGGTGCCGATCCTGGTCCCGCTGTGGCGGTGAGCCGCGGCGGGACGTCGACGTGCTCGGCCGCCCGGAGGGACGGGTGCGGCAGCCGGGCGGTCACCGCGGCGGCGACGAGCGCCGTGAGCAGGTCCCGGCGGGCGCTGCCCCACAGGTCGAGGGCGAACGGATCCTTCTCCGGCGGCAGTTTGGAGAACACGGTCTCGCGCGTCACGAACCGCAGAAACCCGTCCTCGTAACCGGAGTTGGGCAGCCACTCCACCTGCACCAGGTCCCCGACGGCGATGATCCGCGGTCCCGTCGCCCGCTTGACCCGGTCCGAGGTGTCCGCCCAGTCGATTCGCACCTGCGCGCCGTCGAAGGAGACCGTGCCGTCGCTGGACCGGACGGACACGGGCACGGGCGGCCCCGCGAGGAGGAAGGCCTTCGCCGGCTCCTTGGGGATCTGGTCCAGGAGCAGGGCGTGCCGGATCTCCTCGGCGACGTACTCGGCGACGCCGGTACGGTCGATGTCGACCGTCAGCCGGTACGGGTCCGCCGCGTCGGGGAGCCGCCCGCCGGTCGCCTGGAGCAGCGGATCGGCGCCCTCACGGAGCCTGAGGCGCAGTCTGCCGCGCTTGCGTTCGGGTTCGTAGACGATGCCTGAAACCGCCTCCAGGGGAACGGCGATCTCTCCGTACGTCTGCCGGAACAACGGCACGGAGCGGTGGAGTCCCGGCGTGATCCTGACCGTGCTGCCGTCGAAGGCCCAGGTCCCGTCGCGCTGGATGATCTCGGCCATGGGGAAATTCTCGCAGCCGGGTCAACACGGGGTCCCCCGCTTCACCCGCGCTGACCAGACCTGCCCGACGCGAGCACTGTTTCGTGCGGCACAATGCCCTGTCATCGCAAGGCAGTTGCAAGGCTTGCGAGGCGGCTCTCGGCGCGGGGAAGGCGGCAGCGGGCGTGGCGGTGCAGGAGGCGAGACACGGCGCGGAGCGCGGTGGCGGGCTCGGCGCGGGACAGGGGGCGGCGCACACGGGCGGCTGCACCTGCGGGGACTGCCCGCACGGGGCGCGCGAGGGGCACCGGCGCGCCGTCGCCGCGTTCCTCGCCAAGCGCGACGAGCTGGCGTCCGGACAGGGACTGCCCGCCGCCGTCGCGCACTCGGCGTCCGCGTCCCGGCAGTGGGTCTCCGACGAACTCACCCAGTCCGCCGACCTGGTCGCCGAGCGCGGACGCGTCGACGGCGAGGCATGGCTGGGACGCCTGTGGCGACGCACGGCGTACGCGGTGTGGGGAGCCGTCCTGACCCTGCTCGTCGTCCAGGCCCTCACGGCGATCGGCGCGGGCTGGACGGCGGCGCGCACGGCGGGCCTGCTGGCCGCCGTGGTGGTGGCCGCCGGGCTGACGGGCGCGGGCTGTCTGCACCGGGCGCGGGGCGGGGCCCTCGCCCCGGTCGTCGGCGAGGACAACCGCCTCTCCACCTCACGGGCGATGGCCGCCGGCTGGGTCCTGTTCGTCGTCTACGCCGTACTCGTCCTCGTGGGCCAACTGGCGGCGGCCTCGGCCCACGGCAAGCGCGACGATCTGATCGCCGGCCTCGAACTCGCCCGCGGTGCCGGTGTGGTGACCGTCGTCGCCGTCGTCTGCGCGATCGCGGTGCTGGTACGCCGGGTCGTGGGCCTGCGGGTCCTCGGGCAACGCCTGCAGAAGGTACGCGCGGACCGGCCGCGCGCCGCCGACCTCCTCACGGACGACTCCGGCCGGGGCAGTTTCGCCGACATCCAGTACGTCGTCGTCGGCGCCGTCGCCCTGGTCTTCGCGGCGGTACGGCTCGCCAGGCGCCCGGAACAACTGCCCGACCTCCCCTGGGGCCTGGCGCTCCTGGTCCTCGTCTCGGCGGCCACCTACCTCGCCGGGAAGTACGCCGAGGGCGGCCGCCCCGTCATCCTCTCCGTCGTCCGCTCCCGTGAGGCCGGCGACCTCGACGCGCCGATCCGCACCGGCGACGACATCGAGATCCGGGGCGCCGGTTTCGTCCCACCCGGCGCGCAGAGCGCGGACCGTCTGTCCCGCATGGTCGTCCGCATCGGCGCGGTGCATGTCCATGTCCCCCTGGTGCCGGTCCCCGGCGGCTTCAGCAACCCCACGGACGCGGTCCTGACCGTGCCGGTCCCGGTCGACGTGGAACCGGGCCGGGTGGAGGTCCAAGTGGTCACGGCAGCCGGAGTGGAGACAAACCGCTGCCAGATCGAGGTCACGGACTGAATCCCGCGGCTGCGGGCGGGGGCCTCGCCGGAGTCGTTCGACTGCGGGTGGGTGGGATAATTGGAGTCGTTCGACAGCGGGCCGGTGGGGGCCGTTCGCGCAGTTCCCCGCGCCCCTTGCGGGGTGCGCCCGCGCCATCAAGAAAACTGGCCCCGAGCGTTGAACGGGGATCCGTTCTCGTACGTATGGTTTGTTGAGGGGTCAACGGCACGTGGCGAGAGGCGGCGGAGAGCGATGACTCACGGTATGCGGTCGGACACCCAAACCCCCTATCTCGACGGCGGCGGACGAAACTGGCGGGACACCGCCACCCGCTACGCCCTGTTGCCCCTGCGCGTCTTCCTCGGCGTCACCTTCATCTACGCCGGCCTCGACAAACTCACCGACAGCGCCTTCCTCTCCAACTCCGGCTCCGGCTCGGTCGGCGACCTGATGCGCAACGTGCGCGACTCCTCCGCGATCCCGGCCCTCGTCGACCTCGCCCTGAAAAGCCCCGTCGGCTTCGGCTACGCCATCGCCTTCGGTGAACTGGCCGTCGGCATCGGCACCTTGATCGGCCTGCTCGCCCGTCTCGCGGCCCTCGGCGGCGCGCTCATCTCCCTCAGCCTGTGGCTGACGGTGAGCTGGGCCTCCGACCCGTACTACTACGGCAATGACCTCGCCTACCTGATGGCCTGGCTGCCCCTGGTCCTCGCCGGCGCATCGGTCTTCTCCGTCGACGCGGCCCTGCGCGCGAGGCGCAGCCAACGGTCCGGAAACCTCCGCCACTAGGACTAGGCGGCTACTAGGACCAGGCATCGCGGGTCAGCTCGGGTCGGTGCAGTTCAGCGCACGGCATCGCAGGGTGCCAGGCGCAGGGCGTAGACTGCCCCGCCCCGACCGGCGCTCCGTTCACGCCCCGCTACCCGGACACCCCCGCCCCCTGCCGCCGCAACCGTCGCCGGCGTATGCCATGGGTCAGGAACGCCACCGCGCCCGCCAGGCAGAGCCCACCCGTGACGACGGGGATGATCGCGAACCACGGTGTGTCCCACCAACCGCCCGCGTCGCCCGCGTAGGTGACGCCCGCGGCGGTGAGGAAGAGGCCGGCGACCAGCTTTCCCGGCTGGAACTCATGACGTGGCACGGATCACCTCCGCCTGTCCCACGCCGACCTGGAGGTTCAGGTCGAGCGTGCCGCCGTCCTTGCCGCCGGCCGGGGCCGGCAGGGTCACCCGCTTGTGCTTGCTGGGTTCCACGTCCACGTCCTTCTTGCCGTCGCCCGGCAACTGGATGTCCCCGACGCCCACGTCGATGTTCAGCTTCACGGTCGCGTCCTTGGGGACGATCACCTTCAACTGGCCCGCTCCCACCTCCGCGGTCGTCGTCACCGTCTGGCCCTTGGTGAGGCCGAGATGGGTGAGATCGAGGGTGCCCACGCCCGTGCCGAGGTCGAAACTCTCCGGCACGGCGGCAGCGGACCTGGGAGTCCACTCGACCCGCATCCAGTGGGTGCTGATGTCCTTCGGCATGGCCACGGAACCGGCCAGCAGCGCCGCCGTGATCACTGCGAGGAAGATCGACCCCGCGCCCGTACGCCCCACGAACGCGCTGAGTGCGATGCCCAGGCCGAACACCACGAGCGCGCAGGACAGACCGGTCTGCAGGCTGGTGGCGAGCGGATGGCCGTTCCACGTCAGGCCCGTGCCGAGGCCGCCCGCGACCAGTGCGAGCAGGAAGACCCAGCCGCCGATCCAGCGCGGGCCGCGCGGCTGCGGCTCACGGGCCGCGCGGAGGTCCCGTATGTCCGGGCGGGGCGTGCCGCGGGCGATGTTGCGCGCTGCCGCGACATCCCGGTCCCGCGCGTCCGGCGGGCCCCACAGATAGCCGGTGCCGCCCACGTGCGAGCCGTCCTTGACGATCGGATCGCGCCACCAGGAGGGGTAGGAGACGGGGACGGGCGGGGCCTGCGCCTCCGGCGGGGCGTCCGCCACGGCCTGGGCGGCGAGCGGGTCGGGGTCGGGGGCACCGCGCTGCTGCGACCAGTACCCCGCGCCCGCGAGAAGCAGGGAGAGGACGACGGCGAACGTCAGCACGCTGCCGTTGTTCAGCATCGACAGGAACACCCCGCAGCCGACCAGCGCGAAGAGCACGGCCGCCAGCGCGTGGCCGTCCACGCGGCCGGTGAGGAGCTTGCGGACCTCGTTCTCCTCCTCGTCGTCGTACGGAACGAACAGCCAGACGAAGCCGTAGAAGATGAGACCGATGCCGCCCGTCGCGGAGAGCACGGCGAGCACGATCCGGAAGATCACCGGGTCCATGTCGCACTGCCGCCCCAGCCCGGCGCACACACCGCCCAGCATCTTCTGCCGCCGGTCGCGCCGGAACCTGCGGGGGCCCTCGGGCGCGGGCGGCTCCCCGTGCGCGCGCGGTTCCTCACCTGTCGCGCCTGGCGCGCCTGGCGCTCCCGCACCCTCCGCGGCTCCCTCGGCGCTCGTGGCGGTGCCCGCGGCGGTGCCCGCGGAGGGCGGCACGGCGTCCCGCGGCCCGGCGCCCGATGGCGGGACGCCCGGGCCGGGGCCGGGATCCGGCTCCGCTGCCGCGTGCTGCTGATCTGTCATGTGTCCATGGTGACGGGCGGGAAGGCCCGGCGGCAGTCGGGACGACCCTGGCCGAACCCTGATATCGGCCCTGACGGGGGCGGGGGGAACCGTTCGAGCACCGATCTCTCGAAGATCAGGGGAGTCTCGGGGGTCGACCCTGATGCTCCTGCCCTCCGGCCGTGTGAACATCGATGGCATGCCGGAAGCCGCAGCAGTGCCCCTCGACGACCCGCGGCCCCCGCGCAAGCTCTACCGCAGCAGCGACGGGCGCTGGCTCGGGGGCGTGGCGCGAGGGCTCGCCGGGCATCTCGGGCTGCCCGTGATCTGGGTGCGGCTGGTGTTCGTCGGCCTGTTCATGGCGGACGGTCTCGGGGCGCTGCTCTATGCCGCGTTCTGGTTCTTCGTGCCGCTCGGGGTCGGCGGCGTCGACTCCGGGCGCACCCCGGCCTTCACCACCGAGACCGCCCCCGACGGCCGCCGCAGACTCGTGGCCCGCAAGCCGGACCGGGGCCAGATGGTCGCCCTGCTCCTCATGGTCGTCGTGGCCATGGTCTTCGTCGGCAATGTGAATCTCGGCGGTGGGGCAAGGGCCTATCTCTGGCCGACCGTTCTGGTCGGCGCGGGCGTCGCCCTGGTCTGGCGCCAGGCGGACAACGCGCGGCGGGCCCGCTGGGTCGAGGTCGGCCGTCGCCGACGTACGCTCACGCTGCTGCGCTCCGCGGCCGGTGTCCTGCTCGTCACCGCGGGCGTCTCCGGAATATTCGTGCTCCAGGGCTCGGCAGCCCACCTCGGTTCGGTCCTCCAGGCGGCACTCGCGGTCCTGGTCGGCACAGCGCTCCTCGCCGGCCCCTATCTCGTGCGCATGACCCAGGACCTCTCCGAGGAGCGCCTGATGCGCATTCGCGCCCAGGAGCGGGCCGAGGTCGCCGCCCACGTCCACGACTCGGTGCTGCACACCCTGACCTTGATCCAGCGCAACGCGGAGAACGCGAGCGAGGTGCGACGGCTCGCCCGCGCCCAGGAGCGCGACCTGCGCGCCTGGCTCTACAAACCGGAGGGCACCGGCAAGGACGAGGCGGACGAGCCCACGACCCTGGCCGAGGCGGTCCGCCGCAACGCGGCCGAGGTCGAGGACAAGCACGGCGTCCCCATCGAGGTCGTCGTCGTGGGCGACTGCCCGCTCGACGAGGGCCTGACCGCGCAGATGCAGGCCGCGCGGGAAGCGATGGTGAACGCCGCCAAGTACGGTGGCGAGGGCGGCGCCGTACAGGTCTACGCCGAAGTCGAGGGCAGGACGGTCTTCGTGTCCGTCCGCGACCGTGGTCCCGGCTTCGACCTCGACGGGATACCCGCCGACCGCATGGGCGTCAGAGAATCGATCATCGGCCGCATGGAGCGCAACGGCGGCACGGCGCGACTGCGCGCGGTGCCGGACGGCGGCACGGAGGTCGAGCTGGAGATGGAAAGGGCGGAGAAGACGTCATGAGCGACGTGAACGGACCGACCGGGCAGGCCCCGGCACCGAACGGGCCGGAGGATGCCGCCGTGGGTACGGCCGGGACCGGGGCCGAG
This sequence comes from Streptomyces sp. NPDC090798, assembly GCF_044768965.1. Taxonomy (NCBI): domain Bacteria; kingdom Bacillati; phylum Actinomycetota; class Actinomycetes; order Kitasatosporales; family Streptomycetaceae; genus Streptomyces; species Streptomyces sp. NPDC090798. The sequence goes on from NZ_JBIVXA010000042.1 coordinate 6,649, forward strand.
GCGGCGACCGAGTCGACCACCGGGGCGGCCGCCGAGTCCGTCGCCGGTGTGGGCGCGCCCACGGGTTCGACCGCCGTCGGCGCCGACGCGACTGCTGCCGCGGGCGGACGGCGTGTGCGGGTCGTGCTCGTCGACGACCACCGCATGTTCCGTACGGGAGTACAGGCCGAGATCGGAGAGACCGAGCGGACCGGCGTCGAGGTGGTCGGCGAGGCCGCCGACGTCGACCAGGCGGTCACGGTCATCACGGCCACCCGGCCCGAGGTCGTCCTGCTCGACGTCCATCTGCCGGGCGGCGGCGGTGTCGAAGTGCTGCGCCGCTGCGCCCCGTTGATGGCCGACGCCCGGCAGCCGGTCCGTTTCCTCGCGCTCTCCGTGTCGGACGCCGCGGAGGACGTCATCGGCGTGATCCGCGGCGGCGCCCGTGGGTACGTCACCAAGACCATCACCGGCACGGACCTGGTGGACTCCGTCTTCCGTGTCCAGGACGGCGACGCGGTCTTCTCGCCCCGCCTGGCCGGATTCGTCCTGGACGCGTTCGCCTCCACCGACGCCCCGCCCGTCGACGAGGACCTCGACCGTCTCACCCAGCGCGAGCGCGAGGTCCTGCGGCTCATCGCCCGCGGTTACGCCTACAAGGAGATCGCCAAGCAGCTGTTCATCTCGGTGAAGACGGTCGAGTCGCACGTCTCGGCGGTCCTCAGGAAGCTCCAGCTGTCGAACCGGCACGAGCTGACACGGTGGGCCACCGCTCGTCGGCTGGTCTAGGTCCAGTCCGGTCGCGTCGAGAGGGGTTCAGGGCCACGTCCGCCGAACCCGCCGAACCCGCCGAACCCGCCGGAGGCGCCCGGTGCCTACCGGTGTTCCGCGTCGGGCGCCGGGCCCAGGATCCGTAGCGCCCAGCGGTAGTGGCGTACGGCCTTCATGATGCCGATGAGGCCGGTCAGCCACAGGATCAGGCCGATGCCCATGCCCTGGACGACATCGCTGTACAGGGGGTGGCCGGGCTCGGCCCGTGCGGCCGCCGTGAAGGACGTCCAGGCACCGATCGCGCAGACGCCGAGCGAGGAGAGCAGCCAGAAGAGGCTGAGACCGGGGGAGCGGAGCCGGGAGTCGGTCGCGGGGTGCCGGTCCAACTCGGACCAGGCGTCGAGCAGTCGGTGTATGTGGTGGTCCCGGCGGACGGAGAGGGCGACGGCGACGACGGTCGGGGCGAGCGCGGCCAGGCCCAGCAGGGCGAAGAGCGGGCCCAGGACGAAACCGGTGGGATCGCGCTGCTCGAGTTGTCGCAGCGGCAGCACCAGCAGCGCCCAGCCGACGATCGCCGCGAGCGCCAGCAGCCAGAGCAGCAGCACCCGGTGCACCCCGAGGCTTCGCCTGCGCAACTCCTCCAGCGCCCGCCCCCGGTCGGCCAGCAGCGCGGCCCGGTCCGGCCAGGTCCTGATGTGCGCGGGTGGCGGCGGAGGCGGCAGCAGGGAGCCGGGCATCAGAACCTCTCGGACGACGGAGCGTCGACGGAACGACGACGATGGGACGACGGAGCGATGACGACGGAAACAGAGTCCGCGCCGACGCTACCGTGATCCACTTCTCCGTCCGCACCACACCGCGGTCGTCCCCGCGTCTTTCACGCCACTCGGGTGGCTCCCGCGAACGGCATCTCGTCGACCGGCGCCAGCCGCACGGGCGCCGACGGGTTCGGGGCGTGGATCATCTGGCCGTTGCCCACGTAGATGCCCACATGGCTGATTCCCGAGTAGAAGAACACCAGGTCACCGGGGAGGAGTTCGGACCGTGAGACCCGGTGTCCGGCGTTGATCTGCGCGTACGTCGTGCGCGGCAGCGAGATGCCCGCGGCGCGGTACGCGGCCTGGGCCAGGCCCGAGCAGTCGAAGGCGTCGGGCCCGGTGGCGCCCCAGACGTAGGGGCTGCCGAGCTTCCCGTAGGCGTACGCGACGGCTTCCGCCGCGCGGGAGTTGGGCGCCGCGACGGAGCCGGGCGACGACACCGGGCCGAGGTCCCGCGCGGCGGAGCGCGAGGCGCGCTGCCCGGCGCTTCCCGTGCTCCCGGCGCCCCCGGCCGCTCCCAGGTCCCCGAGCTGCGCGCGCTGCTCGTCGGTGAGCCGCGACAGCAGTTGCCGCGCCGTGTCCAGCTTCCCGGTGATCGTCTTCCTGGCCCGCTTCAGTTCCGCCTGACGCGACTTGAGTGAGGCCAGCTCGACATGCGCGGCCCCGCGCAGCTGCTCGATCTCCCGCAGCTGCTTGCGTACCCGGGCCACGGCCTCCGCCTGCCGGCTGCCGGCCCGCTCGGCGAACGCGGCCCCTTCCAGGTACTGGTCGGGGTCGTCGGAGAGCGCGAGTTGCAGCGCGGGGTCCAGGCCTCCGCTGCGGTACTGCGCGGCGGCGATCGAACCCAGCGCGTCCCGGGCCGTGTTGAGCCGGTCCTCCTTGCGCGCCGCCTCGTCGCGCAGCGCGTTCAGCCGCCGCTCGGCCTTGTCGGCCTTGTCCTTCGCGCCGTCGTACTTCTGGGTGGCGACCTCCGCCTCCTCGTACAACTTGTCCACCTTGGCCTTCACCTGTGCCGGCGACAGCTGCGGGTCCGCGTGCCCCGTCCCGTCGAAGCCCGTCGCCGTGGCCGCGCCCGCGAGGGCGATGGTCGCGGCTGCGCGGGCCGTGTTTCCACCGAGCGAGCGCTGTCTGGGCTTTCGGTGCGCTGCCACGAGGGCCCACATCCTTCCCGGGGACTTGCGTACGACCGCCGGGGACGAGCGCGGTCAGCGGGGGACACGTCCGGCGGCGGCCCCACACAGGGGGAGCGGGCCGCCGCCGGACCTTTCTCGGCGGTGGTGTCCGGCTGCCGCCCCTGGCCCGGGCGGCGGTGGGGAGCCGGTCACCTGGTGGAGGACGCTAAACCTGGGAGTGATGTCCTGGTGACGCCATGTCCGGAAGTGGCGCCAGTGGATCGTGGGGTGACCGTATGTGACCGTGATCCCGGCCCGGCGCCGGCGACTTCACGCGGTGTGATGACCGATGGGGCGGTTCCGGGACAATCTGCGGTTCCCAGGTGGTAGGGGTCTACAGGGGGTGGGCCGGTGACAAGCGGGGTGAGGGCCGCCGATTAGGCTCCGGCTCCATGGACGTACTCATCCATCTCTTCGTCGGCCTGCACATCATCGGCATCGCCGCGCTCCTCGGCGGTTTCCTCACCCAGATGAAGGCGATGGGCCGGGGCACCGCCCGGTTCGTCCCCGCCATGCTGCACGGCGCGCTGACCATGCTGGTCACGGGCGTCGCCCTCGTCGGCCTCAACCAGGCCGACGACCACTCGGTCAACACCATCAAGATCGGCGTGAAGCTCGCCCTGCTGATCGTGATCCTCGGACTCGTCTATGTGAAGCGGGACGACGAGAAGGTGGACAAGGGCCTGTTCGGGCTCGTGGGGCTGCTCACGACCGCGAACATCTTCATCGCGGTGCTCTGGACCTGACGGCCCCCCGAAGGCCCCCACGGACGGCTACGGCACTTCCGGACACCCGACGGTTACGGCTCTTCGGGACCGCCGACGGCTACGGCTCTTCCGGACGCCTGACCGCTACGACCAGCACCGCCAGCCACGCCGCGACCGAGATCCACAGCAGCACCTGCCCGAGCCCCTTGAGCCAGCCGACGCCGATGGCGGCCGCGACCATCAGCGCCGCCGCAGCCGTCATCCCCAGCGGGAACACGGTCGCCCAGCGCAGCACGTCGTAGCGCGGGCGGGGCCACAGGGCCTCCGCCACGGCCAGCACGCAGTACGCGCCGAGGACGAGCACGAGCAGTGCCTCGGTCATCCAGCGCAGTACGCCGTTGTCGTCGTTGTTCCACAGGTAGATGTTCGCCTGGTACGCGAGGATCAGCTTCGACCCCGCCAGCGCCGAGATGGCGAGCGCGCCGCCCGCGACCCACTGGTCCCCGGAGCCCGTGGCGACCTCGCGGTAGTCGAAGTAGAACAGCGCCGCCGCGTAGAGCAGGAGACCCAGCCAGAACAGCACCAGCGCGGTGTGCGCCAGCCAGTCGGTGTGTGTCGCGGGGGCGAGCGTCGCGCCCAGCACCGCGAGCCCCTGCGTGGCCACACAGCCGAGGAACACCGCTCCGGGCATACGGGGCCGCCATTGCCGTACGACCAGGAAGAGCAGCCCCGGCCAGAGCACCGCCGACAGGGCGAGCAGGGCCTCGGCCGGCACCTCCCATCCCAGCGTGACCAGCCGCGTGCCGAGCACCGTGGTCGCCGCGACCGCGGTGAGCGCGCCCGGCGTAGCGGCCTCCGCCAGCCACCGCTCCCGCTCCCGCAGCAGCCGTACGACGAAGGCCGCGGCGAGCCCGAGCCAGCCGACGGCCGCCAGGGCCAGCACGATCCGGGACAGGATCTCGTAGCCGGTCTGCTCCAGCCCGACCGAGATGATGCCGGTGGCCAGGATCGCGGCTCCGGCGACCGGCGGACTCTGCGCCCACCGGGTGCGCAGGCCGGTCCACCGGGTGCCGGGCGGGGAGATGGCTGACATGGGCCCGATGCTAAGGACCTTCGGGCGGGTTGGCGGCGGGCCACGCGCGCGTGGAGCTCGATGAGCCCCACGCGCGCGTGCCGGGCGCCGAGGCGTTAGGCCGGACGCACCACGCTGTGGATGATCGAGTCGCCGCCGTAGAAGATCGACTCCTCGCGGACGTACGCGCCCGGCTTGGGGGCGTGGATCATCATGCCGTTGCCGATGTAGAGGCCGACGTGGCTGATGTCGTCGTAGAAGAAGACGAGGTCACCGGGCTTGATGTCGGCGAGCGAGACGGTCGTGCCCGCATTCACCTGGTCGTAGGTGGTGCGCGGGAGGGTGACGCCGGCGGCCTTCCAGGCGGCCTGGGTGAGGCCGGAGCAGTCGTAGGAGCCGGGCCCGGTCGCGCCCCAGACGTACGGCTTGCCGATCTGGGTGCGGGCGAAGGCGAGGGCTTTGTCGGCCTTGGCGGTGTACGAGGTGTCGGTGGCCGCATTCCCGGAGGTGCCGGCGGAGCCAGTGGTCCCGGAGGTGCCGGAACCCGTCTGTTGCCCGGCGGCCGCCTCCTGGGCCTTCTTCTCCGCCGCGGCCTGCTGTTGGGCCAGCTCCGCCGCCTTGCGGTCGGCCGCTTCCCGCTTCTTCCTCTCGATCGCCGCCAGCCGCGCCTTCTCCTCGGCGGTCAGCTTCGAGAGCAGCGAGCGCGCCTCGGCGAGCTTGCGCTGGACGTCGGCCTTGGACGTCCTGAGCGCGCTCTGCGTCGTGGTGAGTGTCTGCAGACTCTTGGAGGCCTCCGCACGCTTCTTGGTGGTGGCGGCCTGCTCGGTGACGTAGTCGTCGACGGCCGCCTTCTGGCGGGTGGTCAGACGGTTCATCAGCTGGGTCTGGTCGAAGTAGTCCTGCGGATTGTCGGCCAGCAGGAGGCTCGCGGTGTCGGGGGCGGCGGCGCCGGTGCGGTACTGCGCCGCGGCGAACGAACCCAGCTCCTCGCGCGCGGTGTTGAGCTTCTCGGTGCGCTGGGCCACGTCGTCGAGGAGGGAGTCGACGCGCTTGCGCTGCTGGGCGGTCTTCTCCCTGGTCGCGTTGTACTTCTCGGTCGCCGTCTCGGCCTGGTGGTAGAGGTCGTCGACCTTCTTCTCGACCTCTTCGACGCTCGGCTTGGAGTCGGCCGAGGGCGCGGCGTTCGCCGTCTGGGAGAGCAGGGCCACGGAGGTGAGGGCCGCCGTGGCGAGGGCGGGAGTCCGTATACCCGCTATGCGCGTAGCCGTAGGACTCCACTTGCGGTGCGACGCCAAGGTGGCGACTCCTTCCGTCATCCGCCTACCGAGTTAGCTGTCGGGTTCGGGCGGGTGCTTCCGGAAGGTTTGCCCTACGGTCCTTGCCCGCAGGGCGGTTGGACCGATTCACCCCAAGTTCGGTTGGGTCCCCGGCTCCGGCTGCCGCGTGGGCGCACCGGACTCGGCGGAGGCCGCACGGCCCGGCGACGTTCGCCGGTTGGGTCGAGCGGCCTGCCCGGCACGCTAGCCAACTCATAACTGTTCTGTGAAGTTTGATGTGCGATATGCCCGATACATTTTCGTGACCTTGATCTGGCGGGCCGTTGACCGTGGCTGACCGTGATGAACCGATCCTGAGCGGTGACGGCGTCCTGTGCGGTAAGAGGGGCGGGGTGCGGTAGGAGGGGCGGGAAAGCGATGCGGGAAGAGATCATGCGCGGTCGCGGAAAAACCGGTCGGGTTTCCAGGGTGGCCGCGGGTTGTCAGTGGGGCCGCCTAGACTCGGAGAGCGATGAGCAGCCTCTTTGATGACAGCTTTCTGGCGGACCTCCAGCCTTCCGGGGCCCACGAGGAAGAGCCCCCGCCGCCGCCCGAGGACGGGGCGCCGGAGCCGCTTCCGGACGACCTGTTCGGCGGCCGCTTCGACGTGCCCGCGAGCCGGGACGCCTACTACCGCGACGGCGCGCCCCGCCCCGCCGTGGACCCGGCGGCCCTGCTGGACGGGCTGAACGAGAACCAGCGCGCGGCCGTGGTGCACTCCGGCTCCCCGCTGCTCATCGTGGCCGGCGCGGGCTCCGGCAAGACCCGGGTACTCACCCACCGCATCGCCCACCTGCTGGGCGAGCGTCATGTCCACCCGGGCCAGATCCTCGCGATCACCTTCACGAACAAGGCCGCGGGCGAGATGAAGGAGCGCGTCGAGCAGCTCGTCGGCCCGCGCGCGAACGCGATGTGGGTCATGACCTTCCACAGCGCGTGTGTGCGGATCCTGCGCCGCGAGAGCAAGAAGCTCGGCTTCACCTCCTCGTTCTCGATCTACGACGCCGCCGACAGCAAGCGGCTGATGGCGCTCGTCTGCCGTGACCTGGATCTCGATCCCAAGCGCTTCCCGCCCAAGTCCTTCAGCGCCAAGATCTCGAACCTGAAGAACGAGCTGATCGACGAGGAGGACTTCGCCGCCCGGGCTGCCGACGGCTTCGAGAAGACCCTCGCCCAGGCCTACGCGATGTACCAGTCGCGGCTGCGTGAGGCCAACGCGCTCGACTTCGACGACCTGATCATGACCACGGTCAACCTGCTGCGCGCCTTCCCGGACGTCGCCGAGCACTACCGGCGCCGCTTCCGCCACGTCATGGTCGACGAGTACCAGGACACCAACCACGCGCAGTACGCGCTGGTACGTGAGCTGGTCGGCACCGGCACGCATGACGAGGACACCCCGCTCAGCGAGCACGACCTGCCCCCCGCCGAGCTGTGTGTCGTGGGCGACGCCGACCAGTCGATCTACGCCTTCCGAGGCGCGACGATCCGCAACATCCTCCAGTTCGAGGAGGACTACCCGAACGCGACGACGATCCTCCTGGAGCAGAACTACCGCTCCACCCAGACGATCCTGTCCGCCGCCAACGCGGTCATCGAGCGCAACGAGTCCCGCCGCCCCAAGAACCTGTGGACCAACGCGGGCGCGGGCGCGCAGATCACCGGCTATGTCGCGGACACCGAGCACGACGAGGCGCAGTTCGTCGCCGAAGAGATAGACCGTCTCACGGACGCGGGCGACGCGAAGGCCGGAGACGTAGCCGTCTTCTACCGTACGAACGCCCAGTCCCGTGTCTTCGAAGAGATCTTCATCCGTGTCGGCCTGCCCTACAAGGTCGTCGGCGGCGTTCGCTTCTACGAGCGCAAGGAGGTCCGGGACGTCCTGGCCTACCTGCGCGTACTGGCCAACCCGGAGGACTCGGTCCCGCTGCGCCGCATCCTGAACGTGCCCAAGCGCGGCATCGGCGAGCGCGCCGAGGCCATGATCGACGCGCTCTCGCAGCGCGAGAAGATCAGCTTTCCGCAGGCGTTGAAGCGCGTCGACGAGGCGTACGGCATGGCCGCGCGGTCCACGAACGCGGTCAAGCGCTTCAACACGCTCATGGAGGACCTCCGTACGATCGTCGAGTCCGGCGCGGGCCCGGCGACCGTCCTGGAGGCCATCCTCGAACGCACCGGCTATCTCGCCGAGCTGCAGGCGTCCACCGACCCGCAGGACGAGACCCGCATCGAGAACCTTCAGGAGCTCGCCGCCGTGGCCCTGGAGTTCGAGCAGGAGTCCGGTGGGGGTGAGGGCGAGGGCGAGACACCCGTCGGGCTCGCCGCCTTCCTGGAGCGGGTGGCCCTGGTCGCCGACTCCGACCAGATCCCCGACGAGGACGAGGACGGCTCAGGCGTCATCACCCTGATGACCCTCCACACCGCCAAGGGCCTGGAGTTCCCGGTCGTCTTCCTCACCGGCATGGAGGACGGCGTCTTCCCGCACATGCGCGCGCTGGGACAGGTCAAGGAGCTGGAGGAGGAGCGGCGCCTCGCGTACGTAGGCATCACGCGCGCGCGGGAGCGGCTGTACCTCACCCGTTCGTCCATGCGCAGCGCCTGGGGTCAGCCCTCGTACAACCCGCCGTCCCGCTTCCTGGAGGAGATCCCGGAGACGCACCTGGAGTGGAAGCGCACCGGTGCGACCGCTCCGGTGTCCTCGGGGCCCGTCTCCGGTGTGGCCGCCTCGCTGTCGTCCTCGCGTTCGCGGTCCGCGGCGTCCGGTGCCTCCGGCTTCGCGACGCGCCGCGGGATCTCCGAGAAGCCGGTGGTCTCGCTGACAGTCGGCGACCGGGTCACCCACGACCAGTTCGGCCTGGGCACCGTCGTCGGCGTGAAGGGGACGGGTGCGAACGCGGAGGCGACGATCGACTTCGGCGAGGCGAAGCCGAAGCGGTTGCTGCTGCGGTACGCGCCGGTGGAGAAGCTGTAGTTCCGCAGGGTGGCGGTTCGGAGCCCGGCGACGGCGTTCGGTCACGTCGTCGGGTGAGGGACCGCAGGGTTACGTCGGGTCCAGGCCGTGGCTGCGCAGCCACGGCAGCGGGTCGATCGCCGAACCGCCCGCGGGGCGGACCTCGAAGTGCAGGTGCGGACCGGTCGAGTTGCCGGAGTTCCCGGAGAACGCGATCTGGTCACCGGCCTTCACGACCGTCCCCGACGGCACCTTGTAGCTGGAGAGGTGGCAGTACCAGGTCTCCGTGCCGTCCTTCGCGGTGACGATCGCCATGTTCCCGTACGCGCTGTTCCACTGCGTCCGTACGGTGCCGTCGGTCGCGGCCATCACCGGCGTGCCGTACGACACCGGGAAGTCGATGCCCGTGTGCACGGACATCCAGTTGATGCCGGCCTGGCCGAAGTAGGCGCTGAGGCCCTTCTGCGTGACCGGGAGCACGAATTTCGGCCGCAGCCGTTCCTTGCGGGCCGCCTCCGCCACCGCCTTCTGCTTCTCGGCGGCCTGCTGAGCCTTGAGGTCGATACGTTCCTGCGTCCGGCTGGCCCGGTCGGCGAAGTCGTCCGCGCCCGCGGAAAGGCTCTGGAGCTGGGTGTCCAGCTTGTTGTTGGCGGCCGACGGCTTCACCGCGGTCCCGTCGGACGCGCTGAGGGTCGTGTTGTCCTTGCTGTCGTTCCCGCCGATGGTGCCCACGGAGGCGGCGGCGATCCCCGCGACCCCCATCACACAGGCCGAGGGCACCGCGACGGTCAGCAAGGCGGAACGCTTCGCCGGGGTGCGCCGCCGGGAACGGGACCCGGACCGGTTCGCGGCACGGGGGGCCGGAATGACCTCTTCCATGTCCTCGAGCAACGGCGCGTCCTGCGCGTCACCGGCGTCCTCGAACTCGTCCTCCGCGGCGCCGGGTTCCTCGTACGACACCTGCTCGAAGGTCGCGGTCGCCTGCTGGTCGAAGGGCCGGTCGTCCACGTCGGACTCGGGCACCGGCTGATGCTCGTAGGCCTCGGCGGCGAGCTGCCGCTCGTACGACTCGGCCTGCTGGTGCTGCTCGTACCCCTCGTACGGGTCGTGTTCGCCCGCGGTGTTCCACTGCGTGGCGTCGTACGCGCCCGTCTCCTGGGTGTGCGCGGTCCACTGCTGGGTCTGGCCGGCCTGGCCGGTCTGTTCGGCCTGGAGCCAGGCGGCCGCGTCCCACTGGCCGGTGCCTTCGGGGCCCGGGTGCTGCGCGGGGATGTCGGCGAGCTGCTGGTATCCGCTCGCCCAGGCGGTCGTGTCGTAGGCACCGGTGTCGTACGCGGCCTGGTGCTGTGCGGCGTACGGGTCGTAGTGCGGCGTCTGGTGGCTGCCGGTGCTCCACTGCGTGGCGTCGTACGAACCTGTGCCGCCGCCCGACATGTCGCCGAAGAGGGGGTCCGTCGCGAAGGTCGAGGTCTCGAAACCCGTGGTCTCGAAACTTCCGGTCGCGTACGTACCGGCGGTGGCGTAGCCGTCGTACGAGGTGAAGTCGCCGTAGTGGGCTTCCTGGCCACCGTAGGACGCATAGGGCGCCGGGGCGGCATCGGAGGCCGGAGCCGGGGGCGTTACGGTCCCCGACGGGTGACGGTCGTTCACCAACTTCTCTTTCGCCTCGACAACAGGGGCTGGCAGAGCAGTGCGGCGACTGTACCCGGCGGTACGCGGGCGCGACAATCTTCGGCAGGTTTCCTCCACTCGGGAAACGGGCATTCGGCCGTGTTTCGGGGGAGGGCGGGCACGGCTTTGGCCTGGCGTTCGATTGCCGTTCGATGTTGGGGGTGTTCCGCGGAGGCGTTACGCCACTGTCAGACCCCCGGTTTCGGCGGCGGGCGCGGCGGCGGGGCGGGCCTGCGTCTCCTCGAAGTCGAGTGCCTGCCGTATCCCGGCGGCGACCGCCGGGTGGACCGGCAGGGCGAGATGTCCGATTCCGCTCACTTGGACGCTCTGGGCGAGCAGGTCCGGGTGGTCGATGGAGGCGGTCTCCAGTGGGTCCATCAGATGGTCGAGGTCGCTCCAGAAGCTCACGAACTGCGTACGGCAGTCGGGCGCGGGCTTGCGCAGCTCCTCGATCACCTCGGAACCCGGTCGCATCTGACGGACGATCGGGTGCGCGTTCATCAGCGGAACGACCTTCGTGCCCGCGTGCGGCGTGCCGAGCGTGACCAGGGTGCGGACGCGCAGGTCCCCGCCGAGGCGCTGGACGTAGTAGCGGGCTATCAGTCCGCCGAGGCTGTGGCCCACTATGTCCACCTGATCGCGTCCGGTGCGCTCGCAGATGTCCTCTATGTGCCGTCCGAGCAGCTCCGCGGCGGCGCGGATGTCGTTCGTCAGCGGCGAGTAGTTGAGCGACTCGATGTGCCGCCTGCCGTGCTGGGCGAGGTTGCGGCGCAGCAGCACGAAGACCGAACGGTTGTCGATGAAGCCGTGCAGCAGCACGACCGGCGGCTTGGTACTGGTGGGCAGCCGGGGCGCGTCGGGCGGGGGGAGCGCCGGGGTGCCGCGGCGCTCCTGGGTGATGCCGGACGGATAGAGGAGGAGGTGCCCGGCGAGGATGGCGATCTCCAGGGCCGTCGCCTTCAACAGGGCCACCGAGAGCCCGGTCAGCCGGCTGGGCAGCAGACGCTGACGGAGAGGGAGAAAGGGCAACTCGGCCCCGGTGACCTTCATGGCCGACCTCCAGTCGGCACGTGGCGGGACCGCTCTGTCCCCCGTGTGCCCTCGTGGAAAGCCGCGGTGGTGGTGCCGGTGGCTATGGCGTGGGCGGTTGCCGACGGTGCGTCCGTGGCGTGTGGTGCGCCGGTGACGCGACGGGATTCCCTGCCGTCGTGCTCCCGCCGGTGCGCCGCACCGCCGTCACGTCTCCCTGACGCGACGGTGGTGCTGCCACCTGCTGGCGGCTCTCCTTGCGCAGGCTCCGGCCACGGCCCGCGCGTCGCAGATCCCTGCGGCGCGTGTGCCGCAGAAACGCGGAGCGGTGCGCGGCGAATGTGTCCCACCGTGTGATTTCCCCCTCGGTCTTCAGCGGGAAACTGCGGTTTGCACGGATCTGACGATAACGTTCGTTCACTTCCCCTGCCGGTGCGGCGCGGGGCGGTCGATGAAGTCCGTTCATGGAGGCAGTGATGGGTGTGCCAGCCGGTCCGATCCGCGTGGTGGTGGCCAAGCCGGGGCTCGACGGCCACGATCGCGGGGCCAAGGTGATCGCGCGGGCGCTGCGCGACGCCGGTATGGAGGTCATCTACACCGGGCTCCACCAGACCCCGGAGCAGATCGTCGACACCGCGATCCAGGAGGACGCCGACGCGATCGGCCTCTCGATCCTCTCCGGCGCCCACAACACACTGTTCGCCGCCGTCATCGATCTCCTCAAGGAGCGCGACGCGGAGGACATCAAGGTCTTCGGCGGCGGGATCATTCCCGAGGCGGACATCGCACCGCTCAAGGAGAAGGGCGTCGCCGAGATCTTCACGCCGGGCGCGACGACCGCGTCGATCGTGGAGTGGGTCCGGGCGAACGTACGCCAGCCGGCCGGCGCGTAGCGCCTCTCCGACGGGGGAGCGGTCCCCCTCGCTCTTGGGGCGGCTGCGGGTGGGGGGCTGGTCGCGCAGTTCCCCGCGCCCCTCAAGGGGCGCTCCTGTCAGCGCGGGCCCGCACCCTCCAGCTCCGAGGACATCACCGCGCGCAAACGCAAGGTGGTGACGAGGCGTTGGAAGGCCTCCGCCCAGTAGCCACCGGCGCCGGGCGCTGCGTTCTCCGGCTCGTCGGCGACCGCTGTGAGTCCCTCCAGCCGCCCCGCCTCCGCCGGATCCAGGCACCGCTCGGCCAGCCCCATCACCCCACTGAAGCTCCATGGATAACTCCCCGCGTCCCGCGCGATATTGAGCGCGTCGACCACCGCCCGTCCCAGGGGCCCCGCCCACGGCACCGCGCAGACCCCGAGCAGCTGGAACGCCTCGGACAACCCGTGCGTGGCGATGAACCCCGCCACCCACTCGGCCCGCTCGGCGGAGCTCAACGTGGCGAGCAGCTTCGACCGCTCCGCCAGTGACACCGCCCCCGGGCCGCCGGCCTCCGGAGCCGACGGCGCGCCGAGGAGCGCCCTGGACCAGCCCGGGTCCCGCTGCCGTACCGCCGCCCGGCACCACGCGGCATGCAGCTCGCTCTGCCAGTCGTCCGCCACCGGAAGCGCCACGAGCTCCTCCGGCGTACGTCCGCCGAGCCGTCGCGACCATGTCCCGAGCGGCGCTGCTTCGACCAACTGGCCCAGCCACCACGACCGTTCCCCTCGTCCCGCCGGAGCTTTCGGTACAACACCGTCGCGCTCCATGCTCGCGTCGCACTCGTGCGGCGCCTCGACGACGATCGAGGGTGTGCCCCGCGTCCGGTCGACGGCCACGCACGAGCCGGCCCGCGCCGCCATCCGCGCGGCGAGCGCCGAACCGGGCAGCGCGGACAGCAGTTCCGCCGCGGTGGCCCGGACGTTGCGGCTCCGGTCGGCGAGCGCCCGTTCCAGGAACGGTTCGTCCGCCGCGCACAGTCCGGAGCGCAAGGAGTCGAGGAACATCAGCCGGTCCTCGGCCCGCTCGGTCGCCCAGGTGGTGGCGAGCAGCTCGCGCGCGGCTCTGGGGTCCTGGGCCCGTATCGATGTGAGCAGTGCGACCCGCTCGGCGAAGAGTCCCTCCTGCCAGAGCTGTCGCGCGCGCCCGGGGTCCTCGGGGCCGGGCAGCGCGGTGCCGCCGCCGGGCAGCGAACGCAGGGCGAAGCGCCACTCCGGGTTCAGCCGGGCGAGCCACAGGGCGCGCGGTCCGGCGAAGGCCAGAGCCGCCGGCCGCAGGTCCGTACGGCCCCGGGCCGCGTCGAGGAGCGCGGGCAGTGTTTCCGGGGGCGGCGCGAAACCCCGCGCGTTCGCCAGCGCGAGCCACTGCGGCAGCAGCTCCATGAGGTCGGGTGCCGTGCCCCTGCGGCCGCCGCCTCCCGTGCCGGGCCGGTCCGCCAGCAGCGTCGCGAGTCGGTGAGCCGCGGCGGGCGGGAGGGCCGGCCGCGGGTCGGGCGCGGCGGGTTCGGGACGGGCGGCCGCCCGCGCGGCCCGCACCCCGGCCCGCCGCCGCAGGGTTTCCACGGCGGCCGCGTCCAGCAGGGCCACCGGCGCCGCGCGCCCGGCGGCCCAGGCCGGAGGCGGGCGCCGCTCGGTCCCGAGGAGGGCCATCGTGACGAGCTCCTCCCAGGAACCCCCGACGGGCGCGCCCGCGGAAGCGGAGGTCGTGTTCATGAGCGTCCTCTCCGTAGGGAGGCGGTGGTGAGAACGGAAGTGGTGACGCGGGTTGTGCCGGTGGTCGGCACCGTGACTCAGCACAGTGACACCGCCTCTCCGTCGCCCTCCGGCCAGGCCGTCAGAGGCGTGAAGCCGCGGTGGCCGCACTCTCCGAAGACCGTGACGGGCGCGCCGCCGGAGAGGGCGGCGAGGCGCCACAGGCCGGGGCGGGAGAGCAGGGAAGGGGCGATCGGGAGACCGAAGTCGCCCTCGGCGTCCGCCAGTTGCCAGGTGTCGCCGTCGGGGGTGGGTATCACCCGGGCCAGCGTGACCGGGTGGGAGTCGAGCCAGGGGTCGGCCCGCAGGGCTTCGCCGAAGCGGGCCGCCGCCTGGGGGGTGGTCAGCCCCGGTGGACGAGTCCGCGCGGGGGCGGGCGGCGTGAACCGCTCGCCCAGGGCCGCTCGGAGCTGTCCGGCGCCCGGATACGCGGACACCTCCGCCTCGAAGGCCAGCCCCACCGGCAGCGTCAGCTCCGGCGCGCGGCCGGCGGCCCCATAGGAGAGGAGCAGCGCCGTGCGGTCGGTCTCCGCGCCGTAGAGCCAGATCCTGCGGGTCGTGAGCCGGGTGTCCGCCGTGTCGTACTGGGCGAGGACCAGCCAGCGGTCCCGCACCGGCGGCCCGTCCGCCGAACCGGGCAGCCCCACCCGCGAGCGAACCGTCGCGGCCAGGTCGTCCGGCAGCCGCTCACGGCGCAGCCAGCCCTGGTCGAGGAGATGGAGCAGCGCGCACTCCTCCAGCAGCCGCACCGGCCAGCCGGGTCCGGAGGAGGGAACCGCCCCCAATTCCCTGACCCGCGCGGCCAGTCCGGGCGCCTGCGCGTCGACCATGCGGGCCGCCGTCTCCTCCCACATCCCGTACCCCGCCTGCTCGGCCGACGCGAGGCCGCCCCGCAGCAGGTCCGCCAACCGCTGCTCCAGCTCCGCCGCCCCCGCGGTGATCCGCTCGGCCCGGCGCTGTGCCCTGCGCCGCGCCGCCTCCGGATCGCCCGGTGACGCCGTCCCAGATGCCCCGCCCGTCGTCCCCTTCTCCCCCGCTCGCTCGCGCCTCCCCTCTATCCACTGCTGCGCCCAGTCCGGGGCCGGCCCCCGCGGCACCGAACCGTCCTCGGCCGCCCAGAGCAGCAGCAGTCCCAGCGCGTGCTTGCACGGGAACTTCCGGCTCGGGCAACTGCACTGGTACGCGGGCCCGGTGGAGTCCGCGATGTCGATGACCGTCTGATAAGGCCTGCTGCCGCTTCCCCTGCACAGTCCCCATACCGTCCCCTCGTCAGAACTGCCTGCCTCCGACCACGGCCCGGCCGCGCCGAGCTTGCCGCCGGCCGTACGTGACGCGGCATCAGGCGCCAGTGCCAGCACCTGATCCGCTGTCCAGCGCACCCCCTGCTGAGTCATGTCATCGAAGGTAGGTCCCGCCACTGACAATCGACCTTCGCGAGCATATTTGTGCAGGTCAGAGCGCATTGTCAGTGGCGTGGTGCACGGTGGAACCAGATCCGAACCGGCCGAGCCGGAGGGGGAGCGAGCCATGTCCGTGCCCGTTGAGTCCGTTGAACCGACGACCGTCCGTCCGCCCGTGAGCGAGGGCCTGGGCGAAGGTGTGAGCGAGAGCGCGGGCGAGGCGCTGCGACCACATGCCGAGTACGCCTTCGCCGCCGAACTCGCCACGCTGGCCGCGCAGGACGACCGGCCGCGGCCCGCTCGCTGGCGGCTGTCGCCGTGGGCGGTGGCGACCTATCTGCTGGGCGGCACGCTGCCGGACGGCACGGTGATCACACCGAAGTACGTGGGACCGCGCCGCATCGTCGAGGTCGCCGTGACCACGCTCGCCACCGACCGCGCCCTGCTCCTGCTCGGCGTGCCCGGCACCGCGAAGACCTGGGTGTCCGAGCACCTGGCCGCGGCGGTCAGCGGTGACTCGACCCTGCTGGTGCAGGGCACGGCCGGCACACCGGAGGAGGCGATCCGGTACGGCTGGAACTACGCGCAGCTGCTCGCCCACGGCCCCAGCCGGGACGCGCTCGTGCCGAGCCCGGTCATGCGGGCCATGGCCGAGGGCATGACGGCCCGGGTCGAGGAGCTGACCCGTATCCCGGCGGACGTGCAGGACACGCTGATCACGATCCTGTCGGAAAAGGTCCTGCCGATACCGGAGTTGGGCCAGGAGGTGCAGGCCGTCCGCGGCTTCAACGTGATCGCCACCGCCAACGACCGCGACCGCGGGGTGAACGAGCTGTCCAGCGCCCTGCGCCGCCGCTTCAACACGGTGGTGCTGCCCCTGCCGGAGAGCGCGGACGCCGAGGTCGACATCGTCTCGCGGCGGGTCGGCCAGATCGGCCGCTCCCTCGACCTGCCCGCCGTGCCCGAGGGCATCGACGAGATCCGCCGTGTCGTCACCGTCTTCCGCGAGCTGCGCGACGGGGTCACGGCCGACGGGCGGACCAAGCTGAAGTCGCCCAGCGGCACGCTGTCCACCGCCGAGGCGATCTCGGTGGTCACGGGCGGCCTGGCCCTCGCCGCCCACTTCGGCGACGGCGTCCTGCGCGCGTCCGACGTGGCGGCCGGCATCCTCGGCGCCGTCGTCCGCGATCCGGCCGCCGACCGGGTCATCTGGCAGGAGTACCTGGAGGCGGTCGTCCGCGAGCGGGACGGCTGGAAGGACTTCTACCGGGCCTGCCGGGAGGTGAGCGCATGACGACCTTCACGGCGGGGCCGCTGCTGCTGGGGGTGCGGCATCACGGCCCGGGGTCGGCGCGCGCCGTGCGGGCCGCGCTCGAGGCGGCGACGCCCGAGGCCGTACTGATCGAGGGACCCCCGGAGGCGGACGCGCTCATCCCGCTCGCTGCCGAGAAGGACATGCGTCCTCCGGTCGCACTCCTCGCCCATGTCGTGGACGAGCCCGGCCACTCCGCCTTCTGGCCGCTCGCCGAGTTCTCCCCCGAGTGGGTGGCGATGCGATGGGCCCTGGAGCACGGGGTCCCGGCCCGCTTCATCGACCTCCCGGCGACCCACACGCTGGCGTGGGGGAAGGAAGAGGAGAAGGAGACGGCGGAGAAGGAGAAACGGCAAGAGGAGAGGGGGCAGGAGGAGAGGGGGCAGGAGGCGGAGAAGAGGGCCGGTGCGTCCGACCGTTCCGGTGACGCGGACGTGCGGATCGACCCCCTCGCCGTACTCGCGGAGACGGCCGGTTACGACGATCCCGAGCGCTGGTGGGAGGACGTGGTTGAGCACCGGGGCGGGGCTGGGAGCGGGGCCGATCCTTTCGCGCCTTTCACCGCGCTGGAGGAGGCGATGGAGGCGCTGCGGGAGGCCTACGGGGTCGGGGGACACGACCGGGACCTGGTGCGCGAGGCGTACATGCGGCTCCAGATGCGGGCGGCGCAGCGGGAGTTCGGGGACGAGATGGCCGTGGTGTGCGGGGCGTGGCACGTGCCTGCGCTGCGGCAGAAGACGACCGTGGCCGCCGATCGGGCGCTGCTCAAGGGGCTCCCCAAGGCCAAGGCCGACATGACGTGGGTGCCGTGGACGCACCGGAGGCTGTCGCGGGTCAGCGGGTACGGCGCGGGCATCGACTCGCCGGGTTGGTACGGGCATCTGTTCGCCGCCCCGGACCGTCCCGTCGAACGCTGGATGACGAAGGTGGCGAGGCTGCTGCGCGACGAGGACCGGATGGTGTCGTCCGCGCACGTCATCGAGGCGGTACGGCTGGCCGACACGCTCGCCGCGATGCGCGGTCGCCCACTGCCCGGGCTGACCGAGACCACCGATGCCGTGCGGGCCGTGATGTGCGAGGGCTCGGACGTGCCGCTGGGGCTCGTGCACGACCGGCTCGTGGTCGGCGATGTGCTGGGCGAGGTGCCTCAGTCCGCTCCCGCGGTGCCGTTGCAGCGCGACCTCGCGCGTGCGCAGAAGCGGCTGCGGTTCAAACCCGAGCCGATGGAGCGGGAGTTGGAGCTGGACCTGCGGGGGGAGACCGACGCCGGGCGGAGCAGACTCCTGCACCGGCTGCGGCTGCTCGGTGTCGCATGGGGCGAGCCCACCGTCTCGCGCGGCAGCACCGGCACCTTCAGGGAGACCTGGCGGCTGCGCTGGGAGCCGGAGCTGTCCGTGCGGGTCGCCGAGGCCGGGGTCTGGGGTACGACGGTGCTGTCGGCGGCGACCGGCAAGGCCGAGGCGGACGCCGTCGCCGCGCAGGTGCTGGCCGACGTCACGGCACTGGCCGAGCGCTGTCTGCTCGCCGGACTCCCGGACGCGCTGCCCGTGGTGATGCGGGTCCTCGCCGACCGGGCCGCGCTGGACGCGGATGTCGGCCACCTCGCCCAGGCCCTGCCCGCGCTGGTCCGCTCCCTGCGGTACGGCGATGTGCGGGGCACGGACACACACGCCCTCACGGACGTCGCCGTGGGCCTCGCCGAGCGGATCTTCGTCGGACTCCCACCGGCCTGCGCGGCCCTCGACGCCGAGGCCGCCGAGCACATGCGACGCCATGTGGACGCGGTGCACGGCGCGGTGGGGTTGCTGGGGGAGCCGGGCACGCCGGCCTCCGGCGGCATACGCGAGCGCTGGCACTCCGTACTCCGGGTGCTGGCCGGGCGGGACACCGTGCCAGGGGTGATCCGTGGACGGGTGGTACGACTGCTGCTGGACGACGGGGAGTTGGGGCAGGACGAGGCCGCGCGGCTCATGGGCCTCGTGCTGTCGCCGGGTACGGAGCCGGGGGACGCGGCCGCGTGGATCGAGGGCTTCGTCGGCGGTGGCTCCGGGGGCGGGATGCTGCTCGTGCACGACGAGCGGCTGCTCGGTCTGGTGGACGCGTGGCTGACCGGGGTGCCCGCGGAGGCGTTCACCGATGTGCTGCCGCTGCTGCGGCGCACGTTCTCGGCGTACGAGGCAGGGGTGCGCA
Source organism: Streptomyces sp. NPDC090798 (assembly GCF_044768965.1). Taxonomy (NCBI): domain Bacteria; kingdom Bacillati; phylum Actinomycetota; class Actinomycetes; order Kitasatosporales; family Streptomycetaceae; genus Streptomyces; species Streptomyces sp. NPDC090798. The sequence continues at coordinate 25,698 of NZ_JBIVXA010000042.1, forward strand.
GAACCCTGGGTGAGCTGGTCCGGCGCGGCCCGGGGGCGCGGGGGAGCGCCGAGGCCGCCGGCTCCGGCATACCCGGGTTCGCCCCCGACCTCGACCCCGGGCGCGCCGACGCGGTCCTGCCGGTGCTGAGCCTGCTGCTGGGGCTGGACGAGGCCTACGACGACTTTGCGGGGGTGGCCCGATGACAGCGGCACCTGTGGAAGCGACCGGATCGACCGGATCGACCGGATCGAACGGGCCGACCGGACCCACTGACGTCGACGTCGATGTCGCCACCGCCGAGCGGCTGCGGCGGTGGCGGCTGGTGCTCGGGGGCGAGGAGGCGGACGGCACCGGATGCGTGCTCGCGGGGCAGGACGCGGCGATGGACGGGGCGCTCACCGCGTTGTACGGGAAGGGCGGCAAGGGGCGGTCGGGGCGGGACCGTTCGGCGGGGCTCGGGGCGTCGGCGCCGTCGGTCGCGCGCTGGCTCGGGGACATCCGTACGTACTTCCCCTCGTCCGTCGTGCAGGTCATGCAGCGGGACGCCATCGACCGGCTCGGGCTGTCCACCCTCCTGCTGGAGCCCGAGATGCTGGAAGCGGTCGAGGCCGATGTGCACCTGGTCGGCACGCTGCTCTCCCTCAGCAAGGCCATGCCGGAGACGACGAAGGAAACGGCACGGGCCGTTGTGCGCAAGGTCGTCGAGGATCTCGAGAAGCGGCTCGCGAGCCGCACCCGGGCCACTCTCACCGGCGCCCTCGACCGCAGTACGCGCATCAGCAGACCCCGTCACCAGGACATCGACTGGAACCGCACGATCGCGGCGAACCTGAAGCACTACCTGCCCGAGTACCGCACGATCGTGCCCGAACGGCTGATCGGCTACGGGCGTGCCTCGCAGTCCGTGAAGAAGGAGGTCATCCTCTGCATCGACCAGTCGGGATCCATGGCGGTGTCCGTCGTCCACGCCTCCGTGTTCGGCGCCGTTCTCGCGTCGATGCGGTCCATCGCCACCCGGCTCGTCGTCTTCGACACGGCCGTCGTCGATCTGACCGACCAGCTCGACGACCCGGTCGACGTCCTCTTCGGCATCCAGCTGGGCGGCGGTACGGACATCAACAGGGCGCTCGCGTACTGCCAGTCGCAGATCACCCGGCCCGCCGAAACGGTGGTCGTGCTCATCAGCGACCTCTACGAAGGGGGCATACGCGACGAGATGCTCAAGAGGGTCGCGGCGATGAAGGCGTCGGGGGTGCAGTTCGTGACGCTGCTGGCGTTGTCCGACGATGGGGCGCCCGCGTACGACCATGAGCACGCGGCGGCGCTCGCGGCGCTGGGCACACCGGCGTTCGCCTGTACACCCGATCTGTTTCCCGAGGTGATGGCGGCGGCGATCGAGAAGCGCCCGCTCCCGATACCGGACACCGCCTGAGGAGACGTGTCATCAGTGATGACGCCGACAGGGGGCTTGCGCGACCTCAGGAGACCCGTGCGAGGATCGACGCCTCTTCCCGCCGCACGGAGGATCACCCGGTCTTGACCCCTCTCGCCGCCGAACCGCCCTTCGCCGGTGCCGCTCTGCGTATGACGCGCATGACGCGGACGGCGACAGGGCGGCGTGCACTGCGACTGGCACTGCTGGTGGCCGGGTTGTTCGCGCTCGGGGTTCTCTGCGGGGAGCGGGCGCATGCGGCGGACGGGGCGGACGGGTTGGTGCCGACGGTTCCGACGGGTGCGTCGGTACGGGTGGTGAAGCCGGGTGCTCCGCTGTCGGTGGCGCACTCGGCGGCCCACACCGTCACTCACGCTCGCGTCCCGGAGACCGTCACTCACGCTCGCGTCACGGACACCGTCACCCACGCTCATGTCACAGACACCGTCGCTCAGGTCGGCGACACCGTCACCAGCGTGACCGACACCGTCCGGCACGTCGTAGGACCGGCTGCCGACAGCGTCGTACGGCCGGTCGGTGATCTCGTGGAGACCGTGACCGGCGAGTTGGGCCAGGCTCCGCCGAAGACCCTGCCGTCCCTTCCCTCGTTGCCCTCCCTTCCCTCGGTGCCCTCCCTGCCCGAGGTGCCCGGTCCGCCCTCGCTTCCGGGCACGGGGGGTCAGGTTCCGTCCGCCGGTTCGGGGCCCCAGCACTTGGGCGAGGGTGCCGTGCCCTCGTCGTCGCATGCGGTGGTGCGGCACGCGGACGCCGGGCCCGTCGGCCCGACGTACTACGGCCCCGCCCGCCTCGGTACGGACACGGCCGGGGTCGCCGTGCGCGGCGAGCACCGCGGTGCGGCGCCGGGACCGGGGCCCGACCGTCAGGCACCCCCCGGCGACCCCACGGGCGCGCTGGGCGGTCAGTCAGCCGTCGACAGCGGCACGCCGCGCCACGGCGATCCTCATGCCGTCGTCACTCCGAGTCACCGGGCGCCGCTGCGGCTCGTGCCCGGTTTTCCCGCGGCGGTGACCGCGGCCGAGACCCGGGACAGGTACCGGGACATTCCGCTCTTCCCCGGCTAGGGCGGTCCTTCCCCCGTTGGCGGCCTGAACATCCGCCCGCGCCACCGGTCTGGCGTACGGCGGCGAGATGAATGTCGGCGGCTTCGCGGCGTCTGACCGCCCCTCCCGCCGTACCGCTGTACCCACCGACCGACTCCGCGGGGCCACGGCCTCGGACGGCCGAAATCCGTCGGCCGTGTCCGACCGGAACCCCGCGGACGGGGAGGGTGGCCCCCATTGGGGTGAGGGCCACCCTCCCCGGGCCCCTTCGGGGCTGTTCGAGGGGCCTCACCAGGCAAACCCCAGCCTGGTGAGGCCCTGTCCAGGCCAGATCTGTGACAGGTATCACCGCTCAGGTGTGACCTGCGATTTAGGGACCCACGTCCTGCGGCGATAACCTGCGAGACGGACATGCCGCGCGCTCGGACACCGTGTGCGCCACCCTTGTGACAGCGGACGTCACGTTGCCCTTCGCGGCACGCCCACGCATCCAACGAACCGCGAGATCACTGATAGGGACGGACGCGCGTGGACCTGTTCGAGTACCAGGCGAGGGACCTCTTCGCCAAGCACGGTGTACCGGTGCTGGCCGGTGAAGTCATTGACACGCCTGAGGCAGCCCGCGAGGCGACCGAGCGTCTTGGCGGCAAGTCCGTCGTCAAGGCCCAGGTGAAGGTCGGTGGCCGCGGCAAGGCCGGCGGCGTCAAGCTCGCCGCCACCCCGGACGAGGCCGTCGCCCGCGCGACGGACATCCTCGGCATGGACATCAAGGGCCACACGGTCCACAAGGTGATGATCGCCGAGACCGCGCCCGAGATCGCCGAGGAGTACTACGTCTCGTACCTCCTCGACCGCACCAACCGCACCTTCCTCGCCATGGCGTCCGTTCAGGGCGGCGTGGAGATCGAGGTCGTCGCGGAGGAGAACCCCGACGCCCTCGCGAAGGTCCCGGTCGACGCCAACGAGGGCGTCTCGATCGAGAAGGCCCGCGAGATCGTCGCCCAGGCGAAGTTCCCGGCCGAGGTCGCCGAGCAGGTCGCCGAGATCCTGGTGACGCTGTGGGACACCTTCATCAAGGAGGACGCCCTCCTCGTCGAGGTCAACCCGCTCGCCAAGGTCGCCGACGGCCGCGTCATCGCGCTCGACGGCAAGGTGTCCCTGGACGAGAACGCCGAGTTCCGCCAGCCGGAGCACGAGGCGCTGGTCGACCACGCCGCCGCCAACCCGCTCGAGGCGGCGGCCAAGGCCAAGAACCTCAACTACGTCAAGCTCGACGGCGAGGTCGGCATCATCGGCAACGGCGCGGGTCTCGTCATGAGCACCCTCGACGTCGTCGCGTACGCCGGTGAGAACCACGGCGGCGTCAAGCCCGCCAACTTCCTCGACATCGGTGGCGGCGCCTCCGCCGCGGTCATGGCGAACGGCCTGGAGATCATCCTCGGCGACCCGGACGTCAAGTCCGTCTTCGTCAACGTCTTCGGTGGCATCACCGCCTGTGACGAGGTCGCCAACGGCATCGTCCAGGCGCTCCAGCTGCTCAAGGACAAGGGCGAGGAAGTCACCAAGCCCCTGGTCGTGCGCCTCGACGGCAACAACGCCGAGCTGGGTCGCAAGATCCTGTCGGACGCCAACCACCCGCTGGTCCAGCGCGTGGACACCATGGACGGCGCGGCCGACAAGGCCGCCGAGCTCGCGGCTGCGAAGTAAGGGACGAGGGAAACAACCGCCATGGCTATCTTCCTCAACAAGGACAGCAAGGTCATCGTCCAGGGCATGACCGGTGCCACGGGCATGAAGCACACCAAGCTCATGCTGGCCGACGGCACGAACATCGTCGGTGGCGTGAACCCGCGCAAGGCGGGCACGTCCGTCGACATCGACGGCACCGAGATCCCGGTCTTCGGCACGGTCGCCGAGGCCATGGAGAAGACGGGCGCCAACGTGTCCGTCCTCTTCGTGCCGCCGGCCTTCGCCAAGGCCGCCGTCGTCGAGGCGATCGACGCGGAGATCCCCCTCGCGGTCGTCATCACCGAGGGCATCGCCGTCCACGACTCCGCCGCCTTCTGGGCGTACGCGAAGTCGAAGGGCAACAAGACCCGCATCATCGGCCCGAACTGCCCCGGTCTCATCACCCCGGGCCAGTCGAACGCCGGCATCATCCCGGGCGACATCACGAAGCCGGGCCGCATCGGCCTGGTCTCGAAGTCCGGCACGCTGACGTACCAGATGATGTACGAGCTCCGTGACATCGGCTTCTCGTCCGCCGTCGGCATCGGTGGCGACCCGATCATCGGTACGACGCACATCGACGCGCTCGCCGCGTTCGAGGCCGACCCCGACACCGACCTGATCGTCATGATCGGTGAGATCGGCGGCGACGCCGAGGAGCGTGCGGCGGACTTCATCGCCAAGAACGTGACGAAGCCGGTCGTCGGCTACGTCGCCGGCTTCACCGCGCCCGAGGGCAAGACCATGGGCCACGCCGGCGCCATCGTCTCCGGCTCCTCCGGCACGGCCGCCGCGAAGAAGGAGGCCCTCGAGGCCGCCGGCGTCAAGGTCGGCAAGACGCCGACCGAGACGGCGAAGCTGGCCCGCGAGATCCTCGCCGGCTGACCTTCTCCAGGCTGGACCTTCTCCAGACTGAACGGGCTCGCATCCCCACGGGGGTGCGAGCCCGTCGTCGTACCCGGCTCAGCCTGCCTTCGGAACCGGCTCAGCCTGCCTTCGGAACCAGCCGCTCCGGCCCGCTGACCGTCTCCCCCTTGAGCTTGGCGCGCAGGGCCAGCTCCTCCGCGGACAGCGGCCCGGGCGCGACCCGGGGCGGCACCCCGTGCACCGTGGCGCCGGGCGCCAGCGGCGGCTCGTAGTGGTCCGGGGCGGTACGGAGCGTCAGCGTCGTGGCGCCGATGAGGACGACCGTGAAGGCGATGGCGGCGCGGGTCCAGTGCCGGGCGCGTTGCTCTCCGCCCCAGCGGACCGTGGTGGGCTTCGCGGCGCGCAGCCGCTCGGCGGAGGCGACCTCGGCGAGGCGCCGGTGCAACTCCTTGGGCTCCGCGAGCTCCGGCAGCCGCGTGGCAACGGCCTCGCGCGCGCGCAGTAGCCGGCTGGCCGCCGCGGGCGTGCTCGCCTCCGTCTCGGCCGCGGTCTCCGGCAGATCGAGCCCGACCCCGTCGTAGAGCAGCAGGGTCCGCCGGTACACGGGCGGCAGCTGCAGGAGTACGTCGAGCAGCGCGCGGTCCGCGGGGGCGGTGGGCGGCGGCTCCGGGTTGCGGTGCCGGGGGCGCAGCCTGTGCCAGGGCGAGAGCGCGAACTCGTGCGCCGTCGCCCGCACCCACCCCGCCGGATCGCGGTCCATGGCCACCTCGGGCCAGCGGTGCCAGGCCAGCTGGAAGGCGCGCTCCACCGACTCGCGCGCCAGCTCGCGCCGCCCGGTGAGCAGGTAGGTCTGCCGTACGAGGGCGGGGGCGCAGAACGCGTAGAGGGCGTCGAAGGCCTGATCGGGCGTCAGGGGGGCCGAAAGGGGTTCGAGTTCGGCCTCGGACCCGGGGCCGGGTTCTGGTGTGGATACGGGGCCGAGTTCTGGTGTGGGTAGGGGGCCGAGTTCGGAGGCGGGAGGGGTTTCGGAGGGCGGCTCGGGGGTGGGTTCGGCGCGGTCGGGGGACGCCTGTACGGGGCCGGTGGCGGCGCCGACCAGCGCGCGGACCGGATTCTCCTGATGGGTGGTCACCTCCTCAGTGCCCGTCAGCAGCCGTGCGTACGCTTCCCGTTTGCTGCCGCGTGGCGTCGTACGGCCGTTCTCCCACGAGCGCACCGTCGCACGGGTGACGCCCACCGCGGCCGCGACGTCGGCTTGGCTCAGCGACTGGGCCTCGCGCAGGCGGCGGCGGTCCTTGGGGGAGGGCAGCGGGGTCTCAGGGGTGCGTGTCATGTCGGACCCCATAGGGTGCCCCTTAGTACGAAAAAGTACATAGCTGCATATTGAGCGACACATCCAAGGTTCGCCTGTTACGACGAGAAAGCGCGTGTCGTTGGGAGCATGGCGGGCGTGACCCAAATGACCGACCGCAGGCTGTCGTTGTCGCCCCTGCTCACCCGGATGCGCCACCGTTCACCCGGACTGGGCGCCAGCCTCCTGGGTGGCGCTCTCGCGGCGGGGCTCGGACTTGGCTCGTTCGCCGTCCTCGTCATGATGCTGTGGATCAGCTCGCCCTATCCGGACAGCGGGCCGAGTGGATCGCTGCACGTGGCCGCCGCGTTGTGGCTGCTCGCGCACGGCGTGGAGCTGATCCGCACCGAGACCCTGTCGGGCCTGCCCATGCCGATGGGTGTGACACCGCTGCTGCTGGTCGCCCTGCCCGTGTGGCTGCTGTACCGGGCGGCGCGCGGGGTGGCGGACGCCGAGGCCGAGGCGGAGCCGGGCACGGTGTGGACGGGGGTCGTCGGGGGCTATCTGACGGTCGGTCTGGCGGCCGCGCTGTACTGCTCGGGCGGGGAGTTGCGGCCTTCGTGGGTGTGGACCGCCGGATGCCTGCCGTTGCTCGCCGGGAGTGCGGCGGGTGTGGGGGTGTGGGCGGCGTGCGGCCGCGCCGGCTTCCCCGTGCCCGCGCGGGTCCGGCGGTTGCTCGCCGTGGTGCCCGCCGGTGTACGCCGTTGCCCGCCCGAATTCATCGGGGCCTCGGCGCGGGCGGCCGGGGCCGGGGCGGCGGCGCTCGTCGGGGGTGGCTCGCTGTTGGTGGCGGTGTCGCTGGTGTGGCACGGCGATGCCGCCCGGGACTCGTTCGCGCAGCTCACCGAGGTGTGGTCGGGGCGGTTCGCGGTACTGCTGCTCTGTGTGGCGCTCGTGCCGAACGCGGCGGTGTGGGGGGCCGCGTACGGGCTCGGGCCCGGGGTCGTGCTGGGGGCCGGGCATGTCGCGGGGCCGTTGTCCGCGGCGGGGCCGGGGCCGTTGCTGCCGGCGTTTCCGCTGCTGGCGGCGGTGCCGGTGCCGGTGCCTGGGGTGGCGTGGAGTGAGGTGGGGATGTTGGTGCCGGTGGTGGCGGGGGTGACGGTGGCGTGGTTCTTGGTGACCGCGGGGGCGTCGGGGGCGCCGGGGGAGGGGCGTGAGGCCTGGTCGTGGGGGCGGGTCGTGGCGGGGGTGGGGGTCGCGGCCGTGTTGTGCGGGCTGGTGATGGCGGTGCTTGCCGGGTTGGCGGGTGGGCCGTTGGGAGTGGCGGCGTTGGCACACTTCGGGCCGGTGTGGTGGCAGGTGGGGGGAGCGGTGGTGGTGTGGACGGTGGGGGTGGGGGTTCCTGTGGGGGTGGGGTTGTGGGGGTGGGAGCTTCGGCGGCGACGGGGGGCTTCTTGGCTTACGTGGCTCTCTCGGCCCTCGTGGTTCTCATGGGGGTTCTGGGCGGGGCGGTCGCGGGGGGACGGAGGTCAGGTGGGGGTGACTCCGTCGGTGGGGGCGGCCCCCACTTCTGGCTCCGGGCCCGTCCCTGCCGCCGCCCCGGCGTCCGGTCCGGCTTCGGATCCGAGCTTGGAGCCGTACGACTTCTTGCCCGTCGATGGGGTGGATGCGGCGGCCTTGCCGGTGCCGCCTGAACGGGGTGAGTGAGGGCCCTCGGTTTTCTCGCCCCCGCCGCCCCTACCCATTCCCATCCCCTGGGGCCGAGCCCCAGACCCCCTGGGGCTGCGCCCCGGACCCCGGTTGGGCTGCGCCCTGGACTCCGCTTGGGCTGTGCCCCGGACCCCGGTTGGGCTGTGCCCCGGACCCCGGTTGGGCTGCGCCCTGGACTCCGCTTGGGCTGTGCCCCGGACCTCGGTTGGGCTGTGCCCCGGACCTCGGTTGGGCTGCGCCCTGGACTCCGCTTGGGCCGAGCCCCAGACCCCCTGGGGCCGAGCCCCAGACCCCGCTTGGGCTGCGCCCTGGACCCCGCTTGGGCTGCGCCCCAGACCCCGTTTGGGGCTGCGCCCCGGACCCCGCCGGGGGCCTGGGTTGATGTTTGCTGCGGGGGTGTGGGGGGTGGGTGTGTGGGTTCCTGCGTCTCTGGTGGGGTGCCGGTGTGGGAGGGCTAGCCGCGCGTTCCCAAGACGCCCCTGAGGTCCTTCGGGAGGAGGTCGTTGCAGGACTGTTTGGCGGCGTTGGTGAGGGCGTCGTTCGTGCAGGAGTAGTAGTCGCTGTACACGAGCTGCGCGGTGAAGGTCGCGGCGACCATGACGATGGCCAGGGACGCGGTGACGAGGCCGCTCACCGCGGCGGTCGTCTGGGGGCGGGTGTTCGCTTCGGGGGCCGCGGTGTCCGGGTCCGGCGTACGGGCCTTGGCGCGCAGGGCACTGCCGCCCCAGTACAGGGCGAGCGCACCGAGCAGCAGCGCCACGTACGGCCAGCTGAACAGGGCGAAGAAGAACGCCCACATTCCGGAGAGCAGCGCGTAGCGCGCGCGGCGCTGGGCGGGGTCCGTCGGGTCCCAGCGCATTCCGGCGCCCGGCCCACCGCCGGGACCCTCCGGGCCGCCCTGACCCTGCGGAGCCCCGGGACGGTCGCCGAAACCGCCGCCTGACGAACGCCCCGGCTGCCGGTCGCTCCACTGACTGCCCCAGGGGGACTGTCCGGGGTCGGAACCGTCGTTCTCCTTCGGGCTCTGGCCGGACGCGGGACGGCGGGGCTTCCAGGGGCGGTCGGGCGTGCCCTCCGGCGGCGGAGCGAAGGGATTGTCGTCGGAGCCGGAGCCGGAGCCGGAGCCGGAGCCGGAGCCCGTGCCGGAGTCCGTGTCCGGGCCGCGTCCGCCCGCGGAACCGCTCCCACCCGCGGGCGTGTCCCCGCTCTCCCGCGGCGGGGTAGGCGAAGGGCGCCGCTCGCGCAGCAGCAGCGGAGGGAGTCGGAGACTGCGGTCCGGCATCAGGTGTGCGTCTTCCCCTTGGTGGTTCTGGCGGGCGGCGTGTCCACACGGCATCGTGCTTGCGACGCGCACCCCGAGCGTCCCGCCCGGGGCTCGCACCCCGGGCGTTCGTTTCCAGGATCAGGACCCGGGATTCGCACCCCGGGTACCGCTCCGCGGAGTCCCTGCCCCGGGTTTTGCGTCCGAGACCCGCGCCCCGGACGTTCGCCCCCGGGGCTCGTACCCCGAACGTTCTACCCGTCCCAGGTCAACGTCCCAAGCGCACAGGGCGTTCCCCGTGCCGAACGCTGTTCCCGGGACACCGCAGACGCTACCTTCCGGCCACGCCCCCGTCCCGTGGGGGCCGCCCGGTGTGCCGGTATCGTTGCTGACGGTCGGCCGCTTCGTAGACTTCCCCGTATCCAGGGGCGCGAAGCATTCGTACGACCGTACAAACGCTCCCCCGAGAAAGGGCCCCGTCGTGGCCAAGACCAAGCGCCTCGTCGTGCTGGTCTCCGGATCAGGCACGAATCTGCAGGCACTGCTCGACGGCATCGCCGCGGGAGGGCCGGAGGCCTACGGGGCCGAGATCGTGGCCGTGGGCGCCGACCGCGACGGCATCGAAGGGCTCGCCCGGGCCGAGCGGGCCGGGATCCCCACCTTCGTCCGCCGCGTCAAGGACTACGACACCCGGGACGAGTGGGATCACGCGCTCGCCGAGGCCGTCTCCGACCACGAGCCCGACCTGGTGGTCTCCGCGGGGTTCATGAAGATCGTGGGGAAGGAATTCCTCGCCCGGTTCGGCGGGCGGTTCGTCAACACGCATCCCGCCCTGCTGCCCAGTTTCCCGGGGGCCCACGGCGTACGCGACGCGCTCGCGTACGGCGCGAAGGTCACCGGCTGCACCGTCCACTTCGTCGACGACGGCGTCGACACCGGACCGATCATCGCTCAGGGCGTGGTGGAGGTCCGGGACGAGGACGACGAGAGCGCTCTGCACGAGCGCATCAAGGAAGTCGAGCGAAGGCTGCTCGTCGATGTCGTGGGGCGGCTCGCCCGCAACGGCTATCGCATTGAGGGACGAAAGGTAGTTATCCAGTGACCGCCGACAGCACAGTCACGGCCGAGAGCACCGAGGACACCAAGCGGGTCATCCGGCGCGCGCTCGTCAGCGTCTACGACAAGACCGGGCTCCAAGAGCTCGCCCGCGGGCTCCACGAGGCCGGTGTCGAGCTCGTCTCCACCGGCTCCACCGCCGCCAGGATCGCCGCGGCCGGGGTCCCCGTCGTCAAGGTCGAGGACCTGACCGGCTTCCCCGAGTGCCTCGACGGCCGCGTGAAGACCCTGCACCCCAAGGTCCACGCCGGCATCCTCGCCGACCTGCGTCTGCCCGACCACCAGCGGCAGCTGGAAGAGCTGGGCGTCAAGCCGTTCGACCTCGTCGTCGTCAACCTCTATCCCTTCCGCGAGACCGTCGCCTCGGGCGCGACGCCCGACGAGTGCGTCGAGCAGATCGACATCGGCGGGCCCTCGATGGTCCGCGCCGCCGCCAAGAACCACCCGTCCGTGGCCGTCGTCACCAGCCCGGACCGTTACGGCGACGTCCTCGCCGCCGTCAAGGCCGGCGGCTTCGACCTCACGACCCGTAAGCGGCTCGCGGCCGAGGCCTTCCAGCACACGGCCGCGTACGACGTCGCCGTCGCCTCCTGGTTCGCCTCCGAGTACGCCCCCGTCGACCCCACCGGGTTCCCCGACTTCCTCGGCGCCACCTGGGAGCGATCGCACACCCTCCGCTACGGCGAGAACCCGCACCAGCCCGCCGCCCTCTACACCTCGGGCGCCGGCGGTCTCGCGGAAGCCGAGCAGCTGCACGGCAAGGAGATGTCGTACAACAACTACACGGACACGGACGCCGCGCGCCGTGCCGCGTACGACCACGAGGACCCCTGCGTCGCGATCATCAAGCACGCCAACCCGTGCGGCATCGCGATCGCCTCGAACGTCGCCGAGGCGCACCGCAAGGCGCACGCCTGTGACCCGCTGTCCGCTTTCGGCGGTGTGATCGCGGTCAACCGGCCGGTGACGAAGGAGATGGCGGAGCAGGTCGCCGAGATCTTCACCGAGGTCATCGTGGCGCCCGAGTACGAGGACGGCGCCCTCGAAGCCCTCACCAAGAAGAAGAACATCCGCGTGCTGCGTGCTCACCGTGCGCCCGCGAACCCGGCCGAGCTCAAGCCGATCGACGGCGGCGCGCTGCTCCAGGTCACCGACCGCCTCCAGGCCGACGGCGACAACCCGGCGAGCTGGACCCTGGCGACCGGTGACGCCCTGAACGAGGGCGAGCTCGACGAGCTGGCCTTCGCCTGGCGGGCCTGCCGCGCGGTGAAGTCCAACGCGATCCTGCTCGCCAAGGACGGCGCTTCGGTCGGCGTCGGCATGGGCCAGGTCAACCGCGTCGACTCCGCGAAGCTCGCGGTCGAGCGGGCGGGCGCCGAGCGGGCCCGTGGGTCGTACGCGGCCTCGGACGCGTTCTTCCCGTTCCCCGACGGTCTGGAGATCCTCGCCGAGGCGGGTGTCAGGGCCGTGGTCCAGCCCGGCGGTTCGGTCCGTGACGAGCTGGTGGTCGAGGCCGCGAAGAAGGCGGGCATCACCATGTACTTCACGGGGACGCGGCACTTCTTCCACTGATCCGCGGCAGGTCGGTGCGTGCGCGGCGGTCCACCAAGGTTGTGGTGGGCCGCCGCTACCGTGCGGGCGCGGTGGTGGCGGCGCCCTTGACCGCGCGTTCGCAGTTCGGCCAGTCGTGGAAGTCGCGCTTCTTGCTCCAGAGGCGCTTGGCCGCCCTGATGTTCCACTCCGGGTCCAGCGCCTGACGCGGGGTCCCGCCCAGCTCGCGCAGGCGCAGGTCGGAGATCTGGAACAGACCCCAGTTACGGGTGCCGTTGGTGTTGGGCAGGATGTGCAGCGGGTCGAGGAACGACTGGCAGTCGGCGATGGCGACCGCCGCGTCGGGTGCGTCGGTGAAGACCGCGCGGATGTGCTGCCGTACCTTCGCCGGGGGCCAGACGGTCATGCGTACGTTCGAGGTGTAGAGCGCCTCCTTGGTGGCGCCCCCGACGACTCCGTTGGGCTGGAGACCGGTGAACACCTGGAAGGCGGTGACCCGGCGCAGCGTCTGCGGGCCGAAGTCCGAGTCGACGTCGATGTCCGCGCCCTTGGCGTGCAGCAGCCGTTGTACCTCGCCCACGCACGCGTCGTGCTGGCCCATGGCCACCACGGGCTGACAGGCGGCCGAGAAGAGCAGACGGCCGTCCGCCGCGGATCCGCCGCCGGCGCCCTTGCCGGATGACGGGTGATCGGTCGTCAGGGCCCAGGCGGAGACACCGAGCGTCAGGACCACGGCGCCGATCACCACGACACGGAACCGGCCCTGACGGAACTGGTCGAGACGGAACCGGCCCTGACGGACCGGCCGAACCGGCCCGACCTCCACCGCTTCCGGCTCCTCGTCACCATCACCGTCACCGTCACCGACATCGCGATCACTGTCCACGAGACCAGTGACCACGACGGCGTCTGCGGGATCCACCGCGTCCACCGCGTCCACCGCGTCCACCGCGGCCTCCGCGTCCACCGCCCCCGTCTCCGTCCGGGCGGCGTCCGCCAGGGCCCACTGCCGGTGCAGCGTCCGCAGTTCGTCCGGGGTCGCGCCGCAGGCGGTGGCGAACCTGTGCACGCTTCCGTAGTCCTGGGGCACAGAAGTGCCGCGGCAGTAGCGGTGCAGTGTGGACCCGGCCGTGCCGGTCTTCTTGGCGAGGGCCTCGTAACTCAGACCGGACCGGTTCTTCAGCGAACGCAACAACGCGCCGAACCGCTCGGTCTCCGGGCACGCGGGCATCGCGGTTCCCCCCTGGCACTTACGGCACGCTGGTCAGACGTTGCAGTGGCTGGACACAGTAGCCGTCCCACGGCCGTCCCAGGGGTTAGATAACGCGCCAAGTAGCGGGCGTGCGACCGTCCCGGCGTCCCAGCCCGGCCGGTCTCCTTGCCTGGCCGGGACACGCGTTGCCACCTTCTGGCTGTCCGACCACCACCAGCAGCCGCATCGCAAGGAGAAACAGATCCATGAACCTTTCCGTACGTCGTCCCCGTCGCCTCTCCCCGCTGCTCGCGACCCTCGCCGTCAGTGCGGCGGCCGCCACCACGCTGGCCCTGCCCGCCTCCGCGTCGGCGGCACCCGCCTCGGCCGCCGCCGTGGACTGCGCGTCGGGTGACGTCTGCTTCTGGACCGGCTTCAACTTCACGGGCAGCAAGTGCTCGTGGAGCGTCGCCGACCCCGACTGGCAGAGCGGCGCCATCAAGTGTTCCTGGGCCGCCACGACGAACGTGAAGTCGGTGTGGAACGCCGGCACCGGGTCGTACAGCGGTGTCGCCTTCTACGCGAGCACCAACTACAACGACCGGATCGGCTGCACCCGGCAGCAGCAGGGCGGCAACCTCGCCGGTACGTACAAGGTGCGGTCCCACCAGTGGATCACCGGTAACTGCGGCTGAGCCCTAGGGCGGCTCGCGCACGTGCGCGGCGGGGGGGGGGGGGGGGGGCGGGGGGGGGGGGGGGGCGGGGGCCGGGGCGGCGCCGCCCCCCCCCCCCCCCCCCCCCCCCCCCGCCCCGCGGGGCCGGGCGCCCCCCCCCCCCCCCCCCCCCAACAAACCCCCCCCCCCCCCGCCCCCCGCGCCCCC
>NZ_JBIVXA010000043.1:0-37842 GCF_044768965.1 Streptomyces sp. NPDC090798
GGTGCTGGACCGGTACCTGCACCACCTGCGGACGCCCCCTGCCCAGCCCTCGGAGCAGCCGCAGACAGCCCACAACCTAACGAAGCACTACTAGTCCAGCCCCTCCGCCGCCCGCTTCTCCCGCAGTTCCATGATCGCCCGACGGCGGGCCAGCCGGTGGGTGCGCCGGATCTGGGCCTCCTGGTAGCGCCGCTCGTCGCGCTCGGTCTCCGGGAGGACGGGCGGCACGCGCCGCGGCTTGCCGTCGGCGTCGACCGCGGCGAAGACGAGATAGGCCGAACCGACCTGCTGGGGCGGCGTCGACTCGTTCCAGCGCTCGGCCAGCACGCGCACGCCGACCTCCATGGACGTCCGCCCCGTCCAGTTCACCTGGGCCTTCACATGGACGAGGTCGCCCACGCGGACCGGCTCCAGGAAGACCATCTCGTCCATGGAGGCGGTGACGGCGGGCCCGCCGGAGTGCCGCCCGGCCACCGCGCCCGCCGCGTCATCGACCAGCTTCATGATCACTCCGCCGTGCACCGTGCCCAGAAGGTTGGTGTCGTTGTGGGTCATGATGTGGCTGAGGGTGGTCCGGGACGCGAAGGTCGGCTTGCCCGGAATATCGGATTCCGGGGTGGGCGCCAGGTCTGTCATGCCGTCCACCCTATGCGGGGGCGTGCGAGGGTCGCTTTGCATCAGCTCTGCAACAGGCGTGACCCAGATCTCCCCGGTCTCTTGTTAGGCACACCGTGCGGACCTGCACACTGGTCCGCATGAACGATTGGCCCGACGGGTGGTCCGACAGCAACCGCAGCGACCGTTACGGACGCGGCAGCGCAGGCGCTCAGCCTGAGGGCGCCCGCGTCATGCGGCAGGTTCAGCGTGGCCCGGGAACGCCCGGTCCGCGCCCGTCCGCCCCGCCGTACGGCGGGGTGCCCCAGCAGCCGACGTACGACGACGGCCAGGGGTACGACAACGGGTACGACTCCGGTTACAACACCGGGCAGGTCTACGGTTCGCCGGGCGGCCCCGGTGGTCCGCAGGGTCCCGGCGGCCAGGGCGGCCGTGGCCCGCGCCCCGCGCCGAACTGGCGGCGGCGGATCAAGTGGATCGCGATTACGCTGGTCACGCTGCTGGTCGTGGTCTCCGTGGGCACGTACTTCTGGGCCGACTCCAAGCTCCACCGTGACGTGGATCTCTCGAAGGTCATAGACCGGCCCGAGGCGGGCAAGGGCACCAACTACCTGATCGTCGGCTCCGACAGCCGCGCCGGCATGTCGGCCGAGGAGAAGAAGAAGCTGCACACCGGGTCCGCCGAGGGCAAGCGCACGGACTCGATGATGATCCTGCACGTCGGGGACAACGGCGACACCCTGATCTCCCTCCCCCGCGACTCGAACGTGACGATCCCGACGTACAAGGGATCCGCGTCCGGCAAGACCTTCCCCGGCACGGGCCGCCAGGTGAAGCTGAACGCGGCGTACGCGGAGGACGGGCCGACGCTGCTGGTCCGCACCATCGAGTACAACACCGGCCTGCACATCGATCACTACGTGGAGATCGGTTTCGCCGGGTTCGCGAACATCGTCGACGCGGTCGGCGGTGTGGAGATGACCCTCGACCAGGGCTTCAAGGACAAGTACTCCGGCGCCGACTTCAAGGCGGGCAAGCAGACCCTCAACGGTGAGCAGGCCCTCGCCTTCGTCCGTACCCGCCACGCCTTCGCGGCATCGGACCTCCAGCGCACCAAGAATCAGCAGAAGTTCCTGTCCGCCCTGGCCCACCAGGTCGCGACCCCCGGGACCGTCCTGAACCCCTTCAAGCTCTACCCGACCATGGGCTCGGGCCTCGACAGCCTCACCGTCGACAAGGGCATGAGCCTGTGGGACCTCGGCAGCATGTTCTGGGCGATGAAGGGCGTCACCGGCGGCAGCGGCAAGTCCATGAACATGCCGATCTCCGGCTCCACGGGCGGCAACCTGGTCTGGGACAAGGCCAAGGTCAAGGCGCTGGTCGACGAGCTGAAGAACGACCAGACGGTGACGGTGTCGGGCAACTGACCCGCTCCACCACGAAGGGCCCCGCCGGGCGATGCGGCGGGGCCCTTCGTGTGTCCGTGGACGCGCGCGGCACCTACGTACACGCCACCTGATCCCCCGTCACCACCCGGGTCTCCCCCTGGTAGGGATCCTGTACCCGGACCCGTGTGACCTCCTTGAAGTCCGCCCCGGCGATCACCTTCAGCAGCGGCCCCCGCCCCTTGACCTCCCGCAGCTCGCTGCCCGGGAGTGCGGCGGCGAGGGACTTCGCGGAGCGGTCCCAGCGCGGGTCGTAGACGATGACGGTGTGCCGGGCGGTGCGGTCCTGGGCGTTGACGGGCCGGCCCGTCGTGCGGAACCCGGTGGCGGCCAGGGCGCTGTCGACGCGTTTGCCGAGGCCCTCCGTGGGCGTGCCGTTCTCCACCTGGACCTGGATCTGCCGCGGGGCCACCTCGACGCGCACGGTCCTGGCGGGCGCCGCCTTGTGCGGGGGAGCGAGTGGCTTGTCGTCGCGCAGTGACTGGAAGAGCGCGGTGGCCTTGTTCTCGTCCCACTTCAGTGTGGAACCGATGCCCTTGGCGGCGTAGGCCATCTGTCCGATCGGCACGGTCGTGAACTCGGAGGAGGAGGGGGAGAAGTTCCGCATCGCCCGGCCGAGGTCCAGCAGCTCGTCCGTGCCGAACCCCTGGTCCGCGCGGACCGAGCCGAGCACGGCCCGGGTGACGTCACGGAATTTCATCGGGTTCAGCAGCACCCCCGATGACGTGGCCCGCTCGATCAGCGCCGCCAGGAACCGCTGCTGGCGTTGCATCCGGCCGATGTCGGAGGCGCTGTCGACATGCCGGGAACGTACGTACTGGAGTGCCTGCCCGCCGTTCAGCGTGTGCGTGCCGGCGGTCAGGTCGAGTCCGGTGTACGAGTCCTTCAGGGGCTGTGCGGTGCAGATGCTCACGCCGCCGAGCACGTCCACCGTCTGCATGAAGCTGGTGAAATCGACCTCCAAGTAGTGGTCGATCTTCAGATGGGTCATGTTCTCGACCGTGCGCACGGTCAGCTGCGGGCCCCCCTCCGCGTACGCCGCGTTGAGCTTGATCGGATGGGGGCCGTGCTCGGCGCCGGTGGTCTGGTCGGTGTGCGCGGGCGCCTCGGCGTAGGAGTCGCGCGGCAGGCTCACGACGCTGGCCCGCTCCCTGTCGGCCGCGATGTGCACGATCATCATCGTGTCGGTGCAGTGGCAGGGGGCTCCGCCCAGACGGTACTTCTGCCGCTCCTCCTCCGTGATCTTGTCGCGGCCGTCGGTGCCGACCAGCAGCACGTTCATGCCGTGGCCCGCCGCGGGGCGGTCCTTCATGTCCTTGAAGGGGTCGACCCGGGCGATGCCCTCGCCCAGGCTGGTGACCACCGCGTGCCCGATGCCCGCCGAGGCGAGGACCACCACCGAGATCGTGGTGACCACCCGCATGGCCCAGCGCGGCTTCTTCCTCCGTACGGGGGGCCGTACGGTGGACCGCTCCGGAGGCCGCCGGGAGCGGGGTGGCTGCGGGCGGTTCTGTGGGCGGGGCTGCGGGCGGGCGGGGGAGCGGGGCGGCGTGGGCAAGGGGGACACCTCCGCGGGGGTGAACGTGGGGATCCGTGAGCACCGTAGGCCCATACGATCTGCTGCCCGGCCCGCGGACCGGGCGGCGCGCGCCCGTGTCCCCCATTCGCGGTAACGTGACGTCCGATGAGCGAGAAGTCTGACGTGCGGCCCCCCGCCGTTTCTGTGATCATGCCCGTCCTCAACGAGGAGCGGCATCTGCGCGGGGCCGTCCAAGCGATCCTGGCGCAGGAGTACGACGGCGAGATGGAGGTGGTGATCGCCATCGGTCCGTCCTCGGACCGTACGGACGAGATCGCCGCCGAGCTCGTACGCGAAGACCCGCGCGTCCACACCGTCCCGAACCCGACCGGTCGCACCCCGGCCGCGCTGAACGCGGCGATCAAGGCGTCCCGGCATCCCGTCGTCGTCCGCGTCGACGGGCACGGCATGCTCTCCCCGAACTACATCGCGACCGCCGTGCGCCTCCTGGAGGAGACCGGCGCGCAGAACGTCGGCGGCATCATGCACGCCGAGGGCGAGAACGACTGGGAGCGCGCGGTCGCCGCCGCGATGACCTCGAAGATCGGGGTCGGGAACGCGGCCTTCCACACGGGCGGCGAGGCCGCTCCCGCCGAGACCGTCTACCTCGGCGTCTTCCGGCGCGAGGCCCTGGAGCGCCAGGGCGGCTACAACGAGGAGTTCATCCGCGCCCAGGACTGGGAGCTGAACTTCCGGATCCGGGAGGCGGGCGGCCTCATCTGGTTCTCGCCCGAGCTGAAGGTGTCGTACCGGCCCCGGCCGTCGGTCAAGGCGCTCGCCAAGCAGTACAAGGACTACGGGCGCTGGCGCCATGTCGTCGCCCGCTACCACGAGGGCTCCATCAACCTGCGCTACCTCGCTCCGCCGACCGCCGTGTGCGCGATCGCGGCGGGCGTCGTGGTGGGCGTGGCGCTGACGCCCTGGGGTTTCTTGATCCCTGGCGGCTATCTCGCGGCGATAGCCGCGGGCTCGCTGCCCGCGGGCAAGGGGCTGCCCCTGAAGGCCCGCCTGCAGATCCCCGTCGCCCTCGCGACCATGCACATGTCGTGGGGCTTCGGCTTCCTCACCAGCCCGAAGGCGCTGGCGAAGAAGGTCATCGCCTCCCGCCGCCCGGCGGTGCTCGGCTCCACGGAGCCCGCCAACTGAGCCCCATCCATTAGTAGTTGGGCCCCTCTCGAACTCGAGAGGGGCCCAACTGCTTTCCGCCGATGGGCCTACGACCAGGTGTAGTCCTTGTTGACGTGCATACAGGCGTCGGCCTTGGCGCCGTTGAGCACGTCCGCGGACTCCGGCGTCGTGTTGTCCCGCGTCTTGGCCTTGTACGCCGTGCCCTCGCGCCAGTCGGCGCCGACCACGAGCGTGACGCCCGAGACGTCCGTCGACTTCTTCACCGCGCTCAGCGGGATCCCCAGCGCCTTGGCGACCGCCTGGGCGTCGCCCTGCAGATCGGCGCTCGGGTAGCGGATCACGGTCGTCTCCTCGGCGGTCGCCGTCGAGGTGTCCGCGGCGGCCTTGGTGAAGCCCTTGCCGGTGAGCAGCTGGGTCACCGTGCCCGCGCGCCCGCGGACCGGGCCCAGCGCGGCCGTGCGGGTGCCGTTCTGCACGGTCACGCCGATCTGGTCGTCCGCGGCGGCCGGGTCCGTGGAGGCCTTCACCGCGGTCGCCGTCTTCTTCTTGTCCTTGCCGTCGAGCGCGATGTCCTCACGGACGAGACGGAACAGCTGCTCGGCCTCGACCGGCTTGGGCTCCACGCGGTTGCTGTCCGAGACGGCCCACTGCCAGGGCATCGTGGTCATCGTGATGCGCTTCGGCTCGACCTTCTTGAGCTCGTTGCCGAGGTCGTAGAGTTTCAGCGGGGTGCCCAGGCCCTTGTCGACGGTCAGCGCATTGGTTGCGGTCTCCGCGAGGCTGCGCAGCTTGCCGGGGTTGCTGATCGTGGCGTTCTTGCGCAGCTGGCGGACCATCGAGTTCATGTACTGGTGCTGGGCCTTGGTCCGGCCGATGTCCGTGTTGTCCTCGAAGCCGTACCGCGTCCGCAGCCACGCCAGGGCCTGTGTGCCCTTGACGGGGGTCGTGCCCTTCTTCAGCTTCAGCCCGGAGCCGTGGCCCTGGCTGTCCTTGGAGTAGATGTTGGCGTCCACACAGACCGGGACGCCGCCGATCGCGTCCGCCATCGACACCACACCCGAGAAGTCGATCTTTATGAAGTGATCGATGTGGATCTTGGTGAGCTTCTCCCAGGTGGCCACCGTGCAGCCCGGACCGCCGCGCCCGAGCGAGGTGTTGGTCATCACCAGCCCGACGGTCGCCGGGTAGACCTTCTTGGTGTCCGGGTCCGTGCACTTGGGCATCTTCAGCAGGGTGTCGCGCGGCATGCTGATCACCGACATGTTGCTGCGGTCGGCGGAGAGGTGCAGCAGCATCTGGACGTCCGCGAGCGGGGTACCGCCGAAGGTCTCCTTGGCGCCGCCGAGGGCCTGGTTCTCCTTGGTGTCCCGGGCGTCCGAGCCGATCAGAAGGATGTTCAGGGGGGTCTGTCCGGCCGCGTTCGCCTTGCTCTTGGCCGCCCGGTCCTTCTCGTCGCCGAGGTTCAGGTCGTCCTTCTTTATGTTGGCGCTCAGGTGCTGGTAGTAGAGGTAACCGGCGCCCGCGGTGCCAAGTATCAGAAGCGCCAGGACCGACGCCGACCAGCGCAGTATGCGGCGTCTGCGCCGCGGGTGCCCGCCGTCGCTCCCGCGCCGACGCCCGCCGCCACCGCCGTGCCGGCCCTGCCCACGCGGTTCGGCCGACGCGTCGTCGCCGTCCTTGCCGACCGGACGCCCGTCGTGCCCGGCCCCTCGGCCGCCGTTGGCCGAACCGTCGCCCTTGCCGGTGGAGCCGCCGTCTGACCTGGTGGTGCCACTGCCTCTGCTGGTGGAGCCACTGCTCTCACTGGTGGCATCGCCACCTCCGCCGCCGGAAGCTCCGCCTCCGTCGGTGGGATCGCCGTTCTCGTCGTACAGGCTGTCGTCCCAGCCCAGATCGTCGGCCTGCCGGACACGTGGTCGAGCCCCCTCCCCACGCACACCGCTTCGCGCCATCTCCCTGCCCCTCCCCACCCTGCGCCTGACAAACGGGTCTGTCCCGCGCCCGATCGGACGCGTACGTCTGGCCGGACACCCCTTGCGTCCGGCCCGGACGCCCCCGCGTCCTGTTAGACGTCTGACAGACCCGTTAGGTCATCAACTGGCGCACACTGTCTTGTCCGCCGTGGACTTGTCGACCTCCGGCGCCTTGGTCGGAGTGGTCAACGGCACCCCGGCACCCTTGAAGTCCTTGCCCAGGGTCAGCACGATCGCGGGCAGACCCTGTGAGTTCTTCTCGCTCTTGCCAGGCTTCAGCGCCGAAGCGGACAGCCCCATGAGGTCCGCCAGCTTGCGTGCCTGATCGGCCTGGTCGGGAGAGTACTCCAGGGTCGTCTTGCTCAGTGTTGCGTCGGCGTTACCGAGCTGGCTGGACTTGAGCACGCCCTCAGTATTCTGCAGCCAGTTAAGAGTCTCCTGTGCGCTGCCGGGCGGGGCCCCGCCGTTGTAGATGTCGACGCGGATGTCGGCGGCGGCGGAACGGTTGCCCTTGAGGCGGGCGGCGACCTCGGCCTTCTCCTTCTTCTCCTTCTGCTTCACGGCGGTGAAGGAGACGTCGTTGCTGATCGCGTCGAAGACCGCGGGGGCCTGCGACTGGTTGACGACGACGGTCGCCTTGACCTTCTCGGCGGGGTTGTCGAGGACCGGCACCGTGGTGAAGGTGATGTTCTTCGGGGGCACCTTCTTGAGCTCCAGGGCCACGTCCTTGAGGGTGCTGACACTTCCCAGGCCCGTGTCCACCGTCAGCGCCTTCGTGGCGGCCTCGGCCAGACTGATCAGCTTGGTGGGGCTGGTGAGGGTGTCGCTGGAGCTCATCTTGCGCATCAGGGAGCCCAGGAACTGCTGCTGCACCTTGATGCGGTCCAGGTCGCCCTGGTTGCCGAAGCTGTGCCGGGTCCGTACGAACGCGAGAGCCTGCTCGCCCTCGACCTTGGACTTGCCCGCGGGCAGCTTGAGGTGCGACTCCTTGTCGTTGACGGCGTGTGCCACGCACACGTCGACGCCGCCGACCGCGCTGGTCAGTGTCTTCACCGCGTTGAAGTCGGCCATCATGAAGTGGTCGGGCGCTATGCCGGTGACTTCCTTGACCGTGCGCATGGTGCAGCCCGGGTCCCGGCCGTCCTGGCCGAGGCTCGTGTTGAAGCGGACGTTCTGCGTGCCCGGGATGACCTTCTCGGTGCCGTCCGGCTGCTTGGTCGGACAGTCCGGCACATTGACGATCAGGTCACGCGGGATGCTCAACGCGGTCGCGTTCGTACGGTCCTTGGAGACGTGCAGCAGGATGTTGGTGTCGGCGTGCCCGACGCTGCCCTTGTCGCCGTAGCCCTCGTTGCCCGCGCCGGTGCGCTTGTCGGTGCCGATGATCAGGATGTTGAAGGCCTCGTCCTTGCTGAAGCCCTTCTTGCCCGCGTCGCCGACGTCCGTCGTGCTGACGTTGCCCTCAAGGTGCTTGAGGTAGAGATACCCCGCGGCCGATACGGCGACCAGCACGAAGGCCATCGTGCCGCCGGTCCACAGCACTATCTTCTTCGCCTTCGACTTCTTCGGCTTGGTCCGCCCCTTGCGACGGCCCGGCGGTGGCTCGGCCGGCGCGCCACGGCGCCGGCGCGGCCCGGGCACATCGGGGCCGGGCGTCGCCGGACTCTCTCGTTCCGGCGCCCTGCGCGCGCGTGCCCCCGCTCCCGGTCCCGCGTTCGCGGGGCTGCCCCGACGCGGTCTCGGGACTCCCGACTGCGGAGCGGAAGGGGTCAGTCGCAGTTCGTATTCACCGGTGTTCGGGTTGAGTACCCACTGGTCTGCGGGGTCGATGTTGTCCGCCCGCCCACGGCCTTGCGCGTCCACGGTTGCCTGAATCCTCCGTCGGGGCCACGCGGCGCCCTTCCCCCTCAAAGAGCGCTCGGGTCTCGGTCAGCAGTGCGCGACCCCCAGGACGGACCTCGTGGCCGGGTGCACCGGATCGCTCACACTATCCGGCCGGTTCAGGGTCAAGCGACGGTGGTGACAAATTCCACCTCCCTACAACTGGGCAATCCGCCCTATTTCTCAGAGACTTCTCAGTCGGGCAGTTCCCGCCTTGGCGCGCGCTTTACCTGCAGGCGTCCTCGGCCGCCGTGTTCCCGCGAAAAGTCGGCGTGGGTGTGGGAGTCTCGGGCCGCTTTCCCTTCGACTTCCCGTTGCCGTGCGACTCCTCTTCGTAGTCGAATGCCGAGTCGTACGTACCTTCGCCACCACCCTCGTACGAGTTCTTGCGTTTCGCAGGGGAATCCGTCGGAAGGTCCGTCGGAAGGCTCGTCGGAACGCCGCTCGGCGGGTCCGTCGGAAGGTCCTTCGCGACCGCCACCGCGGCGTCCGCGCGCAGCAGGGCGAAGAGTTTGTCGGCCGCGGGTTTCACGAGCTGGTCGCGATTGGCGTTGTAGACGTACGACGTTCGGGGCACCGTGAGGAATTGGACACGTTCCGTGGGGATATTGCGCATGCCGCGGACCAGGTCGTACAGCCCGCGCAGGCTCGCCAGATCCGGGTCCGCGGTGAGTGACGAAGTGGCCGCGTCGAGCACGGGGTAGAGCCGTGCCGGATTGAGCAGGACGTCGTTGCTCTGCACCTTGTTGACGAGCGCGCCGAGGAACCGCTGCTGGCGTTCCATCCGGTCGGTGTCGCTGCCGTCACCGATGCTCTTGCGGGCGCGGACGTAGCCGAGGGCCTGTTCGCCGTCGAGCACCACCTTGCCGGCGGGCAGCTTCAGCTTGGCCGCCTTGTCGTCGATCGGCTCCTTCAGGCACACCTCCACGCCGTCCACGGCGTCGACCATGTCCTTGAACCCGTGGAAGTCGACGACCACGTGGTGGTCGACACGGATGTTCGTGAGCTTCTCGACGGTCCGGATCGTGCACGCCGAACCACCCACCTCGAAGGCGGAGTTGAACATCGCGAACATGGGCCGGGTACGGGTTCCGTCCGGGCGCCGGCAGCTCGGCACGTCCACCATCAGGTCGCGGGGCAGGGAGACGGCGGTGGCGCTCCGCCGGTTCGCGGACAGGTGCAGCAGGATCGTGGTGTCGGAGCGCTCGGTCCCGGAGTCCCGGCCGTACTTCTCGTTCCCGTCCCCCGACCGCGAGTCCGACCCGATCAGCAGGATGTTCTGCGCGTCGCGCACCAGCGCGGTGGGCCGCTCCTTCTCGTAGCGGGCGAGTTCGGCGGCGGCTTCCTCGTCGGCCGTGATGTTCCGGCTCAGTTTCTCGTACGCGGCCAGGCCGACGCCGACGGCACCGAGGACCACGACGGCGACACCGAGCGCCGAGTACTGCACCCAGCGTCGCCGTCGCCGTCGTACGAGCCCGGCACCGGTGGGCGAAGCCCCCGCTCCCGGCCCTGTCCTGTCGGTCACGTCGGAGTCCACCCCTCATGGCGTGCGGAGCGTGCGGTGCTCCTACGACCATGGCTCGGAGGACGGGCGGGGGCGGCAGATAAGGGGCCGAACGGGTGAAGGACCCGTCAGGGGCGCGGGGCCCCGGCGCGTCAGGATCCGCAGCGGGGCGGCGGGCGCGACCGGTCCCAACGGGCCCGCCTCCCGGCAGGTGACTGGCCCCCACGGGTCCGCCCCCGACAGGCGACCGGCCCCCCACGGGTCCGCCCCCGACAGACGACCGACGACTACCGAACCGTCGCAGTCACCCGCTCACTCTCGATCCGCTTGGCCAGCGCGTCCTCGCCCAGCTGCTCCAGGTGGCGGCAGAGCACCACGGACCCCCCGGAGGCGAGCGGCGCGTACAGCCCCGCGCTGAGCCCCTCCCAGGTGTCGTACGGCAGCGCGGACAGGATCCGCGACCCGGGCCCCGTCAGATCCAGCGAGGCCGCCTCCGCCCGGGCCCGCTCGACGACCTCGGCCCCCGTGTGCTCGGCCCCGGCGACGATCAGCGCGGCCTCCTCCGGGTCCACCGGCGCGTACGGCTGGAAGCGGTCGCCCTGGCTCGGCACCTCCACCGCGTAGTCGGCGTACCCGGCGGGCGGTGTCGGGAAGCGGCGCCCCAGCGGCGCGAGCGAGAGGGCGACGCGCTCGCCGGAGCAGGCGAGCCCGGCCTCGAGCGCGTCGGGCCCCGCGACGACGAGATCGGCGGCACCGGGATCGCCCCCGACGTCCGCGACGACCCCCACCGAGGAACACGCGAGCAGCCACACCGCCGTCTGCCAGTGCGCGGGCAGCAGCAGCGCCACCCGGTCGCCGGGCTCGGCGGAGAACTCGCCCTGGAGGAGGTTGGCGGTCTTGGCCACCCAATTGGCGAAGGTCGCGACGGACAATTCGACACGTTCGCCCGTGGCGTCGTCGTAGAAGGTCACCAGGGGGCGCGCGGGGTCCGCGGCGAGCGCGGATCGCAGCAGGTCGGCAGGGGTGCGGTCGGTGGCGTTCACGCCCGCAAGCGTACGCGGGGGCGTCCGGCGGGACGCCGCGCCCGCGCCACCGGTTCGGCCGAGCGTGACCCGACGGTCCGTCAAATCCGCAATGGACAGATATGTATGGCTATGTCCACGATCGGGGGCATGCATGGAATCCTTGCTTCCTCGGTC
Organism: Streptomyces sp. NPDC090798; assembly: GCF_044768965.1. Lineage (NCBI taxonomy): Bacteria > Bacillati > Actinomycetota > Actinomycetes > Kitasatosporales > Streptomycetaceae > Streptomyces > Streptomyces sp. NPDC090798. The sequence goes on from NZ_JBIVXA010000043.1 coordinate 11,325, forward strand.
GGCGTCACCTGCGCGGCCGCACTCGCCCTTCCGCTGGCCCTGTCCGCACCGGCACAGGCCGGACCCCAGGCGGCGAGGACCGAGCCCGCCGTGACGGGCAGCACCCAGTCCCTCCCCCTGGTCCCGCTCTCGCGCTACCGCTCGCTCGGGCCCGCCGCGCCCGAACAGGGCCTCGGCAGACGGAGCGTACGGTCGTTCTCGCTGGTCGGTGTCGTCTGGGACGACCCCGACACCGAACTGCGCGGTCGCGTCCAGGTCCGTACCCGCGCCACCGGAGCCGACCGCTGGTCCGGCTGGCAGGACATCGAGACCCACAACCACGAGCACGCGGCCGACCCCGACACCGCCGAGGGCGGCTCGGGCCGGGTGCGCGGCTCCACGGCGCCACTGTGGGTGGGCGACTCGGACGGGGTCGAGGTCCGCGTTCAGGCGCAGGTGGACGAACGAGCCACGGCAGCCGGCGAGTCGCCGCTCCCCAGAGGCATGCACCTCGAACTCGTCGACCCGGGCGCCGAACCCGCGCCCCGGGGAGCGCTGACGGGCAACGGGAACAAGGGCGCGGAGAGCGCCGAGACGTACGCCACCTCCGCCGCCAACTCCGAGCTCGCCCCCTTCGGCGCCGCGGAGATCCCGGCGCTGTCCAGGACCGAGACCGAACGCGAGCTCCCGGCCCTCCGCCAGGGCGCCCCGCTCGTGAACCCGTACATCGGTGCACGCCCACGCATCGTCACCCGGCGCGGCTGGGGCGCGAACGAGAGCCTGCGCGAGCGCGGTTTCGTGTACACCAAAAAGGTGAAGGCCGCCTTCGTGCACCACACGGCCTCGGGCAACAACTACCGCTGCTCCCAAGCCCCTTCGGTCATCCGCAGTATCTACCGCTACCACGTGGTGAGCAGCGGCTGGCGCGACATCGGCTACAACTTCCTCGTCGACAAGTGCGGAAACATCTACGAAGGCCGTGCCGGGGGCGTGGCGAAGCCCGTCATGGGCGCCCACACCCTCGGTTTCAACAGCGACAGCATGGGGATCGCGGTCCTCGGCAGTTTCGGCAGGACCAAGCCGTCCGCCGCCGCGGTGACCGCCATCGCGCGGCTCACGGCATGGAAGCTCGGTCTCTCCGGAGCCGATCCGCGCGGCAAGACATACCTGAAGTCCGGCGGTGGCAATCTCTACCGAAAAGGTAAGAACGTACGACTGAACGTGATCTCCGGCCATCGGGACGGGTTCGCCACGGAGTGCCCGGGGAGGCTCCTGTACGGCAAACTCGGCTCGGCCAGAACGGCCGCGGCCCGCTACCAGGGCCGCTGAGGTCTGCGCGGAGCCATCGAGGACACCCCACTGCCGTCGAAGGCCTCTTACTACGGACTGCATACACTGGCCGGCCGAATCATCCTTCGGCCGGTCCCGGCAGGAAGCAGAGACGACAGGTGACAGAAGCGATCCTCCTGGTCGGGGGCAAAGGCACCCGACTGCGCCCGCTCACGGTGAACACCCCCAAGCCGATGGTTCCGGCGGCCGGGGTCCCGTTCCTCACGCACCAGCTGGCGCGGGCGAGAGCGGCGGGCGTCGAGCACATCGTCCTGGCGACCTCCTACCTGGCCGAGGTCTTCGAGCCGTACTTCGGCGACGGTTCCGGGCTGGGCCTCCACATCGAGTACGTCACCGAGGAGGAGCCCCTCGGCACGGGCGGCGCGATCCGCAACGTGGCCGCGCGCCTGCGCTCCGGCCCCGACGAGCCGGTCCTGATCTTCAACGGTGACATCCTGACGGGCCTGGACATCCGGGCCCTGGTGGCGACCCACGAGACGGCCGGCGCGGACGTCTCCCTCCACCTCACCCGTGTCGAGGACCCCCGGGCGTTCGGCCTGGTCCCCACGGACGCGACGGGCCGGGTGACGGCCTTCCTGGAGAAGCCCCAGACCCCCGAGGAAATCGTCACCGACCAGATCAACGCCGGGGCGTACGTCTTCCGCCGCTCGGTCATCGACACGATCCCGGCCGGCCGCCCGGTCTCGGTGGAACGCGAAACGTTCCCCGACCTCCTGGCCACCGGGGCCCACCTCCAGGGCATGGTGGACTCCACGTACTGGCTCGACCTGGGCACCCCCCAGGCCTTCGTACGAGGCTCCGCGGACCTCGTCCTGGGCCGCGCCCCCTCCCCGGCCGTCCCGGGCCGCTGCGGGGACCGGCTCGTCCTGCCCACGGCCAGGGTCGCCCCCGACGCCAAACTGACCGGCGGCACGGTCGTCGGCGACGGCGCGCACATCGGCGAGGGCGCCCGCATCACCGGCAGCGCGATCCTGTCCGGCGCGGTCGTCGAACCCGGCGCCGTCATCACGGACTCCCTCATCGGCGCCCGCGCCCGCGTCGGAGAACGCACCATCCTCTCCGGGGCGGTCATCGGCGACGGCGCGGTGGTCGGCCCCGACAACGAACTCCGCGAGGGCGTAAGAGTCTGGTGTGAGGCCAAGATCCCAGCGGGGGCGCTCCGCTTCTCCTCGGACCAGTAGAACGGGCAGAAACCGAAGAACGGACACGCCCGTAGTGCTTTGTCCGCGGCCGTGTGGTGGCTGGTCGCGCAGTTCCCCGCGCCCCTGGCCCGGGGCTGCGCCCCGGGTGCCCGTTCGCCTGTAGTGCTTTGTCGGCGGGCCGGTGGTGGCTGGTCGCGCAGTTCCCCGCGCCCCTGGGCCGGGGCTGCGCCCCGGGTGCCCGTTCGCCTGTAGTGCTTTGTCGGCGGGCCGGTGGTGGCTGGTCGCGCAGTTCCCCGCGCCCCTGAAAGACCTGGGCTCGCCAGGCGTCCGAGAGCGAGGCCGGGGGCACGCCCTGACCACCCCGTTCACCCCACCCCAGCCTGAACCTCCGGCACGTCCGGCACCCTCATCCCACCCACCCGGGCCCGGACTTCCGGCCTGTCCGGTGTTACCCACCCCGGCCCGGATCTTTCAGCCCGTCCGGCGTTTGAGGACGAGCCCTTCGGGCGATGCGGGGGTGAGGGGGCGGAGCCCCTGGGGATGGGACGGGTAGGGGCGGCGGGGGCGAGAGACTCCCGACCCGCACCCGAGGGCGACTACAGCCGCCCGATATCCCCCCGCGGCATCCGCGGACCCCGCCGCGCAGGCGTCCGCCCCGACAACAGAATCAACCGAGCCGCCCGATGCCGCTGCCCGGCATACGGCTCCAACAGCGACAGCATCACGGCGTCGTCCGCATCCCGATCCCCCGCCAGCGCGTACCCCACGATCCCCGGCAGATGAAGATCCCCCACGGTCACCGAATCCGCCGCCCCATGACTCCGCTGCACGGTCTCCGCCGAGGTCCACGGCCCGATCCCGGACACCAACTCCAACCGAGCCTGCGCGGCCCCCGGCTCCATCCCCACCGCCTCCTCAAGCCGCCCCGCCACCCGAACGGCCCGAAGAATCGTCGACGCCCGCTTGTTGTCGACCCCGGCCCGATGCCACTCCCAGGAGGGAATCAGCGCCCACGTCCGCGGCGCCGGCATGACGGACATCCGCTCCGGCGCGGGCCCCGGCGCAGGCTCCCCGAACTTCCGTACGAGCAACCGCCACGCCCGATACGCCTCGTCCGCCGTGACCTTCTGCTCCAGAACGGACGGGATGAGCGACTCCATCACCAGCCCGGTACGCGTCAGCCGCAACCCCGGCCGCCGATGCCGCGCGACGGCGACCAGCCGATGACGAGGCTCGAAGGCATCGGGATCGTCGGCCGCGCCGAGCATCTCGGGAAGCTGTTCGAGCAGCCATTCGCTCCCCGGCCCCCACGCCTCACCCCGGACCACCCCGCCCCGCGCCGAGACCCGCAGCGTCCCGGCCCCGGCGGGCGTCCGACTGGCCCGCCACACGGCCCCGTCCGGCGTCGCACGGAAGGTCGGATCGCCGGGTCCACGGCGCAGCGGCCCGAGCACGAGCCCGAGATCGACCGGCCAGGGCGGCGTCCAGGTGCGCGTACGTCCAGGTGCGACCGCCTGCCGAGGCACCCCGCCGGAGGCGTCCGCGGGCACGGCGACATGCCCGCCGCGCACAGTCGTACGCGTCGGCCGAGGAGCGAAACGTCCAGCCACGAAAAGAGTCCTAGGAAACTCGGGGTGCCCTACGAGAGTAGGCGCTCACCCTCTCCGAACACCCGACTCCCACCGCACACCACTCTCACCGCACCTCGACGAACGCCCCGGCATCCCGCTCGGGCCGAGCCCGCGGCTCCTCCGCCGCATGTCCGACCGCCACGGCCCCCATCGGATCCCACCCCTCCGGCAGCTCCAGCACGTCCCGTACGACATCCCGGCAGAACATCGTCGACGACACCCACGCGGACCCGAGCCGCTCCCCGGCGAGCGCGACGAGGAAGTTCTGCACCCCCGCGCCGACGGCGACCACGAACATCTCCCGCTCGGCCCCGTCCCGCCGCGGATCGCCGTACGTGTGCGACCCGTCCATGACGAGACACGGCACCACGAGGTACGGAGCGTTGCGCAGCACATCACCGCGCCGCACCCGCTTGGCGATCGACTCCTCGCTCTTCCCGTCCCGCCGCAGATCCGCGGTCCACGCGTCCCGCATGGCGTCGAGCAGCCGGGTCCGGGACTCCTCGGACTCCAGGAGCACGAACCGCCAGGGAGTGGTGTGATGCGGCGCGGGAGCGGTGACCGCCGCGGCCACGGCCCGCCGCACGGCGCCCGGATCCACCGGCTCGTCGGTGAAGGCCCGTACGGTACGCCGCTGGGTCACGGCCTCCCGTACGGCCTCCGACGTGCCGAGCCGGAACATGTCGTCGCGCGCGCCCCGCACCATCGCCCGCGTTCCCTCCCCGTCGTCCTCGGCCACCACATGGGGCAGCCCGCGCACGACGGCGACGGGCAGCCCGGAGGCCTTGCCCTTGACCAGGTCACCGGCGGCGGCGAGCTCGTCGGCGGTGGCGACGACGGTGGCGCTCAGCGGATTGCCGTGCGCGTCGGTGCCGCCGCGCAGATCGTCCAGCACCCGTACGCCCGCGGCGCCGATGGCGACATCGGTGAGCCCGGTGCGCCAGGGCCGCCCGAACGTGTCGGTGACCACGACGCCGACGTCGACCCCGAGGGTGTCGCGCAGCCCGTCCCGGATGGCCCGCGCGGACGCGTCGGGGTCCTCGGGCAGCAACAGGACGGTCCCGGCGGGGGTGTTGGAGGCGTCGACCCCGGCGGCGGCCATCACGAGCCCCTGCCGGTTCTCGACGATCCGCAGGGTCCCGCGGCGTGCCACGACCCGTACGGTCTCGGCGTCGATGGCATCCTCCCGGTCGGCGGCCTCGACCAGGCGCCCCTCGGCCTTGGACACGATCTTCGAGGTGACGAGGAGAACGTCCCCGTCGACCAGCCCGGGCTCGGCGACGGCGATCAACTTGCCGAGGTCGTCGCCCTGTCGGACCTCGGGGAGTCCGGGCAGCGCCCAGACCCGGTAACCGGGAGGGGCGACGTAGGCGTCCACCTCCTGGTCGCCCGCGCGGCCTTGTCCCGGAGCGTGTTCGGGAACATGCTCCGGAGCTTGTTCCGCAGAAGCCGGAGAGAGCTGTCCGCTCATGACACCCGCACCTCCTCCGCCAGCGTCAGCGCCTCGCGCGCCATCTGCGCCGCGGTGTCCAGGTCGGACATCATCAGCGGTACGGCCCGGCACCGGATCCCGGCCGCCTCGACCCGTTCCACGGCGGACGCGTCCACCGTGTCGACGAGCCAGCCGTCGAGGAGCCCCGAGCCGTAGTGCTCGGCGACCGCCGTGGCCGTGGACTCGACGCCGACCGCCGCCAGCACCTTGTCGGCCATGCCCCGCACGGGCGCGTCGCCGACGATGGGGGAGAGGCCGACGACGGGCACGCCCGCGTCGGCGATGGCCTCCCGGATGCCGGGCACGGCGAGGATCGTGCCGATGGACACGACCGGGTTGGACGGCGGGAAGAGGATGACGTCCGCCTCCGCGATGGCTTCCAGGACACCCGGTGCGGGCTTGGCCTGCTCGGCGCCGACCGGCACCACGGCCTCGGCCGGCACGGAGGCCCGCAGCCGCACCCAGTACTCCTGGAAGTGGATCACCTTGCGCTGCCCGTCGATCTCGACGGCGACATGGGTCTCCACGCGGTCGTCGGACATGGGGATGAGCCGTACGCCCGGTTTCCAGCGGTCGCACAGGGCTTCCGTGACCGCGCTGAGCGGATAGCCCGCGCTCAGCATCTGCGTCCGCACGATGTGCGTCGCGAAGTCGCGGTCGCCGAGCCCGAACCACTCGGGCCCGACCCCGTAGGCCGCGAGCTCCTCCTTGAGATGGAAGGTCTCGTCGGTCCGGCCCCAGCCCTGTTCCTCGTTGATGCCGCCGCCGAGCGTGTACATCACCGTGTCGAGGTCCGGGCAGACCTTCAGGCCGAAGAGATGGATGTCGTCGCCGGTGTTGCCGATGACCGTGATGTCCGCGTCCGGCACGGCCCGCTGGAGACCACGCAGGAACCGGGCACCACCGATACCGCCTGCCAGAACCACAATGCGCATGGGGTTCAGTCTGGCAGGCGGGTACGACAACGCGTGAGGCGGTTACGAGACCGCGGGCCCCCTCAGGCCGTGACGACGGCCGGGGCGCACTGGGCCGAATGCATCGGCATCTCGGTAAGACCCGGGTAGTAAACGTGCAGGCTCACGGCCGGTTCCAGGGAGTCGTTCACGACCTCGTGGATGTACCCCGGCGCGAACACCCGCTGGGATCCTGCCCCCAACGCGCGTGTGTCGCGCTCCGTGCGCTCGGTCAATGCGCCCTCCAGGACGGTGAGTACGCCGGAGGAGCGCCCGTGGTCGTGGAGTCCGCTGCCCTGTCCGGGCACCCAGGACAGCAGCCACACCTCGTAGCCGGGTCCGGTGTGCAGCCGGTGGTACCAGCGGGAGGTCGCGTCGTACTGGACGAGGTGCTCCCACTGGGAGCGGTCGGCGGCGATGGAGCGGGCCAGGCCGACGAACTCGGACACGGTGGCGGGGTGCTCGCGCGGCGGCTGGAGCAGGTGCGGTACTTCGAGGATGTCGCCGGCGATCTGGAGGTCGCTGTCGCTGTTCATGGGTGCGGTGGTTCCTCGGCGGAGAGCTGGGGTGTCGCGGGGCCGTTCCGTCCGGGTCACGGACGGGGGAGGGTGCCCTGGTACGGGCGATCGCCCCGGAAGAGGGGCGGGGATTCGCCTCAGTGGCGGCGAGGCAGCCGGAGCGCGGTACGGCTCAACAGCTGGGACAGCAACAACAGCTACAGCGAGCGCGGGCAGCACCGTGGGACCCGACGGTGCGGGTCGAGGTGAGTGCCAAGTTCGCGAGCATGCCCATAAGGACATCGGTTCACACCTCGACTGTCAACTTCGTGTCCGCTATGTGGGAAATGTTTCACCTCATCCGGTTCATCTGTGTGGCGAAAGGTTTGCTCTGCGGCCACCGCGGACACATGGCGCACAACCGGGCGCACAAACCTCGATGCGATCCCGTGATCCAAATGTGATCCGGTTCGCTTCGGAGTCCGCGTCGGAACGAGATCGAACTTCTGGGCGTCCTTCCCAGTAGCGGGTCGGAAGTCCGGACGGGCCCTTTGAGGCTGTCAGGGTTTATGCCGATTTGAACACTTTCCGCATAGCCTTGGTTCCGCAGAGTGAATAAGGGGCCCAATAGCAGATCTCGGCTTGACTGGCCCGGATCGGCACACTTGTAATTTCACTCGTGTCGTTCAGCCGAAATCGGGAACGGCAGCATCACGGGGACGCGAAAGACAGACGAGGGGCGCACATGACCGAGCTGGTGCAGCAACTGCTGGTCGACGACGCGGACGAGGAACTCGGCTGGCAGGAGCGCGCGCTGTGCGCCCAGACCGACCCCGAGTCCTTCTTCCCCGAGAAGGGCGGCTCCACCCGCGAGGCCAAGAAGGTCTGTCTCGCCTGTGAGGTCCGCTCCGAGTGCCTGGAGTACGCGCTCGCCAACGACGAGCGGTTCGGCATCTGGGGCGGTCTGTCCGAGCGTGAGCGCCGAAGGCTGAAGAAGGCCGCTGTCTGACCGCACGGCGCGCACCCCTCGTACCGATACCGGCAGGTAAGAACGGCCCGTCGCAGGTGGGTTATCCACAGGCGGCGGGCCGCTGTGCTGCCCAGCCGTTAGTGTGGGCCCTCGTCCGAGACGTCCCGCTGTCCCCGCCGGACACAGGCGTCCACCGCAGTCCATCGAACCGGGGCCCGTACCTCGATGTCCGTGCACAGCCATTCGGCAGTCCCACACGACGCCGCCACACCTGAGTTTCCGCGCCACGTGGTGACCGCGGTCCTCGTCTCCCACGACGGCGCCCGCTGGCTGCCCCAAGCGCTCGCCGGGCTGCTCGGCCAGGAGCGCCCGGTGCAGAACGCGGTGGCGGCCGACACCGGCAGCGCGGACGACTCCGCCCAGCTGCTGACCGACGCACTCGGCGCCGACCGGGTGCTGCACCTCGCCCGGCGAACCGGCTTCGGCCAGGCCGTCGAGGAGGCCATCCGCGGCGTCGGCGTGCTCACCCCGGACGACCTGCCCTATCTGAAGCGCCCCAGCGGCTGGGACCCGGTCACCCGGACCTGGCGCGACGACGCCTACGACATGCCGGACCTCCCGCACGGCGAGCCCGAGCAGTGGCTCTGGCTGCTGCACGACGACAGCGCCCCCGAGCCCGACGCCCTGGCCCAGATGCTCCGGGTCGTGGAGAGCGAGCAGGAGTTCGGCAGGGAAGTCGCCGTGGTCGGCCCCAAGCTGCGCGGTTGGTACGACCGGCGAGCGCTCCTGGAGGTCGGCGTCACCATCGCCAACTCCGGCCGCCGCTGGACGGGCCTGGACCGCCGCGAGCAGGACCAGGGCCAGCACGACCACGTCCACCCCGTGCTCGCCGTGTCCACCGCCGGCATGCTGATCCGGCGCGACGTCTTCGAGGAGCTCGGCGGCTTCGACCGCCGACTGCCCCTGATGCGTGACGACGTCGACCTGTGCTGGCGCGCCCAGGCCGCCGGGCACCGCGTCCTCGTCGCCCCCGAAGCGGTCGTCCGGCACGCCGAGGCCGCCTCCCGCGAGCGCCGCACCGTCGACTGCGTGGGCCGCACCGCCGCCTCCCCGCACAAGGTCGACAAGGCGGGTGCCGTCTACACCCTCCTCGTCAACGCCCGTACGGCACAGCTGCCCTGGATCCTGATCCGGCTCGTCCTCGGCACCCTGCTGCGCACCGTCGCCTACCTCGTGGGCAAGGTCCCCGGACAGGCCGTCGACGAGATCCGCGGCCTGCTGGGAACCCTGCTGCGCCCCGAGCGGATCCTCGCGGGCCGCCGCAGACGCGGTCGCCCCCAGGTCGACAAGGGCGAGCTGCGCGCCCTGTTCCCGCCGCCCGGCGCCACCGTGCGGGCCACGGTCGAGCAGGTCGCGGGCAACTTCATGGGCAGCGACGACCCCGACGCCACCACCGGCGCCGGACGGCACGGCGGCGCGGTCGAGTCCGGACCAGGCGGCGACGATGCCGACTTCCTGCAGATCGAGCAGTTCGCCCGGCTCAAGCGCATCGCCCGCAACCCCGGCCCGATGCTCTTCCTGGTGCTGCTGTTCGTCTCCCTCCTGGCCTGCCGCGGCCTGCTCGGCAGCGGGTCGCTCGCGGGCGGCGCGCTGCTGCCCGCGCCCGCCGACGCCTCCGAGCTGTGGTCGCGCTACGTCGACGGCTGGCACCCGGTGGGTGCCGGCGGCACGGAGACCGCGCCGCCGTACCTCGCGCTCGTCGCCCTGCTGTCCTCCCTGCTCCTCGGCTCCACCGGGCTCGCGGTCACCGTGCTCCTGGTGGCCTCCGTCCCGCTGGCCGGCTTCGCCGCGTACTTCGCCTCGCGCCCCCTCGTCGAGTCGCGCCTGCTGCGCGCCTGGGCGTCCGTGGCGTATGCCTTCCTGCCCGCGGCAGCCGGCGCCCTCGCCGGTGGCCGCATCGGCACCGCCGTCCTCGCGATCCTGCTGCCGCTCATCGCGCGCGCGGGCATCGCCGCGAGCGGGCTGGCCCACTCCTCCGGCGCGCGCGGCAGCTGGCGCGCCACCTGGGCGTACGCCCTCCTGCTGACGTTCACCACGGCGTTCACGCCGATCGTGTGGCCCATCGCGCTGGTCCTCGCAATCGCCCTCCTCGTAGTGCGCCGAAGGGAAATCACCGCCTACGGGCCGCGTTTCCTGGCCCAGCTCGGCACCCCGCTGCTGGTCCTCGCTCCCTGGTCGCTGACGCTGCTCCCGTTCGGCTTCTTCAAGGAAGCCGGGATGCCCTACGGCGCGAGCGCGGCCTCCGCGCTCGACCTGCTCGGCGCCAGCCCCGGCGGTCCCGGCACGGTCAGCGGACTGATGCTCATCGGCATCGTGCTGGCGGCACTGGCCGCCCTGATGCGCGGCGAGCGACAGCGAGCGGTGTGGGCCGCCTGGGCCGTCGCCCTGGTGGCGCTCGTCTTCGCCGTGCTCTCCAACAAGTCGGCCTGGGCGGGACCCGCCACCCTCGTCTACGGCCTCGCCCTGCTCGCCGCCGCCGCCATCGGCGCCGACGGGGCACGCGCGCGGGTGGCCGAGCAGAGCTTCGGCTGGCGCCAGCCGGTCGCCGCGCTCATCGCGTTCGCCTCGGCCGCCGGTCCGCTGCTGGTGGCCGCCGGATGGGTCCTCGGCGGCGCCGACGGCCCCGTGGAGCGCCGCGACCCGGTGCAGGTGCCCGCGTTCGTCGCCGAGGAGAGCGGCACCCGCGACCAGGCCCGCACCCTCGTCCTCGACAGCGACTCCGGCGCCCGCGTCGGCTACACCCTCGTCCGCGGCTCCGGCGCCCGCATGGGCGACGGCGAACTCGCGGCCGAGGGCGGCGAGAACAAGAGGCTCGACAAGGTCGTCGCCAACCTCGTCGCGGGCTCCGGCGCCGATCAGGCCAACCAGCTCGGCGGCTTCGCCGTGCGCTACGTCCTGGTCCGCAAGGGCGCGCCCCGCGAGATGAGCCGCGTCCTGGACGCCACCCCGGGCCTGACCCGGCTCAGCCAGCAGGACGGCAGCGCCCTGTGGCGCCTGGACAGCCAGGTCTCGCGCGCCTCGATCGTCCCCAAGTCCGGCGAGGCCCTGTCCATCGCCGCCGGGCCCGTCGAACTGCACACCACCATCCCCTCCGGGGGAGAGGGCCGCGTGCTGCGCCTCGCCGACACGGCCGACGCGGGCTGGACGGCGACCCTGGACGGAAAGCCGCTCACCCGCACCACCGTCGACGGCTGGGCGCAGGGCTTCGAACTGCCCGCGAGCGGCGGCAGGCTGGACGTCACCTTCAACGCCCCGATGAGCCACACCGGCTGGCTGTGGGCCCAGGGCGCGCTCGCCGTCGTCCTGGTGGTCCTCGCGCTGCCCGGGCGGCGCCGTGACGTCGACGACGACCTTCCCGAGGAGCCGGTCGTCCCGGCCCAGGACGCCACGGGCGAGGGCCGCCGCGCCCGCCGTCTGCGCGCCCAGGCCGAGGCCGAGGCGGAGCAGTCCGACCAGACCGTCCAGGAAGAGGGCGCCCTTCCTCCTCCGGAGGAGGAGGCCGAGCGGACGCCCGCAACGGTCCCGCAGCAGCAGGCGTACGACGAGTGGGACGCGTCGACCTACGCGGGCGCCGAGTACGGCACCTACGGCGGCGAGCAGTACCAGGGCCAGCAGCAGTACCCGGCGGGCACCTACGAGCAGCCGTACCAGGCGGACCCCTACCAGGGGGGCCAGTACGACCCGTACGCCTACGGGGGCACGACACCGTACGACCCGATGCAGACGTACCAGGGCTACGACGGGACCGGCCAGGGCTACGACGCCGCCTACGACCCGAACACGCCCCCGCAGCCGCCGCACGGCACCGACAGTGAGCGCCCCGACGGGAGCCAGCAGTGAACCGCACCACCCTGTCCCTGATCGCCGGCGCGACCGCGCTCGCCGCCGTCACCGGATTCGCCTCGCTCAACGCGCCGGCCGCCTCCGGCGACAACACCGCCAAGGCGGCCACCCAGCAGCCCGTGGAGCGCACCAGCCTGCTCTGCCCGCAGCCCAGCACCTCCGAGATCGCGGAGACGGCTTACACGTCGTTCACGCCCGTCACCCAGGGCGCCGCCGACAGCGGCAAGGCCGAACTGCAGGCCGCGGCCGAGGAGTCGGCGGACTCCGCGAGCGGCAAGAAGACCGGCAAGAAGACCGTGAAGCCCGTCCTGAAGCCGGCGGAGCCCGGCAAGCCGGCCACCGGCGACGGCTCCGGAGCCGAGCCGCCCGCCCTCGTCGGCACCGCCGAGGGCAAGTTCGCGCCCGGCTGGACCGTCCAGGAGACCACCGCGGTCGCCGCGGGCACCGGCCGCGGTCTGCTCGGCACCAACTGCACCGCCCCGGACACCGAGTTCTGGTTCCCGGGCGTCAGCACCGCCACCGGCCGCACCGACTATGTGCACTTGACCAACCCCGACGACTCGGCGGCCGTCGTCGACGTCGAGCTGTACGGCAAGGACGGCACCCTCAAGTCCACGGTGGGCGAGGGCATCACGGTCCAGCCGCACGCCAGCGAGCCGATTCTGCTGAGCACACTGGCGAGCGGGCAGCAGACCGACCTCACCGTCCACGTGACCGTCCGCAGCGGCCGCGTCGGCGCCGCCGTCCAGGCCCTGGACGACAAGATCGGCGGGGACTGGCTGGCCGCCTCCACCGACCCGGCGGGCAGCCTCGTCCTGCCGGGCATCCCCAAGGACGCCACGGCCGTGCGGCTGATCGCCTTCGCGCCCGGCGACCAGGACGCCGACCTGAAGGTCCGCCTAGCGTCGCCCTCGGGCCTGATCACACCGGCTGGGAACGAGACGCTGCACGTCAAGGCCGGCATGACCGCGGCGGCCGACCTCGGTGACGTCACGCGCGGCGAGGCGGGCTCCCTGGTGCTCACCTCCACCGGAACCTCGGCGCCGGTCGTCGCGGCCCTGCAGGTGGTGCGCGGCAAGGGCAGCAAGCAGGAGATGGCGTTCATCCCGGCCACCGGCCCGGTCGGCGCGCGCGCGACGGTCGCCGACAACAGCTCCAAGGGCACCACGCTCGCCCTGTCCGCCCCCGGGCAGAGCGCCCAGGTCAAGGTCACCGCGTCCGCCGGCAGCGAGGGCGGTACGGCGGCGACGAAGACGTACACGATCAAGGGCGGTACGACCCAGGACATCGACGCACCGGTCCCGGCCGGTCTCAAGGGGACGTACGCCCTGACGGTCGAGCCGGTCTCCGGAGGCCCCGTCTACGCCTCCCGGACCCTCGCCTCCACCCAGGAGGGTGTCCCCGGGTTCACCATCCAGACCCTCCCGGACGACCGCGGGACGGTGGCGGTGCCGGAGACGGACCAGGATCTGTCGGTACTGCTGAAGAAGTGATCCCGTACGGGTGTGAGGAAGTGATCCCGTACGGGGTGGAGAAGCGATCCCGTACGGGTGATCCACCGGGTCCTCAAGGGGACCCGGTGGTGCTCCGACCGTGCTCCCGGTCGTGCTCGGGCGGGTCTCAGTCCTCGCCGTAGCGCGGGTCCACCGTCTCCGGTGTCAGTCCCAGCAGCTCCGCGACCTGCTCCACGACGACCTCGTGCACCAGCGCCGCGCGCTCGTCGCGGCCCTTGGTGCGGATCTCGACCGGGCGACGGTAGACGACCACGCGCGCGGGATGGTCCTCGTAGGCCGGGATCGTGCCCCCCAGGGGCACCGCCTCATCGCTCCAGCCCTCGCCGGAGCCTTCGAGACGGGGCACTTCGAGGACCATGAAGTCGATGTCGGCGAGTTGGGGCCAGCGCCGCTCCAGCCGCTCCACGGAGTCCTGCACCAGGTCCGCGAAGACCTCGGCGCGGCTCGCGGCGAGCGGCACCTGGGGCGGCGCGACGGGACCACGCATGCCCCTTCCGTGGCGATCACGACGGCGGGGCCCGGGTGCGGCGGCGGTGGGCGGTACGGGGGTGTCCATCACTGACGAAGAGTAGTCCCCACGAGGTCCGCGCGCCCGGTCCCCACGCGGCTGCCCGCGGCCCGGGGCAGGAAGCCCGGCGCACGTTCCGGATGTCGCAGGATGACCATTCCAGCCAAGCTTGGGCTCGATTCCGTATCCCTCCAGGACCGTCGCTCACATGTCAATTGACGTGGTTTGCACCAAGTGGTGACCGGATTCAGGTCTGTTCGGCATCTCGCCACGGGATGTCGCCCCAGGTCAGGACGGGCGGTCCGAAGGCTTGTGTGGGCGGACTCACAGCACGACACGGTGGGGTGACCTGGGGGAGAGTCGTCGCGGCCCGCTCAAGAGTGCGGTACCGTCCAACGTCGTGAGCCCTGTACGTCGCTGTTCGCGAACCGCTTGCGGCCGTCCCGCCGTCGCGACGCTGACGTACGTCTACGCCGACTCGACCGCGGTCCTCGGCCCGCTCGCCACCTACGCCGAACCCCACTGCTACGACCTGTGCGCCGAGCACTCCGAGCGCCTCACCGCGCCGCGCGGCTGGGAGGTCGTCCGGCTCGCCGACGCCTCCGCTCCCTCCCGCCCCAGCGGTGACGATCTGGAAGCGCTCGCCAACGCGGTGCGCGAGGCGGCCAGGCCGCAGCAGCGCACCGCCGAGGCCGGTGGCGGCGCCCGCTCGGCGGACCCGATGGAGGTCGCGCGCCGCGGCCATCTGCGGGTGCTGCGCTCGCCGGACAACTGAGCGTCCACCCCCTCCGTATCCAGGCGCGAGAAAACGCTTTCCGCATCGCGGAATCCCCCACGTGGCGCAATCCGGGCGGGCGCCCGCGTACGTCCGGAAACCGGAGCCCGCGGCCGACTCGCTCGGCCACTCCGCCCTCGTGGCGACCCCGCCCCTCGTGGCGACCCCGCCCCTCGTGATCGTCCTCGTCCTGCTTGACGGCGTCCGCATGAACTCGACGGCGTCCGCATGAAGGCGCACCGGGCCGGGCTCATCGGCCTTCTGGCCGCCTCACCGGTCGCCTGCTCGCCTACGGCATGCCGGTCGGCCAGACACTCTCCAGCGTCGCCCAGGGCGCCGTTTTCGGCCTCTTCCCCATCCTGTGGATCGTCGTCAACGCCCTGTGGGTGTACCGGATGACCGTCCGCACCCGGCAACTTCGACGTCCCGCGCCGCTCGTTCGGGTGGCCGTCCGACGACCGGCGCATCCAGGCATTCGTCGTCGCCTTCCGCTTCGGCGCGCTCCTGGAAGCCCTCGCGGGCTCCGGCGCGCCCCTCGCCAACACCGCGCCGGTCGCCTTCGGCGCGATGGGCACACCAGTCGTCACGTTCGCTCAAGTCACCGGCCTGCCACTGGATTCCGTCGCCTCCGCAGTGGGCCGTCAGAGCCCGCTGCCGGCCCTCGTCGTGCCCCTTGTGCTCGTCGGACCGGTCGACGGCCGACGCGGACCGCGCGAGAGCTGGGTCCCTGCCCCGGTGTGCGGAGTCGCCTTCGCCGCCGCCCAGTTCGCCGCCTCGAACTACGTCTCCGCACAACTCGCCGACTTCGGCGTGTCCTTGGCGGGCTCCGCCGCCCCGGTCGCCGTACCGCCCGCACGCAGGCCCGCCGCCGAGCCCGTACCAACTCCCCGACCGGCGTCATCTTCTCGATCGCGCAGATCCCGGCGGTCAAGGACCGGCCGGCGCACGCGCCCCCGGACAGGCGGCCACGATCGGTCACTTCGTGGCGGCGGCCGGAGCGGCGCTCGCCTTCCTGTCACCCGTTCTGGGCTGGTTCGGCGCGGCGGTGTCCGGCTCCGACACCTCGGCGAACGCCCTATTCGGTGCCCTCCAGGCGAGCGCGGCCCACGAGTCGGGGCTGTCTCCCGAACTGCTCGCCGCCGCCGACAGTTCGCCGGTCCTCGACTGGACGCTGCCCCGACGGCCGGATTCGACCCCGTGCGTTACCCCCAGGTGACGGTTGGGGCTCCCAGATGACGGGTGAGCGTCCGATCGGCCCCTTCACGGCAGGCTGTCAGCCGGTACGGGTAGTTTGGGGCGACCGAAGTGGACTTCTGGAAGGTTGGCCGTGACTGCTGATCTGTCGCAGCTCGTGAAGGCGTACGACGTACGCGGGGTGGTCCCGGACCAGTGGGACGAGTCGATGGCCGAGCTGTTCGGGGCGGCCTTCGTCCAGGTGACCGGAGCGGACGCCATCGTGATCGGGCACGACATGCGGCCCTCGTCGCCCGGCCTGTCGCGCGCCTTCGCGCGCGGAGCCGCGGCACGCGGTGTCGACGTGACCGAAATCGGCCTGTGCTCCACCGATCAGCTGTACTACGCGTCCGGTGCGTTCAACCTGCCGGGCGCCATGTTCACGGCCTCGCACAACCCCGCCCAGTACAACGGCATCAAGATGTGCCGCGCGGGCGCCGCCCCGGTCGGCCAGGACACCGGCCTGGCCGAGATCCGCGAACTCGTCGAGTCCTGGCTCGACTCGGGCCTCCCGGCCTCCGACGCGACACCGGGAACGATCACGCAGCGTGACACGTTGGAGGACTACTCGGCGTACCTCCGCTCGCTCGTCGACCTGACCGACATCCGCCCCCTGAAGGTCGTGGTCGACGCGGGCAACGGCATGGGCGGGCACACGGTGCCGACCGTCTTCGAGGGCCTCCCCCTCGACCTCGTGCCCATGTACTTCGAACTGGACGGCACGTTCCCGAACCACGAGGCGAACCCGCTGGACCCGGCGAACATCGTGGACCTCCAGCGGCGCGTGCGCGAGGAGAGCGCCGACATCGGCATCGCCTTCGACGGTGACGCGGACCGCTGCTTCGTCGTCGACGAGAACGGCGACCCGGTCTCCCCGTCCGCGATCACCGCCCTGGTCGCCGCCCGCGAACTCGGCAAGCACGGCGGCGGCACGGTCATCCACAACCTCATCACGTCCTGGTCGGTGCCCGAGGTCGTCCGCGAGCACGGCGGCACCCCGGTGCGCACCCGCGTCGGCCACTCCTTCATCAAGGCCGAGATGGCCCGCACCGGCGCGATCTTCGGCGGCGAGCACTCGGCGCACTACTACTTCCGCGACTTCTGGAACGCGGACACGGGCATGCTGGCCGCCCTCCACGTCCTCGCCGCCCTCGGCGGCCAGGACGGCCCGCTCTCCGAGCTCGTCGCCGAGTACGACCGCTATGTCGGCTCCGGCGAGATCAACTCCACGGTCGACGACCAGGCGGCCCGCCTCGCCGCGATCAAGGCCGCGTACGAGGGCCGCGAAGGTGTGACCATCGACGAGCTCGACGGTCTGACCGTCACCGCGGACGACTCGTGGTTCAACGTCCGCCCCTCCAACACGGAGCCCCTCCTCCGCCTGAACGCCGAGGCGAAGGACGAGCCGACGATGGCGAAGGTCCGGGACGAGATCCTGGAAATCATCAGGGGCTGACCCCCCTCTCGGGGCTCCGTTTCCGCCCGAGGGCTGTTCGGCCGCCGTGCCGTCCGTCCCGGCCCGCACTTCCAGCCTGTCCGGCGTTTGAGGACGAGCCCTTCGGGCGACGCGGGGGTCCAGGGGGCGCGGCGCCCCCTGGCGGGGGTGAGGGAGCGGAGCTCCTGAGAACGGGACGGGTAGGGGCGGCGGGGGCGAAATCACCACGTGCACACACCCCGGCACCCCACCCCCCACAGCGGTACGCTGACCAGGCCGCATCCACCCTGTTCGAAAGGACATCCCATGCCGCTCGAAGCCGGCCTCCTGGAGATCCTCGCCTGCCCGGCCTGCCACGCCCCGCTCAAGGAGCAGGAGAGCGAGCTGCTCTGCACGGGCCAGGACTGCGGTCTCGCCTACCCGGTCCGGGACGGCATCCCCGTACTGCTCGTCGACGAGGCCCGCCGCCCCGGGTAAACACCCCCACCGGCGACACCCACCCCCAGGCGAATCAGGCGACAGAGGCAACACACCGGCGATCGGGAGGCTGCCCACCCATGCTCGACGAATCGCTGCTCGACGACCCAGAGGCGCTCGCCCGCGCCGACCGTCGCGAGCTGCTCCGGGGCGCCGCGGAGGCCGGCGCCCGTGTGCGTACCGCGGTCCGGCACGCCACGGAAGCCGGAATCGCGGAACTGAAGCCGGACGGCCGCCCACGCGCCGTCCTGATCGCCGGCCCCGGCCTGGCCGCCATCGGCGTCGCCGAACTGCTCGGCACCCTCGCCGGAGCCAGCTGCCCCACCACCCGGCTCACCCCCACCGGCGTCGCCCCCGCGTCCGGCGCCCTGCGCTGGGAACTGCCCGGCTGGGCGGGCCCGGTGGACCTCCTGCTGATCGCCACCCCCGACGGCAGCGAACCAGGCCTCGAACTCCTGGTCGAGCAGGCCTACCGACGCGGCTGCTCCGTCGTGGCGGTGGCCCCCGCCGGCACCCCGATCGTGGAGGCGGTGCAGGGCACGCACGGCCTGTTCGTACCGATGGCGACCGCCCCGTACGAGCCGACCGAACCCCTCGCCGCCTCCGCCCCCGGCGTCCTGTGGGCCCTGCTCACCCCGTTGCTCGTGCTGCTGGACCGCACCGGCCTGGTCTCCGCCCCGCCCGACGCGCTGGAGAAGGTCGCCGACCGCCTCGACCGCGTCGCCGAACGCTGCGGTCCGGCCATCGCGCCCTACAGCAACCCGGCCAAGACGCTCGCCGCCGAGCTCGCCGAAGCACTCCCGGTGATCTGGACGGAAGGCACCTCCGCGGGCCCCGCGGGCCGCCGCTTCACCGCCGCGCTCGCGGAACTGGCCGGCCGCCCCGCCCTCACCGCGGAACTCCCCGAGGCACTCGCCGCCCACAGCGTGCTGCTCGCGGGTGCACTCGCCGCCGGCGCCGACCCCGACGACTTCTTCCGCGACCGCGTGGAAGAGGCCCAGGCCCTGCACGCGCGCGTGGTGCTCCTGCGTGACCGGCCGGCCGGTGGCCTCACCGCCGCCCCGGCCGCCCGCGAGCTCGCCCTCAGCCACGACACCGCGATCAGCGAGCTCGAACCCGAGGAGGGCGGCGAACTGGAGACCCTCGCGGAACTGATCGCCGTCACGGATTTCGCCGCCGTTTACCTGGCGCTCGCTTCAGGGGCCTGATCTTGTAGCCAGGCATCCCGGGTCGGCCTCGGCCGACCCGGGACTCTTGACCGGCGCAGCGCACGTATGGAGAGAACGACACACATGGACCGCCTCGACAACACCGTCCGCCCCTACGCCTGGGGCTCGACCACCGCCATCCCGCGGCTGCTCGGCGTCGAGCCGACCGGTGAACCGCAGGCGGAGATGTGGATGGGTGCCCACCCGGGCGCTCCCTCCCGTACGGCGCGCGGTCCCCTCGACGAGGTCATCGGCGAGGATCCCGAGAAGGAACTCGGCCGCGCGGCCGTCGCCAAGTTCGGCCCCCGCCTGCCGTTCCTGCTCAAGATCCTCGCCGCGGGCGCGCCCCTCTCCCTCCAGGTGCACCCCAACCTCGAACAGGCGAAGGAGGGGTACGAGGACGAGGAGCGCCGCGGCATCCCGATATCCGCCTCGCACCGCAACTACAAGGACGCCAACCACAAGCCCGAACTGATCTGCGCCCTCACCGAGTTCGACGGCCTGTGCGGCTTCCGCAGCCCCGACGAGGCCGCCGAACTGCTCGCGGGCCTGAACGTCGACTCCCTCAAGCCGTACGTCGACCTCCTGCACGCCCACCCGGAGGACGCGGCGCTGCGCGAGGTCCTGACGGCGGTGCTGAGCGCGGACCCCGACGACATGGCCCACACGGTCACCGAGGCCGCGGCCGCCTGCGCCCGTCTCGGCGGCGCCTACGCCCCCTACGCCGACATCGCCCACCACTACCCGGGCGACCCCGGCGTGATCGCCGCGATGCTCCTCAACTACGTCCAACTCCAGCCCGGCGAGGCCCTGTTCCTCGGCGCCGGCGTCCCGCACGCCTATCTGAACGGCCTCGGCGTCGAAATCATGGCCAACAGCGACAACGTCCTGCGCTGCGGCCTGACCCCCAAGCACGTCGACGTCCCCGAACTCCTGCGCATCGTCCGCTTCGAGGCGAGCGACCCCGGCATCCTGCGCCCGGAGGCGTCCCCCGACGGTGAGGAGGTCTACGCGACCCCCATCGACGAGTTCCGCCTCTCCCGGTACGCCCTCGCGGAGGGCGCCGCCCCGCACGACCTCACGCGCGACACCCCGCAGATCCTGCTCTGCGCGGCGGGTTCCGTACGCGCCGACGGCAACACGCTCGCCCCCGGCGAGTCGGTCTTCGTACCGGCGGGAGAAAAGGCGGAGGTGTCCGGGTCCGGCACGATCTTCCGTGCGACAGTGGTGGCCTGACGAAGCGACTGTGGTGGCCAGACGTACCGCCGTCGGACCGGGCTGCAACAATGGCCCACCGCAAAGGGCGGGCAAAGCCCGGACCGGCGTACGAGCGTACGAACGGGGCCCGGACGGCGTACGAAGGGACAGCAGGAGCACATGAGCGCTTCAGGCGGCACCAAAGCGATCGTGGCGGCACTCGGCGCCAATCTCGCGATCGCGGCATCGAAGTTCGTGGCGTTCGCCTTCAGCGGTTCGTCCTCGATGCTCGCCGAGGGCGTCCACTCGCTCGCCGACTCCGGCAACCAGGCCCTGCTCCTCATCGGCGGCAAGAAGGCCCAGCGCGAGGCGACCCCCCAGCACCCCTTCGGCTACGGCCGCGAACGCTACATCTACGCCTTCCTCGTCTCGATCGTCCTCTTCTCGGTCGGCGGCATGTTCGCCGTCTACGAGGGCTACGAGAAGATCAAGCACCCGCACCAGATCGAGCACTGGTACTGGCCGGTCGGCGTCCTGGTGTTCGCGATCATCGCCGAGGGCTTCTCCTTCCGTACGGCCATCAAGGAGTCCAACGAACTGCGGGGCACGCACTCCTGGTCGCAGTTCATCCGCCGCGCCAAGGCCCCCGAGCTGCCGGTCGTCCTCCTGGAGGACTTCGGCGCGCTCATCGGTCTGGTCCTCGCCCTCGGCGGCGTCGGCCTCGCCCTGCTCACGGACGACGGCGTCTGGGACGGCATCGGCACGCTCTGCATCGGCATCCTGCTCATCCTGATCGCGCTGGTCCTCGCCGCCGAGACCAAGTCCCTCCTGCTGGGCGAGGCCGCGGGCGTCGAAGAGGTCAAGAAGATCGAGGCCTCGATCGTCGACGGCCACACCGTCACCGGCATCATCCACATGCGCACGCTCCACCTCGGCCCGGAGGAGCTCCTGGTCGCCGCGAAGATCGCCGTCCAGCACGACGACACGGCCGCCGAGGTCGCCACCGCGATCAACGCCGCCGAGTCCCGCATCCGCGCCGCCGTCCCGATCGCCCGCGTGATCTACCTGGAACCGGACATCTACAGCGAGGCGAAGGCCGCAAAGGGACCGAACCCCGAAGCGACCCCCGGCGGCCCCGCCCAGGCATCTTCCGACCACTGACCCGCCCGAGGACGAGCCCCATACCTTGTCCGGAACGCCCGTTGGCCGGAGCCGGGCTGGGGCGGCCCGGGGCGACCGGTGTAGCTTGGTGGCTGAGCCAGACGTCGCTGCTGATGGCGGTCGGGCGGTCCCACCGCGGACCGGCCGAGGGAGAGAGGGCCTCCGACGGACTGCGCTGTGCGCACCAGGCACGCCTGTGCCCTGCTGCGGGGCACGTCCGTGTCCTGCTCGGGCATGCGTATGTCCGCGCCGCGCAGACAGCCGTATCCACCTCGCCCCAATCCAGACCCCGAGGAGCAGCTCGCAATGACGACTGTCGACAACCGACAGGACTTCAAGGTCGCCGACCTCTCCCTGGCCGAGTTCGGCCGCAAGGAGATCACCCTCGCCGAGCACGAGATGCCCGGCCTGATGTCGATCCGCAAGGAGTACGCCGCCACGCAGCCCCTCGCGGGCGCCCGTGTCACCGGCTCCCTGCACATGACGGTGCAGACCGCCGTCCTCATCGAGACGCTCGTCGCCCTCGGCGCCGAGGTCCGCTGGGCCTCCTGCAACATCTTCTCCACCCAGGACCACGCAGCCGCCGCCATCGCGGTCGGCCCGAACGGCACTCCCGACAACCCGCAGGGCGTCCCGGTCTTCGCCTGGAAGGGCGAGACCCTGGAGGAGTACTGGTGGTGCACGGAGCAGGCCCTGACCTGGCCGAACACCCCCAGCGGCGGCCCGAACATGATCCTGGACGACGGCGGTGACGCCACCCTCCTCGTCCACAAGGGCGTCGAGTACGAGAAGGACGGCAAGGTCCCGTCCGTCGACACCGCCGAGTCCGAGGAGCACCGCTTCGTCCTCGAACTCCTGCACCGCACCATCACCGACGGCTCGCAGAAGTGGACCCAGCTCGCCTCGGAGATCCGCGGCGTGACCGAGGAGACCACGACCGGTGTCCACCGTCTCTACGAGATGCACCGCGACGGCACCCTCCTGTTCCCGGCGATCAACGTGAACGACGCCGTCACCAAGTCGAAGTTCGACAACAAGTACGGCTGCCGCCACTCCCTGATCGACGGCATCAACCGCGCCACCGACGTCCTCATCGGTGGCAAGACCGCAGTCGTCCTCGGCTACGGCGACGTGGGCAAGGGCTGCGCGGAGTCCCTGCGCGGTCAGGGCGCCCGGGTGATCATCACCGAGATCGACCCGATCTGCGCCCTGCAGGCGGCGATGGACGGCTACCAGGTCACGACCCTCGACGAGGTCGTCGACAAGGGCGACATCTTCGTCACCACGACCGGCAACAAGGACATCATCATGGCCTCGGACATGGCCAAGATGAAGCACCAGGCGATCGTGGGCAACATCGGCCACTTCGACAACGAGATCGACATGGCCGGCCTCGCGAAGATCCCGGGCATCGTCAAGGACGAGGTCAAGCCGCAGGTCCACACCTGGAAGTTCCCCGACGGCAAGGTGATCATCGTGCTGTCGGAGGGTCGCCTGCTGAACCTGGGCAACGCCACCGGCCACCCCTCGTTCGTGATGTCCAACTCGTTCGCGGACCAGACCCTGGCCCAGATCGAGCTGTTCACCAAGCCCGACGAGTACCCGACCGACGTCTACGTGCTGCCCAAGCACCTCGACGAGAAGGTCGCCCGCCTCCACCTCGACGCCCTCGGCGTCAAGCTCACCACGCTCCGTCCGGAGCAGGCCGCGTACATCGGCGTAGAGGTCGAGGGCCCGTACAAGTCGGACCACTACCGCTACTGAGCACCCCGCCGAGCGGCGGCACCACCGCTCGGCGTACGGATGTCAGCAGGCCCCTGCCCCCGTGGCGGGGGCCTGTCCCCGATGAGGACCTGAACGCCCATGCCCCGCGGTCGTTATTCGCTCCATGATCCGCACGATCACACCCCCCTCGCCGAAGAGCACTTCCACTGCGCGCCCGGCCCCTCCGGCTGGCGCTATGTCTCCCAACTGACCACCCCTTCCGGCGACCATGCCGGCTCCGTGGATCTCGCCCTCGACGAGCTCGGCCGCCCCATCCGTCTCGAACTGCACGCCGCGAGCTGGCAGGTGCGCGGCGCCGCCCTCGACGGCGTGACCTGGGTCCGCACCGACCCCACCGGCACCGAGGCCACCGAAGGCAATGTCCGCGCCCACGCCTTCACCGGTACATCCCCCGCCTTCCTCGTCGCCACCACCCGTCTCCTGCGCCTCACCCCCGCTGCCCCCGCAACCCGCGTACGCCTCGTCGCCTTCACCGACCCGGTCCTCGCCCCGCGCACCGTCGACCAGTCCTGGGCCTTGATCTCGAGAGAAACACACGCCACTGACAACGGCCCCCTGAGCGTGGACGAATACCAGGTCACAGCCCTGGACACGGGGGAGCAGTACGCCGTACACCTCGCGGGAGACGTGGTCCTGGCGGCGCCCGGCATGGAGCTCGAGCACCTCGAATCCCCGCCGTCGGTCTTCGCCTGACGACGCCCGGACACAGTTCGGAGCGGGTTCAGGCGGGCGGCGCGAACCCGGTCGACGGGCGTTCGACCTGCTCGTCCGGCGCTGCCGACGCCGCGGGCAGCGGTGCCTGCGGCGCCGACGACGCCGGGCCCTCCGAGACCGGGGACGCCGAGGGATACGGGTCCCGCGCCGAAGCGGGCGAGGAGGCACCCACCTGCGGATAGGCGGAAGCGCCTGGCTGCCCCATGAACGGGCCGCCGCCCGCGCCGGGCATCCCGGCGACGAACCCGCCCGGGGCCCCGGGTACCGCCGGAGCGCTCCCGCCGCCGAAGGCCCGCCGAGCGTCCCGCGCCTGCCGTTCCTGCACCACGGCCGCCAGATACGCGGCCGCCGGCACCCCCTGAGGCGCCGGAGCCCCCGTACGGGCGGCCAGATCGGCCGCGAGCCGCTCCGCCATCGCCCCGCCGACCTGAGGGTCCAGCTGTCGCATCCGCGTCAGGTACTGACGAATGGCCAGCCACAGCCCATCCGGCACGGCCGACAGATCGAGTCCGGAGAACCGCCCCGCGAGCCAGGGCGGCGGCGGAGGCACGAAGGCCGTGTGTCCGACGGGAATCCGTTCCCGCACGACGAGGGTCCCCGCGAACACGTCACCGAGCCGCCGCCCCCGGGCCGACACGAGCGAGGCGATGCACGCGATGATCCCGAACGTCATCAGAATCTCGACCACACCGATCGCACCACGCACCAACGCGTGCCGGAACCGGATCGGCCCCCCGTCGTCCCGCACCACCCGCAGCCCGAAGGCCAGCTTCCCCAACGAACGGCCGTGACTGAGTGTCTCCACCGCTATCGGACCGCCCACCAGCAGCAGAACGAAGCTCGCGATCGACACCGCGATCCGCGCCGCATCGTCCAAGGCCGCCGTCGCGGCCAGCAGGCCGATGGTGACGATCAGATAGGCGGTCATCGACACGGCCAGATCGAGCAGCACGGCCAGCGCCCGGCTCGGCAGTTTCGCGGGGCGCAGCTCCAGCGCCACCGCCTCGCCCGTCACTAGCTCACTCACACTCGCCGTCCTTCCCCTGACCTGCCCTGAGAACGGTCAGTCTGCCAAGCTGAGGGCACATCGCGCCGCAGTACGACAAGCTGACACGCAGTACGAGAGGACGAGGAGCAGCAGAACCGATGGACCTCGACGTCTTCGTGTCCGCCCACCGCGCCGAGTGGGACCGTCTCGACGCCCTGCTGCGTCGCCAACGCCGGCTCACCGGAGCCGAGGCCGACGAACTCGTCGCCTTGTATCAACGTACGGCCACGCACCTCTCCCTGATCCAGTCCAGCGCGCCGGATCCGCAGCTCACCGGTCGTCTGAGTCAACTGGTGGCACGCGCGCGTGGTGCCGTGACAGGCAACCGCCGCGCCTCCTGGCGCGATGTCACCCGCTTCCTCACGCAGGGATTCCCGGCGGCGGTGTACCGCTCACGCCACTGGTGGGTCCCCACGGCGCTCCTGTCGACCCTGGTCGGCGTCGTCCTGGGGTGGTGGATAGGCACGCACCCCGAGGTCCAGTCCTCGATCGCGGCCCCCAGCGAGCTGCGCCAGCTCACACGTCCCGGCGGTGAGTACGAGACCTACTACTCGAGCCACCCGGCCGCGTCCTTCGCGGCCCAGGTCTGGACGAACAACGCTCAGGCCGCCGCGATGTGCCTGGTCCTGGGCGTCTTCCTGGGGCTACCGGTTCTCTGGATCCTCTTCCAGAACATGCTCAACCTCGGCGTGGGCATAGGCCTGATGTCGTCGGCGGGCCGCCTCGACACGTTCCTCGGCCTGATCCTTCCGCACGGCCTCCTGGAACTGACCGCCGTCTTCGTGGCCGCGGGCACCGGGCTGCGACTGGGATGGACGCTGATAGACCCGGGCCCCCGCTCGCGCCGCACGGCACTCGCCGAAGAGGGGCGCGCCGCTCTCGGCATGGCGATCGGCCTGGCTCTGATCCTCTTCGTCTCGGGCGCCATCGAAGGCTTCGTCACCCCGTCCGGTCTCCCTACCTGGGCCCGTGTCGGCATAGGAATCGCCGCTGAACTGGCCTTCCTCGCGTACGTCTATGTCCTGGGCGGTCGCGCGGTACGGGCCGGCGACACCGGTGACGTCGACGAGTCCGAGCGCAGCGCGACTCTTCCGACGGCCGCCTGATGTGCGTTCACCCCCGT
This sequence comes from Streptomyces sp. NPDC090798, assembly GCF_044768965.1. Classification (NCBI taxonomy): domain Bacteria; kingdom Bacillati; phylum Actinomycetota; class Actinomycetes; order Kitasatosporales; family Streptomycetaceae; genus Streptomyces; species Streptomyces sp. NPDC090798. Next base: position 37,420 of record NZ_JBIVXA010000043.1, read on the forward strand.
TGACCTGCTAGTCTCCTCTTCGCCCCACAGGAGCCGTTGACACGGAGCCGGTGGGGAGGTAGATTCGAACAGTTGCCTAGAACTGGACAAGTCCAGACGGTGGCAGTTAGGATCTGCCAGCTTCTTGTGAATGAGATTCCCGAGAAGCACCTCCCGATTATTCAGGACTGAGTGGCCGGTAAGGCCGGTCAAAAACTTCTGATAAAGTCGGACTCGCCGAAAGAGAGCCGGAAGGCAATCAAATAGGCACAGGCCCTCCAACGGCCACTGGAAATGAATTCCGACCGGAAACGGAACGGAAAACGGATCTGGTAAGGTTGGAAACACAGAAGGGAAGCGCCCGGAGGAAAGCCCGAGAGGGTGAGTACAAAGGAAGCGTCCGTTCCTTGAGAACTCAACAGCGTGCCAAAAATCAACGCCAGA
>NZ_JBIVXA010000044.1:0-34062 GCF_044768965.1 Streptomyces sp. NPDC090798
GGTATGTCGAAGGGGGGTGGGGGGGGGGGGGGGCCCGCCCCCCCCCCCCCCCCCCACCCGCCGCCCCCCCCCCCCCCGCGGCGGGGGGCCCCCCCCCCCCCCCCCCCCCCCCCCCCGCCCCCCCCCCCCCCCCCCCCGGGGGGGGGGGGGGGCCCCCCCCCGCTTCCGGGCATGTGGACGTCCGGGAGCCGCTCCCCGATATCCCGCACGTCATGTCGCCGTAACCATCGATTCAGACGGGCTTGCGACGCTCAGCCAATGAAGCCCGCCGCGCCAGAGCCTTCGCCTCCGCCGGAGCACGAGACCTCGCCGACGACGGGGAGCAAGGCGGTACCGGGGTCGCGGAACGGGAACATCCGCCTCACCCCGCTGCCGCTCGCGCTCTCCGACGCGCCGGTCTCGCTCCCGGCGCGGAAGAATGGGTCCATGAACCAGCCCAGCGCCCAGGCACCGGTGCAGCACCCGCAGCCCTCCGTCGGCTCCATAGCCGCACACCGCCCGCACACCGTGGCGGCGAACGTCTCCGACCTCGAGCCCGACATCGACGCCGACCTCGACGCGTACGAGGACACGGTGCAGGACGGCATCATGTTGCCGCAGGGCCGCTTCCTGGACCGCGAGCGCAGCTGGCTGGCGTTCAACGAGCGGGTGCTGGAGCTCGCCGAGGACCCGAGCACGCCCCTGCTCGAACGGGCGAACTTCCTGGCGATCTTCGCCAGCAACCTGGACGAGTTCTTCATGGTCCGGGTGGCCGGACTGAAGCGCCGCATCGCGACCGGCGTGGCCACCAAGTCCGCCTCCGGCCTGCAGCCCCGCGAGGTCCTGGAGATGATCTGGGCCCGCTCGCGCGAGCTCATGGCCCGGCACGCGGCCTGCTACCAGGAGGACGTCGCCCCCGCGCTCGCGGAGGAGGGCATCCACCTGGTCCGCTGGAGCGAACTGACGGAGAAGGAGCAGGCCCGCCTGTTCACCCTCTTCCGGCACCAGATCTTCCCGGTCCTGACCCCGCTGGCGGTCGACCCCGCGCACCCCTTCCCGTACATCTCGGGTCTGTCCCTGAACCTCGCGGTCGTCGTACGGAACCCGGTCAGCGGCCACCGGCACTTCGCGCGCGTCAAGGTCCCGCCGCTGCTCTCCCGCTTCCTGGAGGCCTCCCCCAACCGCTACGTCCCCATCGAGGACGTGATCGCGGCACACCTGGAGGAGCTCTTCCCCGGCATGGAGGTCCTGGAGCACCACACCTTCCGGCTGACCAGGAACGAGGACCTGGAGGTCGAGGAGGACGACGCCGAGAACCTGCTCCAGGCGCTGGAGAAGGAGCTCATGCGGCGCCGCTTCGGGCCGCCGGTGCGCCTGGAGGTCGAGGAGTCCATCGACCGGTACGTCCTCGATCTCCTCGTACGGGAACTGAAGATCTCCGAGGCGGAGGTGTACCCGCTGCCGGGTCCCCTGGACCTCACCGGCCTCTTCGGCATCGGCGCCCTCGACCGGCCCGAACTGAAGTACCCGAAGTTCATCGCGGGAACGCACCGCGACCTGGCCGAGGTCGAGTCGGCGTCCGCGCCCGACATCTTCGCCGCCCTGCGCGAGCGCGACGTCCTGCTGCACCACCCGTACGACTCCTTCTCCACCTCCGTGCAGGCCTTCCTGGAGCAGGCGGCGGCCGACCCGGACGTGCTGGCCATCAAGCAGACGCTGTACCGGACCTCGGGCGACTCGCCGATCGTCGACGCGCTGATAGACGCCGCCGAGTCCGGCAAGCAGGTCCTCGTCCTCGTCGAGATCAAGGCGCGCTTCGACGAACAGGCCAACATCAAGTGGGCCCGGAAGCTGGAGGAGTCGGGCTGCCATGTCGTGTACGGGCTGGTCGGGCTGAAGACCCACTGCAAGCTGTCGCTGGTCGTCCGGCAGGAGGGGGAAACGCTCCGGCGCTACTCCCACGTCGGCACCGGCAACTACCACCCGAAGACCGCCCGGCTGTACGAGGACCTCGGCCTGCTCACCGCCGACCCGCAGGTCGGCGCGGACCTGTCCGACCTCTTCAACCGGCTCTCCGGCTACTCGCGCCGCGAGACCTACCGCCGTCTGCTCGTCGCCCCCAAGTCCCTGCGTGACGGGCTGATCGCGCGGATCAACAAGGAAGTCCAGCACCACAACGCCGGACGCCCCGCCTACGTCCGCATCAAGTGCAACTCGATGGTGGACGAGGCGATCATCGACGCGCTGTACCGCGCGTCCCAGGCCGGAGTGCCCGTCGACATATGGGTGCGTGGCATCTGCGCGGTCCGGCCGGGCGTCACGGGCCTGTCCGAAAACATACGCGTACGGTCCGTGCTCGGCCGCTTCCTCGAACACTCCCGTGTCTTCGCCTTCGGCAACGGCGGCGAGCCGGAGGTCTGGATCGGCAGCGCGGACATGATGCACCGCAACCTGGACCGGCGGATCGAGGCCCTGGTCAGGATCACCGACCCGGCTCACCGGGCAGCCCTCAACCGGCTGTTCGAGACCGGGATGTCCGACACCACCGCCTCCTGGCACCTGGGCCCGGACGGCGAGTGGACCCGGCACTCGACCGACGCGGATGGCCAACCCCTGCGGAACGTCCAGGAGATGCTCATAGACGCCCGGAGGCGCCGGCGTGGCACAGCAACACCTTGAACCCCCCACCGACTCCCCGGCCGGGCCCATGTCAGGAGACGCCCTCGCGGGCTACCTGAGGGCCCAGGCCACGGAGTTCCTCCGCTCCCTGCGACAGCACCGGGAGAACGGCACCGACGCGGGTACCTCCGCCCGGGCGAAGCCGAGAACGGAGTCGCGCGCCGAGCCGCGGGACGTGCCACGAGACGTGCCGCGGGCGGGGGAGAACGGCTCGGGGGAATCGGTCGACGCGGCGCGCGCCCTGCGCCGCTCGGCCCGCCGCATCAGCGGCACCCTGCACACCTTCCGGCCGCTGCTCGACGCGGAGTGGTCGGAGGGCATGCGGCCCGAACTGGCGTGGCTCTCGGGCACCCTGGCCCGTGAGCACGCCTACGCGGCCCGCCTGGAACGGCTGCTCGGCGCGCTGAACCGGCTCTCGGGCGCGGCCGGCTTCCCGGCACAGGCCGCGCAGGACACCGGGGCGCCGGCCAAAGGCAGTCTGACCATCGGCGCCGCGAAGGCGGGCGCGCTGCTCGACCGCCAGCTGACCCTGGCCCGCACCCGGGCCCACTCGGCCGCGCTCCAGGCACTCGGCTCCTCCCGCTTCCACGCCGTCGCGGACAGCGTCGCCGTGCTCGCCAGCGAGGTGCCGCTCACCCCGGCGGCCGCCACCGCCGACCTGCGCCCGCTGGCCTCCGCCGCGACGGACCGGCTGACCGACGCGGTCACCGCGCTGCCGCTGGTCACCGCGGGCCACCCGTACAACGCCGAGGCCCTCGTGCACGGCCTCTCCGCGGACACCGCGCCCCATCCCCAGGACGCGCCCTGGCACCAGGTCCGGCTGCTGCTGCGCCTGCACCGCTACGCGTGCGAGGTCCTCTACGGGGAGGACGCCCCCATCGACGTACGACTGCTCCACGCGGGTCAGGCCCTCAACCGGCACCGGGACGCGGCGGAGGCGGCCGCGGCCGCCGCGTCGGCGGCCCGCACCCCGCGCATCGCCCCGGCCACCGCGTACGCGCTCGGAGTGCTCCACGCCGACCAGCGGCACGAGGTGGAGGCGGCACGGTTCGCGTTCCAGCAGAACTGGCAGAAGGAAGCCGTGCGCACCCCGTGAGGGAGGCCTGATGACCGAGGACACCTTCAAGGCCGTACGGGCGGCGGGCTGCGTCCTGTGGCGTCGCTCGCCACTCGGCGGTGAGCTGGAGATATGTCTCGTCCACCGGCCGAAGTACGACGACTGGTCGCATCCGAAGGGCAAGCTCAAACGCGGCGAGGAACCGCTCGCGGGGGCGCTGCGGGAGGTCCAGGAGGAGACGGGGTACACCGCCGTGCCCGGCGCCGCCCTGCCCACTCTTCGTTATCCCGTCGCCGGCCGCCCCAAGGAGGTCCGCTACTGGGCTGCCGAGGCGACGGACGGCCGCTTCACTCCGAACGACGAGGTCGACCGCATCCTGTGGCTCTCCCCCGCCGCGGCCCGCGACCGTCTGACCCAGCCCAGGGACGCCGATCTGGTCGACGCCCTGCTGAGCGTGCTTCACCTGACCTAGGGCCTGTCGTTTGGATCAGGCCTGGGCCGCGGGGTCTGGCACGCATCGTGAGGCGACCTGATCCAAACGACAGGTCCTAGCCGAACCACGCGGCCATATGCGTACACACGTGGTCACATGCGGTTAGCTCGATCGGGATCCCACCGTGTCCTCGACGTAAGCGTTCCGTGACCTCACCGCACCGCCCACAGGGGTTCACCCTCCGTTCACTTACGGCCATCGACGCCTTCACCTGATCTGCCTAATTTCGGCCTTACCCGGTGCGGAACGCCTCCTGCGTGTGGCTTCCGCATCACACAGACCTCGCACGCCGCCAACCAGACGGCGGCTCCTGGAAGGAACACCCCAACAGTGAAGCTTCAGCGCAAGAACCGGCTTCGCGCCCTTTCGCTCGGTGCTGTCGCCGTCTCCGGCGCCCTGGCCCTCACGGCGTGCGGCTCCGACGACACCGGCACCAAGAGCAGCGCCACGGGCGGCTCGACCACCGGCTCCGCCAGCTCGATCAAGTGCGACAACGCCAAGGGCCAGCTGCTCGCCGACGGCTCGTCCGCGCAGAAGAACGCGATCGACGCCTGGGTCAAGGAATTCAGCGCCGCCTGCTCCGGCGTGCAGATCAACTACAAGGGCGGCGGCTCCGGCGCCGGTGTCACCGCGTTCACCCAGGGCCAGGTCGCCTTCGCCGGCTCGGACTCCGCGCTGAAGCCCGAAGAGGTCACCGCCTCCAAGAAGATCTGCACCGGCGGCGGCCAGGGCATCGACCTCCCGATGGTCGGCGGCCCGATCGCGGTCGGCTTCAACGTCCCGGGCGTCGACAAGCTGGTCCTGAACGCCTCGACGATCGCCAAGATCTTCGACAGCAAGATCAGCAAGTGGAACGACGCCGCGATCGCGAAGCTGAACCCGGGCGTCAAGCTGCCCGACCTCAAGATCCAGGCGTTCCACCGCTCGGACGAGTCCGGCACCACGGACAACTTCACCAAGTACCTGATCGCCGCGGCCCCCTCCGACTGGAAGTACTCCGGCGGCAAGGCCTGGCAGGCGAAGGGCGGCCAGTCCGCTCCGCAGTCCTCCGGTGTCGCCCAGCAGGTGAAGCAGACCTCCGGCGCCATCGGCTACATGGAGCTGTCGTTCGCCAAGGACGGCATCAAGGCGGCCAGCATCGACACGGGCGCCAGCGCCCCGGTCGACGCCACCGTCGACAACGCCACCAAGGCCATCGCGGACGCCAAGGTCGTCGGCACGGGCAAGGACCTCTCGCTCTCGCTGAACCGCGCCACCAAGGCCGAGGGCGCCTACCCGATCACCCTGGTCACGTACGAGATCGTCTGCGACAAGGGCAACAAGTCGGACACTCTTGCCGCCACGAAGTCGTTCCTGACCTACATTGCGAGCGAGGACGGCCAGAAGGTCCTCTCCTCCATCGACTACGCGCCGATCCCGGCCGACATCATCGCCAAGGTCCGCACCACCATCGCGGGCCTGAGCTGACCTAAGTGTGCGGCCCGGCCCCAACCCGGGGCCGGGCCGCACCGTCCGGTGCACCGCCGCCAGGAGCCGCACACCAAGTACGGCTCTGCAGACCGGAGATCCCGATGGACATATCGACACAGAACACAGACGAAGCGCCTCCCCCCACCTCCCAGCCTTCCGTGGCCGTGCAGAAGCGCGTGAGCCGCGGCGCCACCCGGCCCGGTGACCGGATCTTCCTCGGTCTCTCCCGCGGGTCGGGCATCTTCCTGCTGGTGATCATGGCCGCCATCGCGGTCTTCCTCACCTATCGCGCCTCGCTCGCGATCAGCAAGGACCACGGCAACTTCCTCACCACCTTCGAGTGGAACACCAACACCCTCCCGCCGGTCTTCGGCATCGCCGTCCTGGCCTTCGGGACGATCGTCTCCTCGATCATCGCCATGGCCCTGGCGGTCCCCGTCGCGGTCGCCATCGCGCTGTTCATCACGCACTACGCACCGCGCAGGCTGAGCGGCCCGGTCGCCTACGTGATCGACCTGCTCGCCGCCGTGCCGTCCATCGTCTACGGCCTGTGGGGCGCCCTCGTCCTGGTGCCGCACATGAACGGCCTCTTCGGCTGGCTGGACAAGTACCTCGGCTGGACCGGCATCTTCAGCTGGCAGGGCGGCGCGCCCCGCTCGATGCTCACCGTCAGCATCCTGCTCGCGATCATGATCCTGCCGATCATCACCAACGTGAGCCGCGAGGTCTTCCGCCAGGTCCCGCAGATGCACGAGGAGGCCGCGCTGGCCCTCGGCGCCACGCGCTGGGAGGTCATCCGCATGTCGGTGCTGCCCTTCGGCCGCTCCGGTGTCATCTCCGCGTCGATGCTGGGTCTCGGCCGCGCGCTCGGTGAGACAATGGCCGTCGCCACGGTCCTCTCGCCGACCTTCGACATCAACGCCAGCCTGCTCGACCCGGGTGGCGGCACCTTCGCACAGAACATCGCCAGCAAGTTCGGCGAGGCGACCGCTGACGGCCGCGACGCGCTGATCGCTTCCGGTCTCGTCCTCTTCGTCATCACCCTGCTGGTCAACGGCGCGGCCCGGGTCATCATCGCCCGTCGCGCGGAGTACTCGGGGGCCAACGCATGAGCCACTCAGCACCCGTCGCGGACAAGCGTCCCAGCACCCTGCGCGGCGCGAGCCTGCCCAAGTGGTCCCCGTGGGCGATCGCCGCCGGCGCCGTCGTGGTCGCCGTGGTCATCGGACTGGTCGGCGGTCTCGACAGCAAGGTCCAGTGGGGCCTGATCGCCGGAATCCTCTTCGTCCTCGGTACGTACGGCATCGCCGCGCGCGTCGAGGGCCGCCGCCAGGCCAAGGACCGCGTCGCGACCAGCCTCGTCTGGGTCTGCTTCCTCATCGCCGTCGTCCCGCTGGCCTCCCTGATCTGGACGACCGTCAAGCGCGGTGTGAAGGTCTTCGACGTCTACTTCCTGACCCACTCGATGGGTGTGGTCGCGGACTCCGAGCCCGGCGGTGGCATCTACCACGCCATCATCGGCACGCTGGAGCAGGTCGGTCTCGCCACCCTGATCGCGGCGCCGATCGGTGTACTCACCGCGGTCTACCTGGTGGAGTACGGACGCGGCAAGCTCTCCACGGCCATCACCTTCTTCGTCGACGTGATGACGGGCATCCCCTCGATCGTCGCCGGTCTGTTCATCCTGAGCCTGATGCTCATCCTGGACCTGCAGCCCTTCGGCTTCGCCGGTTCGCTGGCCCTGGCCATCCTGATGATGCCCGTCGTGGTCCGCTCCACCGAGGAGATGCTCAAGCTCGTACCGAACGAGCTGCGCGAAGCCTCCCTGGCGCTCGGCGTGCCCAAGTGGCGCACGATCCTCAAGGTGGTCCTGCCGACCTCGATCGGCGGCATCACGACGGGTGTCATGCTCGCCGTCGCACGCATCACGGGCGAGACCGCCCCGGTGCTGCTGCTGGTGTGGGGCACGAACTTCATCAACACCAACCCGTTCTCCGGAGCGCAGGCCTCGCTGCCGCTGTACATCTACCAGCAGTACGCGAACAGCGCCGGTTCGAACGCGGCGTACGACCGTGCCTGGGCGGCTGCGCTCGCCCTGATCGCCTTCGTGATGATTCTCAACATGGTGGCCCGCGGCATCGCCCGCTGGAAGGCACCGAAGACAGGTCGCTGACGCGGCCATATCAGCGACCAGCAGCATCCCCCTCGAAAGAAGCAGTGATTGACATGGCCAAGCGAATCGACGTAAGCGGTCTCACCGCCTACTACGGCTCCCACAAGGCGATCGAAGACATCTCGATGACGGTCGAGCCGCGCTCGGTGACGGCGTTCATCGGCCCCTCCGGCTGCGGCAAGTCGACGTTCCTGCGCACGCTCAACCGTATGCACGAGGTGACCCCCGGCGGTCGGGTCGAGGGCAAGGTCCTCCTCGACGACGAGGACCTCTACGGCCAGGGCATCGACCCCGTCGCCGTGCGCCGCACGATCGGCATGGTCTTCCAGCGTCCCAACCCCTTCCCCACCATGTCGATCTTCGACAACGTGGCGGCGGGTCTGCGTCTGAACGGCTCGTACAAGAAGTCCGAGCTGAACGACGTCGTCGAGAAGTCCCTCAAGGGCGCGAACCTCTGGAACGAGGTCAAGGACCGCCTCAACAAGCCCGGTTCGGGTCTGTCGGGTGGTCAGCAGCAGCGTCTGTGCATCGCGCGGGCGATCGCGGTGGAGCCGCAGGTCCTCCTCATGGACGAGCCCTGCTCGGCCCTCGACCCGATCTCGACCCTCGCCATCGAGGACCTGATCGGCGAGCTGAAGGAGCGCTTCACGATCGTCATCGTGACGCACAACATGCAGCAGGCCGCGCGCGTCTCCGACCGCACCGCGTTCTTCAACCTGGCCGCGGTGGGCCAGCCGGGCCGGCTCATCGAGATCGACGACACGGAGCGCATCTTCTCCAACCCGTCGGTGCAGGCCACGGAGGACTACATCTCCGGCCGCTTCGGCTGAGCCGTCTCCCCCCATACCCCTCGCGGTGCTGCATGGCGGTGCCACCGCGAGGACGAGAAGGGCCCGCCCCTGGCTCCCGGGGGCGGGCCCGCTCGTCTTCAACGAGCACCAAGTCCGCAACCTTCCTGCCGCGGGCCGACGGAGGCTTGTCACACAGTCCCCCTGCCAGCGGGCGGGGGTTGCTCGCGCAGTTCCCCGCGCCCCCAGAGGTGCGGCTTCGCCCCGCCCGAAGTCCTTCGGCCACCGGCCGGTGGGGGTTGCCCGCGCAGTTCCCCGCGCCCCTAAAGGGGCGCCCCGCGCATCCCCCCTGCCCGGCGTCCAAGAACGAGACCGTCCAGCCGTGCGGGGAGCGCCGCGGGGGGACTGGGGGCGGCAGCCCCCGGTGGGGTGCAGGGGCGGAGCCCCAGGAAGGGCGGAAGGGGCGCAGCCCGACGGGGGTGGGGGCAGCCCCCGGGTGGGGTCCGGGGCGGCAGCCCACGGACGGGTGCCGAGGCGAAGCCTCGCGGGGGTTCGGGGGCGGAGCCCTGAGAGGGGTCCGGGGGCGGCAGGCCCGATGGGGTGCAGGGGCGAAGCCCGGCGGGGGTCCGGGGGCGGCAGCCCCGATGGGGTGCGGGGGCAGAGCCCGGCGGGGGTCCGGGGGCGGCAGCCCCAACGGGGCGGAAGCGGCGGAGCCCTGCGGAGGTCCGGGGGCGGCAGCCCCGATGGGGCGCAGGGGCAGAACCCTGCGGGGGTCCCGGGGGGCGGAGCCCCCTGGCGGGGCGGAAGGGGCGGAGCCCTGCGGAGGCCCCGGGGCGGAGCCCCTGGCGGGGCGGAAGGGGCAGAGCCCTGCGGAGGTCCCGGGGCGGAGCCCCTGGCGGGGCGGAAGGGGCAGAGCCTCGCGGAAGGTCCGAGGGCGACAGCCCCCGGTGGGGTCCCGGGGCGGACCCGAGAAGGCGTCCGGGGGACAGCAGTCCCCGATGGGGCGCAGGCCCCGCGGGAGTCCCGGGGGCGGAGCCCCTGGCGGGGGGAGGGGCGGAGGCCCGAGAGGGGTCCGAGGGCGGCAGCCCCCGGTGGGGTCCCGGGGCGGACCCGAGAAGGGGTCCGGGGGCGGCAGCCCCGATGGGGTGCGGGGGCAGAGCCCCGCGGGGGTCCCGGGGGCGGAGCCCCTGGCGGGGGGGGAGGGGCGGAGGCCCGAGAGGGGTCCGGGGGCGGCAGCCCCCGATGCGGGGCAGGGGCGCAGCCCCTGGGGATGGGATGGGTAGGGGCGGCGGGGGCGAGAGACGTGGGTGTGACCGGCCGGCCTACAGGAACGCCAGGTCCACGACCCAGAAGCTGGCGGCAGCCACCAACGCCGCCGCCGGCATCGTGATGAACCACCCCATGACAATGTTCTTGGCAACGCCCCAGCGAACCGCGTTCACCCGCTTCGTCGCCCCGACACCCATGATCGCCGAAGTGATGACATGCGTCGTCGAGATCGGCGCCTTGAAGAGAAACGCCGTGGCGAACATGATCGACGCCCCCGTCGTCTCCGCGGCGAACCCCTGCGGCGGATCCAGCTCAATGATCTTGCGCCCGAGCGTCCGCATGATGCGCCACCCACCGGCGTACGTCCCCAGCGACAGCATCACCGCACAGACGATCTTCACCCAGACCGGAATCGGATCGTCCGACTTCTGGACGTCGCCGATGACGAGCGCCATCACCACGACACCCATCGTCTTCTGGGCGTCCTGGAGACCGTGCCCGAGCGCCATCCCCGCCGCGGACACCGTCTGCGCGATACGGAACCCCCGCTTGGCCTTGTGCGGATTGGCCCGCCGGAACAGCCACATGATCGCGCACATGACCAGATAGCCGACGATCAGACCGACGACCGGCGACAGGAACATCGGGATGATGACCTTGTCCACGACCCCGGACCACAACACCTTCGTACCGCCCGCGAGCGCGGCCCCCACCAGCCCCCCGAACAACGCGTGCGAGGAGGACGACGGAAGCCCGAAGTACCAGGTGACCAGGTTCCAGACGATCGCCCCGACGAGCGCGGCGAAGAGGATTCCCATCCCCTTCGACCCCTCGGGCGTCGCGATCAGCCCCTTGCTGACGGTGTTCGCCACCCCGCTCCCGAGGAACGCGCCGGCGAGGTTCATCACCGCGGCCATGGCGAGCGCGGCCCGCGGGGTCAGCGCCCGCGTGGACACCGACGTGGCGATGGCGTTCGCCGAGTCGTGGAAGCCGTTCGTGTACGTGAATCCGAGCGCGACCAGAATGGTCACGACCAGCGCAAAGGTGTCCACGAAGTTCAGGACTCCTTGACGGCGATGGTCTCCACCGTGTTCGCCACATGCTCGAACGCGTCGGCCGCTTCCTCCAGCACATCCACGATCTGCTTGAGCTTCAGGACCTCGATGGCGTCGTACTTGCCGTTGAAGAGATGGGCGAGCAGCTTGCGGTGGATCTGGTCGGCCTGGTTCTCCAGCCGGTTGACCTCGATCCAGTACTCGGTGAGGTTGTCCATCGTCCGCAGGTTCGGCATGGCCTCGGCCGTCAGCTCGGCGGCCCGGGCCAGTACCTCGATCTGCTGTTCCACGCCCTTGGGGAGCTCCTCGACCTGATACAGCACAACCAGGTCGACGGCCTCCTCCATGAAGTCCATGATGTCGTCGAGGGACGAGGCCAGGTTGTAGATGTCCTCGCGGTCGAACGGCGTGATGAAGGAGGAGTTCAGCTGGTGGAAGATCGCGTGAGTGGCGTCGTCACCGGCGTGTTCGGCGGCCCGCATGCGCTCTGCGATCTCGGCCCGGGCGGAGGCGTCCGCCCCGAGCAGTTCCATCAGGAGTTTCGAGCCCGTGACGATGTTGTCCGCGGAGGCGGAGAACATGTCGTAGAAGCTCGTCTCCCTGGGGGTCAGACGAAAGCGCACTTGGGGTCCTCGGGGTCCTTTTGTTCGGTCAGGCTGATGCTAGGCGCATCATCCGGCCACGGCTAACCGGCCGTCCCCCAGTGTCGCCCATCAGACACAGTGATCAGCACAGGGTCCGGTCCCGGCATCCGGCAAGGGCCCTATACCCAGCAAAGTTCGTTACCATATACCCACCAGGGGTATATATACCGGACCATCAGGAGGACGCGATGACGACCACCGAGGCCGGCGCGACGGCGCCCTCCGACAAGGCCAAAACGGTTCAGGAGGTCCCGGACATTTCGAACACCCAGGCCCCCACCGAGACCGAGGAAGCCGGGAGCGACGGAGTCGTGGGCGAGGACGTCGTGAGCGAGAACGTCGTGAGCGAGAACGTCGTGAGCGGGGGAGCCGAGACCGGAGGCGTCGAGACCGGAGGCGTCGTGACCGACCACGACCGCGGCATCCACGGTTACCACAAGCAGAAGGCCGAGCACCTCAAGCGCCTGCGCCGCATCGAGGGCCAGATCCGCGGTCTGCAGCGGATGGTCGACGAGGACGTCTACTGCATCGACATACTCACCCAGGTCTCCGCCTCCACGAAGGCCCTCCAGTCCTTCGCGCTCCAGCTCCTCGAGGAGCACCTGCGCCACTGCGTCGCGGACGCGGCCCTCAAGGGCGGCGAGGAGATCGACGCGAAGGTCGAGGAGGCCACGAAGGCGATCGGCCGCCTGCTGCGCACCTGACACGCGCACGGGGGGAACTACCGAAGTGCGCGTCAAGCGGGCCTACTCCCCCGAGCCGCTCCCCCGGGTGCGTTCTTCGGCCACCTTCAGTACCTCGTCGATGCTCTCCAGGCTGAGCCGCTCCTCGCCCGCGGCCGAGGCAGCGATGATCAGGTCGCCGCACAGCTCGATCTCGGCGAGGGCCACGTGGTCCTGAACTGCCGTACCGCCGACCGGAGCCACGTGCATCACCTCTTCCTGCCGTCACCGACTTCCTAGGGTAGGGAGCGGCCTACACACCGCGCATGGCACGGAAGGGCCATTTCCGGCCCCCCACTCCTCCTCATGCACGGACCGGCAGCCACGCCGACGGACCGACGTCTACGGCTCCGCGATCTTCCCCGCGAAGATGTCCTCGGGTTCCGGAAGCCGTACGCGGGCGGGGACCCCGAAGTCGTACAGCAAGGTCGTCGAGGCCACCGCGACGGTGCCCTTCTGCCGCCCGTTGATGAAGCTGAACCGGTTCCGGAGCTTGCGCACGCGCCCCTGGTCGTCGAGGTAGGCGTCGAACGGGACTTGGGCGGTGGCGAACCCTTTCGCCGCCGCCGCGAGTGCCTTCCGGTTCCCCCGCGAGGCGCTCCTCGCGGCGATGTCCAGGTCGGCGGTCCCGCGATAGTGCCGCACCGGCGTCCCGGCCACCTCCGTCCTCCCCATGTACGTCGCCGTCCGCGCCCCCCGCAACAACTCCGCCGCGGCGAACGGGTCGGTGGCACCGCCGGTCACGAGGTTCCCGTCGGAGAGGGTGGCCGTGTCGACGCGCACCCATTTGTCGGCGGGTACACCGGCGCCGCGGTTCTTCATGAACAGGGCGCCCGGGGCGAGGAGTTCGGTGATCGGCCGGTGTTCGACGGCGCCCGCGGGATCCTGCGGCAGCAGCACCTTCAACTGCCCCAGCTGCTTCTTGAAGTCGTAGACACCCTGGCCGCGGATGGTGACCCGGGTCCCGCCGGTGGCCATCTCCATCGATGTGCGGGTCTTGGCGCTGCCGGCGCGCTCCAGTGTGGCGGCGGCCCGGTGCAGTACCTCGACGGAGGTGACGCCTTCGCGCGCGTCCTCGGCCCCGGCCCGGTCCACGGAACATCCGCCGACGCAGACCATGAGCCCTGCCATCGCGACCGCGACCGCGACGACGCCCGTGCCCGTCCGACTCTGCTGCTGCGCCACCATCGTCCGCCGACCCCCAGCCGGTCCGTCCCGGGCCTCCTGTCGTTCCGGTTAACGACGGGTAGGGACGGCCGTCACGCGGCGGCGATTCATTTGCTTGCCTTGGGTAACGTTGTCGGTGTGGCGCAGCCGGAGGAGACCCATCCCGTCCAGGAACACCGAACGACGACGGTCGAGCAGGGTCGCTTCTGTCTGGCGCGCTGCACCTGCGGCTGGCGGGGCCCGGCCCGCCGCGCCCGCAGCCTGGCCCGCACCGACGCCGAGGGCCACATGGACAACACCCCGCTCGCATAGCGCCCCGTGAGGGGCGTGACCAGCCTCTCGTGACCAACCTCTCGCCCATCCTCAGCCGAAAAGACCCACCCCAGGTTCAAGATGGGGCGAGATCCGCGCGGGATCACGGCCATGTCCCGGTTCCGTCCCGCGCCCGTCCGCCGCGGAACCCCCAGGACCCGGCACACGTCTCGTCCCACGCACGGGAAGCAACGGGAGGCGCACATGCAACGGCGTACGTTCATCGGTGGCGGCGCGGCCGCACTCGCGGCTGCGGCCACGGCCGGGTGCAACGGCAAGGGCAGCGGGGGCAAGGCGGCGCCCACGGAGACGGCCGACACCTCCATACGCACGGCCACCACCAGCACGGGCACCGGCCTGGCCGCCCACGCCCCCGCCAACTGGACGGCCCTCGCCAAGGACCTCGACGGCGCCCTGGTCCGCCCCGGCGACCGCAGCTGGACGCCGGCCCACCAGCTGTACAACACCCGCTTCGACTCCCTGAAGCCCACCGCCGTCGCGTACGTCGCCCACGCGGACGACATCCGTACGACCATGGCCTACGCCCGCGCCCACAACATCCCGCTGTCGATCCGCAACGGCGGCCACTCCTACGCGGGCTGGTCCTCCGGAAACGGCCGGCTGATCCTGGACGTGTCCAAGCTCAACACCATCCGGGCGTCCGCGAACGAGGCGGTGATCGGCGCCGGTTCCAAGCTGATCGACGTCTACCGGGCGCTCGCCGCGAAGGGCGTCACGATCCCGGCCGGTTCCTGCCCGACCGTCGGCGTCTCCGGTCTGACCCTCGGCGGCGGCCACGGCGTCGTGTCCCGGGCGTACGGCCTGACCTGCGACAGCCTCACCCAGGCGACGCTGATCACCGCGGACGGCAAGCAGCTCGTGGCGAACGCGAGCGAGAACAAGGACCTCTTCTGGGCCCTGCGCGGCGCCGGCAACGGCAACTTCGGTGTCGTCACCGAGCTGCGCTTCAAGACCCACGCCGCCCCGCAGGCCGTGTCGGCGTACATGACCTGGCCCTGGGCGAAGGCCGCCGCCGTGGTGAAGGCCTGGCAGGAGTGGGGCCCCAGCCAGCCGGACGAGATCTGGTCCTCGCTCCACCTGGAGAACGGCGGCGGCACCCCCACCGTCGCCGTCGCCGCCTTCTCCCTGGGCACCTACGGCGAACTGCAGAACGCCGTGGACCGCCTGGCCGCCAAGGTCGGCGGCCCCGCGCGCAGCGTCTCGCTCAAGAAGCACTCCTACAAGGAGTCGATGGAGGCGTACGCGGGCTGCTCCTCGTTCCCCACCGAGGCCCAGTGCCATCTGCCGGGCTCGACGCCGGGCCGCTCCCCGCAGGGTGCCCTCAGCCGCGATACGTTCGCGGCCCGCTCGGACTTCTTCGACCGGTCCATCTCCGCGGCCGGCATCCAGACGCTGCTGCACCAGATCTCCTCGGTCCGCGGCGGCGCCGGCAGCGTCGCGCTCACCGCGCTGGGCGGTGCGGTCAACCGGGTCTCACCGACCGCGACGGCCTTCGTGCACCGGCGTTCCCGGATGCTCGCCCAGTACTTCGCCTCCTGGGGCGCCGGGGCTTCCGGCACCACGGTCCAGTCCTGGCTGACCTCCGCCCACTCGGCGATGGCCCCCTACGCCTCCGGTGCGGCCTACCAGAACTACACGGACGCGAGCCTCACCAACTGGCGCAAGGCGTACTACGGCGACGCGGCGACCCGCCTCGCGGCCCTGAAGAAGCAGTACGACCCCAACCGCTTCTTCTCCTTCCCCCAGGCGCTCTGAGCGCCCCCCGCACGGGGCGCGGGGCTGTCACGTCATGCGGCTCCGCCGCGTGGGCGCGACCAGCCCCAGCGGAGCGCCTACGCGGCGAGGTCCGGCTCCTCGGGGTGCTCCGCCCGCGCCCCGGGGATCAGCGCCTCCCGCCCCGGACGCCCCGCGCTCCGCGACCGGATCAGCCGTCCGGCGCGCGGCGAGCGCTCCACGGCCTTCATCACCGGGGTCAGCAGGGCCATGGCGAGCGGGGACAGGAGCAGGGCGACGGCGGTGCCGAGGGCGAAGCCGCCGATGACGTCCGTCGGGTAGTGCACGCCCATGTAGACCCGGCAGAAGCCTTCGAGCAGCGCGATCCCTATCCCGGCGAGCCCGAACTTCCGGTTCGCGACGAACAGCCCGACGCCGATCGCCATGGTGAGCGTCGCGTGGTCGCTCACGAACGAGAAGTCGGTCTTGCCGCTGACCAGGACGTCGAGTCCCTGGTGGTCCACGAACGGGCGGGGCCGCTCCACGAAGCCCCGTATCGGCACGTTCACCAGCACCGCGACGCCGGCCGCGAGGGGCGCCCAGACGAGCGCGGCCACCGACGGGGCGGCGTTTTCGTCACCGCCGCGCCGCACGGTCCACCAGCACCACAGCACCAGCAGGACCATGGCGAGCAGCAGCCCGTACTCGCCGACGAACTCCATGCCGCGGTCGAACCAGTGCGGCGCGTCCTTGGCGAGGCCGTTGATGTCGTACAGCAGGTCCACGTCGGGGTTCGAACCGGATTCGGCGAGTCCAGCCATGGTGCTGCGGCCCCTTCGTCGTCTTTCCGCGAGCGCAGCCTTTCGTGCGCCCCCGATCCATCCCCGTGGTCGTAGATCGGTCTACGTCAACAGGAACGCACATTCCCCTTCAGTACGTTCCACCCTCCACCGAATGATCACGCAGACGTTATCGAAGAGAGATACATCGCCGCAGCTCAGGGGTGGGATCAAACCGTCGTCGGCAACGCTTTCGCGCCATCTTCGGTCACGCGCGTGGCGCCGAAGTAGTCGGGGGTGTCGATGGGGTCGAAGCGGATGACGGCGCCCGTGCGCGGTGCGTCGATCATGTACCCGCCACCCACATAGATACCGACGTGCCGAATGGCCCGCGAGTTGGTGAGGTCGTCGGAGAAGAACACCAGATCGCCCGGAAGCAGTTCCGCCCGCGCGGGGTGCGCTCCGGCGTTGTACTGGTCGTTGGCGACGCGCGGCAGAGTGACTCCGACACTCTCGTACGCGGCCTTGGTCAGACCCGAGCAGTCGAAGCGTCCACCCTGGTCAGCGGTTCCGTTGCCGCCCCACAGGTAGGGCGTGCCGAGCTTCTTCTGCGCGTAGTAGATCGCCGCCGCGGCCTGCTGCGAGGGATCCACCCGGCTCACCGGCCGCGCGAAGCTCTTCTCCAGAGTGGTGATCGTCTTCACATAGTTCTGGGTCTCCTTGTACGGCGGCACGCCCCCGTACTTGATGACCGCGTAGGCCCCCGCGTTGTAAGCGGCGAGCATGTTCTCCGTGACGTTCCCGGGCGCGTCCTTCACATAGGACGCGAGCTTGCAGTCGTAGGAGGCGGCCGACGGAATCGCGTCATTCGGGTCCCATACGTCGCGCTTGCCGTCCCCGTTGCCGTCGATTCCGTGCGTGGCCCAGGTGCCGGGGATGAATTGCGCTATGCCCTCCGCCGCCGCCGGACTCTTGGCGTTCGGATTGAATCCGCTCTCCTGGTACAGCTGTGCGGCGAGCAGCGCCGGATTGATCGCGCTGCACAGATTGCCCCACTTCTGTACGAGCGTCTGGTACGCGGTCGGCACGGCGCCCTTGGCGAGACCGACCGATCCGGCGCCGACCCCGTTGGCGAGGTTCCCGGCCACCATGTAGACGCCTACGACCAGCGCCGACATGAAGGCGGTCCCCACCCCGGCGACGGCGGTCACCACGACCCACGTCTTACGCACCGTCAACCGCCCCTCGCCGCCCGGGAGTCCGCCGGACGTCAGTCTAGAGGCGACCCCTGTGCGAGGAAACGATCACACACGACAAGAAACGGGGCGCGAAGTGCGCCCCGAACCCCTCCCGCGCGCCCCTAACCCGCCTTGCGCGCCGCCTTGTACAGCGTCGCGGCCTCTTTCCCGAGGACGATGCTGAACGAGACGTCGTCGGTGTCCCCGCCCGCCTCGTGGCCGCCGATGACCCCGACGACCGCCCCGTCGCCGTTCACCCAGGGGCTGCCGCTGGTGCCGCCGGCGAAGGCGGGGCACTCGATGCGCTGCTGGGTGCGGCTGTGGACGGTCGGTTTGTTCGTACAGGTGATCGGCTCGTCGAGGGTGCTGGGGTAGCCGGTGACCGTGACGGCGGTGGCCCCGGTCTCCCTCCCCGTGGCGAGGGCGTTCCCCCCGACGACGTCCTCGACGCCCTTCGCGCCCTGCTTGGCGACCTTGGCGAAGGCGACGTCGCTGTCCTCGTCCTGACCGCCGGTCCAGGCGTCACCGACGTAGGTCCTCGTGACGTCCCAGATCCCGTACGGCGCCTTGCCGTCCCGATAGCCCGGGACAAACCGCAACTTTCCGCCCCCGTCAAGGCAGTGCGCGGCGGTCACCAGGAGGTCCCGCCCCTCGCTGTGCACGACGGAGGCGGTGCAGAAGTGCCCGCTCAGGCCGTCACCTGCGCCGAACAAGGCGCCCACACGGGCGCTCGCCTTGTTCGTGTCGGCCTGTACGGTCACGCCGAACGGCCCGGGGCCGTCATCGGCGGACGCCACGGACGCGGACGTGACGGCCAGCATCACGACCACGACGAACAAAGCGTTCCGCCGGTTGCCAGGGGGACGAGTGGTGCGCTTCATCGGTTCACACTCTGGCCCACGGAATTAAGAAAAATCCTGGAACCACACTGAGAATCTCCTATGAGTCACCGGTGGGAGCCAACGGAGTCACAACGGCAGGTCCACCGTACGGCCCATACCCAGCCCTCGCACGCACACTCGACCCTCCACATCACCCACAGCCTGTGGACGAACATCGCCGCGCCCGGCCGGGACTTGTGGATCGGACGGTTCGGAGCGGGTGAGGCGCCCAGGTAAGAAGATGGCGGCGAGCGGTAAGCTCATTCACCGATTTGCGGGGATCGGGTTCACCACCGGTTCACTACCACTCGCACGGGCGACCGTTGACATCCAGGAGACGGAGGCGTGGGCGTGAGCGCCGAACGGGTGCGCGCGCCCGCCCGCCACCACGACTGCTCGGACAAGGCCCGCCTGCCGCAGACGACCGATCCCGCCCGTGAGCTGTTCCGGCACGTCGTGCCCGAACTCTCAACACTTGAGATCGAGCACCGGGTGTCGTTCCGCGTCAAACGCCAGACCGTCCTCTTCGGAGACGCCCCGACCACTCTGGTGGCGATCAGCCACACCCTCCTCCTCACCCTTAAGGAAGCCCCCCGTGGCTGACGTCCCCCCGGGCCTCGACTGGGTCCGCGCCGTCCCGGACGACGCGACCGGACCCGGCCCCTGGATCGAACTCGCCTTCGGCGCCGACGACCTGGTCCACATCCGCGAAACCAGCGACCCCACCAATATCGTCACTACCACTCAGAAGAAGTGGGACGCCTTCGTCCTGGGCGTACAGGCGGGCGAGTTCGACCACTTCGTGGAAGGACTGGAGGACAAGAGATCTTAGGGACCACGACAACACGCCGCACCCTGCTCACCGCGGCCACCACCACCGCCGCCACCCTCGCGCTCGGCGCGGGACCGGCGTACGCGGAGGATCCCCGGCACCGGGACACCCGTGCCCGGCTGCGCGAGCTGGAGGCCCGACACGGGGCGAGGATCGGCGCGTTCGCGTACAACCTGAGGACGAAGGCCACCGTGCGCCACCGCGCGGCGGAACGCTTCCCCATCTGCTCGGTGGTCAAGACGCTCGCGGCGGCGGCCGTGCTGCGGGATCTGGACCGGCACGGGGAGACACTCGCCCGGCGCGTCCACTACACGGCGGCTGACCTGGCCGGGTACTCACCGAAGACGGGTGAGCCGGAGCACCTGGCAGGCGGCATGACCGTCGAGCAACTGTGCGACGCGGCGATCCGTTACAGCGACAACACGGCGGGCAACCTGCTGCTCCGCGAGCTGGGCGGCCCCACGGCGATCACGCGATTCTGCCGCTCGCTCGGGGACCCGAAGACCCGCCTGGACCGCTGGGAGCCGGAGCTGAACACGGCGGAGCCCTGGCGGGTGGAGGACACGACCACCCCGGGTGCCATCGCCGGCACGTACGCCCGGCTCGTCCTCGGCGACGCGCTCCACTACCGCGACCGCGACCGCCTGACGACGTGGCTGCTCGGCAACACCACCAGCGGCGACCGTTTCCGCGCGGGCCTGCCCGAGAACTGGACGATCGCCGACAAGACCGGCACCGGCGCCTACGGCACCAGCAACGACGTGGGCATCGCCTGGACCCCGGACGGAGCCCCCGTGGCCCTCGCTGTCCTCAGCGCCAAACCCGCGCAGGACGCCGCCGCGGACAGCCCCCTCGTCGCCGCCACGGCCTCGGTACTGGCCGCGGCCGTGGGCTGACGCGAGCCCCCGAGGCAGTCGGCGACCCCCGTCGTCACTCGGCCGGCGCCGCCCCCGTGTACGCCGCGGTCGTACGATCCGCGGCCCCACGGGCGGCGGCTTCCGCCGTCCCCGCCGCGACGCTCGCCTCGTACCAGCCCTCGCTGCTCAGCGTCACGAACCGGCGCCCCTCCTCGGAGCCCAGCCACGCCATGCTCTCCTTCGGGTCGAGGGATCCGCCCGAGGAGAGATGGGTCGCGAGGCCCATGAGGCCGAGATCCCAGCCGACGCCCACCGCGCCCGGCCCGAACTCCTCCCACCGCTCGTCGACATGGGCGATGTGATCGAGCTCGAAGCGGGTCGTCTCCTGCGTCACCGCCGTCAGCCGGACCTCGATCCAGCTGACCTGGCCGCCGTACTCCCAGGTCGCGGCGAAGCTCTGGGGCGGGTCGCAGCGCTCGACGGTGCCGCCCGCGTTGCCCTCCACCTGGTACCGGCCGCCGAGGCGCAGCTCGCCGGAGACGGGCGCGAACCAGCGCGGGATGCGTTCGGCGTTGGTGCAGGCGTCCCAGAGGTCCTCGACCGTGGCGTCGTACGTCTGGCTCAGCGTCACCACCCGTGCCTCGCCGGCCTCCAGCACGCGCGAGCCGACCTGCCGTCGTACGGCGCTGATCTGATGGGTGACGTCGATCATGGGGTGCTCCTCGGATCCACTCGCTCGGCGGCGTCGCCGGACTCCCGCGGGCGCCGCTCCCTCTTCCCCCGTGCCAGTTCCGTCGCGAGGGCGTCCAGCGGGGGCGTCCAGAAGCGGCGGAACCGTGCCAGCCACGCGTCGATGTCCCGCAGGGGCTCCGAGTTCACCGCGTACAACCGCCGGGCCCCCTCCGGCCGTACCGTCGCGAAGCCGTTCTCCCGCAGCACCTTCAGATGCTGGGAGACCCCGGGCTGCGATATCCCGAACTCTTCCCTGATGACCTCGCACACCGCCCCGGAACTCAGCTCACCGTCGGCGAGCAGCTCCAGGATGCGGCGGCGCACGGGGTCCCCGAGTACGTCGAATGCGTGCACGGCGGCAATGTATCACTTAGCGCTTATATAAATGAGTGCGGATACATGGATCCGCGAGTCAAGCCACCGTCAACTTCCAGCCATCGAGGCGCCATTGAGGGGTAACCCGATCACCCGGGTTCGGTATGGCGGAAGTCAGAATTCCAGATCTCTCTTGTTTGTCGCGTACTCAACAAGCGAGTGTCTACGCGGGTCACACGGCCCGGCCGCCGGGGACACCGCACCGACGGCAACAGCACCCGCACCGCCCCTGTCAACCTCTCTCAGGAGCTGTACGTTGCGTACTACACCCCCCATACCCCCCACGTCCCCCACACCCGGCCACAGATCGGCCGCACGCACCAACTGGCGCCGCATCGGCTCCGCGGCCGCCGCCACAGCCGCCCTCCTGGTGGCCGGTTTCGGCACCGCCGTCGACGCGAGCGCGGCAGCCGGCACGACCGCGACGAAGACCGTCGTGAGCAAGACCACCGCCGCCAGGGCCGGTTCCACCAAGGTCACCTGGACCCGTTCCTGTGCCGAGCCCAGGAAGAAGGGGGAGATGGCCTGCAACGCGCTGCGCGTGACCGGCGGCACGACCGCCTTCATGAAGGCCAACGCCCACGCGAACGCCGTCACCCCCAGGGCCGCCGCCGACTCCCCCACCGGCTACGGCCCCAGTGACCTCCAGGACGCCTACGGCCTGACCGACGCCGCCGCCTCCAACGGCTCGGGCGAGACCATCGCGATCGTCGACGCCTACGACGACCCGAACGCGGCCTCCGACCTCGCCGCGTACCGCTCGTACTACGGCCTGTCGGCCTGCACCACGGCCAACGGCTGCTTCAAGAAGGTCAGCCAGACCGGCTCCACGACCTCCCTCCCCACCGCCGACAGCGGCTGGGCCGGCGAGATCTCGCTCGACCTCGACATGGCCAGCGCCGTCTGCCCCAACTGCAACATCACGCTGGTCGAGGCGAAGTCCTCCTCCATGGCCAACCTCGGCACCGCGGTGAACGAGGCGGTCAAGCTCGGCGCGAAGTACGTCTCCAACAGCTACGGCGGCTCGGAGTCCTCCTCCGACACCTCCTACGACAGCTCCTACTTCAACCACCCGGGCGTCGCCATCACGGTCAGCGCGGGTGACTCCGGCTACGGCGCCGAGTACCCGGCCGCCTCCAAGTACGTGACCTCCGTCGGCGGCACCGCCCTCTCCTCCAGCTCCAACAGCCGCGGCTGGACCGAGAAGGTGTGGAACACCAGCAGCACCGAGGGCACCGGCTCCGGCTGCTCCGCCTACGACGCGAAGCCGACCTGGCAGACCGACACCTCCTGCTCGAAGCGCATGATCGCGGACGTCTCGGCCGTCGCCGACCCGGCCACCGGCGTCTCGGTCTACGACACCTACGGCGACGGCACCGGCTGGGTCACCTACGGCGGCACCAGCGCCTCCTCGCCGATCATCGCGAGCGTGTACGCCCTGGCCGGCACCCCGTCCAGCGGCTCGTACCCGGCGAAGTACCCGTACGGCTCGGCCGGCACGTCCGCGCTCAACGACGTGACGTCGGGCAGCAACGGCTCCTGCTCCACGAGCTACTTCTGCACCGCCAAGTCGGGCTACGACGGCCCGACCGGCTGGGGCACCCCGGAGGGAGTCTCGGCCTTCACCGGCTGATCGGATCGCCCTCCGCACGGCACGGAGCCGCCGGGCGACGGATTAAGTGGGGATCCACCGGCGGCGCCCGAGACGGGCCGCGGCAGCCTGCCGCGGCCCGTTCGCCATCGTGTCCAGCCGGTCGGAAACTTTGGTAAATCCCTTGACCTGCCTGTGAGTTGAGTCAAGCGGCGCTCAGCCGAAGTCCATCAAGCGGCCATCGAGGAGTAACGCGGCGGCCTCGTTCAGTAATGCGGAAGTCAGGATTCCAGACGGCTCTTGTTGTCGCGTACTCAACAAGAGGATGGTCATCGGCGGGCCGCTCGGCCCTCCGCCGGGGACACCGCACCGGCGGCGCACCCGCACTGCCCCTGTCAAACACTCTCAGGAGGCTGTCCGTTGCGTACCTCGAATCCCCAAGAGCCCGCAAGACCCGCCATACGCGGCAGGTGGCGCCGCATCGGAGCAGCCGCCGTCGGCACCGCGGCTCTCGTCCTCGCCGGCTTCGGCGCCGCGGGCCCCGCGAACGCCGCCCCGGCCGCCAAGGTCACCTCCGCGGCCGCCTCCACCTCCGCCAAAGTGACGTGGAGTCCGGCCTGTTCCACCCCCGCGAAGGGCCAGATGGCCTGCAAGGCGCTGCGGGTCACCGGCGGCACGACCGCCTTCCAGCAGGCCAACGCCCATGCGGACGCCGTCACCCCGAAGGCAGCCGACGCCGCCACCCCGTCCGGGTACGGGCCGAGCAACCTCCAGAGCGCCTACGGCCTGACCTCGGCCGCCGCCTCCAACGGCTCGGGCGAGACCATCGCGATCGTCGACGCGTACAACGACCCGAACGCCGAGGCGGACCTCGCCAAGTACCGCTCGTACTACGGCCTGTCGGCCTGCACCACGGCCAACGGCTGCTTCAAGAAGGTCAGCCAGACCGGCTCGACGACCTCCCTGCCCTCCAGTGACGCCGGCTGGTCCGAGGAGATCTCCCTCGACGTCGACATGGCCAGCGCCATCTGCCCGAACTGCAACATCCTGCTCGTCGAGGCCACCTCCGCCACCATGGCCAACCTCGGCAAGGCGGTGAACGAGGCCGTCACGCTGGGCGCGAAGTACGTCTCCAACAGCTACGGCGGCTCGGAGTCCTCCTCCGACACCTCCTACGACACCTCGTACTTCAACCACCCCGGCGTCGCCATCACCGTCTCCGCGGGTGACTCCGGCTACGGCGCCGAGTACCCGGCCGCCTCCAAGTACGTGACCTCCGTCGGCGGCACCGCCCTGTCCACCAGCTCCAACAGCCGCGGCTGGACCGAGAGCGTCTGGGAGACCAGCAGCACCGAGGGCACCGGCTCCGGCTGCTCCGCCTACGACGCGAAGCCGACCTGGCAGACGGACACGGGCTGCTCGAAGCGGACCATCGCCGATGTCTCGGCCGTCGCCGACCCGGCCACCGGCGTCTCCGTCTACGACTCCTACGGGGTCACGGCCGGCTGGTACACCTTCGGCGGTACGAGCGCGTCCTCGCCGATCATCGCCGGTGTGTACGCCCTCGGCGGCACCCCCTCCAGCAGCTCCTACCCGGCATCCTTCCCCTACGCGTCGGCCGGCACCTCGGCCCTCAACGACGTGACCTCCGGCAGCAACGGCAGCTGCGGCTCCAGCTACCTGTGCACCGCGAAGTCGGGCTACGACGGCCCGACCGGCTGGGGCACCCCGGAGGGAGTCGCGGCCTTCACCGGCTGACCCGCCGGAGACGCGGAAACCCCCCGAAAGCACGGTAAAGCGGGGGGAACTGCCGGGGAGGACGTGGGGATCCTCCGGCAGTGCGGGGAACGGGCCGCGGCAACCAGCCGCGGCCCGTTTCCGTGCGCCACGGCGACGGGGATAGCCTTCGGGGCAGCGGCCGTGCGTCCACATCGGGCGGACGCGCGACCCGGAGAACATCGGCTCGACGACCCGTCAGAAACACGACGGGCACGCAGGGATGCTGCGAGGAGCGGCGGAGCGACCGCCCCGCACTCGTCGTAGAAGGGGTTAACGACGGAACCACACCACAGGTTCCGGTTCGACTTCATTGCCCGGCGTGACCAGCCGTGATACACAGAGTGACCATACGACTCCCTGCATACCGTCGCACGCCTCCCGAACGGAGCCCGCGTACGCCGGTGACAAGGGATTCGTACGAAAACCGCCAATCAATGACGCCAAGTCGACATACGACAGCGGCATTGTCGGCGAGAATGGGCCCGACCTCTGCGCACAGTGGCAGGGGGTGCAGAACTACCCACTAGGGGCGGTGACTTACATGCTTTTCGCAGCCGACAAGGGCGACATCACCACAATCATCGGCGGAATCGCCCCGGACTGGGGTCCCTTCGGCAGCCTGGGCAACGAGGCCAAGACGATGATCCAGGTCGTGATGGCCGTCGCCATCCTGCTCTGCCTCGGGATCGCGATCTGGGGAGCGGCGAAGCAACGCATCGGAGCGACGGCGCTGCGCGACACGTTCAGCGCCGAACAGGGCAAGGGTCTGATCATCGCGGGCCTCACCGGGGTCTTCATCATCGGCTCCCTCGGCACGCTCTTCACCATCGTGTACGGCATGGCCGTCTAGCTTCGGCCGGGCACCCGGCTCCTCACCTCATCTCCTCCTTACCTGTCCGACCCACCCGTCCGTCGTGCCCACCGGCTGAGGTTGCGTTTCCCTGATGTCGAGTCACCACACCGCGTCCGCGCGGGAACCAGCACGGCTACCGTCGTACTACGCGGTTCAGGAAGAGGTTGAGGGGGCGTACGCGACATGAGTCTCGGTGACGAACCCGGATACGGGGACGGCTCCCGCGGCGACGACGGCGGATACGGGGGGACGGGCCAGACCCGGACCCGCCTCCCCGACCGCCCCGGAGACGTCTACGGCGGCGCCCGCCGCGGCCGATCGTCCTCACGGAGCCTGGTGACGGTGGTCGGCGTCGTCGTCCTCCTCATCGCGGCCATCGCCTTCGCGAACCGTGGAGGAGACGATTCCTCTTCCTCCTCCGGAACGGGCAACGGCGGCGGCAACGCCACCAAGACCTCCCCCACGGCCCCCTCGGGCCAACGCCCGGTGGACACGAACACGGGGGGCATCCCCACGGGGTTCGCGCACAGCGAGCAGGGTGCGCAGAGCGCGGCGACGAATTACGGGGTCGCGCTCGGATCGACCGGCATGTTCGATACCAACCAGCGACACGCCATCGTCAACACGGTGTACACCCCTGAAGTCGCCGCCGCCCGGCAGTCGGATCTCGACAGCGCCTACTCCAGCGAGAAGTTCCTGACCAACATCGGGCTGACCAAGGACGGCAGGGCGCCCGCCGGCCAGACCTTCGTCTCACGGATCATCCCCGTAGGCACCAAGGTCACATCCTCCAGCACCGACAGTGCCACGATCGAGCTCTGGTACACGTCGCTCTTCGGCCTGTCCGGCAACGGCTCCACGAACCCGGTGTCGGAAAGCTGGTTCACGACGACGTATCAACTGAAGTGGATCAGCGGGGACTGGAAGGTCGCCGACTTCACCCAGAAGGACGGGCCGGTCCCGGTCGGACGGGACCAGAAGGCCTCCACCGCCGACGACATGACCAAGGCCGTCGAAGAGTACGGAGGGTTCACGTATGCCCGCTAGCCGCCGAGTACTCAAAGTCGCCGCTGCTGCAATGGCCGTACAGACCATGGCGGTGCTGCTGGCCACCCGCGCCATGGCTGCCCCCGCACCATCACCATCACCATCTTCATCACCGAGCAAGGACGCCTGCGCCCTCATCCGCGGTCCCGCGAAGGACTACTGCGAAAAGCGCAGCATTACCGGCGGTACCACCGACCCCGGTACCACCTCCACGCTCGACCCCCTCTCCTCGCTGGCCAAGGGCTGCGCCGAGGCCGCGTCCTGGACCATCGACAAGCTCTCCGCGGCGGTCAAGGACACAGCGAACGTCGACTTCACGAACCAGAAGTTCCTCCAGCAGTACGCCGTGGTCTTCGCGGCGTCCACCATCCTCACCCTCCTCCTGTGGCTGCTGGCCGTGGCGAAGCGGGCGGTGCGAGGCGTCCCCCTCGGCACCGCGATCTCCGAGGCGATCGGCTTCCTCTGGCTCACGGTGCTGGCGTCCGCGTTCACCCCGCTGATCCTCTACACCGTCGTCTCGGCGAGCGACGGCGTCACCGACGTCCTCGCCAAGACCACCGGCAACCAGACCGACACCTTCTTCGGCACCTTCTCCGGCGCCCTCGCCAAGGGCGAGAACATCGGCGGCGGCCCGATCATGCTGATCGTCGTCTCCCTGGTGTCGATCCTGGCGGCAGGCGTCCTGTGGCTGGAGCTCGTCATCCGCGCCGCCCTGCTGTACGTCGGCGCCCTGCTCGGCACCGTCGTCTACGCCGGGCTCGTCGACAAGAACCTGTGGGGCCACGTCCGCCGCTGGGCCGGCATCATGATCGCCGTCATCCTGGTCAAACCGGTCATCGTGATCGTGCTCGGCCTCGCCGGCGCGCTGTCGACCAACGGCGGCCCGGACTCCTTCTCCGCCGTCGTCTCCGGCCTCGCGATCATCCTGCTCGCCATCTTCGCCAGCGCGATGATCTACCGCTTCGTGCCCGGCTTCGGCGACGAGATCGCCAACGGCCGCAACAACCGCATCATGCAGGGCGCCGAAGGCAAGGCCGCGGCCGTGATCAGCTCCCCCGCCACCCTGGTCGCCCAGGGCATCAAAACCCACAGCACCCGCGCCGACAACAACGGCGGAGGGGGCGGAGGCGGCGGCAACAGCCAGCCGCGCCCCGCGAACCCCGTCTCCGGAGGCGTGTCCGCCCACAGCACCCGTACGCCGAACGGAGGCGGCGGATCTGTCCCCTCCGCCGCACCCCCACCACGTACCGGCAACACCCGCAACAGCAGCAGTACCAACCGCACGGGAGGTGAAGGGCGTTGACGACCGATTCGCACGTGTCCCATCCGGTCACGCCCCGCCGTACATATCTGATCGGCCGCGCCCGGCCGAACGCGATCGTCGGCCGGAACCGCGAGTCCGGCGAGATCGCGCTCATCATCGCGGGCGCGTTCCTCGGCATGATGTGCGGCTTGCTCGTCCCCGTCCTGTCCCTGCGGATCGTGCTGCTGATGGGCTTCCCGCTGGTGGCCATCGCCGCGGTGTACATCCCGTACAAGCGCCGCACGTTCTACAAGTGGTTCGAGATCAACCGGAGTTACAAGCGCAACCTGCGCCGCGGCACGGCGTACCGCAGCAGCGTCCAGGAGGCCGGCACACGCCTCGACGGCAAGGAGGTCGAGATCGGGCCGCCGCCCGGCATCGGCCGGATCTCCTGGCTCGCGGCCCCCTTCGGCCCCGACGAGATCGCCGTACTCCTGCACGCCGACCGCCGCACCGTCACCGCCGCGATCGAGATCGAGGGCCCGGGCGTCGGCCTGCGCGACAGCGAGGACCAGGAGGCCCTCGTCGACCGCTTCGGCACGCTGCTCAAGCACGTGGCGAACGGCGACGGCTTCGTCACCCGCCTCCAGATGCTCGCCCGCACCCTCCCCGCCGACCCCGACGCCCACGCCAAGGACGTCGCCCAGCGCGGAGACGAGAAGGCACCGGCCTGGCTCCAGCAGTCCTACGACCAGCTCCAGTCCATGGTGTCCACCAGCAGCGAGCAGCACCGCGCCTACCTCGTCGCGTGCATGCACTACAACCGTGAACTCGCCGCCGAGGCCCAGGCCATGGCGCGCGCCGCCCGCCCCCAGGGCGGCAAGAAGCTGGACCGCGACGCCGGACTCGCCGTCGTCATGGCGCGCGAGCTGACCGACATCTGCTCGCGCCTCCAGGAAGCCGACATCCGCGTACGCCAGCCGCTCGGTCAGGGGCGGCTGGCCTCCCTCGTGCACTCCATGTACGACCCCGACCACCCGATCGACCACATCCAGGCGATGACGAAACGCAACGCCTGGCCCGCCGAGCTCGACGCCATGGAGCCCACCTACCTCCAGGCGAAGACCCGCGAGTCCTCCACCCGCGCCCCCTGGTGCCACGCCACGGCCTGGGTGAAGGAATGGCCGATGACCCCGGTCGGCGTGAACTTCCTGGCCCCGCTCCTGGTCCACACCCCGGACGTCATCCGCACCGTCGCCGTCACGATGGACCTCGAACCCACCGAGGTCGCCATCGAGCGCATGCTGACGGAGAAGACGAACGACGACGCCGAGGCCAGCCGCCAGCTGAAGATGAACCGCACGGTCGACCCCCGCGACATCGCCTCCCACAACCGCCTGGACCAGCGCGGCGAGGACCTCGCGAGCGGCGCCGCCGGCGTCAACCTCGTCGGCTACATCACGGTCAGCTCCCGCTCCCCGGAGGCCCTCGCCCGCGACAAGCGCACCATCCGCGCCTCCGCCGGAAAGTCGTATCTGAAGCTGGAGTGGTGCGACCGCGAGCACCACCGGGCCTTCGTCAACACACTGCCGTTCGCCACCGGAATCCGCAGGTAGGAGCTGATGTTCTGATGCGGGATCCGCTGTCCGCCGCGACAGACGCCTTCACGGGCTTCCTCTTCGGCAAGGTCGAGACGACCCGCCTGCCCGTACGCACCTCCACGGGCCAGGCCCAGGCGGTCTACCTGCCGACCGCCGCACCCGGCCTCGGCGACTCGGGCGTCATCATCGGACGCGAGGTGTACTCCGGGAAGGGCTACATCTACGACCCCTTCCAGCTGTACGGCCAGCAGCTCCCCGCGCCGCACTGGCTGGTGCTCGGCGAGTCCGGCAACGGCAAGTCGGCGCTCGAGAAGACCTACGTCCTGCGCCAGCTGCGCTTCCGCGACCGCCAGGTCGTCGTGCTCGACGCACAGGGCGAGGACGGCGTCGGCGAGTGGAACCTCATCGCGGAAGAGCTGGGAATAACTCCCATCCGCCTGGACCCGACCGCGGCCCTGGACATGGGCATCCGCCTCAACCCGCTCGACCCGGCGATCACGACGACGGGCCAGCTGGCCCTGCTGCGCACGATCATCGAGGTCGCGATGGGCCACGGCCTCGACGAGCGGTCCGGCTTCGCCCTCAAGGTCGCACACGCCTATGTCAACGAGACGATCCTCGAGCGCCAGCCCGTACTGATGGACATCGTCGAGCAACTACGCCACCCCGAGCCGGAGTCGGCCGAGGCGATGAACGTCGCCATAGACGACGTACGGGCGTGGGGCCTGGACGTCGCCCTGGTCCTCGACCGCCTGGTCGACGGTGACCTCAGGGGCATGTTCGACGGCCCCACGACGGTGGGGATCGACCTGGACGCACCCCTGATCGTCTTCGACCTGTCCCACATCGACCGCAACTCCATCGCCATGCCGATCCTGATGGCGATCGTCGGCGTGTGGCTGGAACACACCTGGATCCGTCCCGACCGCAAGAAGCGCATCTTCCTGGTGGAGGAGGCGTGGCACATCATCAACAGCCCCTTCGTGGCCCAGCTCTTCCAGCGCCTGCTGAAGTTCGGCCGGCGCCTGGGTCTGTCCTTCGTGGCGGTGGTCCACCACCTGTCCGACGTGGTGGACGGCGCCGCGGCCAAGGAGGCGGCCGCGATCCTGAAGATGGCGTCCACCCGCACGATCTACGCCCAGAAAGCCGACGAGGCACGGGCGACGGGCCGGGTGATCGGCCTGCCCCGGTGGGCCGTCGAGATCATCCCGACCCTGACCCCCGGCATCGCCGTCTGGGACGTCAACGGCAACGTCCAGGTGGTCAAACACCTCATCACCGAGACCGAACGCCCCCTCGTCTTCACCGACCGCGCCATGACCGAGTCCTCCGCCGACCACCTCGCCGACGACGCGCTGCGTGCCGCCGAACTGGAGGCCGAGGAACGCGCCGCGGCCTTCGTGGAGCAGCACCTCGCCGATCTCGACGGTTCGTCCGAGTCCACGGTGGCGTGAGATGAGCCGGGACGGGCGGGACCGCCGCAAGGCGGAGAGCGAGGGCGGCATCCCGGACGGCCTGCTGGTCGGGGTGCTCGCCTTCCTGCTCGGCATGACCTTCCTGATCTGGTCGGCCACGGGGCTCGCCGGCTGGTTCGCCCACGGCGCCTGGCCGAACGCGGTCACCTTCGCCCGTACGCCGCTGGCCCTGCGGCACCTGATCGGGCACCCGCACGACGTGACGGGCGCCTGGCCGGACACCCCCGCGGACCAGCTCTCGGGGTACGGGCTCTTCTGGGGCCTGTTCATCGGCCAGCTGATGGTGCTGGTCGTGCTGACCATCTTCGTGATGGGGACGTGGGCACGGTGGCGTGCGGTCCGGGCGAGACGGAAGGCGGGGGCGTACGCGAGACCGACACCGGAGCCGGCTCCGGCTCCGGCTCCGGCACAGGTGCCCGAACCGGCTCTGACTCCCGCCGCCGAACAGGTCCCGCCGCATCACGAGGTCCCGCTGCCGCGACCCGAGCCGCAGCCGGCCGAGCTGCCAAAGGAGGCGCCGCAGCCGACGTTTTCGACGGCTCCCTTGGCAGGGGACGGCGAACGGGTGGGTGGGTGGGAAAGAAATCGCGCCGCAGGCGCGCTCATCCTCGCCCCACCAGAAACGCGCCACACCACCGCGACCCAGGCCGTACGAGACGCGGACGGCCCCGCCCTGGTGGTCACCTCCAACCCCGCCATCTGGTCGGAAACCAAGGACGCCAGAGCCAAACTCGGCCCCGTCCTCCTCTACGACCCCTCCCACCTCTGCGACACCCCGGCCCGCCTCCACTGGTCCCCCTCCACCGGCTGCGAGGACAAGGCCACGGCCGCGTCGAGAGCCGCCGCCCTCCTCGGCCCCGTCCGCCCCACCGCCAAGGTCGACCAGGCCATGGCAGACGTCGCCGAAACGCTCCTGCGCAGCTATCTGCACGCCGCCGCGGTGGAGGGCAAGGCCTTCCGCCACGTCCACCGCTGGGCCCAGGGCACCCAGGTACAGGACGCCGTACGAGCCCTCCGCACGAACCCCAAGGCCGCCTCCGGCGCGGCGGGTGAACTCGAGGCCGCGCTCACCTCGCACCCCGAACGCCGCGACATAGCACAGGAGTTGACGGCTCGCGCCCTGTCCGCGCTCTTCACGGTCAACGTCCGCGAATCCTGCACCCCGAACCGAAGTGACGCCCTCACGCTGGATTCCTTCGTCAACGAAGGGGGCACGCTCTATGTGGTCGGTGAACCCATCGAGGACCCCAAGGCGAACCCCGGCGCGATGCCGCTCCTGACGGCCCTCGCCTCAAGCGTGGTCGAGCGCGGCCGGCGCATGGCCGAACGGTCATCCTCCGGTCGCCTCGACCCACCACTTACGCTCGTCCTGGACGACGTCGCCGCGGTGGCCCCACTCCCCCAGCTCCCGGAACTGCTCGCCGGCGGAGCCGACCAGGGCCTGCCCACCCTGGCCCTCCTCCGCTCCCAGGAACAGGCCAGGGCCCGCTGGCCCCAGCACGAACTCCCGGTCTGACGGGACCCAGGGCCGACGACACGTAGGGCCTGACGACACCCAGGACCTGGCGGCGCCTACGGCCTGGCGATCACAAACTCCAGGTCCCGGGTCCCCTCGTTCCCCTGGGATGGCACGGATCCCCCGGTCGGCACGAACCCCGCCTTGCGGTAGAAGGCCTCGGCGCGCCCGTTCTTCTCGTGCACGAACAGCCGTACACGCTCAAGCCCGCGCTCCCAGGCCCAGGCGAGAGCGCCGTCGACGAGCGCGTCCGTCACACCGCTCCCCCGGTGCTCGGCCCGCACGAAGACACCCACCAGATGCCCCTGGTCCTGCTCGATCACGGCATCGAAGAAGTCCCGCTGCCCGGCCTTCTCGACCAGCATGACCACGGAACCTCCCCACGCCCCGTCCGGCCCGACCGCGACGAACTGCCGCGCCCCGTCCCCCTCGGCGGCCCCCGCCGCCCGCTCCTGCCAGAACGAGTCGGGCCGGGCCGCTGCCTGCTCGTACGTCTCCAGGAACGCGAGATGCGCCACGGGGTCGCGCAGGGCGGCAAGCCGCAACTCCTTGGCCTCGGGCCACTCGTCGGCGCGTATGGAACGAATCGCATGGTTCATGGAGCCCACCGTAGTCTCCGCGTCCGACGTCCCTCATCTGAATTCCACCCTGCCGATCCCCGCCGTCCGGGACCCCGTCATGCTCTTCCCTGTACGCACATTGATCCCAGGGGAGAAAGCCGCATGACCAAGGTCCAACTAGAGGAACTCCGCGAGGTCATCCACCCTGCGGGCAAGCTGGAGAGCAGGGCGGAACACTGGGCCGGCCGCCTTTACATGCGCTCGCTCTCCCTGCGGGTGACCCGCCTGATGCTGGGCACCCGCGTCTCGCCGAACCAGATCACGACGGTCATGGTCTTCGCGGGCGTGCTCTCCGGAGTCGCCCTGGTCGTCCCCGGCCCGGGCGGCGCCGTACTGTCCGTCCTCTTCATGCAGTTGTATCTGCTCCTGGACTGCGTGGACGGCGAAGTGGCCCGCTGGCGACGCCAGTTCAGCCCGCTCGGCGTCTATCTGGACCGCCTCGGCGCCTACCTCGCCGACGCCGCCGTCATGGTCGGCATGGGCATCCGCGCCGCCGAACTCGGCCTGAACCTCTACCTGGTGGCCGGCCTGGCGGCCGCGATCGGCGTGCTGCTCCTGAAGTCGTCCTCCGACCTCGTCCACGTGGCACGTTCCGACAGCGGCATGGAGAAGGCCACCGACCAGTCCGTCGTCCCGCGCTCCAGCGGCCTCGCCCGGGTCCGCCGCCTCACCTCGGCCGTCGGCCTCCACCGCCTGGTCAACGGCATCGAGTGCACCATCCTGCTACTGGTGTCGGCGATCGTCGACCTGTCGCTCGGCGACCTGACGGCGACGAAGATCGTGACCGTGGCCGTGACGGCGATCGTCTGGCTGCTCGTCCCCGCGCACATCGTCTCGATCGTCGCGTCGTCCCGCCTGAAGTAACCGAGTGAGGGCACGCGGGGCCGAACAACAGCCCCGCGTGCCCTCGACGTTTCGCCCCTGGACTCATGGACATGACACGGGAGTGAACGCAAAAAGGCCCCAACTTCGGGTACCTACCCGAAGTTGGGGCCTTTCTCAAAATTTGTTCGGCGGCGTCCTACTCTCCCACAGGGTCCCCCCTGCAGTACCATCGGCGCTGTGAGGCTTAGCTTCCGGGTTCGGAATGTAACCGGGCGT
>NZ_JBIVXA010000045.1:0-32916 GCF_044768965.1 Streptomyces sp. NPDC090798
CCACAACCCACCACCACACACAACCAGCAACCACCCCAAACCAAACCAGCTAGTCCGTATATTCACAACCCCAAAACCCCACCACCCCCCAACCCGACACCGCCTATGCGGAAGCCAGCAGCTGGTCCCACAGGTACGACCGGGCAGGCACAACCGGCGAGTGCACCTGATCGACACCAGCGACATCGACGTCTAGCGACCTCGTGCACGGTTGGCCGTGGCTTGGTGCTCGGGTGGCTCGTTGAACTGGGCATGATGGAGGCTGGAGCACGTGAGTTGATCGTCGCGGAGTGCCGAATCACGGAACTGTCGCCGACGGTGATCGCTGAACTCGTGGCTGACGTAGGGCCGTTGTGGCACGAACGGCATCAGGCACTCCTGACGGCTCGGCCGCGGCGACGGGCTGTAGGAGTCGGGGCGAAGCACAGGTTCGTCTTCGTCGACCGACTGCTGGCCACCTTGGAGAGTCTGCGGCATGGGACTCCTCATGACGTGCTGGCCTGCTGGTTCGGTGTGGACCGCTCCACCATCACGCGCGCCATCGGCGAGGTGCGGCCCCTGCTCGCGCAGCGGCGATGCACCGTCGCGCCGGACGTCCGGCTGTTTACTCTATGCAGCCCGGTTCGGCCGAGCAGTTGGCCGACATCACCCCGGCCCGGCAGCCGGGACTGCCCAACTCCTGGCCGACGGCTCCGGCATGGAGATCCTCGCGGATGCCGGCTACCAGGGCATGGGAGCGCAGACGGGCGGACGCGTGGTGACGCCACCCCATCGCAAGTCCAAGAAGAACGCTCCCGCCTGGTACGAGGAGCGGCCCGAGCAGCAACGCAAGGCGCACTCCTCCCGGCGCATCCGCGTCGAGCACGGCATAGCACACCTGAAGAACTGGCGGGCTCTCGTCGGTCAAGATGGCGGGCTCTCGCCCGCCATCTTGACCGACGCGAACACATGAGTGACATCGTCCAAGCCGTCGTCGGGCTGCTCTCACACCAGCAGACCGCCACCCTCAGCCACGCCCTTCGAACGTGACCACCGACAACGCCCCACACCTCGCCATGCCACAGCCAACCGTGCACGAGGTCGTTAAGCGTCGTCTCGGAATGAGGGCCGCGTTTCGTGGCCCCGGGCATACCGGTGACGCCCCGCCACCGCTCCCCAAGATCTGTGCCAGAACCGAGATACGACAGCGCCCCCAGTGCGCCTCGCCGTCAGGGCCTCGCCTCGGGAAGCCACGACGAGGCCCCAAGTAGCTCTGCGTAGGTTGCCGACTCCTTTGGCGTCCGGCCAGGGAACCCGGCGCAAAAACCCGTTTGGTGGACCACCGCGACCACTGCTACTTTTCCGGAGGCCGTGCGAGAGAACGAGGAGGTGGTACCCGTGAACGTATTCACATGGGTGCTCTCCTCTGGGGTCACGGTCGGACGATAGGTCGTCCGGGAGCGCCGTTTCTGAGCACTCCCGAAAGGCATGACCATGCACTTCACTTCTGAACGGCGTCTCGACGACGGTGTCCTCGAGCGCGAATTCACCCTCGGCGAGATCCCCGGCATCCTGTGGACGCCCGGAACCGCATCCGCACCGGCGCCGCTGATCCTGCTCGGCCACCCCGGCGGACTGCACAAGATGTACCCCCGACTGGCGGCCCGGGCCAGGCACTCCGCGGCGGAGGGCTTCGCCGCGGCCACCATCGAGCTCCCCGGAAGCGGTGACCGGCCCCGTTCCGCCGCCGCCGAGCAGGCCCGCGCCGACATGCGCCGGGCGCTGGAGGCCGGCGAGCCGGTCGACGAGGAGATCGTGGACCGGCTCGTTCTCCCCCTGGTCGAAAAGGCGGTCCCGGAATGGCAGGCCGCCCTGGACGCCCTCCTTTCGCTGCCGGAGATCGGCGGCCCGGTCGGGTACTCGGGGGGAGTGATCGCCATCGGGACCCGACTGGCGGTGGTCGAGCCGCGCATCTCGGCCGCCGTTCTGTTCGCCGGGAGTTTCGTCCCTCGCGCCATGTTCGAGGAGGCCCGCCAGGTCACCATTCCGCTGCACGTCCTGCTGCAGTGGGACGACGAAGGGAATGACCGGCAGGCGGCCCTGGACCTGTTCGACGCCTTCGGCTCCAAGGAGAAGACGCTGCACGCCAACATGGGCGGGCACACCGGCGTCCCGCAGTTCGCGGGGGACGCCGCGGCCCAGTTCTTCGCCCGGCATCTGAGCTAGCCGCAGCCCGGCCCCGCCTCCGGGCCAGTAGACGGTAGGCGGTGCCGGCCAGGGTGCTGCCATCAATGGCAGGTCCCGGCGCTCCTCTGCTGTTAATGCCGCGGGCCCCTGCCAACTCGGCAGGGGCCCGTGCTACCCGAAGCCATGAAGAGTTCGATTTATGCACCCGCCGCTCACGCAAGGCCGACTCACGGACGGCCTGCCACTTGGGGGCGAGTTCCTCGAGCAAACTCGCCGAAATATACGCGGGAGACCCTGGACAGGGCAGGGTGGGAACAGGCCGTACGGTCCCAGGAGTGCGTCACAGTTTGCCCAACCAGTGCGGCCCTTTGCCTGAAACGGCCAGGGCGACTGCCATGATCGTCATCATGGGGATACACATCGCACCGGCCGGGGTGGCCGACTTCCACCAGGTCCTGACTGATCACCCCCGTTACTGGGGGGAACGCGACCTTCGGTCGCTGCACCTTCTGGCGCTGGTGCAGGAGTTCGGTTCCACCTGCCTGGTTGCCCGAGCCGAGGACGGAATCCGTGGGTACATCTTCGGGTTCGTCACCCCGGACGGCACCGGGTACGTGCATCTGATCGCCACGCGGGACGACGCCCGTGGCACCGGTCTCGGGCGTCGTCTGTATACGGCGTTCGCTGAAGCAGCGGAACGTCACGGCGCACGGCAGTTGAAGGCGATCACATCAATTGAGAACACCGGCTCAATCGCCTTCCATCGCAGCCTCGGCTTCGACACGAAGACCGTCGACGACTACAACGGCCCCAGCCTGGCCATGGCCGTCTTCCACCGAGATCTGCCGCTCAACCTGTCGTCAAATTCCCGTCTGCCCCGCGACGACAGGACCTAAGGGCTGTCCCGTAAATGACCTTCGAGGCCCGCAGCGGGCTATCCCATGACCGCTCGGGCCGCGTCGAGAAAGGCCAGTCTGTTGTCCTCCAGGTAGTCGCGCACGCTCTCACCGTCGGGCAAGCCTTCCCACACGGTCCGGTTGAGGTCGAGGAAGTACTTG
The DNA here is from genome assembly GCF_044768965.1 of Streptomyces sp. NPDC090798. Taxonomy (NCBI): domain Bacteria; kingdom Bacillati; phylum Actinomycetota; class Actinomycetes; order Kitasatosporales; family Streptomycetaceae; genus Streptomyces; species Streptomyces sp. NPDC090798. The sequence continues at coordinate 3,225 of NZ_JBIVXA010000045.1, forward strand.
CGTGCCGCGTCGTGCACGGGCAGCGGAAACTGGATACGGATCAGCCGTTCCGCGACCCAGAGTCTGTTCATGGAGTCTCGGGTCGTGAGGAACCAAGGGGTCGTGTCGTCCCACTCGTGCGGCCGGCTGAAGGCCGCGCGCTCCGCCTCGGCCCCCACCTCGACGAACCGCTCCAGCAGCGTAAGCCGCTCCGCACGCCGGGCCTCCGACAACTCGGTCTGCTGCCGCCGCTGCTCCGTCCGCTCAGCCGACCGCTGCGTCGCAAACTGGACGAGGAAGGACAGCGCGCCACCGAGCGCGACGCCGCCCAACGATATGAGTGACACCCAAACTTGACCAGACATGGTGGCTATCGTTCCACGCTGTCGATCTTTAACGGCTCGGTCCGCGATTGATGGGGGGAGTCTCGGGGGGCAGCTGATCTGGGGTGTGCGAGGACCGTTGACCAGCCCGGGGGTGTGATGGGCGGTGCTCGGTCGGGATATTCGATGGTCGCCGCTTGTTAATGGTGGTCATACTGCCGCGATGGATCCAGTGACGCTTGAGACCGACCGTCTGGTGCTGCGGGCCTTCGCACCTGCCGACGCGGATGCGGTGTACGAAGCCTGCCAGGACGAGGACATCCAGTTCTACACCCCGGTGCCGGTGCCGTACCGGCGTGCGGACGCGGAGAAGCTCGTCGACGAGAAGCTGCCCGCTCAGTGGGCCGAGGACAGGGACTACACCCTCGGCGCGTTCCGCAAGGACACCGGCGCCCTGGTCGGCTCGTACTGCCTGACCCTCGTCAGCCGCGGCGTCTGGGAGCTCGGTTACTGGGCGGTCAAGGAACAGCGCGGACGCGGGTACTCGGTGGAGGCCGCTCGGGCCCTGTGTGACTGGGGCTGGGACACCATCGACGTCCACCGCATCGAGTGGTGGGCCATGGCCGGGAACACCGGCTCGCGTGCCGTCGCCGAGAAACTCGGCTTCGCCGTCGAAGGGACGCTGCGCAATCGCGGCATCGCCAACGATGGCAAGCCGCACGACTGGTGGGTGGGCGGACTGCTGAGGCCCTGATGCTCGGTCCGGTGCTTGGCCGGCCGTGTTTGCTCTTCTGCAGGGAAGTTCCCAGCTCGGACAGTTCCCGCAGAAGAGCCACACCATTGATCATCGGCAGGCAGCCGTGACGGGGCAGTGGCCGCACGGGTTCTTCGAGTGTGACCAAGAAGTGGGCCCGTGCGGCCTTGACCCATCCTGCCTTCTGCGGCGTCTCGCGTGCACATCTCGGCTCCTTGATCGAAGAGTTGGCCGATCTGTGGCTCGCCCGGTGCGAGTCGGAGCTTCGTGAGCGGCGCGGTGCCGAGCGGCAGCGGGAGGCCGGTGCCGGCCCGAAGCACGACCTGGTCTTCACCGACCGCCTGCTCGTCACCCTGGTCCACCTACGCACCGGGCTCCCGCACGCCGCGCTCGCCGAGCTGTACAGCGTCGCCCGCTCCACGATCTCCCGCGCCATCGGGGAGATTCGCCCGTTGCTGGCCGTGCGTGGCTTCGCAGTCCCCGTCGACTCCGGCGTACGACTTCGGACCCTGGCGGACGTGTTCGCCTACGCCGAGGCCGCGGGGATCCGGTTGCGGGTCGATGGTGCCGAGACCCAGGTTCGCCGCCCGAAGGCAGGCAGGCCCGGACGGCGGGCTTTTGTCTCCGGCAAGAAGAAGCAGAACACCATCAAGACCACCACCATCAGCGACGGCCAGGGCCGCCTGCTGTGGTCGGGTGCGGACCGTCCGGGCCGTACACACGACCAGACCGCGACGCGCACCGAGGGTATCGCCGAGCAGTTCCGGCTCCACTCGAAGGTGGCGGCCGAGGTCGACGAGGGCTACCGAGGGCTGGCCAACGAGTTCCCCGGCCAGATCAGCGCCCCGCCGAAGAAGCCGAAGGGCGACGCGCCGCTCGGCGAGGAGTACGCCTGGCGGGAGATGCGTCGACGGCAGTCCTCGGAGCGGATCTGCGTCGAGCACGCCAACGCCGAATTGCGGCAGTGGCGCCCGCTCCAGCGCTACACCGGCTCACGCGAGGACTATGCCGCGACCCACCAGGCGATCGCTTCATTGGTTTCGGACCGTTAGGCTCGCCGACCTATCCGCCGCAAGCCGAGCACCGAGCTCGTGCCCGCCCGGCAGGCCGCCTACTGATCAACCACCAGCCGACCCGCCAGGCCAGCACGCCCAAACCTCAATCGCGGACCACGTCGTAAATGCCGCCTCTCAGATGATCTTTGAGTCGCTGCGGACATGGTCAGTCGCTGGGCAGTTTGCTCGTCTATCCAGTGAGGGTGAGGTTGTGCAGGCGGGCGATGCCGAGCATGGCGTGGTGGACGCCGTCGCCCTTGAGGCGGCAGTCGCGCAGGATCTTCCAGTTGTTCATGCGGGCGAAGGCGTGCTCGACGCGAGCCCGGACCCGCTTGTGCGAGCGGTTGTGTTCCTGCTTCCAGTCGGGGAGTTCCTCACCGGCCCGGCGGCGGTGCGGCATCACGAGGCCGGTTCCCGGATAACCGCCGTCGGCGATCGTCACGGTCTTCCCGACAGCGGTCTTGGCCCCGGATTTCTCCCACGCCCGGCAGTCGTTGCGATTACCTGGCAGGAGCTGGCCGACCACGACGATCAGACGGTGTCGGTATCGATGACGAGCTGGTGGTTGGTGGAGTACCTGTAGTTCTTGGACCGGCGATCGTGTGGTCGCGGTGGGGACCAGGGTGCCGTCCACGATGAGCACCGTGTCTTTCGCGAAGCGACGCCTGGGCTGGAGCGCGAGGAGCGGGCCGAGTTGGTCGATGATCCGGTCGGCCGCCGACTTCGAGACTCCGAACAGCGGGGCAATCTGGCGCATCGTCAACTTCTCGAAGCATCGTGGGCTCATCCCGGTGAACGGGGCTATCCAGGACGGCTCCGCCGCCGTGATCACACCAGACACAGCAAGATCATCTCAACTGCTGGCCATTCGCGGTGGCCTCTCGCGGCTGGCTTCGTTCGCTTTCAGTAGCAGCGTTCGTCTGATTGCTTGAGCAGCGGTGGCCCGTGCGCCAGGAGTGTGGGTAGAGGAAACGGCTTTGCGCCTTGTGTGATCGGCATGGATGCTGGCTCGCCGGAGGTACTGAAGATGATCAACGTTGTGTTGAAGCTGTCAGCCCGTGATTTGGTGCATGCGGACCTGGCGTCGTGCGGGTGGGCAGGGTCTGACCGCCACCTGGCCGGCGTCGCAAAGCAGTTGGAACGTGCCCGGATCGGCGAGGTCGACTATCTTGCGGTCTGCCCTGCAACGGACATCCCTGTGGCGAAAGGCGGCGTCGACTACCAGGCCAAGGAGGGTGTCGGCACTTTGTGGCAGCTGGCAGTCCACCCCGCATTGCAGTCGTGCGGGATCGGCACGTTCCTTGTTGAAGCCGCAGAACTGCGGATCAGGAACCGCGGCCTGCGGCAGGCCGAGCTCGGTGTGGAGGAAAGCAACCCCCGGGCACGTGCGCTATACGAAAGGCTGGGTTACGTCGCGTACGACCGTCAGCCGGACTCGTGGGACGAGCAAGCCCCTGATGGATCGTTGCGCCGCTACGAAACGATGTGCACGTTGATGCGGAAGGAACTCACGTAGCCTCAGTCACCTTCGCGGGATCTGTCAGCGGACGCGTCGTCCTTCGCCCTGCCCGTGCATGCCGAGGCACGTGCGTGCTCGATGGATCCAACCGGACCCTGTGGGGCAGCTCGCCCGACGGTGAGAGTGTGCGGGACGTGGCGACGCAGCCCGAGCGGTCACGAGATAGCCCACCACTGACCCCAACGATCTTTTACGGGACAAGCCTTAAAGCATGTTGCAGAAGGCCGTGATCAGGGCATTTCTCTTGTATGCGTGGGGACGGCTGATCCGTTGTGGGTGGAGACGTTCACGGGGCTGCCGATGAAGCAGTTCGAGCGGTTGTTGAAGGTGGTGCGGGAGAGGGGTGGCGGCGGGCCGCGCATCGGGAGGCCGTGGTGTCTGCCGCTTGCCGACCGGGTGCTGCTGGTGGCTGTCCACTACCGCACGAACCTCACCATGCGGCAGCTCGCGCCGCTCTTCGGGGTCTCGCCTGCCACGGTGTGCAGGGTCATCCAGCAGCTGCGGCCCCTCCTGGCACTCGAGCCCGCACGGCCCGTCGATGCCGCAGACCGGCTGCGGATCGTGGACGGCACGCTGGTCCCGGTCCGCGACCGCAAGGTCGGCGCCTCGAGCCGCAACTACCGGTTCTCCGCGAACGTGCAGGTCATCATCGACGCCGACACCCGCCTGGTCGTAGCCACCGCCCGCCCGGCCCCGGGCGACAGGGCCGACGCCCATGTATGGCGCGACTCCGGCCTGCCGCAGCAGTGCCAGGGCGTCACCGTGCTCGGCGACGGCGCCTACATCAACACCGGCCTGGTCGTCCCGCACCGCAAACGACCCGGCCGGGCCCTCCTGGCCGGCGAGGAAGCCGACAACGCGGAGCATCGCCGGGTCCGTGCGCGGGTCGAGCATGCGATCGGCCGGCTGAAGAACTACAAGATCCTCCGCGATTGCCGACAGCACGGCGACGGCCTCCACCACGTAGTCCAAGCTCTCGCCCCCATGCACAACCTCGCCCTGGCCACCTGATCAGAACAGCCATGATCACCCTCTGGCCTGCAAAAACACGGCCTTCTGCAACACCCTTTAGGCACATGTCCGCGTGAAGGGCCACGGATGACGGTGGCCCTTGCGCCTGTACTCGGTCGGGAACCTTACGCGGGGTTGTCACGCAGCCAGGCCAAGACCTGCTGGGCATGTTGGTTCGGCGGAAAATCGGATAGAACGCGTGTTCAATCACGTCGTCGTGAATGACAAGGGTCAGCCGCTTGAATAGCGTCAGCCCGTTGACTTCGAACGTGGGCAAGCCAAGCGCTGAGGCCAAGCTCAGCGAGGGGTCGGAGAGCATCTCGAAGGGTAAGCGGAGCCGCTCGACGACCTCGTGCTGGTAGGCGGTGTCCTGACTGGACAGGCCGAAGAGTCGCAGCACGCCGGCCGCACGAAGATCCTGGTAGTGGTCGCGGAAGTCGCACGCTTGTGTGGTGCAGCCGCGCGCCCCGGGGATGGAGTTCCAGCCCTGCGGGAGGTCGGCATCCGAGCGGCGGCCCGTGAGCGGGTAGAGGTAGAGCACTGTCCGGCCGGTGCCGAGCGTATCGATGCGGATGGCGGTGCCCTCGGTGCTGGGCAGTTGCACGTGGGGCGTCTTCAGGCCGGGAAGTTGATCGGCCGCGCCGTCGTCTTCAGGGACGGGTAGGTTCGCAGGCAGCTGATACAAGTCGTTCATCAGGTGTTCTCCGTCGTCCGGGGGTGGGGTGTTGCTGTTGCGATGAGCGGCCGCTCGCAAGTGCGACACCAGAGTCGACCGGCGTGCGGTCAGGGCATTGATCCGCTCCGTCAGTTCGTCGATCGCCTCGCGGTAGCCGGCGAGGGAGGCCGGACAGTCGTCAGTGTGCTGCTGCCCTGCCGCCAGGCATTCCAGGAACGGCCGAGTGCGCTGGACGGGGATGCCGAGGCGGCTGAGTGCCCGGATCTCGTGCACCAGGCGCACGTCGTCCTCGTCGTACTGCCTGTATCCGTTGGCCTGTCGAACGGGAGTGATCAGCCTCAGCGATTCGTAATAGCGCACCGCTTTGGTCGTCACCCCGGCTCGACGTGCCAGTTCACTGAGGCTGCGCCATCTTGAAGTGGCTGGTCAGCGGGGTGGCGTGACCTCGTTTCGGGGTGCTCGTGCTGGTCGTGGGCGGCAGTCTGTGTTGTAGATCGTCCGGCGGGGTGGTTTTGCCGATGAGTTCACCGCCCTCGAACGGTCTATCCAGCGACACGACCGTTCTCGACAGGAGTGCCATGTCCACCATCCAGCCAGTGATCATTACTGCCGACCAGGACGTTCTGCTCGGCTTCTATACGAAATTGTTCGGCGCTGAGGAGATCTTCCGGGTACCGGCGGAAGGCCCGGCTTTCTACCTCGGCTTGCGCATCGGCGACACCGACCTCGGGCTGGTGGCCAAGGCGAACCCGGGGACTGGGGCGGCGTCGCGGATCCTGCTCAGCATCGGTGTCGACGACGTCGACGAGGTGCTCGGCCGGGTGGAGGCGCTCGGCGGCTCGGTCCGCGGCGGCCCCAATGACATGCCGTGGGGACAGCGCGTCGCCCACATCCAGGACCCCGACGGCAATCCGGTGAACCTCACTCAGCCGATCCCGGCCCGGTGACGCCGCTGTTCCGGGTGCTTGTGCTGGTCGTGGGCTGCCTGCGGTATGGATCAATTGCCTGTAGTGGCCTCGATGTCCGTCAGGACGAGGCGCGCGAAGCAGGCGGGTGGCGCGGGCGGGGTCAGTGCGGAGCTCGGTGAGGATCCGCCAGTTCTTCACATGGTCGAAGCCGCGTTCGACCGGGGCGCGTCCGGCGGCCAGGATGCGGTTGGCCTCCCTTTCGGCGGGTGCGAGCTTGCGGGCGCGGGTGGCCGAAGCCGGTGACGACCACGGGGTCGCCCCCGTCGTCGTCCAGGCCGATAGAGCCCAGGTCGGCCAGGCCGCCGAGACCGGCAGCGCGCAGGTGGGCCAGGATATGGTCGCGGCGGGCGGCGGTGATGTCGTGGGTGCGACCGGGCCGGGCGGCCGATATCCACACCAGACAGCCCCGCTCGTCGGTCAGGGCAAGCACGTGCAGGCCGTGGCGGCGATGCTTGCCGGAGTAGTTCGGGCGGTTCGCCTTGCCGGTGCGGCGCTGGGTGGGGATCAGGGTGCCGTCGATCAGGACGACCTCCGCGCCCTGCTTGGCGATCTTCTTCAGGGCGCGGTCCAGACACGGGGTCCTCGCGTCGAGCAGCGCGATCAGCTCGTCCCGCCAGCGGCGCACGGTGGTGGCGGAGATGTCGTTGGCGCCGGCCATGTCGGCCAGGCGCTGGTCGTGCCGCAGCACGGCCAGGACGATCACCGCGATCCTCCCGGGCGGCAGCGCCCGCCACCTCGACCGTGTCGCTTTGAGATGGCGTCGCTTCAGGTCGGCGAGGTAGTGCAGGGTGTGCGTGGACAGCGGCAGGCGGCACTGGTAGACCACGGACACGGTGTCCCCGGCGTGCTCTTTGGTCTTCGTCACAAAATTCCAACAGCCGCCCGGGGCACCTCGGTTACGCCCCGATCGCCGCGCGGACCGGTCACGGGCGAGTGGTGAACTTCCCGTCGGGTCGTGTGTGCAGCCAGCCGCGGTCGGCCAGCCTCGTGAGCTTCCCGCGCGACGGCTCCGGCTTGCCCCGTACCCCGGTGTCCAAGCCCAGCACCTCGCCGATCCGCCGGGCGTGGAGACCGGGCCGGCGGCCTGCCGCACCGCGGTCAGGATGCGCTGGTACTCCGCTGGCAGTGCGCACTCAGCCACCCCGGCCCACGGTCCGGGACCAGCCGCACCGCCCGACCCGCCACCTGGACCACCGGCGACCCGGCCTCCGTGCGCTCGTCGGCGAGCTGCTCGCTCATCCGCTGCCACAACCGCTCGGCCACGGCCAGCTCATCGCGCCAGCTCGTACCTCCGACAGCTGCTTGACCAGCTGCTCTTCGAGTCCGTCCAGCTCCGCACGCCGCGCGGCGATCCGCTCCAACACCTCGGGATCCATCATGCGCCGGAGCGTAGGAGCGGCACCCGCGACGACGGACGGGAATCCGCAAACCCACCCCTGCCCAACGATCTACACCCCAGACTGCCGCCCACGACCAGCACGAGCACCCCGAAACGGCGTCACACCAGCACCCTGACCAGCCACTTCAAGATGGCGCAGCTTCACTGATCCTCATGCCGCTCATCTCCACGAACGTTAAACCTTGCCCTCAGGGGCAAGGTCAACGTAGCGATCCGCTGTCGCCCAGGAGATCCTGGTCCACACCGCAAGAACGACGAAGGCTTCGTTCCCCCTTAAGGAGGGGAAGGTCGGGTGAGCTTGTCTTTTATGGTCTGAGTCGGTTCCGTTCGATGATGCTCTCGGGTCGTTTCACGGTCTTGCCCACGTCGTAGCGGGTGGCAGGCCGCCGGTTCTTCGAGGCAACTGGCCTTCCATCGCCGGGAGTTGATGGTTTCGGCGCACGGGCCGGACAGTGAAGGTGCGGGCGGAGGTTCCGAAACCCACGGCGGACCCGGGCGGGCGTGAGCCGGCCGGGCTCGGCAGGCTTCTCACACGGCCGCCGCAAGTCGGCGGCTGCCCCGCGCAGAAGGCGGATCTGTGTGTGCGCGGCGATGATCAGCCAGGTCCAGCGCTCGCCGGCCCCAGGAGTCCGCAGCTTCGGACGGGTCCACCCGAGGGTCTGTTTCATCAGCCTGAAGAGGTGCTCGATGTCGAACCTCCTCAGGAACGCCTGCCAGCGCACGTCGACGTCCTCGCTGTTCAGGCCGGTGACAGACGACCAGAGCCAGAGCGGCAGTGGGTCGCCTCCGCCGGGCAGGCGGTCGACCTGGAGGCGGATCAGCGTGCCCTCGATGATGGGGAGTTCGCCGGTGTGGTCGATCCAGGCGGAGCGGTTGGTCAGGCGGGGGTGGAGCGGTCCCAGGCCATCGCGAGGGCGGTGCCGTATCGGTCGGTGACCTGCGTCGTGGCCGCGTCCGGCTCGCCCCAGGTCTCCGCTTTGGCGAAGCGGAACTCCTTGCCGTGCTTCGGCGGTCGCCCGCCCTGGGGATAGGACAGGGCGTACTCCTTGAGCGAAGGCGTCGGCCGTCGCATGACGCGGTCGGAGCGCATCCGACCCAGCACCTCGACCGGGAGGCCGGCCAGGAGGTGGGCCATGCGCGGGGCGTCGTAGCCGGCGTCGAAGACGATGAGGATGTCGCGGTCGCCGACGTGCCAGCCGCCCATCTCGATCAGGTCCGTGACCACACGGCGGACCTGGGTGGCGGTGATCTCGGCGACGTCGTCCTCGGGCCCAAGACGCACAGCGTCCAAGAGCTGGCACCCGGACGTCCGGCCCGATTCCAGGGCGGCGACGAACGAGTACGGCCAGCCAGGTACGAACTGGTCCGAGGACCGTCCGCTGCGGCCGTAGACATGGCAGAACAGACGCTCCGCGCTGGTCGGTGCGTCGGGGCGCAGCCAGTTGCTGACGTCCACCGCCAGGACCATACGCCCGTCGGCCGCCCGCGGCATCGACAGACCGGCCAGCACCTGCCGCAGCCGGGGCGCGTCGATGCTCCCGTTGTTTAACGCGTCGTACAGCGCGCCGTGCCCACGCCGGTGCTCGGCCACCAGCGCCAGATCCACCGGCGAGGTCACCGGACCGTCCGCGTACAGCAATGCGTCGACGAGATCGAACAGTTCGCCCCCGCGCGCGGTCAGACAGTCGAATAAGTCCTCCCGGAAGCGTGACGCTTGCGCGAACGCTTCCCCAGGTGGCATGAGGCAACAGACTCACCCTCACGGCCTTTGTCTCGATCGGTGCACCTTGGTCGGAGCACATGGTCAGACGAAGGCCGCTCCAGCGTCCGGCGAATCCCCGTCTGAGCGATCAAGTTCGGGGCCCCGTTCGAGGCCGACGTTCAAGGGCGAGCTAGGGTCGCCACTATGGGATGGGGGAACCGCCCGGCTTGGATCCGGTGCACGGCCGCGGTGTACGTGGTCGGGTTCCTGGAAGGAACGGGAGCGCACGGGTATTTTCTGGCGACGGACGGCCTAAATGCCTACAACTACGCACCGATATTCGTCCAACTGCTCTTCCACGTCCTCTTGCTGCTGGATCCGCTGGCCGCACTAATGATCATCCGTGCCCGCCCTGGTGGGCCGCTGTTCGCTGCCATGGTCATGCTCGCCGATGTGGTCGGCAACTGGAGCGTTGCGTACAGCGCGGTCATGGCGCATCCCACCGAGTTTCTTCGTCCGATAGGCCTGTTGCCGATCACGCTCTTCGGTATCTTCGTCCTGCTCACGGCGCTTCCGCTTCGCCGAGCGCTGACGTCCGGTGGTGACGTCGATGCCTGCGTTTCATCCCCGGCCGAAGCAGGATGACGCGCAGTGCGTACGCCCGGCCGGGCGTCCTCCCGTAGCTCAGACCATAAAAGACAAGCTGAGAAGCTGTGCCAGAACCGGGGATCTGTGACTCTCCGTGACTTGCGCCTGATACAGAGAAGATTGGGGCCAGCCCCTCGAACAATCCGGTGCTTGGCGGAGTAGGCCTGGACGTTCTCCAGGCTGTCGCGCTCAACGACAGTGCCTTCCGGCGCGCCCCGGCGGTCCCAACTGAATCGAAAACCGTCACACCGTGCCTGGTAAGTCGACGCCGGACCGGTGACGGCCCGCGCTGGGGGGGGTATCCCCCATGCCGATCCTGGGGCGTGCCGGATCGCCCTCCGCTGGGGGCAAAACTAGCGTCCAGCCATGACTTCGACTCTGCGAACGCACCTCGTCATGGCAGCCGGTGTCGCTACGCTGCTCGCCACAGGGGTGGCCGTCGCCCGGCCCGCCCGCCCCTCCCCTGTGGAGCAGTTACGCCAGGACACCGAGGCGATCCGGGCCCTCGGTATCAGCGGTGCGCAGGCCCGCGTGATCGGGCCTGATGGCCGGCAGTCGGTCGCCACCAGCGGTACCGCTGACCTGAAGACCGGCCGACCGGTCCCCGCCGACGGCTACTTCCGCATGGCCAGCACGTCCAAGACGCTGGTCGCCACCGTGGTCCTCCAGCTGGAGGATGAGAGTCGGCTGTCCCTGTACGACACGGTCGGCCACTGGCTGCCCGGAGTGGTGCGGGGCAACGGCAACGACGGCAGCCGGATCTCCATCCGTCAACTGCTCCAGCACACCAGCGGCATCCACGACGATCTGCCCGGATACACCACGCCCGAGGAGTACTACCAGCAGCGCGACGACGTCTACGGTTCCGAGCAGTTGGTGGCCCGTGCCATGGCCCATGCGCCGGACTTCCCGCCCGGCGAGGGCTGGGCGTACTCCAACACCGGCTACGTCCTGCTCGGCATGATCATCCAGAAGGCCACCGGTCACCCCGCCCACCAAGAGATCGAAAACCGTATCCTGCGCCCGCTCGGCCTCGACCAGACCCGGTGGATGGGCACCGCGCCCACCCTTCCCCGGCCGCACGCCCAGGCCTACCAGCTCTTCGGCCCCGATTCCCGGGAGGACGTCACCGACCAGATACCGGTGGACTACGAGAACCTTTCGTGGGTCACGACCACGCGGGACGAGAACCGCTTCCTCCGAGCGCTGCTCGCGGGCCGCCTGCTACCGGCACGGCAGCTGGCCAAGATGAAGCAGACCATCCCCGTGAGCGCGGAGGTCCAACAGCTGTGGCCCGCAGGCCGTTACGGGCTCGGACTGGTCGAACGGCCCCTGAGCTGCGGAGGAACCTACTGGAGCCATGAGGGTGGGGACGGCGGCTACATCACCCTCAACGGCGTCACCGACGACGGCAGGCGAAGCGCCGTGGTCTCCATGTCCGAGGCACGCGGTGACGCCCTGGAGCACATAATGGACCAGGAGAACGCGGCCAGCGCGCTGATCGACCACGCACTGTGCACCGGGGGCGGCCTGTCGGCCCCCAGCACCCCATGAGCGAAGTGCGTCGGCGCGGTGGCCGGTAGGTCCGCTTGAGGAGGCGCGCGCGGCCACTGCTCTCTCTCCCCGCATCGCGTACGCCCCGGCGTGAGGACCGCAGAAGGATAAGGAGGTTCGAGCGGCAGGTTCCGGCCTGCGCCGGACGACTCGCTGCTGCGGCTTGCGTTGCTTCCTGCCCCGTGACTTGGCCATACGAGGAACGCAGGGACGCTCTGTGGCCTGCAACAGAGCGAGAAATATGAAGTACGCCTACGGTCAACCCAGGATCCGCGCCGAACTCGCGCTGGCTGATCTCGCGGTCCGTGAGGCGAACGGCGACGGTGTCCTGCACGGCGCTCCAGAACCGTCCTGGAACGATGACGGCACCGTCTTCAACGGACACTGCATCCTGCTCCTACCCGACTCCGGCCGTCACGTCGACACCACCGTGGAGCATTCGCCATGGTCCGAGAACAGGGCGGAACCTGGTACCGGATCCTGCAGGCCGTCCATACCCAGGCCGACGCCGAGGGGCGGATCGACTGGAGCGGCAACTTTCTCACGCGCCCATCGGTCAGCCGGACGACCGACCGGACTCAGCCCGCCGCACCGCGCGGGGGAAGATGGGGATGGAATGACGGTAGGCGGGCCTGGAGCTTCCATGTGGAGTACATCGACGAGCGGCCGGACGAACGGGCGATGTGGAGGCGCTTCTACCGGCTGTGGCAGCTACATGAAGCGGAGCTGCGCCGGGAGCCGAAGGGCATCTCGTAGTCGTCGGTGAAGCCGATCAGGTAGCCGCCTTCGCCGAGGGCGACGGTGAACGAGGATGCGCGGACCAGCTTGGGGAGCCTCCTTGAACGGGGCAGGGTGCCCCCTCCCGAACGAGGCGGGAAGAGGCACCCGGTCTTGCGGGAATGCAGCGGTGCTCAGGCGATCACCTAGGAGGGTCGTGATCCATGACGTGCATCCGGCCGCGCCAGGCGGTGATGCGTCCGCCCCGGTCCTTGTTCTCGTTGACCTTGACCCAAATGACTTCCCGCTGGGCGGCAGGAAGGGCGGTGCCGCCCTCGTAGGCGGAAGCGAACGGGTACTCATCACACGAGATGCGGCCGGGCACGCTCCGGTCAGCGGGTGGCGATGAGCTCGAGTGTGTCGATCACTCGGTTCGAGAAGCCCCACTCATTGTCGTACCAGGCGACCACCTTCACGTGCCGCCCGTCGACCCGGGTGAGAGCCGAGTCGAAGATCGACGAGGCCGGATTGCCCGTGATGTCGGAGGACACGAGCGGGAAGTCCGAGTACTCGAGGATGCCGGCGAGCGGCCCATCCGCCGCGGCGCGGTACGCGGTCAGCACGTCGTCGCGCGTCACGTCACGAGTGACGGTCGTGTTGAGCTCGACAATCGAGCCCACCGGAACCGGCACACGGATCGAGTCGCCCGACAGCTTGCCGGCCAGGTTCGGCAGCACGAGGCCGATCGCCTTGGCGGCGCCCGTCGTGGTCGGCACGATGTTGACGGCGGCGGCTCGGGCGCGACGGGCATCGCGGTGCGGACCATCCAGCAGGTTCTGCTCCTGCGTGTAGGCGTGCACCGTCGTCATGAAGCCGTGCTCAATGCCGGCGAGCTCGTCGAGTACCGCGGCCAACGGTGCGAGCGCGTTGGTGGTGCACGAGGCGTTCGAGACGATCGTGTGCAAGGTCGGGTCGTACGTGTCGCTGTTGACCCCGAACGCCAGCGTGACATCAGCGCCCTCCGACGGCGCGCTGACCAGCACCTTCTTCGCGCCCGCATCGAGGTGGGCGCGCGCAGCCTCGGCCGACGTGAAGCGGCCGGTCGCCTCGAGGACGACGTCGACACCGAGTTCGGCCCACGGCAGCTGCGCCGGTTCACGCTCGGCGAGCACCTTGATGCGACGGCCGTCGACGACGAGAGCGTCCCCGTCGACGGTCACCGGGCGCCCGAGCCGGCCGGCCGTCGTGTCGTAGGCGAGCAGTCGCGCGAGGGTGGCGGGCTCCGTGAGGTCGTTGACGGCGACGATCTCGAGGGTGCTGTCGCGTTCGAGCAGTGCGCGCAGCACGTTGCGTCCGATGCGGCCGAATCCGTTGATGGCGATGCGAGTCATAAATGCTGTCCCTTCGGTTCGCCCCCAAGGCTCGCTCGCGACACCCCACCGGTGACAGTGGCGGGATCGCCACGGTTCAAAAGGATCGCGCCAGGTGCGCCGGTGGCGGGGCTACTGGCCCTGGCCGAAGGTGCGCCGGTACTCGCTCGGCGTGGTGCCGAGGATGCGCTGGAAGTGCAGCCGCAGATTCGCACCGGTGCCGAGACCGACGTCGGCGGCGATCTGCTCGACGCTGCGCTGCGAACGCTCGAGCAGCTCGCGGGCCATGTCGATGCGGGCTCGCATGACCCACTGCATCGGTGTGTACCCGGTCTCCGCTACGAAGCGCCGCGAGAACGTGCGCGGGGAGACCGCTGCCTGCCGCGCCAGTACCTCGAGGGTGAGGGGCTCGAAGAGCCGGTGCAGCGCCCACTCGCGGGTGTCGGCGAACCGCTCACCGAGCGGCTCAGGCACGCTGCGCGGCACATACTGCGCCTGACCGCCACTGCGGTAGGGGGCTGCGACCAATCGCCGGGCCGCGTGGTTCGACGCAGCCACCCCGAGGTCGCCGCGCAGAATGTGCAGGCACAGGTCGATGCCCGAGGCGGCGCCGGCCGACGTCAGCACGCTGCCCTCGTCGACGAACAGAACGTTCTCGTCGACCTGAACGAGCGGATGCCTCGCCATCAGCGCCCGTGTGTAGTGCCAGTGCGTCGTGGCACGCCTGCCGTCGAGCAGGCCCGTCGCGGCAAGCGCGAAGGCGCCCGTCGAGATGGCGGCGAGCCGCGCGCCCCGGTCGTGGGCAGCGATCAGCGCTTCGACGACGGCCTGCGGCGGATCGTCACGGTCCGGGAACCGATAGCCCGGGATGAAGACGATGTCGGCCCATACAAGTGCGTCAAGGCCGTGGGCGACGTGGTACGAAAGGCCGTCGCCACCGGTCACGAGACCAGGTGCCGCGCCGCACAGCCGTACCTCGTACGGCATGCTCGCGCGCGTTGTGAACACCTGCGCGGGGATTCCGACATCGAGCGGCTTCGCACCCTCGAGCACAAGAACGGCGACGCGACGCAGGCGAGAGACTGACACGGAGACAGGGTACGCAAGGGTGCGGACCCGATCAGGGGCAGAGCATCGGCAGCTCTGCTCCGTGCCGGCGGGCGACCGCCCCGCCACGCGCACTCCGACTGGGTTGACCGGAGGGTCGGAGAAGTCGGCGTCCGCCCGTCGATGAGACATCTGCCGACGGGACCGGGGCCGCACTGCGAGAGGACCGAAGAGTTCGGATCGCGGCGTCTGTTCGCTGCTCCAGGGACCTCAGGAACACCGAGTTGATGTTCCTGGAGGAGGGCCGTGAGGAGGCACCGGAGCGGGACACGAGGCACTGATGCAACCGGAGGGACAGCTCGAACTCATTGCCCCCGAGACGGTCCTCACCAAGGTGCGCCGTGAGGGACATCCAGCCGCGCACCGGGCACCGACGTCCCCACGCTCACGGGGACTGGACACATCGTTCACGCGGCTGCGGAACGTGAGCGCCCAGCCCCCGCCTCTGTCGTGGTTACGGCGTCACGACCTTGCCGCCGAAGGTCACGGCGAGGTGCCCGTCCGAAGCGAGGGACCAGCCCAGGGTGCCGCTGTAGGAGGTGCAGCGGGAGCCGTTCGTGCCGGTCCAGAACTGGTTCGAGCTGTCGGCGTCGCCGACGGTCTTGTCGTTCGAGCCGCTGACGCCGAAGCGGCACGAGGTGTTGGTCCGGAAGACCGAAGTGCCCGCGTCGAAGGAGAAGTTGCGTTGCGCGTTGTCGACGCTCGCGTTGTTCGAGATCGTCATCTTGCCCGGGTTGCTGTTGTACGTGAACCCGTGGTGACCGTTGCCGTAGGCGATGTCGTGCTGGACCACGTGGTTGACCGCGATGTCGTCGCCGCCGAGCTTGTAGCCGTTGCGGTCGCCGTTGGAGTTCACGGTGCCGTCGCTCAGAGTCCCGTTCTTGTAGGACAGGGAGTATTCGATGGTCACCGGGCCGATCGCGCCGGTATCGGTCTTCGTGTACAGGTCCCAGCCGTCGTCGATGTTGTTGTGGGAGACGTCGTAGCGGAAGACGTTCCCGGTACCGGTGGTGAGCTTCGCGGCGAAGCCGTCGGCGTCCTCACCGTCGGAGTCGGCGTTGTCGTGCGACTCCGAGCTCACGATCAGGTTGTTCGACGGCCACTGGCTGCCGGGGGTGCTGGAGGAGATCCGGCCCAGCTGCAGTCCCGTGTCGCGGTTGTACGCGGTCACCGTCCGCTCGATGACGTTGTTGCTGCCGCCGACGTAGATCCCGTTGTCGCCGGCGCGTTGGACGGTGATGCCGTACAGGTGCCAGTAGTCGGCGTTCAGCTGGAGCCCGCGGTTCGACGAACTCTCGCTCTGCGCCGAGAAGTTCAGCACTGGGGACTCGCCAGGGTAGGCGGACAGGGTGGTGCGGGCGCTCGAGGTGCCGTTGCTGCCCGCCGGGATCGTGATCGTCGAGGAGTAGTTGTACGTCCCGCCGCGCAGGTAGATGGTGCCGCCGGATGCGATGCGGCTGATCGCCGTGGTGAGCGTCGTCGGGGCGGACTGCGTGCCGGCCGCGCTGTCGGTGCCGCTCGGCGACACGTACTGGGTGGTGCTCGCGGCCTGGGCCGGGGTGCCGGACAGCGCGACGAGCGCGCCGGCCAGCAGGCTGACACACGCGATGACGGGTCTCACTTGCATCGTTCTGCCTCCAGGTTCGTCCGTGACCAGGGGTACCGTGCAGGAGAAAGCGCTTTCCCGTGTTCTCGCAGGGGACCGTAAGCGCTTGCTGTGAACACGTCAATAGATGGGTACGTGATTCTCATTCATGCTTGCGAACAGTCGGCGGTGCACCGATGTGGGTTGGCAGGACGCGCAGGGTCCGGGTGGAGCCAGGCCTGAAGGAATGCGAGCGGCTCCACGACCACGCCCGCCTCCTCCGGCCCCTCCCGAACGGCAGCCTGCCCGAGCGTCTCGCCCGGCGCGACCTTGCCCGCCCGGAACTGCCATGACAGGGCGCCCTCCGGTGCGCGGCGGCAGATCAACAACACACCGTCAGCGTGCGCCGGGGATCACTTCGAAGCGGCGATGGAGGCCCGCCCGTTCCCGAGAATCCCCGCCCGCAGCATCGAGTCGACCAGCGGCACGCACTCGTCGATCACCCTCGCCCGGGACCGTCCGCCGGTTACTTCCGGTCTCCTTGGCGGCGTCCGATCCTGCAGCGCCGGAACAGGTCGAGGCGGACTTCGCGCTCGTCGGCCCAGGCCCTGCCGCGCTGGAGTGTCTCTCGCTTGCCCGCCGGGGCCACGCGGTCGGTTCGTCACACCGTCGACAGTCGGTGTGCGGGCTGGGTCTGCTCGTAGGCGTGGCCGATCCGCAGCAGGACCGGCTCCCCGAGAGGGGGCGGCATGGCAGCTGCTTTCGACGAAGAGGTGGGAACCACTCCGGACCGCTACGTCGAGCAGGTCAGACTGGAAGCCGCCCAGGCACTGCTCGAGACGGGTGACGACCCCATGCCGGTAGTGGCACAGCGCACCGGGTTCGGCTCACCCGAGTCGCTCCGCAGGGCGTTTGTGCGCCACCTGGGTGTGACACCTGGTGCATTCCGGACCAGCTTCCGGACGACGGGCGTGGGCACGAAGGATCCGGTACTCGCGGCGGTGTCCCCGTAGCCGAGACACAACCCACGCGGACACCGCCCCCCCCCACGTACTCCTATCCTCAGTTCCACCCGAACCGGCCGCACCAGATCGGGAGATCACGTGGCCCCTCGCCTCACGGCGCAGGGCCGACAACGATCGGGCCGCGTCGAAAAGTGCCTGAAGCGGTGCACGGCCGCCAGATCGAGGGCGGCGATACGGTGCTCCAGGCTCCTCGCGGCTCGTGTCTGGTGAGGCCTGGAGTGGGACGAGGGTCGTCTGGCAGGACCAGGGCGATGCGGTGGCGGGGCGGGCAGTCGGCCAGGTCGTGGAAGGGGCGTTGCGCAAGTTCATGCCTTCGCTCGGGTCAGCGAGCAGGAGGCGCGAGACGGTCGGCCGACTCCGGCATCCGCACCCCGAGCCTCCGCCGGCTCGGAGCCGCAACCGATGGGGCGGACTGTCAGGCCCAAGGTGACGAGGGCGCCGGACATGTTGAACGGAGCCGTCGCGCGGGGCCATCGATTGGAGCCGTCGCGCGGGGCCATCGATCGGGGCCATCGAATAATTCCGTGCCGTGCCGGCCGGCGGCAGTGCAGACTCGCTCCATGGCGGACATACACGCATTCCGGGACGCGGTCAGCCGCTGGGCGGCCGGCGGTCCCGGCGGACCGGCGAGTGATCTGGCTGTGCAACTGGGGCTGCGGACCGCGGTGTTGTTGGAAGGACCGAGTGACCTCGCGGCCGTCGAGGCGCTGGCCGCACGGCGTGGCCGGGACCTGGCCGCCGAAGGGGTGTGCGTCGTGCCGATGGGCGGGGCGATGAACATCGGCCACTACGCAGGTCTTCTCGGGCCACCCGGTCTTGGCCTGCGCCTGAGGGGACTGTGCGACGAGGGCGAGCAGCGCTTCTACGACCGCGGCCTGAAGCGGGCCCGGGCGCCGCACCGGGGCTTCTTCGTGTGCGTGGCGGACCTGGAGGACGAACTCATCCGCGCGCTCGGCACGGCTCGCGTGGAGGAGATCATCCGGGCCGAGGGCGACCTGCGGGCCTGGCAGACCTTCCTGCACCAGCCCGCACACCACGGTCGGCCCCGGCAGCAGCAGTTACGGCGCTTCCTCGGCACGAAGAAGGGCCGCAAGATCCGCTACGGCCGTCTCCTGGTCGAGACCCTCGACCCCGGACAGGTACCGGCCCCGCTCGACGAGCTCGTCACGAGCCTGTGAGCGACGCACGAAAGCGCGGCCATACCCACTTCGGGCGCTCTGTCCCGCCGTCCGTCCGAGGTGGCCAACCGGGGGACCACGTCACCTGGGCCGTCGACATGGCTGGCGGCGAACTCGCACGCTCGCGACGGCGGCGGTCGAGGCCGCGGACCAGCAGCATGCCCGGCATCGGACGTCTCCTCTGCTCCGAGTTCCTCGCCGGAGTGGGAAGTGACCTCACCCTCTTCGCGACCTCGGACCGGCTCACCGCCTTCGCCGGACTCACGCCGGCACCGCACGACTCAGGAGAGAAGAGCCGCAAGTTCCACTGCCCCCGCCAGTACCACCACGGCCACCACGTGCGGGGGTTTGGACAGCACCGGCATCAGTGAACTCCCTCTCGGCGGGTTGCCCGACGCTGACTTGGTTCTGGTGCAGGAAGAGTCGGGTGGTGTCAGTGGGCGTGTAGATCGTTCCCGGGGCGTGCTTGCGCGTGGAGCGACTCCCGTTGCCGCCAGGTCCCGGGCGGCTCGCCGTGGTGGCGCCGGAAGGCCGCCGCGAACGCGTAGGGCGAGCTGTAGCCGACGGTGCGGGCGATGTGTGTCATGGCGAGCTCGCCGGTGCGCAGGTGGTCGCGGGCGAGAGCCATCCGCCAGTCGGTCAGGTACTGCATGGGAGTCTGGCCGAGGGCGTCGCGGAAGGTCCGTGCGAAGGCCGCCCGGGACAGGCCGCTGATCGCGGCGAGTTCGGGGACGGACCAGGGATGGCCGGCGTTCTCGTGCATGGCCTGCAGCGCGGCGTTCAGCCGGGGATCCGCGGATGCCCGGTACCAACGGGGTGCGGTCGAGCTGTGGCGGAAGTCGTTGCGGATGGCGAGCACCAGGAGAACATCGAGGAGTCGATCCAGCACGGTGGGCTGGCCGGGTTCGGAGGCGGCCAGCTCGTGCGACAGCAGCGCGATCACGTCCCGCAGCGGATCGCCGACCGCCGCTGACAGGGTCAGCACCTGCGGCAGTGCCTCCAGCAGCCCGCTGCCTATGTCGCCCGAGAACCGGTAAGCGCCGCAGAGGAAGACCGTCGCCCGCGGGTCCTCGGGACTCCCGTCGTGGGCGTGCCGGGCCCGGAAGTCCTCCGGTTCGAGGCACTCGGCGCCCGGCTCGTGCCCGATGTGGTGATCGGGGCCGCCGCGGACGAGCGTCACCTCCCCCGGCACGAGTTCCACCGCGCTGCCGGGGTCGTCCAGCCACAGCCATCCCCTGCCCCGGACGACGGTGTGCACGGCCAGCTGGATCGAACCGGCCAGCCGCAGCCCCCACGGCGGCTCGGTCACCGTCCGGGCGAAGACGGCACCGGAGGCGCGTGCCCGCGCCAGGCGATCGTGCAGTACGTCCACGCAGTCAGTATCAGCGAGACAACCACATAGGACAAAGGTCTGAGCGTTTGGCGTAAAAGAACGAGCTATACACGCATTGATTCACTCGTAGCACGCACTCACGATTGATCCATGACTGGATCACCGCAGACCGCACTCGTCCTCGGCGGCACCGGCCGGACCGGCTCGCTCGTGGCCAAGACGCTCGCCGAGCGGGGGCTGAGCGCCCGCACCGCGGCGCGCCACGGCGCCGACGTACTGTTCGACTGGGACGACCCGACCACCCACGCCGCAGCTCTCGCCGGGGTCGACCGCCTCTACCTCGTCACACCCGTCCTGCGGGTCACCTACGCCGACCAGGTCGCCGGCTTCCTCGACCTCGCCGAAGCCGCCGGGGTACGCCACGTCACCTACCTCAGCACCTACCGCGCCGACCAGGCGCCACCGGAGGTCGACATCAGGGCCGTCGAGGACGACCTCGCCGCCCGAGCAGCCATCACCCACTCCATCCTGCGCCCCGCGTGGGTGATGCAGAACTTCAGCGACGCCCACGTACCGGTCGTCGACGGGGTGATCACGGTCCCCGCCGGCGGCGGCAGGGAAGCCTTCGTCGACGCGGCCGACATCGCCGCGGTCGCCGCCGAGACGCTGCTCGCCCCTGACGCCCACGCCGGCGCGCAGTACGCGCCCACCGGGCCGCAGGCTCTCACCGTCGACGAAGTCGCCGACACCATCGCCGC
Organism: Streptomyces sp. NPDC090798; assembly: GCF_044768965.1. NCBI lineage: Bacteria > Bacillati > Actinomycetota > Actinomycetes > Kitasatosporales > Streptomycetaceae > Streptomyces > Streptomyces sp. NPDC090798. Next base: position 23,886 of record NZ_JBIVXA010000045.1, read on the forward strand.
CGTGACCGGCCACCCTGTCACGCACCACGACATCGACCCCGACGTATGGATCGACGGCGCGGTCGCGGCCGGACTCGTCCCGGCCGACTACGCGGTGATGCTCCGCTGGCTGACCGGCAGCGTCATCTCCGGCGACGGTTCCACGCCCAACCACGACGTCGAGAAGGTCACCGGCCGGCCCGCGGCCACCTTCCACGACTTCGCCCGGCGCAGCGTCCACGCCTGGACCTCTCCGGTGGTGGGGTGACCATGTCCATCGACGACATCACCGACTTCGCAGCGCTGGATCATCCGGGAGGGGCTGGCGGGCCTCGTCGACGGTGAGCACTTCTTCGACCTCCTGGCCGAGGACGTGGTCTTCGAGTACGTGATCTCCGTACCCGGCTACCCGCGCCGGGTTCAGGGACGCCGCGCGGTTGCCGACCTGCACCGCGGCTACGGCGATGGCATGGTCCTGCACAGCGCGGACGGGCTCGCTGTCCACCGGGATCCCGAGACGTCCGTGGTCGTGCTGGAGTACGCGGTGCACGGACGGGCGGTCCGCACCGGGTGTGCCTACGACAACCACTGCGCCCCACCTGCCCGTGCAACGGCGGCTCCCGATTCGGCCGCGACGCGCGCTCGGCAGGCGTTGGCGTCTGGCGAGCGGTCAGCGCCGGCCGCCTGCCCATGTCCGCACGCGTCTTCCAGACGCTGATCTGCCTCTGTTGACCGGAGTCGACACGGCCGTCGGCCTCCGCCGCTGACGGCTCACGTCAGCGCGCGGTCTCCTCGAGTCTCCTGGTACGGGTAGTGCATCGAGTGGTCGCCGGCCTCCCAGGCCGCGCTGAGGCCCGGTGCGGTCAGGTCCCAGTCCGAGCGGATTTCTCGGGTCACATCACGGAGATCGCGACGGACGTCCTCGATCGACGGCCTGCCCCAGTACCAGTAGCCGTTGTAGATGCTGTGGATGACCAGGCCCGGCTTGAGGATGAGCGTGTGCGGGATCATCGGGTCGTGATGGGGGTCGGTGTATTCCTGGATCTCAAGGTCCTTCTGCACCTTGCGGCCGACATCGGACAGGAAGGTCCACTGAGCGCCGACCGCCGCGCGGAACTCGTTGAGTTCAAGGATGTTGTCGGTTGCGATGGTGACGACCTGGGTGTAGGCGACGGCGATCTCGGAATAGTGAGCTGCCAGTTGAAGATGCTGCTGATGGTCCTTCGGGCAGTAGTGGCCGCGTGAGAGCAGGAGGACCATCGGATCGATCCCTTGCAGCTCACTCAGTCGCCGCCGGGTCTTGGTGTGGTCGGTCAGCTCGTAGTCGGGGAAGGCTCCACCGGGTGTGATGTCGGCGCGCACGGTTTTGTTCCTTTCTCGATGTCGTTCGCTCGGGCATGTCACGCGTTGCGTATTTCGACTTTGGACAGATCCCAAATCATGGAACGAGATACGGACATAACGGAGCTGGCTCGCCGGACTCGCGGGACGACGCAGCCGTTACCGGCCCCGGCCCCGCACCTCTGCCTGGCGAGCGAGCAGATCTCCTTCGATACCGAGGACGACGTGCCGCGGACACGGTGACTGGCTGTGACGTTGTTCAGCGGCTCCGGCATGTTGGCTTCGTGCGGCCCCACTTGGCACAGCATCCGCGCACTCACGACGTCCTGGAGCAGCTCCGGGGGACGGCTTGATCTGTCACCAACAGGGCGTCACGTGTGCTGCTTTGTCGGCATCGATAATGTCAGCGGGAGCCGCCATGATGATGTGATGGATGATCTCGCTGTGCTCCAGAAGGAGTTCTCGGACAATGAGGACGCCTTTTTGGCGATCGTGATCCGTGATCAGACGTGGGACAGGGAGGCTTTCTCTCATCTCGAACGGGCCATGCGCGGAGTGTGCGCGGCATTCGAGGAGCGTGATCAGCGGGATTTGCCGCGATGGTTGGTGGAAGGGTTCTGATTGTGTGTCGACTGGCTGCCTGATCACACGGCCCACCCGAGGTTTCCCCGGCCAGAGCCGTTGTACTACGAGGCAGCTCTCCAGCGGCTGAGAGACCTCCAGTACTGGCTGGTGACGGGCGTTTCCCCGTACTTGCCCGGCCCCGAGATCGAAGATCTCTAGGGCCGGCGCCGTGCCCCCGTGCCGAATGCGCATACGACCGCTTCGTCTCCCGCAGCAGCGACGGTAAGTTCGCCTCACTGTTCTTCTTGGCTTGGGGCGGGCCAGCCGATACGACTCGGTACCGGTCTCGACGAGAGTCGCGTTGATCGTGAGCCGGTCCACCGATGGCCGCGCAAAACCGCGGGCCGGCGCAGGCCCGGCCCCACCCCGTGAACGCCTCGTTGGAGACGATCGCGATGCTGTTCTTCTCCTCTGGATCCGCGCGGCCGTGCGGGCCGAGTCTTCCCGCTTGAGCGCGGCCGCCAGTTCCAGCGCCTCCGACGGCGTCCCGGCAACGGCCTTGCGCGGCTCGGGGGTCCAGCGCGGCGACCCGCCGCTGCGGTAATGGCGGGCTCCCGCGCGATCGTGCCCCGCAAGACACGGACTTACCGACCGAACGACTCGGTGTGCTCCCTGGCCACCAGCCCCCGCGCCGGACGGCCGTGTTCAGGGGTCGTCAGGACTGGGTCGAGCAGGTCCTGAATCACGGGCCTTCGGACAGACGCTGGGCAGTCCGCCAGCGTGGCGCCTCGTCGTCCGGGACGTCCGGTGAGGCGAAGTGGAACGGCACCCCCAGGTGGTGGGCCAAGGCCTGCCCTGCCTCGGCGGCGGCGGTACCCGGCGGGGGCCCTCCACGACGGTGGTAAACGGTCGCCAGGTGGCCTTGCCCGTATGGGTTGTCCAGGATCGCGAGCAGGAGCACGAACCAGTCATGGACAGTGTCGCCGTCCCAAAGAGCCTCGACTGCGGCCACCCGGCCCGCGTGGGCGGCGGCACGGGCTGTGAGTGAGGAGACGTCGAGCGGATCGGGCTGCTTGTGCCGCACGCGCTCGCCGAGGACCTCGTAGCGGGCGTGGACTACCTGCTCCGCCTCGCACAGGCCCAGCCCGAGCGGCCGCAAAGCCTCCCACACGGCCTTGACCGCCCTGAGCCGGCGGTCGCACAGCACGTTCGCGTCGACCTCCTGGCGGGTCTGACCCTCCAGGTAGGTCCACCATCCGCTCACTGGGCCACCGGGAAGTCCGTGAAGTGCGTCATGGACCGAACGTACCTCAACCGCGAACGACCCAGTCGGCCCGCGAGGAAAGCGGGGTGCTGTCGAAACTCGGGCTCTGGCTCAATTTCCGTGATCGCGTGGCTGTGAGTGACACCGGCTGGGTAGGCAGCGAGGGCTTTTCCGTATACGCGTGCTGCCCGGAGGTCGACCGAGAGTTGCTGACGAACGAGTCTCAGTCAGCAAGGTCTCTCGCTTCGTAGCTGGCCAGCCCCAGGGCAAGCAGGGGCGGCACCAGTGCGTTCAGATACCAGGCCATGTCCGTAAGGGCTGGTGCTCCAGAGAGGCTCCGCCGGTCGATCGTCGGGATGAAGGAACAGCGCGATCGGCCAGCGTGAAAAAGAAGTTGGCCACCGGTTTCCGCAGTTGAGTGATAGATGCAGACACCGACGTGGTGGTCGACGTTGGCCGGTGAAGCAACCAAGGTCAGGACCTCAGCTGCCTGGTCGGTTGAAGTCGACTGCCAGTCGAACAGGTCGTCGTTGTTGACCACGTAGGAGATACCAAGCGGTTCCTGCAGCGACCACCCCTCACCGGCCAGAGCTCGCACCACGGCGTCTACGGTGACGGCGCGTGCGAACACGAGATCGATGTCGGCGGTCCTGGACATTCGCGCTCCTGCGGTGGGGTTCATCGTTGTCGGAAGCGTTTCACGTCATGGAGCGAGGAGCACTCGTTTCCTCAGGAGTGCGAAGCCGGCTCGGCCGAACATCTGGCGTTTGAGCATCTTGATGCGGTTGACGTGCCCTTCCACGACGCCAGAGTTCCAAGGCAGCGTGAGCCCGGCAGTGACCGCGGCCCGGTCGCGATCGATGCCGGCGGCGAGGGTGTGGAGGCAGGGCAGGTCGTCCTGGCGGACTGCGTCGAGCCACTCGGGCAGCCGTTGACCCTGTCGCTCGGTGAGGATCTGGGCGAAGGAGCGGACATGTCCGGCGAGGGCTTCCAGTTCGGGACAGTGGGCCATGACGGCCTTGAGCCGGAGCTGATCGACCTCGGAGAGGGAGTCGGGGTGGCGCAGGATCCAGCCGGCGACGGTGCGGGGCGAGGGCGGGGGTGCGGTGCCCGGATCGGCCGAAAGGCGTTTGGTGCGGAAGTAGGCGCGAACTCGCTGGTAGCTGCCTTTGTAGCCGAGCGGCACGATCTCCTCCCATGCCCTCCAGGCGTTGGTGCAGCCCTGGTTCCAACGGTCGTCCAGGTAGGGCCTGTACTCGTCGAGGACGGAGGGGCGGCCCTGCCACTGGCCGTGGAAGAGGTCTTCCAGGGTGGTGGCGTCGGCTAGGAGCTTGACCGTGCGGTAGGTCATCCCGAGCTGACGCTGGATCGCGCGTCGGCTGTGGCCGGCCGCCAGCAGGAGGTGGACGGCGGCATGGTTGGACCGGGTTCTGTCGGCGAACCGGTGGCCGGTGGGCCACGGTGAGCCAGTAGGGTCAGCTGGTTCTTCCGGTTCTTTGACCTGTTGGGATGGCTCGGGTGTCATGCCTCGCAGGCAGCCCCGATGGCCGGCGACGCACCGCTCGGCGGCTTCGCTGAGGTTGTGCCACAGGTGCCAGCGGTCCGCGACCTGCACTGCCTGCGGTGCCCCGACGGTGGCGCCTTCGGCGAAGAAGGGAGCCCGGTCCCGGCAGACGAACTCGATCCCTGGCCTCTTGGCCAGCCAGGCGGCCAGGCTCGATGCCTCCCGGTCTGGCAGCAGGTCCACCGGCCGTCGCGTTTCGACGTCGACCAGCACCGTGCCGTAGTGCCGGCCTTTGCGCGTCGCGTACTCGTCCACACCGACCACTCTCGGGGCTGGCAGATCCGGTTCGGGCAGCGCCTCGACGAGCCGCAGCACCGTGCTGCGGCTGACGGACACCCCGAAGACTCCAGCCATCCGAGCTCCCGCCCGGCCGGCCAGGGCGAGGCCGATCGCCGCCAGCGTGGAACGCAGACGCTCGGTCCACCGGCCGTATCTCCGGGTCAATCCCGGCACCTGCTCAACGAACGTCCGTCGCCCGCACGAAACGACGGGGCAGGCGAAGCGACGGACCCGAAGGCAAAGCACCACCCGGCGCCCTGCGCTGGGGACATCCGCAGGAAACCTCAGGTAGGAGCTATGAACCCGGATCGACCAGTTCCCGCAGCCCGAACACGCTGAACCGGTCGTTGTGCTGCGGGCCTCGACTCGTATCGTCTCGCTGCTCACGTCCACCGAAACCACCGACACGTCCGCGATCGACGGGAACAGCAACTCCTCCAGTGGGATGCCCAGTTCTTCCACTGTCCCGAACTGTCAGGTATCCGAGGTCACCACTGATCATTTTCGGGCGACTTTCAGGAGCCCAACACGACCATGAACCGTGACTCAACGTGCGCAGGTCACGGAAACTGAGCCAGAGCCGAAACTCGTGAACATCCCGCCCTGTTCTGAGGGACCTCGTGCCTCCCGGCCGGTGGCGAAGCGCACTTGAGCCAGAACCCCTTCTCGTGGACGAAGCCACCCAACAGGTGCTGTGCGGAGATGCCTTGCTGGGCACGCTCCGATCATGCTGCGCTTGGTGGACGTCACTGGGTACGTACGATTCTGGACCGCCTCCGCAGTATCGGCTTTCGGCTCGCAGTTCGCCGGGCTTGCCCTGCGGATCCTCACCGCCATCACGCTGAACGCGTCCGCCACGGAGGTAGGCCTGGTCAGTGCGGCCCGTTGGGCTCCCTACCTGCTCTTCGGCCTCGTGGCCGGGGTACTGGTAGACCGCTGCCGACGCAAGCCGATGATGGTCACCATGGATCTCGGCAGGGCTGTCCTGCTCGCTGCGATCCCCCTGCTGTACGCACTGGACCGGCTCGACATCACCGCACTGTGTGAGCGTCTTCGCCTTCGGAGTGCTGTGCCTATTCTTCGAGGCGGCCAACCAGTTCTACGTGCCGCGGTTGGTACCCAGTGAGCTCCTCAACGCGGGGTACGCCCGTCTGGAACAGGCCAATGCCGTGTCCGGTTCGACCGGTCCGCTGATCGCGGGAGTGCTGATCAGGTTCATCGGGGCGCCGCTTGCCGTGCTGGTGGACGCAGTCACCTATCTGGTGTCCGGAATGCTGCTCGCCTCAGTGAGGGCGCACGATCCCCTCCCCGGTCGAGGTGCGCGGCGCAGCCTCGGCAGCGAGCTGATCGAGGGGGTGGCCTGGGTCTACCGCCTTCGGACGCTGGCCTGCATCGCGCTGACCTCGCACGCGATGCTCCTCTTCAACACCATCGTGAGCACGGTCTTCGTGGTCTTCGCCCTGCACGAGCTGAAGATCGGGGACTTCGTTCTGGGCATCACCTACGCCTGTGCGGGCGCCGGCGCGGTGCTTGGTGGCGCGCTCTCCGGACGGGTGGTGAAAAGGCTGGACGTCGGCGCCACCCTGATCGTGTTTCGCGTTCTTGCCGCCGTCGCCTGGCTGCCGATCGTTGTTGCTCAGCGTGGACCGTGGGCGCTGCCTTCGGTATGCCTGGCATTCTTCGTGGTGTCCATGGCCATCACCGTCGAAAGCCCGGTGGAGATGAGCTATCGCCAAGCCGTGACGCCCGACCGGCTCCGCGGTCGGATGAACGCCACCATCCGCTCTTTCAACTGGGGGATGGTGGCCGTGGGGGCGCCGCTCGGCGGACTGCTCGCCGACCAGGTCAGCTACCGGTTCGCCCTGTGGGTGGGACTCTGTGGAGCGGTTATCCAGGCGCTCGTACTCGCGATTTCCCGCACCCGGGACGCCCGCGCCGCCGATGACATCGAACCCGTGACGACCGTGTAAGACATGCCGGCGCAGGCGATTTCAGGAAAGGCATCGTGTTGTGCGCGCCCTATGCTTCGGGCGCCCGTATATGCGCCCGGACCGACCGGTCATGGGTGGGTAGCCCGTGTTCGCGCCCGAACGTCGCCGTTACCCCAGCGATCTGTCTGACGCCCGGTGGGAGTGGGCCGAACCGGTCTTGGCCGCGTGGCGGGCCGAGTACCGCGGCCGCGGGCTGGACATCGGCCGGCCACCCGACCACGTCTTGCGGAGCCTGCTGGACGCGGTGCTCTACGTGAACCGCACCGGATCCCATCGGTCGGGGTTCGCCGGCGTTTGTCGAGACCGACGCGGCGGCGGGCCTGGGCGGGGGTGTGCGGTTCGCCGGGATCAGGCAGTGGCCGTTCTCCAGTCCGGGCACCCACTCCGACGCCGAGGCAGACCTCCGATTCAGACGGAACCCGTACACCACTCCCCAAGGCGCAATCCCAGGCGCCAGTCACCTACTGCGCTGCGCCGTAGCCGGCGGACCTCGATCCAAGGTTCGTCGACCAGGGCGAACGCGCGCCTCTCCTGCTCCCCCGCACTGCGGGCCCGTTGGGCTGCCAACTGCGTGGCATGCTCACGATCTGCAGCCCGGGGAACTACGTAGTAGTGCCGCGTCAGCGTGCCGGTGGCCGTCCAGAAACGGAAGCCCACCAGCCACTGCTGGTCACTCTGCATCGAAGTCGGAGGGCCGTCCGAGCCAGGACAGTGTGGGGAGCTCGTTGGTTTCCTGCGATAGGCGGGATCCGAAGGTGTGGTCAGGGTTGTCATGGAGGGGCCGATCTCGGAGCTGGCTGGTCTGTACGGTTGGTTCGTTGTGCCGGCTGAGCGCTGCTCGAAGACTGCGCCCACCGCCGATGACTTCGAGTCTCCCCAGATGTCTGAGGGGCAGGAAGGCCGAGGATTTCCTGGGAGAAGCAGTCCCAGGCAGCAGATCCCCCCGCTGCACCAGGCAGGCGCCACCGGGCAGGCGTCACCGGGCAAGGCGAACAGGTTGTGGACCGTGGCCGCCGGCCAGAAGGGTAAGTGCTTGCCACATGGGGGCCGTTGTCAAGTGACCCCCGTGGTGTCGGCCTGCTCGGGTGGGCTTCGTGCACCTCCGGATGACATGTCCGCGAGCCCCGACCGGACGGGGGGACCGGCCGGGGCAGTTCGTGGTCACGAGGCTCCGTCCTCAGTGATCACCCGGGACTGTAGGTCGCGGCAGCACGCTTCAGCGTGGGTGCGTTACACCCAGCAAGAAACTGATTCCCCTCACGTCACGTCTGTCGCGCTCCTGTCCATCGCTGGTGTTCGATCACGGAAAGCGGATCGTGATCCCTCCGGCTTCATGGCCGTCGGCCGGACGGGACGCATGGAAACGAGGGGAACCACGTGGCGCTCCTTCTGGGGTGGCGCGGACACGAAGTGCGGGTCGAGCAGCATCGCCGAGCACACGGCGATGTGTTCGAAGCTGGGTTCCTCCTGCCCGGCGCCCCGGGCCGAACAGCCCTTCAGGACGTACTCGCGCGAGCCGTGCACCTCGCTGCGCACGGCGGCGAGGTTGACGTCGAGGACCTGTCCGTTCCACTTGCGGGACTCGCCGTTGATGAGGACGGCGGTGATGTTGCGGGCGTCGAAGCCCAGCACGAGGGCGCCGATGGGGTCGTGGGCGCGACGACCTGTGGAAGTACACCCGAGAGGTCTCATGCTTCGAGCGCATCCAGCATCTCGCTCCACCCGGCGCGATCGCGAAGGGGGGGAGATCGCGCGGATTACCCAGGCCTCACAAGTGAACCGGCCCCAGCTGACGGGCGACCTCGGTGACGGATTCGACTGCCTTCATCAGACTGAACGGGCCCAGCGTGGGTTCCTTCGACTGCATGGTGGAAGTTGCTATGCCCCGCCCATTCCGCGAGTTCGGCCGGGGCGCGGTCGTCGTCGGCGAGGTCCTCACGGCCACGGTCCAGATGCCTAGTAGTGCTTCGTTAGGTTGTGGGCTGTCTGCGGCTGCTCCGAGGGCTGGGCAGGGGGCGTCCGCAGGTGGTGCAGGTACCGGTCCAGCAC
>NZ_JBIVXA010000046.1:0-32231 GCF_044768965.1 Streptomyces sp. NPDC090798
TGCGGTGCAGTCCTAGACAGCTCCACCACACCGGAGGTCTTCGCCATGATCAAGCACCGGCGAGTGTCAACAACGCTCGTGATCAATACACCTAGCGGCTGGCGATGGTCCCGCGCTCCACGTCCACGTGGCCCGCCTGCGGTGGCACCACGGATCCGCCGAAGGCGAACTCCCGGAGCTTGCGCCACACGCTGTCGGGGCCCTGTTCGTAGAGCGCGAACCCCGTGCAGGGCCACTCGGCGTCGTAGTCGGCGAGCTCCTGGAACGCGCGGTCCATCGCCGCGTCGTCGATGCCGTGCGCCACCGTGACGTGCGGGTGGTACGGGAACTGCAGTTCGCGCGCCACGGGACCGGAGGCGTCGCGGACCCGCTGCTGGAGCCAGGTGCACGCTTCGGCGCCCTGGACGACCTTCACGAACACCACCGGTGACAGGGGCCGGAAGGTGCCGGTGCCCGACAGCCGCATCGGGAAGGGCCGGCCGGCCACGGCGACCTCGGCCAGGTGCGCCTCGACGGCCGGCAGGTCGGCGGCGTGGACCTCCGTCGGCGGCAACAGGGTGACGTGCGTGGGGATGCCACAAGCCGCGGGGTCGCCGAAGCCCGCGCGCCGCTCCTGGAGCAGGCTGCCGTAAGGCTCCGGGACCGCGATCGACACACCGATCGTTACGGTCCCCACGTCGTCTCCTGTCGTCGTGTCCGGTGCGTTGTCGGTCGCGATACCGGTTGTGTGGTCATTCGCGTTGCCGGGCGCGTTGCCCGGTTCGTACTCAGCCGTCCGGCTATCGACTGTAAGGCCACGGCTGTGTTGTGGGCAGGCGCAGCCGTAGTGATGTGCAGCGCTCTGCCCCGTGGTACGTGTGTGCGGTCGTACGCCTCAGTGCTTGGCGGGCAGGAAGCCCACCCGGTCGTACGCCTGCGCGAGCGTCTCCGCGGCGACGGCGCGCGCCTTCTCGGCTCCCTTGGCCAGGATCGAGTCGAGCGTCTCCGGGTCGTCCAGGTACTGCTGGGTGCGCTCCCGGAACGGCGTCACGAAGTCGACCATGACCTCGGCGAGGTCCGTCTTGAGCGCACCGTAGCCCTTGCCCGCGTAGTTCTCCTCCAGTTCCGCGATACCGGTACCGGTGAGGGTCGAGTAGATGGTCAGCAGATTGCTGATACCCGGTTTGTGCTCGCTGTCATACCTGATCACGGTGTCCGTGTCGGTGACCGCGCTCTTGACCTTCTTGGCGGTGGTCTTCGGCTCGTCGAGCAGGTTGATGAGGCCCTTCGGCGTGGACGCCGACTTGCTCATCTTGATCGACGGGTCCTGGAGGTCGTAGATCTTCGCCGTTTCCTTCAGGATGTACGGCTTCGGGATCGTGAAGGTCTCTCCGAAGCGGCCGTTGAAGCGCTCGGCGAGGTCGCGGGTGAGCTCGACGTGCTGGCGCTGGTCCTCGCCGACCGGGACCTCGTTCGCCTGGTACAGCAGGATGTCGGCGACCTGGAGGATCGGGTACGTGAACAGGCCGACGGACGCACGGTCCGAGCCCTGCTTGGCGGACTTGTCCTTGAACTGGGTCATGCGGGAGGCCTCGCCGAAGCCGGTGAGGCAGTTCATGATCCAGGCGAGCTGGGCGTGCTCGGGGACATGGCTCTGGACGAAGAGCGTGCAGCGGTCCGCGTCGAGACCGGCGGCGAGCAGCTGCGCGGTGGCGAGCCGGGTGTTCGCGCGCAGGTCCGCCGGGTCCTGCGGAACGGTGATCGCGTGCAGGTCGACGACCATGTAGAAGGCGTCGTGGGACTCCTGCAGAGCCACCCACTGGCGGACGGCGCCGAGGTAGTTGCCGAGGTGGAACGAGCCTGCTGTGGGCTGGATTCCGGAGAGCACGCGGGGACGTTCAGAGGCCATGTTCACCATTCTCTCAGGTGCACCCGGGAGCTCGGGAACAGGTGGGAACAGAGCTCTCCCCGGCGGGGGGACCTGGGCGGATACTCAGGCGGGTACTCAAGGTACGTACCTGGGGCGGACGGGGGACGCATGGCGGGCCGGGGCAGACGGGCGAGGTCGGCGATCGCGGTGTGCGCGGGTGTGGTGCTCGCCGTGCTGGGGGCGCACCCGGCGCGGGCTTTCGCACCGGCCGCGGGGCGGAGCACCCCGGACATCGCGCTGGTCATCGAGAGCGGCACGGGGCGGACGACCGCGCTGCACTCCGGGGAGCGGGACTTCACACGGCTGTGGGACCTGCTGACTCCCACCTACACGGGGACGGAGCGGGTGCCGGACGCGTGGGCGTCGGGCGACTTCCCGCCGGTACGGGCCACCGTGATGTGGGGGCAGAGCGGGGTCGGGGGCTGGCCGCAGACCGACAGCGCGCCGGGGGGCGATGTCGCCATGGCGCGCCAGGACCAGCTGTTCCTGGCCGCGGACGGCACGCCCTGGGTACGCACGGACCCCTCGCCCGCCGTGGTGGACGACGACATCCGCTGGCATCGCGCGCCACGCTCGCTTTTCGAGCAGGTGGTGGGGCGAGGAAGGCTGATCGACGCCGCCGCGGGCACACCGGCCTCGAGACAGGGTGCCGAGGAGCGTGCGCGATGGGTGCTGACCGGGCTGGGCGCCGGTCTGCTCCTCGGGGGCGGCGGCACCCTCCTGGTACGCCGCGCGGCGGCCTGGCGCGAGGGCGCCGGACCGCCGCGGGAACCACGACAGGAGCTGATCGACCTGTAGGGCCCGAAGGCCTGGCCAGGGGTGGGTCAGCCGAGGTCGATCTCCGGGTAGAGCGGGAACGGGGCCAGCAGGTCGGTGGCGCGGTGGGAGATCTCGTCGGAGATCTTCGTGTCCAGGACGTGCTGCGCCTTGGACGGGGCGCCCTTGGCGGTGGTGCCGGGCTCGGCGGCGGTGAGGACGCGGTCGATGAGACCGGCGATCTCGTCCATCTCGGTGGTGCCCAGGCCACGGGTGGTCAGCGCGGGCGTGCCGATCCGGATGCCGGAGGTGTACCAGGCGCCGTTCGGGTCGGCGGGGATGGCGTTGCGGTTGGTGACGATGCCCGAGTCGAGCAGCGCGGACTCGGCCTGGCGGCCGGTGAGGCCGTAGGAGGAGGCGACGTCGATCAGGTTGAGGTGGTTGTCCGTGCCGCCGGTGACCAGGGTGGCGCCGCGCCGCATCAGGCCCTCGGCGAGGGCGCGGGCGTTGTCGACGACGGCCTGGGCGTAGTCGCGGAACTCGGGGCGGCGGGCCTCGGCGAGCGCGACGGCCTTGGCGGCCATGACGTGCGGGAGGGGACCGCCGAGCACCATCGGGCAGCCGCGGTCGACCTGCTCGGCGAGGCTCTCGTCGCACAGGACCATGCCGCCGCGCGGGCCGCGCAGCGACTTGTGCGTGGTCGTGGTGACGATCTGGGCGTGCGGGACGGGGTCGAAGTCGCCGGTGAGGACCTTGCCCGCGACCAGACCGGCGAAGTGCGCCATGTCGACCATCAGGGTCGCGCCGACCTCGTCGGCGATCTCCCGCATGATCCGGAAGTTCACCAGACGGGGGTAGGCGGAGTAGCCGGCGACGATGATCAGCGGCTTGAAGTCGCGGGCCGACGCCCGCAGCGCCTCGTAGTCGATGAGACCGGTGGCGGGGTCGGTGCCGTAGGAACGCTGGTCGAACATCTTGCCGGAGATGTTCGGGCGGAAGCCGTGGGTGAGGTGGCCGCCGGCGTCCAGGGACATGCCGAGCATGCGCTGGTTGCCGAAGGCCTGGCGCAGCTCGGCCCAGTCGGCCTCGGAGAGGTCGTTGACGTTGCGGACCCCGGCCTTCGCGAGAGCCGGGGCCTCGACGCGGGCGGCGAGGACGGCCCAGAAGGCGACCAGGTTGGCGTCGATGCCGGAGTGCGGCTGGGCGTAGGCGTGCTCGGCGCCGAAGAGCTCGCGGGCGTGCTCGGCGGCGAGGGCCTCGACGGTGTCGACGTTGCGGCAGCCGGCGTAGAAGCGGCGGCCGACGGTGCCTTCGGCGTACTTGTCGCTGAACCAGTTGCCCATGGCCAGCAAGGTGGCAGGGGAGGCGTAGTTCTCCGACGCGATCAGCTTGAGCATGTCGCGCTGGTCGGCGATTTCCTGACCGATGGCGTCGGCGACGCGGGGCTCCACGGCCCGGATCACGTCGAGGGCGCTGCGGAAGGCGGTGGACTCGGTGGAGAGGGGCTCGGGCATTGACGGCCTCCGGACGTGGCGTTCAGCGTTCACGGGTCGGCCCAGGCGCACGGCACTCGTTGCCACGTCTCCCTGTCCGGACGACTCCGGGCCCTTCGGCCCACCTGTCTTTCCGGCCGGGGGTCCGGGGGTTGTCCCCCGGGAAGACACAGCATGGGGCCGCTCCCCGATGGTCGTTCCCATCCCAGCGCGCCAGTCACGGTCCCGTCCGCCAGCCTACCGGGCGCGCCGGAGCGCCGGCCACGCGGCGGTAGCCGCAGAGTGTCTCGCCCCGTCCACCATGCGAGCGACGATAAGAAGAGAGCCATGAGCCCGACCCGCGTGCGGGCAGCGATCCCTGGGCCGCAGGAAACGGAGATCCCGTGACCACCACCGAACGACTCATCGCCTCGGCCGAAGCGCACGGCGCGCACAACTACCACCCGCTGCCGGTCGTCGTGGCGACGGCGGACGGGGCCTGGATGACGGACGTCGAGGGCCGCCGTTTCCTCGACCTGCTGGCCGGCTACTCGGCACTGAACTTCGGACACGGCAACCGGCGGCTGCTCGACGCGGCCCGGGCGCAGCTGGAGCGGGTGACGCTGACCTCGCGGGCCTTCCACCACGACCGGTTCGCCAACTTCTGCGCGCAGCTCGCACAGCTGTGCGGCATGGAGATGGTGCTGCCGATGAACACGGGCGCGGAGGCGGTGGAAACCGCCGTGAAGACGGCCAGGAAGTGGGGGTACCGCGTCAAGGGCGTCCCCGACGGCCGGGCGAGGATCGTCGTGGCGAGCGACAACTTCCACGGCCGTACGACGACGCTCATCAGCTTCTCCACGGACGCGGAGGCGCGGACGGACTTCGGGCCGTTCACGCCGGGCTTCGACATCGTGCCGTACGGGGACCTGGCCGCGCTGCGGGCGGCGGTCACCGAGGAGACGGTCGCGGTGCTGCTGGAGCCGATCCAGGGCGAGGCGGGCGTGCTGGTGCCGCCGCCCGGCTACCTCCCCGGGGTGCGGGAGGTGACGCGGGAGCGGAACGTCCTCTTCGTCGCGGACGAGATCCAGTCCGGTCTCGGGCGCACGGGCCGCACCTTCGCGTGCGAGCACGAGGGCGTGGTGCCGGACATGTACGTACTGGGCAAGGCGCTCGGGGGCGGGGTCGTGCCGGTGTCGGCGGTGGTGTCGAGCAGGGAGGTGCTCGGGGTGTTCCGGCCCGGTGAGCACGGGTCGACGTTCGGCGGGAACCCGCTGGCCTGCGCGGTGGCGCTCGAGGTGATCGCGATGCTGCGGTCGGGCGAGTACCAGCGGCGCGCCGCGGAACTCGGTGACCACCTGCACCGGGAGCTGGGGCTGCTGACCGGCACGGGGCATGTCACGGCGGTGCGCGGGCGGGGGCTGTGGGCGGGCGTCGACATCGCCCCCGAGTACGGCACGGGACGCGAGATCTCCGAGCGGCTGATGGACCGGGGTGTCCTGGTCAAGGACACCCACGGGGTCACGGTCCGGATCGCCCCGCCACTGGTCATCAGCAAGGAGGACCTGGACTGGGGGCTGGCGCAGCTGCGTGCGGTGCTGGGTGCCTGAGCGCTCCGCTGGAAGCGCGGTGCTGAACCCGCGGGCCGTCTGTGGCTGGTCGCGCCCACGCGGCGGAGCCGCATGATGTCAGGGGCCCCGCGCCCCTGAGGGGCGCGGGTACCGCAGCGGACTTCGCCGGAGCCGCTCAGAGGATCACGTGGGGCAGGAAGCGGGCGTACTCGTCCGTGATCAGCCCGGCCGACTCGCGGATGCCGAGCCCCGCCGACTCACCGTCCACGACCCAGGCGCCGAGGACGACATGGTTGCCGTCGAAGGAGGGAAGGGGGGCCAGTTCCTGGTAGCAGCAGGGTTCATCGTCGCGCGGGACCGGGGCAGCGGCGGTCCCGGTCGCCGGCTCGTGCACCGTCACCCCGGCGCCCTCGCGGCCGAGGAGCGGCTTGGCCACGTACCCCTGGGTGGTGGCCAGCTCCCGGGGTCCGTCCAGGTAGGCGGGGAGGAGGTTGGGGTGGCCCGGGTACAGCTCCCAGAGGACGGCGAGGAGGGCCTTGTTGCTGAGGAGCATCTTCCAGGCGGGCTCGATCCACAGGGTCGTGCCCGTACCGCCGCCGTTGTCGAGGGTGTCCAGGACGTGGTCGGCGAAGCGGTCCGTGGTGAGCCACTCCCAGGGGTAGAGCTTGAAGCAGCTGCGGATGAAACGGAGCTGGTTGTCGACGAAGCGGCCGGAGAGGGGGTCCCAGCCGATCTCCTCCACCGAGATCCAGTCGGTGTCGAGGCCCGCCTGCTGCGCCGTCTCCTTCAGGTACGCGACGGTCATCAGGTCCTCGCCGAGTTCGTCGGCGGCGGAGTGCGCGAAGTAGAGGGGGCTGCCCGGCGGGAGGAGGCCGGCCTGCTTCTTCCACGCGGCGACGAGGCGTTCGTGGAGGGAGTTCCACTGGTCGGCGCCGGGGAAACGGTCCTCCATCCAGAACCACTGGGGGCTCGCCGCCTCGACGAGGGAGGTCGGGGTGTCGGCGTTGTACTCCAGCATCTTGGCGGGGCCCGTGCCGTCGTAGCGCAGGTCGAAACGGCCGTAGACGGAGGGGAGTTCGCCGCGGCGCCGCCAGGCCTCGGCGACCGCCCGCACGACGCGCGGGTCGGTGATGCCGAGGTCGGCGAAACGGTTCTCCGTGACGATGTGCTCGGCCGCGGCCAGGCACAGGCGGTGCAGTTCCTCGACGACCTCCTCCAGCGCCTCCACCTCGGGGAGCGAGAAGGCGTAGTACGCGCTCTCGTCCCAGTAGGGGCGCAGGGAGTCGTCCGGGTAGCGGGTCAGTGGGTAGATGAGGCCCTGTCGCTCGACGGTCTGCTGCCAGCCGGCGCGGGGCTCGATGGTGCGGCGTTCCATGGCGTACGGGTCCGATCGGTGCGGTGCTGGGCGCGCGGCCTACGGGTGCGGTGACGTGGTGGCGCGTCGCTCAGCCGCCGGAGCTGCCCTTGCCGCTGCCGAAGCCGCCGCGGTCGACGGAGTGGTGGCTGCCGCCGCCGGTGCTGCTGCCGGACCCCTTGCTCGCCTTGGTGAAGGAGCCGCCGTCGACCCAGCCGCTCTTCTTCTTGCCGCCGTAGTACCAGCCGCTGCTGCCCGAGGTCTTGGTGGTCTTGCAGTTCTTGTCGGCGACGACCTTGTAGCCCTTGGCCGAGGTGTAGCTGTCGCGGTCGACGCAGCGCTTGTCCGGCTCCGATGAGCAGGCGGTGAGGGCCGCCGCGAGGAGTCCCATGCCGCCGAGTACGACCGTGCCCGAGCGCAGTTGCCGTCGTGTGTCCGCCATCTTCGATCCCCCGTGGTCGTGACAGTGCGTTGTGCTGAGCACCCTGCTGGGCGCAAGCGATCAGATTAGAGAACGGTTACGCCAGGAGGGGGGGAACCCCCTGCTTTTCGGCGTCCCCTAGAGTCACTTCGTGCTCTTTGGAATGGTGTGCGCACTTGGTGCGGCGGTCTGCTTCGGTACGGCGACGGTGTTGCAGGCGATCGCCGCGCGGGCGGCGGCCGACAGCGGCGGGTCGGGCGGGGACGCGGCGCTGCTGCTGCGGGCGCTGCGGCAGTGGCGGTATCTCGCGGGCCTCGCGCTGGACGGGCTTGGCTTCCTGCTGCAGATCGCGGCGCTTCGCTCCATCCCCATCTACGCGGTCGGGGCGGCGCTGGCGGCGAGCCTCGCGGTGACGGCGGTGGTCGCGGCGCGGCTGTTGCATGTGCGGTTGAGCGGGGTGGAGTGGGCCGCGGTGGGGGTGGTGTGCGCGGGGCTGGCGATGCTCGGACTGGCGTCCGGCACGGAGGGCAGCCGGGCCGGGTCCATGACGCTGAAGTACTGGATGCTGGGGACCGCGGTGGTGGTGCTGCTGCTCGGTCTGGTGGGCGGGCGGATGTCCGGGCGGGGGCGGGCGTTGGTCCTCGGCCTCGGGGCCGGGTTCGGGTTCGGGGTCGTAGAGGTGTCGGTACGACTGATCGACGACCTCGCGCCCGCCACGTTGCTGGCCAACCCGGCGACATACGCGCTGCTCATCGGCGGAGGCGCCGCGTTCATCCTGCTGACCTCGGCACTGCAGCGCGGCTCGGTGACGACGGCCACGGCCGGTCTGGTCATCGGCGAGACCATCGGACCGGCCCTGGTGGGGGTGGTCTGGCTGGGCGACCGCACACGCGAGGGCCTGGCCTGGCTGGCCGTGCTGGGGTTCGCGGTGGCGGTGGCGGGCGCGTTGGCGCTGGCACGGTTCGGGGAGGCGCCGGTGGAGGACACTCGATGACGTGGGACGACGCGGGCATGTCCGACCTGCGTGCGCGGCTGGCACATCGCGGCGGCCTTCCATGTCCCCCGGCGAAGATTTGAACGCGCTGAACGCGCTTTCCGTATTCGGTGGCGTGACCACCAGGAAGCCCGGTTCGCGCGAGCTCGCCCGCAGTACCCGTCACCGTGGCGTATCACGTGATCCCGGGCCGCGAGACGTATTCAATGCGCTCGCGGTTCCCTGTCTCGGCGTCTCAATCCGCTGATCCGTACGGCACAAGAGACGGACCGCGTAGGCCCGAGAACGACCAAAGGGAGGTGGGCGGGTGAAGACCCTGCTCATCGACAATTACGACTCGTACACGTACAACCTGTTCCAGCTGATCGCCGAGGTAAACGGCGAGGAACCGGTGGTGATCCTCAACGACGCCGCCCCCGACGGAACAGACGGAAGAATTCCGGATCTCTCGGAATTCGACAACGTGGTGGTGTCGCCCGGGCCGGGACACCCGGCCGAATTCCGTGACTTCGGGATCAGCGCCAGAGTGCTCGCGGAGTCCACGATCCCGGTGCTCGGTGTCTGCCTGGGCCACCAGGGCATCGCACTCGGGGAGCGGGGCCGGGTGCTGCCCGCCCCGGAGCCCCGGCACGGGCATCTGTCGAGAATCCGGCACGACGAGCGGGACCTGTTCCAGGGGCTGCCGCAGCACTTCACCGCGGTCCGCTACCACTCGCTGTCCGTGCGCGAGCCGCTGCCCGAGACGCTGGAGGCCACGGCCTGGTCCGAGGACGGCGTCCTGATGGGACTGCGGCACCGCACCCGGCCGCTGTGGGGCGTGCAGTTCCACCCGGAGTCCGTCCTCACCGAGTACGGCCACCGGATGCTCGTGAACTTCCGCAACCTCACGGCGCAACGCGCCCGCAAGACCCGTACGAAGAACACCGCGGTCACCCCGTCCGCGGCGGCCATCCCCGCCCCGGCCACACTCTCCCGCCCCGCCCGGACCGCCCGCCCCGCCCACCGGCTGCACACCCGCCGCATCGCCACCGCCGTCGACGCGGAGGCCGCCTTCACCCGGATGTACGCCGCCTCCCCGCGGGCGTTCTGGCTGGACAGCGCACGTGCCGAGGAGGGGCGGTCACGGTTCTCGTTCTTCGGTGACGGCTCCGGGCCGCTGTCGGAGTTCGTCCGGTACGACGTCACGAGCGGCCGCTGCGAGATCGAGCGGGCCGGACGGCCGCCGCGCAAGGTCCGGGCGAGCGTCTTCGACTACCTCAAGCGGCAGTTGGCGACCCGCCACGTGGACGCCACCGGGCTGCCCTTCGACTTCACCGGCGGATACGTCGGCTACTTCGGGTACGAGACCAAGGCCGACTGCGGCTCCCCGAACCGCCACCGGGCCGAAACCCCCGACGCCTGCTGGCTGTTCGCCGACCGGCTGATCGCGGTGGACCACCAGGAGGGCTTCACCTACGCCGTCTGCGTGGCCGAGGACACCCCCCAGGCCACCCGGGAGGCCACCGACTGGCTCGACGGCGCACTCGGCCAGCTCACCTTCGTCGGCGCCGACCCACAGCCGTTACCACCCGCGCCCGTGTCGGCCGAGCCGGACCCCGGCGCCGCCGAGCCGTGGCTCGTCCGCGACCGGGCCACCTACCTCGCGGACATCGAGGCCTGCGCGCGCGAACTGCGCGCGGGCACCAGCTACGCGATCTGTCTGACCAACGCCGCCCGGCTGCCCGCGCCGCCCGACGCGTACGACTTCTACCGGGTGCTGCGCCGCGTCAGCCCGGCGCCGTACGCGGCCTTCCTGCGGTTCGGCGACCTCGACGTGGCGAGCGCCTCCCCCGAGCGCTTCCTGCGGATCACCCGGGGCGGCGTCGCCGAGGCCCGGCTCGCCAAGGGCACCGCGCCCCGGGGCACCACCCCGGAGGAGGACACGCGCCTGCGGGACGCGCTCGCCGCCGACGCCAAGGCCCGCGCCGAGAACCTGACGGTCGTCGACCTGCTCCGCAACGACCTGGGCCGGGTCTGCCGGACCGGGACGGTACGCGTCCCCCGGCTCATGGCCACCGAGACCAACGCCACCGTGCACCGGCTCGTCTCCACCGTCGAAGGCCGGCTGCGCCCGGACACGGAGGCGGTGGACTGCGTCCGCGCCTGCTTCCCCGGCGGCTCGACGACCGGCGCGCCGAAGCTGCGCACCATGGAGATCATCGAGACGCTGGAGACCGAGGCGCGCGGTGTGTACTCCGGGGCCCTCGGCTACCTGGGGTGCAGCGGCGGCGCCGACCTCGGCATCGTCATCCGTACCGCCGTACTCGCGGACGGGCTGATGCACCTGGGCGCGGGCGGCGCGATCGTCCTCGACTCCGATCCGGTCGCGGAGTACGACGAGATGCTGCTGACGACGGCGACGCAGATGCGGGCCCTGCGGGAGCACCAGGCAGCCGCCCCGGCAGGGGTGAGCGACCGTCGGGCGGACACCCCCCGCCGAGCCGCCGTAGAGGAGCCCACCCGGTGACGGTTCCCACGTCCACGCCGACTCCGCGGTCGCCGACCGGCACCCACGCGGACGCCGACGCCCCCGGCAACCTCGCCACCCATCTCGCCGCGCTCGCCGAGCGGCGCGGTTGGGGCGACCGGGTCGCCTTCCATCAGGGCCACCGGGCCTGGACGCACGGCGAGGTGCACGAGCTCGCGGGCCGCGCGGCCGGTGTGCTCCGCGGGCACGGCGTCGGTGCGGGCGACCGGGTGCTGCTCGCGCTGCCCGACGGCATCGCCTGGGTGGCGGCCTTCCTCGCCACCGCCCGGCTGGGAGCCGTCGCCGTGCCGGTCGACCCCGAACTGCCCCCGGCCGAGCACGCGTTCATGGCCGAGGACGCCGAGGCCCTGCTCTGCGTGACCGGACCGGGCCTGGAGGACCGCTTCACCGACCGCGTGCGTCTCGGCGCCGATCAGCTGATGGCGCTCACCGCCGACGCCGAGCCGGCCGCCGCGCACCCGGTCGACGCGCACACCCCGCTCTACGTCCAGTACACCTCCGGCACCACGGGCCGGCCCAAGGGTGTCGTGCACTGTCACGGCGACCCGAAGACGTTCCACGACCTCATCGGCCGTCGGCTGTTGCGGATCACTCCGGACGACGTCACCCTGTCGGTGTCGAAGTTGTACTTCGCCTACGGCTTCGGCAACGCCCTCGTCTTCCCGCTCTTCTCCGGCTCGTCCGCCGTCCTGGTGGACCGGCGTCCGAACCCGGCCGCCGTGGACGAGCTCGTCGCCCGGCACCGGGTCACGCTGCTCTACTCCGTGCCCTCCTCGTACGCCGCCCTCGTCGCCGGCCGGGGCAGCGGCCACGCGGCCTGCTTCGCCTCCGTACGCGCCGCCGTGTCGGCCGGGGAGGAGCTGCCCGAGGGGCTCGGGAAACAGGTCACCGATCTGCTGGGCGCGCCGGTCCTGGAGCAGATCGGCTCCACCGAGGCCGGTCACGCGTTCTGCGCCAACAGCTTCGAGCACAACCACCCGGGCACGGTCGGCCGCCCGGTCCCCGGCTTCGAGGTGGAACTGCGCGACGGCGCCGGCGTGCCGGTGGAGGACGGCGCGGAGGGCGAACTCTGGGTGCGCGGGCCGACGCTGACGCCCGGCTATCTGAACCGGCCCGAGGAGTCGGAACGCACCCTGGTCGGCGGCTGGCTGGCCACGCACGACCGGGCGCGCCGGGAGCCGGACGGCAGCTACCGGCACCTGGGACGCACCGACGACCTGGAGACGGTCGGCGGGATCACCATCTCCCCGCTGGAGGTGGAGGCCGTGCTGCGGGCCCATCCGGCGGTGAAGGAGGTCGCGGTCGCGGCCATGACGGACTGGCGCGGCTTCAGCCGGCTGCGGGCCTTCGTCGTCCCCGTCTCGCCCCTGCCGCCCGGTCTTTCCGGGCTGTCCGGTCCGTCCGGTCTCGAGACCGAACTCGTGGGCCTGGCGCGCGAGCACCTCGCCGCGTTCAAGGTCCCCAGAGCCATCAGCTTCGTCCCGTCCCTGCCGCGCACCTCGACGGGAAGACTCCGCCGCCACCTCGTCCGCCAGGGCGCCTGGTGACCACCGCGGCACCACGACCACGGACCCGGCCCACAGCCACAGACCACAGCCACAGATCACAGACCAGACTTCACTGTTGCACCGTTGAAAGTGCCGCCGGAAGACAGTGCCGCGCACAATGCGTCCAGCGCCCCCGACCACCCGTGGTCCGGCGGTGTCCCGTACCCCACCACCAGCGCGTCGGTGCGCCGGGCGGTCGACTCGGGGTGGCGGTAGCGGTCGAGGCCGTGCACCGCGAGCCCCTGCCAGGCCGCCGCCCGCAGCGTCGCCCGCTCGGTGCCGGGCGGCAGGCGCAGCACCACGTGCAGGCCCGCCGCGATGCCCGTGGCCCGGACTCCGGGGGCCTGTTCGGCCAGCCGCGCCACCAGGGCGTCCCGGCGGCGCCGATAACGCAGCCGCGACGCCCGGACGTGCCGGTCGTAGGCACCCGACGTGAGGAACTCCGCCAGGGTGAGCTGGTCCAGCACCCCGCACGACCAGTCCACCCCGCCCTTCGCCGCGACCACCTCCGGGGCGAGCGACGGCGGCAGCACCAGCCAGCCCAGCCGCAGACCGGGGGCCAGGGACTTGCTGGCCGTGCCCATGTGGACCACGTGGTCGGGGTCGAGGCCCTGGAGGGCGCCGACCGGCTGGCGGTCGTAGCGGAACTCCCCGTCGTAGTCGTCCTCCAGGATCAGACCGCCGCCGCGCCGCGCCCAGTCCACCACCTGCGCCCGCCGGTCGGGGTGCAGCGGTACGCCCATCGGGAACTGGTGGGCGGGCGTCATCAGTACCGCCCGTACGCCTCCCGGCGCATCCCCGCTCTGTGGGCCCGCCTCCAACTCCTGTGTGCGCGTGCCGAGTTCGTCGAATCCGAGCGGCACAGTCCGCAGCCCGGCCCGTTCCAGCAGCCGCCAGTGGACGTCGAGCCCGTACGACTCCACGGCCAGCGAGGTCAGTCCCCGCCCGCGCAGCACCTGCCCGAGCAGCATCAGGCCGTGCACGAAGCCGGAGCAGATGACGATGTGCTCCGGGTCCGTGCGGACGCCCCGGGCGCGGGCCAGATAGCCGGCCAGGGCGGTGCGCAGTTCCACCCGGCCGCGCGGGTCGCCGTAGTCGAGGGCCTCGTGCGGGGCGACGGCCAGAGCGCGGCGGGAGGCCTTCAGCCAGGCCGCGCGGGGGAAGGAGGACAGGTCGGGGGAACCGGGGACCAGGTCGTACGCCGGACGGGCGCGGGTCGGGCGGCCGGGGGCCGCGGCGGTGGAGGGGGCCGGCACCGGGCGGCGCGCGACGCTCGTGCCCGAGCCCTGGCGGGCGGTGAGCCAGCCCTCCGCCACCAGGTCCGCGTACGCCTCCGCGACCGTGTTGCGGGCGATGCCCAGGTCGGCGGCGAGGGAGCGCGAGGAGGGCAGCCGGGTGCCGGGAGCGAGGCGGCCACTGCGGACCGCCTCGCGGAGGGCCTCCGTCAGACCTCTGCGGACACCGGGTCCGGTCGGCTCGACGTGGAGGTCGACCCCGAAAGTGGCCCAAGATTTCGCCATGTAAATGGACCATACTCCTGGGCTGCTTCGCTCGTAGGGTCGAGAACATGACCACGAACGACACCACCACCGACACGACCGCCACGACCGCCGTGCACGCCCCCGAGCACAGCCCCCGACTGAACTGGGCCAAGCACGCCCCCGAGGTCTACAAGGCCATGCTCCGGCTGGAGACGGCCGCACAGCAGGGGCTGGAGCCGAAGCTGCGCGAGCTGGTGAAGATCCGTGCCTCGCAGCTCAACCACTGCGCGTTCTGCCTCGACATGCACACCAAGGACGCGCTGGCGGCCGGGGAGAGCGTGCAGCGGATCGTCCAGCTCAGCGCGTGGGAGGAGTCGAAGCACTTCTACACGGAGAAGGAACTCGCGGCGATCGAGCTGACCGAGGCCGTCACCGTCCTGACCGACGGTTTCGTACCGGACGAGGTGTACGCGAAGGCGGCGCAGCACTTCGAGGACGCCGAGCTGGCACAGCTGATCGCCGCGATCACGGTGATCAACGCCTGGAACCGGTTCGGCGTGAGCACCCGTATGGTCCCGGGCCACTACCAGGCGGGGCAGCACCACTGACGGAGCGCGCCGAAGCCACGAACGCCTGCTGAGGCCGGGGTCACGACAGCCACGCGCGCCACGTCGACGCGTGACTGTCGACCCACTTCTTCGCCGCGTCCTGCGCCGACAGCTTGTCGTTCGCGATCATCAGGGAGACCTCGTTCTGGTCCTCGGTGGTCCACTTGAACTTCTTCAGGAAGGCCGCCGCCTTGCCGCCGCTCTTCGCGAAGTCGGCGTTCAGGTACTTCTGGAGGGGTGTGTGCGGGTAGGCGCAGGCGACCTTGGCCGCGTCGGCGTCGCAGCCCTCCTTGTACGGCGGCAGCTTCACCTCCGTCATGGGGACCTTCTTGAAGAGCCACTGGGGCGAGTACCAGTAGGTGAGGAAGGGCTTCTTCTCCTTGGCGAACTGCTTCATCTGGGTGATCTGCGCGGCCTCCGAACCGGCGAACACCACCTGGTAGTTCAGCTTCAGATTGGCCACCAGGGCCTTGTCGTTGGTGACGTAGGAGGGCGAACCGTCCATGAGCTGGCCCTTGCCACCGCTCTCCGCGGTCCGCAGCCGGCCGGCGTACTTGTTGAGGTTCTTCCAGTCGGTCACATCGGGGTGCTGCTTGGCGAAGTACGTCGGGACGTACCAGCCGATGTGCCCGGTGACGCCCAGGTCCCCGCCGGGGGCGATCGTCTTCTTGTCCTCGACGTACCGCTTCTCCTGGTCGGGGTGGCCCCAGTCCTCCAGGATGGCGTCGACCCGGCCCTGGCTGAGCGCGTCCCACGCGGGGACCTCGTCGACCTGGACGGTGTCGACGCGATAACCGAGCTCGTGCTCCAGCAGGTACTGCGCGACGGCCACGTTGGCCTGCGCGCCCACCCAGGACTGGACGGAGAGGGTCAGGCTCTTCGAGCCCCGCGCGTTCGCGAAGGGCGAGGCCTGCTTGGTCATGTCGACGGCGCCGCAGCCGGTCAGCGTCAGCAGCGCGGCCGCACCGGCCATCACCGAAGTCGTACGTAGACGCATGTCACGCTCCCTTCTTCGTGGTCCGCGCGGTCGGCTGGGTCACCCGGTCGAGCATCAGGCCGAGGCAGACGATCGCCGCGCCGGCCACGAGGCCGGTCGCCAGGTCGCCCTGCGCGAGGCCGAACACGACGTCGTAGCCGAGTGCGCCACCGCCGACCAGACCGCCGATGATGACGACGGCGAGGACGAGCACGACGCCCTGGTTCACAGCGAGGAGCAGCGACTGGCGGGCCAGCGGCAGCTGGACCTGACGCAGCTGCTGGGCGCCGGTGGCGCCGAGCGAACGGGCCGACTCCAGCGCGGCCGGGTCGACGGCGCGCAGGCCCTGGGTGGTGATGCGGACGACGGCGGGCAGCGCGTAGACGACCGCGGCGGCCACGGCGGGCGCGCGGCCCACGCCGAACAGCGCCACCACCGGGATCAGGTAGACGAACTGCGGCATCGTCTGGAAGACGTCAAGGACCGGCCGCAGCAGCCGCTCGACGCGCTCGCTGCGCGCCGCCGCGATGCCGGTCGCGAAGCCGAGCACGAGGGTGACGGCGACCGCCGCGAGGACCTGCGAGAGCGTGTCCAGGGACGGCTTCCACACGCCGAGCACCCCGATCGCGGCCATCGCGAGGACCGCGGTGAGGGCGGTGCGCCAGGTGCCGATCAGCCAGGCGAGAGCGGCGACGATCAGCAGGACCGACCACCAGGGCAGCCACTGGAGGCCGTCCCGGAGGGGGTCCAGGACCCAGGTGGTGAAGTGGCCCGCCCAGTCGGCGGTGCCGCCGATGTAGGGGACGCCGGAGTAGAGGTGGTTGGTCATCCAGTCGACGACGCGGTTCACGGGCTCGGCGATGGAGAGGGTCCAGGAGCCGGGCCAGTCGAGACGGCCGGTGAGGTGTCCGGCCAGCGCCACGACGAGGGCCGCGCCGGCGGCGTACGCCCAGCGCAGGGCCGTCGCCCCGGAATCCGAGCCGAGCCGCTCCCCGGCCGCTCCCGTCACCCGGTCCAGGACGACCGCGAGCAGCACGATCGGGATACCGGCGGCGAGTGCGGCGCCCACGTCGACGGAGGCCAGGGCCTGGTAGACGCGGTCGCCGAGGCCGCCCGCGCCGATCACGGACGCGATGACCGCCATGGACAGGGCCATCATGATCGTCTGGTTGAGGCCGAGGAGGAGTTCCTTGCGGGCCAGCGGGAGGCGGGCGGTCAGCAGGCGCTGGCGGGCGGTGGCACCGAGCGAGGTGGCGGCCTCCATCACCCCGGCGTCGGCATCGCGCAGGCCGAGCGCGGTGAGGCGGGCCATGGGCGGGGCGGCGTACACGACGGTGGCGAGGACGGCGGCGGGGACGCCGATGCCGAAGACGAGGACGACGGGCAGGAGGTACGCGAACGCCGGGAGCACCTGCATGGTGTCGAGGACGGGGCGCAGCGCGCGGTAGGTGCGGTCGGAGAGCCCGGCGGCGAGGCCGAGCAGCGCGCCCAGCAGGACGGACGCGAGGACGGCGACCACCATGAGCGCGAGGGTCTGCATGGTCGGCACCCACATGCCGAGCAGTCCGCAGGCGAGGAAGGCGGCGGCCGTGCCGAGCGCGAGCCGTACGCCCGCCGTGCGCCAGGCGACGAGTGCCGCGACGGCTGTCACACCGGCCCAGCCCGCCGCGAGCAGCACCACGTAGACGGCGCGCACCGAGAGGACGACGGCGCTGCTGACGTACCCGAAGAAGTACAGGAACAGGGGGTGGCTGTCCCGGTTGTCGATGATCCACTCGCTGGCCCGGCCGAGGGGTGCGGAGAGGTCGACGGTGAGGGCGCCCGGCCAGGTGCCGCTCGCCCAGTGGGAGTCGAGGACCGGGACGGCCACGGCCGCCACGACGGCGAGCAGCAGCAGCTTGCCGGCGGCCCGGTGTCCGCGGAGGTTCTTGAGCAGCGCGCAGACGCCGGAGTGACCGACGGTCGCGGTGACGGTGGCCATCAAGCGGCCTCCTTACGGGGGCCGTCCGGCGTCCCGCCGGCGGCCGTGTCCGCGCCTGCCACCACTTCGAGCAGCGCCGCCGGGTCCACGACGCCGACGCAGCGTCCCTGGTCCATCACGCGGGCGGAGTCGCCCGAGCGGGCCACCGCCTCGATGGCCTCGGAGACGGTCGCGTCGGGTGCGAGCGCCGGGCCCCGGCCGGCCTCCGCGGCGGACGCGGCCCGCATGGCCGTACGGACGGTCATGACCTGTTCGCGCGGTACGTCGCGGACGAACTCGCGGACGTAGTCGTCGGCGGGCGAGCCGACGATCTCCTCGGGGGTGCCGAGCTGGACGACACGGCCGTCGCGCATGAGCGCGATGCGGTCGCCGAGGCGCAGTGCCTCGTTGAGATCGTGGGTGATGAAGACCATCGTGCGGCCCTCGTCGTGGTGCAGCCGGATGACCTCTTCCTGCATGTCGCGCCGGATCAGCGGGTCGAGCGCGCTGAACGGCTCGTCGAAGAGCAGGACTTCGGGGTCGACGGCGAGCGCGCGGGCGAGCCCGACGCGCTGCTGCTGGCCGCCGGACAGCTGGCCGGGCCTGCGCTGCTCCATGCCCTCCAGGCCGACCTTGGCGACGACTTCGGCGGCCCGCTCACGGCGCTCGGCCTTGCCGACGCCCTGGATCTCCAGGCCGTACGCCACGTTGTCGAGCACCGAGCGGTGCGGGAGCAGACCGAAGTGCTGGAAGACCATCGCGGCGCGGTGGCGGCGCAGTTCCCGCAGCCGGTTCCTGTCCATGGCGCGGACGTCCTCGCCGTCGATGACGATCGCGCCCGCGGTCGGCTCGATCAGCCGGGTGAGGCAGCGGACCAGCGTGGACTTGCCGGAGCCGGACAGCCCCATGACGACGAAGACCTCGCCCTTGCGGACGTCGAAGCTGACGTCCCGGACGGCGGCCGTGCAGCCGGTGCGGGAGCGGAGTTCGGCGGGGGTGAGGGCGGCGAGCTCGGGATCGGCGGGGACGCGCTCGGCCTTCGGCCCGAACACCTTCCACAGGCCGTCGACGGAGAAGACGGAGGCCGCGGAACCGGGGGAACTGGCGGGTGTGCCGGTGGTCGTACTCATCACGCACCGCCCCCGATCAGCTCGGCGCATTTCTCCCCGACCATGAGCACTCCGATCATCGGGTTCACGGCGGGCATCGTCGGGAAGACGGACGCGTCGGCGATCCGCAGACCGTCGAGGCCGCGCACCCTCAGCTCTGGGTCGACCACGGCCAGTTGATCATCCGTGGCGCCCATCCGGCAGGTGCCCGCGGGGTGGTAGACGGTGTGCGCGACCTGACGCGCGTACGCGCTCAGCTCCTCGTCGTCGGTGACCTCGGGCCCGGGGCACACCTCGCGCTTCAGCCAGCCGGCGAGCGGCTCGGTGCGGGCGATCCGGCGGGCGATGCGGATGCCGTCGACGAGGGTGCGGCCGTCGTAGTCGTCCTCGTCCGTGAAGTAGCGGAAGTCGAGGGCGGGCTTGACCGATGGATCGGCGCTGGTCAGGTAGAGGCGGCCACGGCTGCGCGGTTTGGGGATGTTGGGGGTCATGGAGACGCCGTGCGCCGGGCGTTCGTAGCCCAGCCGCTCCGGGTTGTCCGTGAAGGGGATCTGGTAGAAGTGGAACATCAGGTCGGGGCCCGCCTGTTCGGGGTCGCGGCGCACGAACAGACCCGCGTCGGAGTCCATCGCCGAGTTCTCCGGGATCGGCCCGTCGGTCTCCCAGACGATGACCGACTCGGGGTGGTCGAGCAGGTTCTCGCCGACGCCGGGCAGGTCGTGGGCGACGGGTATGCCGAGCTCCGCCAGGTCGTGGGCGGGTCCGATCCCGGAGTGCAGCAGCAGCCGCGGCGAGTCGACCGCGCCCGCGCACAGCAGGACCTCGCGCCGGGCCCGTACGAGGCTCTCCGTGCCGTCCTTGGCGCGTACGTGCACGCCCGTGGCGCGCGTCCCCTCCAGCTCCAGTCGGTACGCCCAGGTCTCCAGCAGCAGTGTGAGGTTGGGCCGTTCGTCCATCACCGGGTGGAGATACGCGACCGACGCGCTGGAGCGCTTGTTGTTCTCGGGGTGGTAGGCGAGGTCGAAGAAGCCGGCGCCCTCGGTGAACGGCTTCTTGTTGAAGCCCTCGACACGGGGCACGCCCAGCGCGCCCTGGGCGGCGTCGACGAAGTCGCGGGCGATGGCGTTGCGGTCCTTCTCGTCGACCGGGACGATGTTGTTGAGGAGCCGCGCGAAGTACGCCTCCATGGGCACCGCACCCCAGCCCTTGGCGCCCGCCGTCTCCCACTCGTCCCAGTCGGACGGCAGCGGCTTGAACGCGATCAGCGTGTTGTGCGACGAACAGCCGCCGAGGACGCGGGCCCGGCTGTGCCGGATGTGCGAGTTGCCGCGCGGCTGCACGGTCGTCGGGTAGTCGTAGTCCAGTTCGCCGCCGAGCAGGCCCATCCAGCGGCGCAGGGTGAGGACGTCCTCACGGCCGACGTCACTGGGACCGCCCTCGATGACGGCGACCGTAACGTCTGCGTTCTCGGTGAGACGGGAGGCGATGACGGAGCCTGCCGTGCCACCGCCGATGACGACGTAGTCGTATGTGTTCTCGGACGCGTTCTCGTGCGTGCTTTCGTGCATGGGGGCGCTCCAGGGTGCAAGGGGCAAGTGCTGTGCGGGGCGGAGGACTACGTCACCGGGGTCGGCCCGCGAACCAGCGGACCGGCTTCGGCGCCAGGTTCTGGTAGACGTGCTTGGTCTCGCGGTACTCGGCGAGGCCCGCCGGGCCCAGTTCGCGCCCCACACCGCTCTTCCCGAAGCCGCCCCACTCCGCCTGGGGGAGGTAGGGGTGGAAGTCGTTGATCCAGACGGTGCCGTGCCGCAGCCGTCCCGCGACGCGGCGGGCGCGGCCCGCGTCGGTGGTCCAGACGGCGCCCGCGAGCCCGTACTCGGTGTCGTTGGCGAGCGCGACGGCCTCGTCCTCGGTGCGGAAGGTCTCCACGGTCAGGACGGGCCCGAAGACCTCCTCGCGGACCACCTTCATCTCCCGGTGGCACTGGTCGAGGACGGTCGGCTCGTAGAAGTACCCGGTGGCGGGCCGTTCGGCGGACGGCTCGGGGCGCCGGCCGCCCGCCCGCAGCACCGCACCCTCCGCGAGCGCGGAGGCGACGTACGCCTCGGTCTTCTCGCGCTGTCCCTCCGACACCAGGGGGCCGCACTCGACACCGTCCTCGGTGCCGCGGCCGAGGCTGATCCGGCCGGCCCTGCGGGCCAGTTCGGCGACGAAGCGCTCGCGCACGGACTCCTCGACGATGAGCCGGGAGCCGGCCGAGCAGACCTGGCCGCTGTGGATGAAGGCGGCGTTGAGGGCCTGGTCGACGGCGGTGTCGAAGTCCTCGTCCGTGGCACAGGCGTCGGCGAAGACGACGTTGGGGTTCTTGCCGCCGAGCTCCAGGGCGACCTTCTTGACGCCCTCCGCGGCGGCCCGCGCCACCTTCGTGCCGCTGACCAGACCGCCGGTGAAGGAGACGAGGTCGACGTCGGGGTGCTCGGCGAGGCGGGCGCCCACCGTGTGCCCGGGGCCGGTCACGAGGTTGGCCACCCCGGCGGGCAGGCCGGCCTCGGCGAGCAGCCGTATCAGCGCGATCGTCGTCAGCGGGGTGATCTCGCTCGGCTTGACCACGAAGGCGTTCCCGGCCGCGAGGGCGGGTGCGATCTTCCAACTGGCCTGCAGGAGCGGATAGTTCCAGGGGGTGATCAGCGCGCAGACACCGACGGGCTCGTGCACGACGACGCTGTGGATGTCGGCGGACCCGGCATCGACGACCCGCCCGCCGCCCTCCCCCACGACGAGGTCGGCGAAGTACCGGAAGGCGTCCGCGACACAGTCGATGTCGACCCGGCCCTCCTCCAGGGTCTTGCCCGCGTCGCGGCTCTCCAGGAGTCCCAGCTCCTCGCGGTCGCGGACGAGGAGGTCGGCGACGCGGCGCAGCAGCGCGGCGCGCTCGGCGACGGGGGTACGGGGCCACTCCCCCGTGTCGAAGGCATGGCGGGCGGCGGCGACGGCCGCGTCCGCGTCCCGCTCGTCACCCTCCGCGACCACGGCGAACGGCTTGGCATCCGCGGGATCGAGGATCTCGCGGGTGGCACGGGAGACGGCCTCCCGCCACTCTCCACCCACATGAAGGGTCTGTTGTGCCTGGTGCGCTTGGTGTCCGGCCATGGTCGGTGTTGCCTTCCGTTCCTGTTCCGTGCCCCCGCGTGTCCGTGTGTCACACGCGTGTCACTCTCGGGGACCGGGAGCGCCTGCCCCTCCACCCGGAATGCATGCACAACCAGTGACCAAAAGTGCCCGGCGTCACTGAAAAATGAACAGAAATGCGACCAGAAGGCCATAATCCTCGGGCTTCAGCCCGAGGAGCAGCTCAGGACGACAACGTCTACGCGCAGTTCGCGCCGGTGGGGCAGAAGGAGTTCAGGGCCGTGGTGAGCGGGCCGGTCATGTCCACGCCCTCGGGACCGCTCGCGTTGATCGCGTAGAGCGTGCCGTCGGCGGCCCGGAAGCGGTGGTCGACCACGTGCGTGGCGCCCTTCTGCGGGCTGTCGTAGCGGTAGGTGACCTCCGTCCAGCCGGAGCCGTTCTGCCGCTCGATGAGCCGGTACCCCGGGAGCTTCTGCGAGATCTCCTCGGCCTGGGACGACGACTCGGCCAGGGAGCTCTCCTTGACCTCGAACAGCATGAGCCTGCTGCCGCCGCCGGGGGCCGTGTACGTGACGACCGGCGCCAGCTTGCCCTGCACCTCCTCGCGCACCCAGCCGTCCGGCACGTCCACCGTGTAGCCGACCGGATCCACCGACCTGCTGTAGCCGGGCAACGGCTCCGGGGTCTTGGGCTGCGTCGCCGGGTCGCCGGACCCGCCCGGGTCGGCGTAGGTGTCCGGACTCCCGGAGGTGTAGCCGGTGTCCGGGGAAGGAACGCTCTGGGTCGCCGTCACGGTCACCGCCGGGCGCGACGGGTCGGCGCCGGTGTGCCCGGACGAGTCGCCCCTGGTCAGCGCCCACACCGCGCCTCCGACACCGCCCGCGAGGACGGCGACGGCCACGATCACGATCAGCAGCCGGCGCGAGTCCGCGGGGGCCGGTCCCCGGCCGCCGCCGGGACTTCCGCCTGGCCCGGGCCACGACGGTGGCGGCAGGGGCGTCTCGGGCGGGCGCGGTGGCCCCGCCTGGGTCGTCGCCGACGCCCACCACTGCTGCTCCGCGTCGGGCGGCACCCCGCCACCGGCGGCCCCGCCCCTGCCCTGCCCGCCCGCGCCGTCGTCATCGACCCACCGCTGGCGGTCCTCGTCCCACCGTTGCGCCACCTCGTCACCCCGTTCCCACTAGACCGATCCCGCGCCGACCCCTAACCGGCCAGCTGCGCGATCACCTGCACCACGGCCGCCGTCGACGCCAGCCCCGCCACGGCCGCGGCGGCGGTCTCCAGGCGCATCCGCAGCCGGCCGAGCCGCGCCGGGTCCGCCTGGCCCGTTCTCTCGATCTCCCCCTGCACCACGGCCAGTTCGCCGTCGAGCCCGGTCGTGTCATCGGTCTCCGTGAGCAGCCGCAGATGCTCGCGCAACGTGCGGACGGCCTCCAGGAGCGCCTCGGTCGTCTCGTCGGCGGCGGCCGCGGGCGGCGCCTCGTGATAGTTCGCGGTGCCGTGGTCGCCGAAGTTCACCGCACTGCGCGTGATCCGGTCGACCCGCCCGCCCGAGCCCTCAGTCATCCCTGTTCCCCTCGTTGTACGACGCGCCCCCACTGCCCATGGAGACGGCGCTCTTGCTGATCCGGCCCACCACGGTGCCGCCGCTCATCTGCCCGATGAACTGGCCGCCCGCGGCCACGTTGAAGATGTTCTGCTCGAAGCTGCCCGTCTCGCAGCCGCTGCGCCGCAGCGCCTCGCGCACCCCGCTCGCGATGCGGTCCTCGACGGTCTTGATGTAACGGCTGACGTCCATCTCCTGGAACAGCGACAGCCGGTCGGTGCTGCCCATCTCCCGCACGGACACCAACGGAGCGTCCGGCAGGGCCTGTTCGGGCCTCGACAGCCAGGTGCGCAGGCACTGGACGAGGGTGCGCAGCATGGAGAACCCGGCCACCACGCCCGTCGCCGGGGCGGACAGCACCGTCCGCAGCACCTCGCGGCCCGTCGCGCCCTCCCCGGAGGCCGCGATGAAGTCGACGCGCCGGTACTCCTCGAAAATCGGCCCCAGCACGTGCGGTACGACTTCCAGGACCAGCATCCCGCCCTGCGTGTGGACGCGGACCAGCACCGAGACCACCACCTGCTCGTCCCAGGCGCCGACCCTGACGCGCAGGAAGTGACGGCGCGCCTCGCCGCCCTCGTCCACCGCCCCGTCCAGGTGCAGCCGGGCCGACGACGGCTCGTACACGCCCTGGTTCCGCCCCACGCCGTACGGCAGGTAGACGAACTCCTCGACCTCCAGGTCCTTGAGCCGGTCCCGGCTGGTGCGCGCGGCGGACTCCCGCAGCGCCTCCAGCTTCGGTACGACCAGGTCGAGGATCTGCCGGTTGGTCAACTGCACCGGCGCCCGGTGCCCGTTCGCCGAACCGTCGCCGGTCTGCTCGGGCAGCTTGCCGTTCAGGGCGTCGAACGGCTTCTTGGCGGGGGTGATCTCCATCGCGAACGACCAGGGCTCGTACGGCTTTCCGGCGCCGACGAACGGCCGGTGGGCGTCGTAGAGCGCCACGGACGCGTGCTGCTCCCAGGTGACGGCCCGCGCGACCCGCAGCTGACGCTCGCTGCCCATGGGCAGTGCCACGGCCGTACGGGCGAAGGCGTCCCGGGAGAGTTCGACGCTCATGACCGCGGCCACCTGGGAGCGGTGGGCACCGATCACGAAGGTGAGCAGGAGCGGGAAGATCACCAGAAAGGGGTCGTGCGGCAACTGCGTGAAGGCGTACACCCAGTAGCCGATCTCCGCGACGCGCGCCATGAAGGTGAGCCCCCAGGCGGTCGCCCTGCGCGGCAGACGCAGCCGGGCGGACTCGTCCCGGCTCGCGGCGTACATGCTCATGCCCCACCCGGCCGCGGCCCGCGCGGACCAGAGGAGAAAGCAGACGGCGGCGTAGAAGAACACCGCGACGGCGCCGAACACGCCCGCGAAACCCCCGATCCCCGAGTCCGCGACGCTGGTGGCCGCCCGGACCACCTCCACCAGGAAGAACACGATCCAGATGGCCAGCAGGCCGAGCCCGGTCAGGGCCTCCCTGCGGCGGGCGCGCAGCGCGTGCGCGAGCACGGCGACGACGTCGACACCGAGGGACGGTGCCGCGGGCCGCTCCTCGTGCCCTATGAGTTCGTCGATGACCCGTGCCCGGAACACGGTGTCGAGATGCACTCCGGCACACAACAGCCGTGTCGCCTCGCTGTGCGCGTACCGTCTCTCCGATTCCGTCACTGGGACCACCCCCGCGTGTCTTCCCCGGCCGCGCCCCAGCTCTCCTGAGCAGCCCTGCGCTCCCCTACCGGACCGTACGTCACGACGATAGCGAGAGTTACTCCCCGTGCGCCCTCGCATACAGCGAGAAAGCACGTACGTTCGATGCGTACTTTCTGTACGCATGCGTCGGCCCCGCCCAGGACACTTCCCGGACGGGGCCGATGAGTTGCGAGTGACTCGGGTGAGTCGGGTACGTCAGATCAGACCGAGACCGCGGACCGCGTCGCGCTCCTCCTCGAGCTCCTTGACGGAGGCGTCGATACGGGCGCGGGAGAACTCGTTGATGTCCAGGCCCTGGACGATCTCGTACTGCCCGTCCTTGGTGGTGACGGGGAAGGAGGAGATGATCCCCTCGGGCACGCCGTAGGAACCGTCCGACGGGATACCCATGGAGGTCCAGTCACCGTCGGCGGTGCCGTTGACCCAGGTGTACACGTGGTCGATGGCGGCGTTGGCGGCGGAGGCGGCGGAGGACGCGCCACGGGCCTCGATGATCGCGGCACCGCGCTTGGCGACGGTCGGGATGAAGTCCTCGGCGAGCCACTTCTCGTCGTTCACGACCTCGGCGGCGTTCTTGCCGGCGACCGTGGCGTGGAAGATGTCCGGGTACTGGGTGGCGGAGTGGTTGCCCCAGATGGTGAGGCGCTTGATGTCCGCGACCGTGCTGCCGGTCTTCTTCGCGAGCTGGGTCAGCGCGCGGTTGTGGTCGAGGCGGGTCATCGCGGTGAAGCGCTCGGCCGGTACGTCCGGGGCGGCGGCCTGGGCGATGAGCGCGTTGGTGTTGGCCGGGTTGCCGACGACGAGGACCTTGATGTCGTCCGCGGCGTTGTCGTTGATGGCCTTGCCCTGCGGCTTGAAGATGCCACCGTTGGCGGAGAGCAGGTCACCGCGCTCCATGCCCTTGGTACGGGGGCGGGCGCCGACGAGCAGCGCGACGTTCGTGCCGTCGAAGGCGACGTTCGGGTCGTCCGTGATGTCGATGCCCGCGAGCAGCGGGAAGGCGCAGTCGTCGAGCTCCATCGCGGTGCCCTCGGCGGCCTTCAGCGCCGGTGTGATCTCCAGGAGGCGCAGCTTGACCGGCACGTCCGCGCCGAGCAACTGGCCGGAGGCGATGCGGAAGAGCAGGGCGTAACCGATCTGGCCGGCCGCGCCGGTGACGGTGACGTTCACGGGAGTGCGGGTCATGGCGTTCTCCGTATGACAGCAGGCGGTGGGGCGTCCCTGCCCCGGGGTGCAGGATCGTCCCCTGCGTCCACCGCAATGATCGATCAAAGGAACCGATGATCGATCTCTCGGCGTCAAGAGAGATCCGCCGTCAGGCTATCGCGCATCCAGGATCCCCGATGGCCGGGTCCCGTGTGGCCCACCCCACAACCCCCCGGCGGGGCGGCCGCCGGTCCGGGGGAGGACAACACGACGGCCGCCGTCGGGGTGACCGGCCGGGGCCGGATCCCGTGGGGGCACGGTGCGCCTGCCCCAACGACGCGGGAACATTCCTTGGGTCCTTCGGCTGCGGGTGAGCGGGGGTTGCCCGCGCCCTTGAGGCGGGGGCTTCGGCCCGCATCCCGCGCTCGCGTCTTCAGCCCGTCCGGCGTTTGAGGACGAGCCCTTCGGGCGATGCGGGGGTCCAGGGGGCGCGGCGCCCCTGGCGGGGGTGAGGGGGCGGAGCCCCTGGGGATGGGACGGGTAGGGGCGGCGGGGGCGAGGAACCACCGTGCCGCACGTGCCCACCCGCCCCAGCCCCCACCCGCCCCAGCCAAGCCCCCCCGGCTACTTCACTTCGTGCAGCCCTTCTGGCCCGACTTCAACGTGACGCACGCCTTCGCCTCGGCGGCGTCCTTGACCGCGATCATCGGGGTGTACGCATCCGTGGCGTTGTCGACGGTCCCGGTCTGCCTGGCAGCGCTACCGGCCGTCACCTGCACCGAGTCACCGATCACGGCCTGGGTGATGCGGGCCCAGGCCGCGGCGCAGGTCTTGCTGTAGCGCACCTCGACCAGGGTGGTACCGACGGTGACGCTGGTGCTGGTCGTCGCCAGTT
Organism: Streptomyces sp. NPDC090798; assembly: GCF_044768965.1. Classification (NCBI taxonomy): domain Bacteria; kingdom Bacillati; phylum Actinomycetota; class Actinomycetes; order Kitasatosporales; family Streptomycetaceae; genus Streptomyces; species Streptomyces sp. NPDC090798. The sequence continues at coordinate 27,160 of NZ_JBIVXA010000046.1, forward strand.
GCCCACCGCACCCCATGTTCTCCGGGTCCTTGCCCGTGCAGTCGGCGCCACTGCACTTCACCCCGGCCGGCAGATCAGGATTGACCGCGGCGGACGTCGAGGGCGTCTTGGGCGCGCTCTGCGCCTTCTTGCTGTCACCGCCCCCGGTGAAGTACACGGCCGCGGCTATCACCACGAGCGCACCCACAACCCCCGCGAGGAACATCGTCAGCCGCCGCTTACGCCGCGCCGCCGCGTCCACGGATCCCCCCACGGGCGCACCCGGCCCACCGGTAGCGACAGACCCGGCCGGGCCCACGGAACCACCCGGAGCCGACGAACCCGCGGAACCCCCAGAACCCGCAGAACCCCCCGGCCCCACAGCCCCCGCCGGAGTCGACGCACCGTACCGCCCCCCGTCACCGGACGGCGTAGCGGCGACCCCCCAGCCCCCGCCACGCGAGCCCCCACCGGACGAAGGTCCACCCGAAGGGCCGCCCGAAGAGGACCCGCCGTACCCGGCACCCCCGCGCGCCCCACCCCCGAGCGACGACGAAGAGCCGTACGACGAGTCCTCCACCTCCGTGGCGGACGGCTGCGGCGGCACCGTCGGCGACACCCCCGCGGGCCCGGCGATCCCCGGCGTGATGCCGGGCGTCGCGGTCGCGCTGCCGCCCTTGCGGGCCTGCTTGCCGTTGCTCCCCTTCGCCGGGGGCGCCCCGAACTCCCCGAGCGCGGCACGCGCCTGGGAGATCCGGATCGCTTCCATGGTCATGTCGTGGCGCATCTCCGAGCGGCTCCACGCACGCTCGGCCAGCTCCCACATGGTCGTCAGATGGATGGGATTGGTCCCGGTCACCTCGGCCAGGGCGACGATCGCGCCCTTGGGCGCGAGGAGCCGACCGTTGAGGTACCGCTCCCAGGACGTCTTGCTGTAGCCCGTACGGTCGGCCACCGCGGCGATGCCCAGCCCGCTCCGGTCGACCAGCCGGCGCAGCTGGCTGGCGAACTCCCTGACCTGCGGATCGAGTTCATCCGGCAAGTCCCTCCAACGAGGCATTACTGCTCCCCCCTGCTTCTTTCCCCCCGTACGTGCCTGACTGTTCCCCCGCGTGTTCGGCACCCCTCCGCCGAGTCCCCCGGCCCCCGCCGGTCCCCGTTCTGGCTACCCACAGGGATGCGATCGGTCAGGATCTCAGTTCCCGGGATGGGGGCGCACGGGAGCATTCGGGCCCGGGCATGCACCGTCGCACGCCCCGCGGGCTGCGGCCCATTGTCCCATCGACGTCATGGCCGCCAATCGGACCCTCGTCCTCCGCAACAGGACGTCCGGTACCGTCCCGATTGGCCACGCTAACCGGGTTGTTGGGACGGATCAGGGTAAATCCTTGAACTTGTCAAGACATCGACACAACGGGAACACAGCCGCGACCTCACCCGTCACGAGAACGCTCAGCTCACCCGAGGGTGACGGCACCCGCGACGGCGGCGAGAAGGAGGACGACGGCGAGCAGGGCCGCGTAGAGGAGGAGGCGGGGCGTGCGGGGCGCGGCGGGCTGCCGGGACGACTCCTCGTCCAGCAGGTCCCACCACGGGAGCGTGGGGTCCTCCTCGTAGCCGTCACGGCCGCGCGCGGCGGGAACGGTGTACGCGGCGGGGACGGGACCGCCCGCCGGCACCCGTACGGGCGGCACGGGCGGCGCCGGCGGCGCGGGCTCGCGCGGCCAGGCTCGCACCGCCAGTTCCCAGCGCACCCCGAAACGTTCGGTCTCCTCATCCGCGAGACCCGCGACCCGGCACAGGGCGACGACCGCCTGCCGGGGCGGCGGCTGGCTCGCGTTGAGGTAGCGCTGCCAGGAGGACTTGCTGTACGCGGTGCGCGTGCCCAGCGCGACCAGGCTCATCCCGGTGCGGTCCTTGAGCAGCCGCAACTGCTCGACGAAGTGCCGTACCTCCGCCGGAAGCTCCTCCGGCAGCGGTTGCCAGGCACCCATCGCTCACCCACCTCCCACAGCGCTTCCAGGCGCTCCCGTGTCGTTCCCCGTGAGCGATTGACGACGCCGGGCGGTGGACGGTTCCCGTCACGCGACGCGGACACCGTGGCGGAATGGTCACTTCCGTGCCACAGGGAACTGACGGCTGTTGAACAGCCGGTGCCTGTGCTGAAGGGTTGACCCGGGCGGTCCGGCCGCCCGGCCGCGGCCCGTCCTTACTCGGGGGAGGGGACGGGCCGCGCCCTGCTTCAAGGCATGCGCGGGGGGCTCAGCGGACCGTGAAGTGCAGCGTGTCGTCCAGGAACGGGATGACCAGCCACGGGTTGGGCTGTGCCATCAGCGAGAGCAGCACGATGGCGACACCCAGCACGCCGTACGTGACCATGTCCGTGAAGCGGGAGCGGACCGCGAGCATGCCCACGTCGGGCAGCACCCAGCGCATCACGGCGCCGGCCAGCAGCGCCGCGCCGATCAGGACCGTGCCGAGCCGGAACACGTCGAGGGCGGTCAGCAGCAGGCCGAGTCCGACGGCCGACAGCACGGCGAGGATGGGCCATTGGCGGGCCGGGGCCGGGGCGTCGACGCCCGCCGCCCGGCCGCCGCCCTCGGGCCGCGCGGTGTCCCTCGTGAACAGGGGGAAGCGCCGCGTGGTGCGGCGCGGCTTCCCCTCGGCGTCGGGCGCGCTCACGGCGTCGATCGCACCCGGCTCGCCCTCGGCGCCCTCCGCCTCCCGCACACCCGCCACACCGTTCACGGACCCCGCCTTCCCCGAACCGGCCTCACCGTTCACGGATCCCGCCTTCCGAGGACCGGCCTCACCGTTCACGGACCCCGTCTCCCGCACGACGGACTCACCCTTCACAGCCCGTACGGCCGACTCGGCGTCGGCGTCGGTGTCGCGGGCCGCGGCGTCCTCGGGCCCGCCGTCAGCCGACACTGCGCTCCGCCGCTTCCACCACGTTGACGAGCAGCTGGGCGCGGGTCATCGGGCCCACGCCACCGGGGTTCGGGGAGATCCACGCGGCGACCTCGGCGACGTCCGGGTGGACGTCTCCGACGATCTTGCCCTCGGCGCTGCGCGAGACACCGACGTCGAGGACGGCGGCGCCCGGCTTCACGTCCTCGGCGCGGATGAGGTGGGCGGAACCGGCCGCGGCGACGATGATGTCGGCGCGCTTCAGGTGCGCGGAGAGATCACGGGTGCCGGTGTGACACTGGGTGACCGTGGCGTTCTCACTGCGCCGCGTCAGCAGCAGCGGCATCGGACGCCCGATGGTCACACCGCGGCCGACGACCACGACCTCGGCGCCCTTGATCTCCACGCCGTAGCGGCGCAGCAGGGTGAGGACGCCGTTGGGGGTGCACGGCAGCGGGGCGGGCTCGTTGAGGACCAGCCGCCCGAGGTTCATCGGGTGCAGGCCGTCGGCGTCCTTGTCCGGGTCCATCAGTTCCAGGATGCGGTTCTCGTCGATGCCCTTGGGGAGCGGGAGCTGGACGATGTAGCCGGTGCAGGTGGGGTCTTCGTTGAGTTCGCGCACCACCGCCTCGATCTCCTCCTGCGTGGCGGTCGCGGGCAGTTCACGCTGGATGGAGGCGATACCGACCTGGGCGCAGTCGCGGTGCTTGCCCGCGACGTACTTCTGGCTGCCGGGGTCGTCGCCGACCAGGACGGTCCCCAGGCCGGGCGTGACGCCCTTCTCCTTGAGGGCCGCCACGCGGGCGGTCAGATCGGACTTGATCGCGGCTGCGGTGGCCTTGCCATCGAGAATCTGGGCGGTCATGCCCCCATCCTCGCGGATGACCCGCTCCCGGTTCCAATCCGGGCACCCGGCGGCCTCCGGCACGGGTCCGGAGCGGATCCGGCCATGATCATCGATGTTGCACTTGCACAACACATAGGGAATGCCGCTGGACAAGTAAGAGGGGGTTAAAGAACGATGAGCAGCACAGTGCCGCGGGCAGTACCGGGGGGACAGACCGCTCTGTGAAAAACTCCTCCGAACCGTGCCGCGCGTCCCCGCACCAGGCAACGGAGGAAAACCCGCCATGAGTTTCGGCGACCCGAACAACCCTTACGGGCAGCCGCCCCAGCAGCCTCCCGTCGCTCCGCCCGCCGCTCCCGGCTACGGCTATCCCCAGGCGCCGCCCGGCGTACCCCCGCAGGGCTACGGCTACCCGCAGCAGCCGGCGTACCCCGGCTACCCGGGCGGGAACATGCTGCCGCCGACGATGCCCGGCCTGATGGTCACCGCCCGAGTGCTGCTCTACATCGTGGCGGCCGTGCAGATCCTCATCGGCATCTTCGCCATCTTCGGCGCCGCCACCCTCAACGACGCCTCCAACGCGGGCGAGGACACCTTCGGCAACAACGGCTTCTCCAATCTGGGGCACGACTCCGCCGGCATCATCCTCGTCGTCGCGCTGCTCTTCCTCGGCCTCGCGGGCCTGTCGATCACGCTCGGGGTCAAGTTCTCCCGCGGCGGCCAGGGCATCCGGATCACCACGATGATCTACGGCATCCTGGGCGCCATCTTCGGCGTCCTCATCCTGATCGGTGCGGCGAACGCCAACTCCACCGCCGCACTGGTGTGGGCGCTGCTGTGGATCGGCTTCGGCGGCGTGATGGCGGCGGCGATGATCGTCCAGTCCGGCGCCGCCTGGTTCAACCGCCCGCGCTACTGAACAGTTCGCGCCATTCGTTCCAGGGGCCGTGTCTCACCCTGCGCAAGGGGGGACACGGCCCTCGCGCGTCTGCCTACCCTGAATCCCGTAGCCGCGCGTGCACGGGGAGACATCCCTCGTGCAGCATCTTCGTGGTACCTCCGCCGACCACGGAGGACGCAGCGACCAACTCCCGAAACCCCCTCGGATCCGCCCTCAGACCCGCCCTCAGATCCAAGGGACCCGATCTTGGCGGTGCGGCCCTGCTGACGCCCCCTTAGGGGTGCAGGGCGCGCAGAGGGATGCGGCGGTGGGGGGGGGGCCCCCCCCCCCCGGGGGGGGGGGCCCCCCCCCCCCCCCCCCCGCCCCCCCCCCCCCCGGCCGCCCCCGGAAACCCTGGTCCAACGTGGGGGGGGCCCCCGGGGGGGACCGCGCCGG
>NZ_JBIVXA010000047.1:0-23948 GCF_044768965.1 Streptomyces sp. NPDC090798
GGACGTCCAGGACACCGGAGCGAAGATCAAGTACCTGATCCGGGACCGCGACGTCCGCTACCCAGCGGGCTTCGACGCTGTCCTGGCGGACGAAGGCATCGAGGTCGTGCGGACCGGGGTAAGGATGCCCCGCATGAACGCGATCATGGAGCGCTGGATCCGCTCGTGCAGAACCGAACTCCTCGACCGCACCCTGATCTGGATCCAGACCCAACTGCTGCACGCCCTGCACGAGTACGAAACGTTCTTCAACCAGCACCGCCCCCACCGGACCCTCGCAGCCGCCGCACCCCTGCGCCCGCTCCCGGAACCACTCGAATCCGACCGACTCATCCATCTCGACGTCCGCAGACGCGACCGCCTCGGCGGCACCCTCCGCGAGTACCAACATGCCGCGTGACCAGCACGGACGTGGTTCTCGGCCACCTACAAGGCCATCGGCACCCTTGGTGTCACCCTCAACCGAACCGGCACCGACGACCCACCCGTCACAGCCACCGTCCGCTGACGTTGCCGTCAGCGTTGCCGTCAAGAAGCGCAGACGCCTCGCCAGATAACTCTGGCGAGGCTTCTCGCTTTTCACCTGGCTTTCAGCTTCAGTCAGACTCCCGCCAGCGCGTTACGGCCCGCTGACACAGGTCGAATGCGAAGGACCCGAAATCATCCCCGAGCCTCTCCATGCTCTTGCGGCCCACAACTCCGGGATTCCAGACGAGGACGGGGTACTCGCCTTTCTGATCCACACGAGAGGAATCGAGAACGACCAGGCCACCCATTCCATCGAACATCGCAACGATCAGATCGGATGGCATTCCATATTGGCTGCGAGCATCCAGAGTTTCCGCTACGGAACCCAACAGTTTCAGCCCCATCACAGGCGTCTGATAGACGCCAAGGAATTCCTCACCAGCAATATCCCAGGTCCCGAACTCTTCGATCAGACGGCGGTACGAGGGAGGAAAGGCCACACCCAGATCACTCTCGGCGGCGGCCATCGTCCCCGCGTCACAGCCGTCGGCATGGTTCGCGATGTCATCGTTCCCGCGAACCAGCTCGATCAGTCGCTCACTCGCCTCGACAGCGTTCATCATCCACCAAATCCTGCCGCTCGGTCCTTCCAGTACTGGGATTTCCAGGCGTTGAAGGCATCTCGATCGATTCCACTGGGGATCCTGGTGCCTGCCTTCCAGTGCAGCTGATTGTAGTTCCCAAAGTGCATCGAGTGCGTCACCTCAGCGATCGGCCCGTCCTGCGTCTGGAGCATGTGATGAAGGTTCAGCGGCTTGTCGTCCGGACCCATCGGGGCCAGCCCCTGCTGCATTCTCTTGAGATTGCTTCGACCGAACTTGTCCGCGGGTGAAAAATAGTCCGGATTCACCAGATCATCCCGCTGATAGATGCGCTGGCCGTTGTATTCGGTCGGCGACCAGAATGGACCCTCGAGGACCCCTTCACCTACGGGAGCTCCCTCTTCTCCCAGAGGCCCTATCTGGAAGCTGTCACCAATCGGTGAACATGCCTCCTGTAGGCGGTTTTGCTCCTCCGTGCAGGTGCCCTTGTTGAGGTATTTCCAGTATCCCTTGAGGGCTTTTACGATCCTCTTCGCGAAAGGCGTCACCTTCGGGGACTTGCTGCCGTCCCCCATGTCGAACTTGTAGGACGGCAGACCCCCGCAGGAATAGACCGGCCAGCAGTCCTTGGAGTTCGCGGATGTGTCGCTCGTGTTGCTGGTTGTGCTGCCGTAGTCGCATGTGTAGTAGCAGCCGCCTGCGCCTGTTCCGCCTGCCGGGATTCCAGGGGTGGGGCTGGTCGGTCCGGAGGGACCATCGCTGCGGGGTTCGTTGTGGCCGGTTCCGTCGTCGAGCCACAGGCCGGTGGGGTCGCTGTTGGCCATGGGGTTGTCGGCGGCGTAGGTGTAGCCGCCGAGTTGCTGGGGGCTGGTGGCGTCGAAGACGGGGTCGGCGCTGATGAAGCGGCCCAGGGTGGGGTCGTATTTGCGGGCGCCGACGTCGGTGTAGCCGGTGGTGGTGTCCTGGGGTTTGCCGAGGTAGGAGTGGGTGGGGTCGGGCCAGGTGGTGGTGTTGGCGCTGGTTCGTGGCTGGCCGTAGGGGGTGTTCTGCTGGCGGGCGACCTGCTGGGTGGTGGTGTCCATCGAGAGGGTCGCGGTGCCGTTGGGGTCGTTGAAGAGGTACTTCACTCCACCGTTCGCGAGGCTGGAGCGGACGGCCACGGGGGTTCCGGCGCCGCCGTGGGTGTAGGTGCGGACGGCGCCGAGGAGGACGTTGGGGGTGACGCTGGTGTTGACGACGATCTCGGTGTCGCCGGCGAAGAGGGTGGTCTGGCCGGGGTCGCGGCGGATGAGCTGGTTGCCGTCGGCGTCGTACAGGTACTTGGTGGTCGTGGGGCTGGAGCCGCTGGTGTCCACCTGGGCCAGGTGGCCTTCGTCATCCCAGGTCAGACTCTGGCCGGGTCCGGTCGTGGGGGTGCGGGTGTGCAGGTTGCCGTCTTCGTCGTAACCGAAGGTCGTAGGGTTGGTACCGCCGGTGGTGGCGGTGAGAGTGTGAGGCTGGGCGCCGGTCGAGTTGCAGCTGGCGGTGCATCCGTTGGCGTAGGTGGTGGTGACATTGGTGCCGGAGCTGCCGACAGCGTGGTCGACGCTCTGCTGGCGGTCGCCCACGGCGTCGTAGCTGAAGGACTGCCAGTAGGAGCCCGCCGTTGTGGTGAGGGTGCTGACCGTGGGCGGGTTGACAGTGCAGTTGTTGCCGGTCCAGGCATCCGTGAGCCGGTCCAGGGCGTCGTAGCTGTAGCACTGCTGGTCGGTGACGGTGTTGCCGGTCTCCGACTGCAGGTCGGTGGTGGAGGTCGGATTGCCGGAGGCGTCGTAGGCGTACCTGGTGTCATCGACTACCGGGCCGGGCGCCTGGGTCCGTTTGATCACACGGTCGGTCAGTCGGAGGGTCTGGGCGTCGTAGTCGTAGGTGGTCGTGGCCGGGTTGGTCGAGGCACCCTGGGTGACCTGGGACAGCGCACCGAAGGGCGTGTAGACGGTCAAGCTGACATAGGTGTTCGCGCTGCTCTTGGTGATGTTCGGGTTGCCCAGCGCGTCGCGGTCGTAGCTGATGACCTCGCTGTTCAGCCCCTTGGTACTTGGGTCTGTCTGCGTGGCGAGCAGTTGGTCGTTGGTGGTGTAGGTGTAGGTGGTCGTGTAGGTCGACGGCAGCGGCGTCTCGGAGGCCGGCAGGGTGATCGTCGTGCCGGTCGGCTTGCCGAGGGCGGTGTAGCCGGTGGCGGCGATCGTGTAGCCGCCGGTGGTGCCCTGGACGTAGCGGGTCGAGGAGGTCAGGTAGCCGATGCGCTTCGTGTCGTACAGCCAGGAGGCGAACTGGAAGTTGGACTTCGCCTTGTCGCTACCGGTGAGTTTGCGGCCCAGCAGGTCGTAGGTGTAGTCAACTTCGACCTGCTTGGCATCCTTGGTGGATACGAGGTTTCCGGCGTCGTCGTATCCGTAGCCGCTGCTGCCCGCGTCCGGGTCGTTCTGGGACGTCTTGCGTCCGAGCAGGTCGTAGTCGGATGTCCACACGGCGTGGTCGGGGCCGGTGACCTGGTGCTGCTGGCCTGCGGCGGTGTAGGTGTAGGTGGTAGGTGAGGGGGTGCCGCCGGTGGCGGTGAACCCGGTAGCCGCGGTGCCGGAGAGGGTGGGGGCGGCCGTGTACTGGTCGAGTTCGGTGCTCTGGCCGCGTGCGTTGACGACCGTGGTGGTGGCGACGCCGCCCTTGGGAGGCAGGACGGTGGTCTTGTCTCCGGTATAGGCGGTGGTCGTCGCCCAGGTCTTGAGGCCGTTGTGCTGCTCGGTGACCAGGTCTGCGCGGCCGAGTCCGTCGTGGTCGGTGACGGTGGCGTCGGGGATGGTTACCTGGGAGATGGTGTCTAGGCTGCTGCTGGGGTTGCCAGCGAGGTTGTAGGCGTTGTTGGTGACAACGGTCCAGCCGTGCGAGTCGTACTGGATGTCGCTGACCGTGGTGGTCGAGTTCTCCCCGGTCGCCTGCGTCTGCAGGGGGCGCAGCATGGCGTCGTACAGCGTTTCGCTGGTCGCGTAGCTGCCGTTGTCCAGCAGGGTGTTGGTGGCGATGACCGAGGGGCCCGTCTGGGACAGGTTGTAGGTGTAGGTCGTGTTCGCCGGTGCGCCGTTGACCTTACTCTCGTTGGGCAGCCATACCCCCGCGCGGCGGCCGAGCGCGTCATAGGTGAGTGAGGTGAGCTTGCCGGCCGCGTCGGTGGTGGCGGTGGGCGCGGCTCGGGCGGGGTCTATGGTGCTGCTGGCGACGTGGCAGTCCTTGGAGCTGGTCGTGGTGGTGGTGCAGGTGGCTCCGGGGGTGACCTGGGTGGCGGTGACGACGGTGGTCGGGAGTTCTCCCGTGGCCGGGGTGTAGCCGGTGGCGGTGCTCTGCGACAGGCTGGTGCCGTTGGGGGCGGTGGAGTGGGGTGTGCGTGTGGTCAGTGTGCTGCGGCCGTAGCCGTCGTAGGTGGTCGCCGCCTCGTCGACGAACGCGGTCGCGGTGGCGCCGGTGGCAGCGGACGCCTTCTGGACCAGGGTGACGTCACCTGTCGTGGGAAGCGCTGGGTTCTGCTGGCCGTCCCCGTCGTAGGCGAAGGCGTTGCTGTCGTAGGACGTGCGGACGTCTGAGATCAGCGTGCCGCCGGGAGTTGCTCCAGCAGCGGAACAGTCCTGGCTGGTGGTGATGATCTCGGCCGGCACAACCAGGGTGTCCACGCTGCCGGTGAGGTAGCGGGTGTAGGCGCACTTGGTGACGTTGTTGCTGTCTGTGGTCTCGCCGCGGTCGTCGATCTGCACGGGCATGCCGGTGGTCGGCTTGCCCTGGGTGGTGTTGTAGAAGGTGTCGGTCTCGGTCTTGCGCCAGCCTGAGGAGACCGCCTGCCGGGTGAGGCTTTTGGCGGTCCGGACCATCTGCCCGGTGAGGTCCGGCAGGCCGCTGCGGGACCGGGATGCCGTGGGCCCGATGATCGTGGGGACGGTGACGGTGGCTGTGTTCAGGCTTCCGGTGGCGCTGGCGTAGGCGTCGGTCTCGAAGACCTGCCCGGCCAGCGCCTTGTCGTCGGCGACGGAGGTCGCGCCGTCCTGGCTGGTCAGCGCCGGCACCGAGCGGGTCTTCCCGCCGGGCAGGGTGTCGTCGTTCATGCCCAGGAAGTAGTAGGTCTTGCTCAGGGTCTTCTGGTCGTAGACCTGGGCGCCGTCTGTCTTGTGGAACACAGTGGGGTCACCGCTGGTGACGTCCACCTCCGGGTAGCCCCGGAACTGGCCCCAGGTGCGGTACTTGGCCTTGACGACCTCGTTGTCGTCGTAGTGCCAGCCCGGGTTGCCCTTGTAGGCGTAGTCCGTCTCCAGCTTGGGCTCGGTGCCGTCCTGGTAGGAGTTGTGCTTATCTTCGGTGACGACGGCGGTGACCTTGTACTTGTAGAACCAGTCCATCATCGGCGCCGGCTGCCCGTAAGGCGTCCAGTACACCGGGAAGCACGACAGCGTGTTGGTGGACGCGAAGGTCTTGGCGGCGGCGTCCGTCGGGTCGTTGGGGTCACTGGCCGGGGCGCTGGAGCAGTTGGGCCGGTCGTAGGTGACGGTGGTCTGGGCGCCGGTCTCGCTGGTGACCGTCTGGATGCGGTCGTGGTACATCAGCGGCATCTGCGGGATGGTTCCGACCCGGTTGGACAGCTGCAGCGGCGGGTCGAAGTTCACCGCCGGCGTGGAAATGCTGCCCGATGCACCGCCGAGAGTGTCCAGGCCGGTGTGCTGGATGGAGTCCAGCCACAGGGTGGGGGCGTGGTCGCCGCCGTCGGGGAAGGATTGGATGAAGCTGTACTTGTCAACCTGCTTGGTCACGCCGCCCGTCTGGATCTGGGTGGTGATCGACGTCAGGCGCTTGCGCGACCAAAAGCTCGGGCCGTGATTGGTGCAGGTGGTGGAGTCCTTGGTGCAGTTGAGGTCGACCGGCACATCCGGCCAGTACGCGGCGTTGGCGGTTGTGAACTGGCTGTCCGCGCAGGTGTTGCCGGAGGGCATGCCGGCGATGCAGCGTTCGGCGGAGGCGTCGAACACGATCTGCTCCGGCGCCGTACCCGAGTAGATGGTCGATGAGGTCATGCCGTAGTCGATGCGGGACAGGGCGCCGCCGCGAGTGTAGGACACCGCGGTGTCCTTCAGGTCCGCGCCGTAGTAGCCGGTCTCCGGCGTGTAGTACCAGGCGGTGGCGTTGCCGTGCAGGTCCACGGCGTAGTCCAGGTTGAACCGGTAGCCCAGCGTGCAGGAGGTGGAGGCGAAGTCGGTGCTGTCCGGGCAGTCGGAAACGCCGCTGTGCGCGTGGTACACCGGCTCGGTCCACACGGACTTCGTCTCGTCCTTGCCGCTGGACCAGCCCGGCAGGCGGTTGAGGCCGAAGAAGTACTGCACCCCGCCTTCGGTGACCTTGAAGTACTCCCCGTTCTTGGTGCCGTTCGTACCGTTGCTCAGGTTCTCGATCTTGGTGGTGGAGTTGTCGTCGGCGGGACGGAAGGTCTTGGTCGCGTCGTCATAGACGATGTCGGTGGACGTGCCGTTCAGCGACAGGGTCAGGATCTGGCCCGCCCAGCACTCGTCGCCGTCGTCCTTCGGCGCGCCGGACGAGGAGTCGTCGGTGCACGACTTGTAGGTGCGCTCGACGTAGTTGTCCGTCGAGCTCCAGCCGTCACCCAGCCACGAGGACTGGTTGTTGGTCCCCTCGGTGCGCGCGTCCTGGCTGGCGGAGCTGTACGACAGGTCCACATTCGGGGCCGCTCCGCCGATCGCCGGCGGCACTACGATCGGGTAGCTGTAGGTGAACGAGCCGGTGTTCCCCGAGGTCGACCAGGAGCCGCCTGGCGACAGACTGGTCGCCGAGTAGTCACCGGATGAGCCGGAGGTCCCTGCAGCCGCTGCCATGACAACCATCGTGTTCGACACAGCCGTTGCCGAGCGAGGAGAGATCACCGTGCCGGAGGCAGTGGGGAAACCCGGCACCAAGACCTGGGCGGACAGCGGCGCACCGGAGGTCGTGTGCACAGGAGTCTGCGCCTGACACTTCGCCAGTTGCGGCGTAGTCAGCGCGCAGGCGGGCAGCTCGACCAGGTGGAGACGGGAGGCGAAGTCGCCGCCGAAGGCGTAGCGGAAGGACGAGTCGTCCACCCGCAGCGCCACCTTCCCGCTCCCCGGGCTGGTGCGTTGCAGCGTGAACAGGACACCGTGGACACCTGCAGAGCGCGCGGCTTTCTGGTCCAGCATCGTCACCCGCACTCGCTGCGACCGGTTGACGGCGGCTGACCGGGGCTGCGAACCCGCACCAGTACCGAGCAGGACGGGCAGGTTTCCGGCCCGTACCTGAGTCGCCTTGGCGCTCAGGCTCGCGGAGGCAGCCACGTCGGGCAGGGTCACCACGGCGCTGCCCGGCGCGGGGAGCTTCGTGTGCCCTCTGGGGTCGAAGTGCTTCAACGGTTTGGGAGAGGGCCCTCGCTTGGGCGTGGCGCGAGTGAAGGGGACCAGCTTGTCGTGCGGAGCGGCAGGAGCCGCCAGGTTCTGGCTCGTCGGCGTGGCCGCCGCGACCACGCTGGCGGGCAGCAGGCCCATCACCAAGGCACCGGCCATCACCACGGCCGTGCGACGAACTCTCCGGGCAGCCCAGGCCGCCCGACCGCGTCTCCACCCCGAAATTCGCGCCATGCTGTGCGTCCCCTCCCCAGCCCCGAACCGCCCAAGTTCCCCGCAACATCGGCGATTTGAGTGCACGTCAAAAGGGAGGCACACATCGATCAAGCCCCCCGCGGACGATCACGCTACGGCTTGAAGTCGATCCAATACGCAAAGTATCTCCACAGGAAGAACAAAGGAATCGCCCAAACTGGAACGCAAGTTGACCTCAATGCGTCAAAAACGATCTACAGATGGGCACTTGGCAGTCCATTGACGATGGACCCCGCACACACCAGCCACACAGAATGCACAGCGGCGCGGAGCCCACGGGGGGAACCGCATGAACCTGCGAAGGACCCCAACCTCGATGTCCGCTTCTCGCAAAACCGTGCGCGCGTCCAGACGCCCCACGTCGAGACCCATCGCCGCCGCCGTCGTCACGGCCCTGGCTGCCGGATCACTGGCCGCTACGGCGCCGGCCCACGCCGCATCCGACGCGTCGGCCCCCTCACACCAGGCCACCTCGCCGAGCGACCGCGCCCAGTCCGCGGCCAGGCGCCTCAACCCCACGGAGTCGGCGTCCGCGCAGGCGAAGGCGACCGGCCAGCCGGTGACCATCGACCAGCTCACCGGCACCGGGACCCAGGTGGTGGCCAACCCGGACGGCACCTTCACCCGGACCGATACCTCGATGCCGCAGCGTGTGCAGCAGCAAGGGAAATGGGTCCCCATCGACACCACCCTGGTACGGCAGCCGGACGGGACCTGGGCGCCCAAGGCCGCCGTCACGCACGTGGCCTTCTCCGGCGGCGGCTCCAGCACGCTGGTCACCATGCGCGACGGAGCCGACAAGCTGGGCTTTTCCTGGCCGGGCGCACTCCCCGAACCGGTGATCTCTAAAGACACCGCCACCTATCCGGAGGTGCTGCCCGGGGTCGACCTCCAGCTGACCGCGGACGCCTCCGGTTACTCCTCGATCCTGGTGGTCAAGACCCCCAAGGCCGCAGCGGATCCGCGGCTGCAAAGCCTCGCGTGGAACACCACCTCGGCCAACCTCAAGCTGGCCGCCACCTCGAACGGCGGTGCGCAGGCCACCGACAAGCGCACCGGCCAGACGGTGTTCCATAGCGACACGGCGCTGATGTGGGACAGCGCCGGCCAGAAGACGGGGGGCACGGCCGGCGTCCGCACGGCGACCGTCTCGGCCGCGCGGGCCGAGCACGCCGCGGCGGCCAAGGTCGGCAAGCACCGTGCCCGGGTCCATGTGGCCCTCAAGCACGGCAAGCAGCTGCTCGGCCTGGACACGTCCCTGCTCACCGCCGAAACCACCACCTACCCGGTCTACGTGGACCCTGAGTGGAGCGGCAGGCCCTCCCAGCTGGACTGGGCCCGGATCTCCGACAATGGGTGGAACGTCTACAACTCGACCTCCACCAGCGGAGGAACCAACGCCCGGGAGGGGTGGGACAACAACACCCCGGGCAACGGCGAACGCGCCCGCACTTACTACCAGATCAACACCAGCGGCATCAAAGGCGCCGTGGTCAGCCACGCCTCGCTGTACGTGAAGCAGCTCTCCGCTGCCTCCTGTGATGACACCCCGGCCGCCGTCTACGGCACCGATCGCCCAGCAGGATGGAACTCCTCCTCGCTGTACTGGGGGCATGAGCCCGTCGGGCGCACCGGCGCACTCGGCACCAACCCGAAGAGCCACGAGGCCGGCACCTGCCCGGTCACGGATGGTTCCAACTCCTCGGTCAGCCCGCCGTCGCTGGAGTTCGACGTCACCTCCCGGGCCCAGAGCGCGGCGGGCGGCAGCTGGAGCAGCATGACGCTGATGGTGCAGTCGCCCGACATGAACGACCCCTACCAGTGGAAGCAGCTCGCCTACGGTGGTGGCGCCACCTTGTCGGTCACCTACAGCTACCGGCCCAAGCTCAAGAACGGCAGCGGCACCCCCGCCATCAAGCCGTCCATCGTCAGCTCGGGCAAGACGATGACCACCACCAACACCCCGACGCTGTCCGCCCGCGCGGTCGACCCCGACCTGGCCGGCGGCAGCGAGCTGGTGCGCATCGACTACAGCGTCTACAACTCCTCAGGCACCCTGGTGGGTCAGGGCTTCGGCCCCAACCTCGACTCCAAAAAGCGCGCACGGTACAACACCAACGGCAGCGACTGGACAACCCCGAAGCTGCCGGACGGCACCTACACCTGGAAGGCCACCGCGCAGAACGCCGCCGGGTACTGGGTCGGCCCCGGCTCTGGCATCTGGACCAAGACCCAGACCTTCACCGTGGACACCAGCGCCCCGCCGTCCCCCACGGTGACCTCCAGTCAGTTCCCCGCCAAGCAGATCGGCGCCGCCTTCGGCGACCAGGGCACCTTCGTCCTGGGCAACAACCACACCAACAACATCACCGGCTACCTGTTCTCCCTGGACGCCACACTCGGCAGCACGGTGTACACCAGCAGCGGCGTCATCCATTTGACAGCCAGCACGAAAATCACAAAGGGCAACATCTACTACGCCACGTCCGACAACGGGCCCGGCACCGGCACCTCGGTCCTCAACGGCAGCGCCTCCCCCACCTTCGCCCCCGGCTCGGCCGGACCTCACACGCTGTATGCCAAGGCAGTGGACCAGGCCGGCTCGACGTCTCTCTCCCAGACGTCCTACGTCTTCTACGCCGGGACCAGCACCCCGACGTACGCCTACGGCGACAAGATGATCAGCGGCTGGACGGCGACCAACAGCGACGGCACGACCACCGCCGTGCCCAAGGCGACGACCACCAGCACCGGCGGCCAGCTGGTCAGCCAGGCGGCCTTCAGCGGCTACGAGTTCGCCGACGGCTACCAGGCCATGCTCGGCAACAAGAGCACCACCTCGAAGGTCGTCAGCGGTGACAGCGCCACCTTCAGCTTCGACGTCCCCAAGGACGGCCCCTGGAGCTTCGGCGCGAACCTGACCAAGGGCAAGGACTACGGGATCTACGGCCTGGTCTTGGATGCGGGCCAGAGCACCCAGTCCACCCTGATCAGCGGCTTCGACGCCTACAACTCCTACACCACCACCCAGTTCCTCAACCTCGGCATCCCCAAGGACACAAGCGGGCAACTGCTCATCCTCAAACAGGGCGTACACACCCTCACCCTGACCCTGAGCGGCAAGAACCCGAGCTCGACCGGCTACCAGGCCGGCATCGACGTACTGCGCCTCGGCCCGGCACTGACCTGCGCGATCAACGATACGACCAGTTGCCTGAACAACACCGCCACCAGCACCTTCACCACCACAACCAGCACAGCGGACGCCGACGGCTCCGGCAACAGCATCAACTCATCCGACCTGACGAGCACGTCGGGCTGGCAGAGCAACAAGACGGTCACCGTCGACGGCGCCACCGTCACACTGCCGAAGTTCGGCACCGGCACGTACGACAACATGCTGGCCTCCGGCCAGACCATCACCCTGCCGGGCAGCGGAGTCGTGAACACCGGCGACGCCCTGGTTTTCCTCGCCTTCGCCACCGGCAGCGCCGCCAAGGGCACCGGTGGCACCATCACCTACGCCAAGAACAACTGTGTGGACCAAAACAACCCAGTCGATCAGCCCTATCAACTGGACACCGTGCCCGACTGGCTCTCCGGCCCGGCCTCCGCGGCCTCGCTCAGCCTGGTCCACGAGAACCACAGCAACAACACGCAGACCAGCCCGACCTCCGGCCCGAAGATCTATGCCATCAGCGTCCCGCTGCAATGCCCCGGCTCGGTCATCAGCAGCATCTCCCTGCCGTTGTTCACCAACGGCGTCCAGGCAGGCCAGCCCACCCTGCACGTCCTCGGGCTCGGCCTGCGGCCGATGACCCTCACAGGCGGATCAAGCCCCCAGCACTGGGTCGGGACCTGGGCCTCGGTTCAGGACACCGCCAAGGTGCAGCTGTCCAGCGGCAGTGCCGCCGTCATCAACGGGGGGCAGACGCTCCGTATCCCGGCGCATGTCAGTCTCGGTGCCGACGACGGCAACGGCGTACGCATCCACCTGTCCAACGCCATGGGCACCGCCCCGGTGACCTTCGACGCGGCCTCCGTCGCGCTGCAGGACACCACCGCGGGCGGCGCCACCGCGGCAACGGCCCCGATCTCGCTGAACTTCGGCACCTCCTCCTCCCCCTCCGTCACCATCCCGGCGGGTGGTGACGTCACCAGCAACCCGGTGACCCTGCCTGTCACGCAGCAGGCGACCGTCCTGGTCAGCCTGCAGGTGCACGGCTCGATGTCCGCGATGCCTGGCCACGCCGTGGCCCAGACCCCCGTCTGGGCCGGCAGTGACGCCGCCAACCACACCGGCGACACCGCCGCCACCAACTACACGCAGACCACCTACACCGGTCTGCCTTACCTCGCCGGTATCGACGTCACGACCCCCACCTCCACCCCCACCGGCTCGCTGGTCCTCTATGGCGACCAGAGCATCAACGGTGATACCGCAGGCAGCAGCAACAGCCCGTACCACCTCAGCGACGCCATCACCAACGCCCTGGTCAGTGATACCAACGGGGACAACTCCGTGGACTACGGCGTCCTCAACGCCGGCACCAACAGCACCAGCCTGAGCAACAACCTGCTGCCCCAGATCACCAACAGCACTGCCCCGGCCAGCGCGCTCAATCCCCTGGACCGCAACGTGCTGGCCCAGGGCAACGTGCGCACCGTCCTCGTCTCCACCGGCGCCGCCGACCTGCTCAACTGCACCAGCGACGCCAACACCTGTGCCACCAACGTGGAGGACGGACTGGCCTCCCTCAACAGCCAGCTGAGCTCGTACTGCAGCGACGACAGCCAGACCGGGGTCACCCAGAACTCGAATATCGCCGTCTACCTCGCCACCATCCCGCCGTTCACCGCCGCCCACCCGGGCACAGGAACCCAGGAGGCCGCGCGCAAGCAGGTGAACAGCTACCTGCTCGAGAGCTTTCCCACCCAGGTCATCGACTTCGCCGCCGCGGTCTCCATGGACGGCACGACCGTGAAAGCTGCCGACCTCTCAGGCGGCAACCCCTCCAACGCCTACTACACCGACCTGGCCAGCCAGTACCTCCACGACACCAACACCGTGGTCGGCATCGCGCCGAACCTGATCGTCCCGCTCGCCGCCGGCAGCGACACCCCCGAAGACGACTGGGAACTGGCCACCGACGGCACCGACAGCAACGCAGACAACCCGCTCACCACGGTCGGCAGCGCGACCTTCAGCTCCGACGGCCCGGACGCGGTCAACGCCGGCGCCGGTGCGGCGTCCTTCGACGGCAGCACCGGATTCCTGGAGAGCGACCACACCACCGTCAACACCTCCGGTGACTACACCATCTCCGCCTGGGTGAAGATCAACTCGGATGTCGGCGCCACCGCGATCTGCCAGGGCACCAGCCAGCACCAGGCCCTCTACATCGGCTACGACAGCGGCAACAAGGGCTGGATGTTCCAGACCACGACCACTAACGACGCCGGCGCCGGCTTCCCCACCGCAGAGGGAGACAGCAACACCGCCGCCGTGGGCACCTGGGCGCATCTCCTGGTCACCTACACGGCCCCCGTCGACGGCGACTCCAGCACGGGCGTGATGTCGCTCTACCAGAACGGCACCCTGATGGGGACGGCCACCAACCTCACCCCGCAGTACGACTCGTCCATGCCCCTGACCATCGGCGGCTGCGTCAACAGCGTCGACGCGACCACGCCGTACGCCGCCTTCCCCGGCTCCGTGGCAGACGTCCACACCTACCCCTACGCGATGCAGGCGAGCCAGGCCAGTACCGGCAGCGTGATCGTTCCCATGGGCTGGGGCAACGGGATGCCCGAGGACGAGTGGAAGCTCGCCACCGGCGGGACCGATACCGCCGCCCTCAACCCGTTCACCGCTTCCGGCAGCGCCACCTTCGGCACCGACGCACCGAGCGGGATGCCCGGCAGCGTCTCCTTCGACGGGAACACCGGCTTCCTCAAGAGCAAGCAGAGCGCGGTGAACACACTCAGCGACTACACGGTCTCAGCCTGGGTGAAGATCAACTCAGCACTCGGCACCACCGCCGTCTGCCAGGGCACCACCCAACACCAGGCGTTCTACCTCTCCTACGACAAGCCCAGCAAAGCCTGGATGTTCCAGACCACCACCACCAACGACGAGAACTCCGACTTCCCCACCGCAGAAGGAGATCCCAACACCGGCCCCATCGGCACCTGGACCCACCTCGTCGCCGCCTACCGGGCACCCATCGCCGGAAAGTCCGGCACCGGCTCGATGGCCCTCTACCAAAACGGCACCCTGATGGGGACCGCCACCAACCTCAGCCCCCAGTACGACTCCTCCATGCCCCTGACCATCGGCGGCTGCGTCAACAGCGCAGCAGCCACCAGCCCCTACCTGGCCTTCCCCGGCTCCGTGGCCGACCTCCACGTCTACCCACGGACCCTCTCGGCAACCGAGGTCGGCGCACTGAACTGACCCCACCACCGACACCAGGGCCCCGCCGCACCCACCAGGAGCGGCGGGGCCCTGCCACAGGGCCAGGGAGACCTTGCGCCCCACAGCAGACCCACTCCGCACGCACCGGCCCCCTCGAGGACACTTTTCCGGTCCCCGCGTCCTGCCAGCGTCTCCAAATCACCGTGCCGACAGCCAGTCCCGCGACCCGCGATGGCCCTAGCCACCAGCGGATCGATACATCCCCGCAGGTCAGCGGAGTGCCAACCGCCACAGACCACGACCTTGCGCAGCAGGGTCATGCGTCCTACCTGCACGCCCAGGTGGGCTGTCAGCCGGGCGCCTGCCCGTCCGGCGAGTGCGAGCCCGACCCGCTCTAGCACGTGGCCCAGCCGCGTGGTGAAGCGTGCGTACGGGGCGGTCAACTGAGCGAACGGCTCGGCGAACGTGCGACGTGGGCAGTTGTCCGTGCTGCAGATGAAGCACCGGACCGTCAGATGGATGACGACACTCTGTTCAGCGAGCGGCAGATCCTTCAGTTTGCGCTGGTAGGAGTCGTGCACTCGGTTCGAGGAGCGGCCGCAGTCCGGACATGCTGCTCCGGCTGCCCGGCCTCTGGCCGTGACGTCGACCGTGCCGAAGGCGGCGGTCACCGCTTCGATGTCCACGTCGTCGATTCCGTCGAAACACGAGCGAGTCCCAGAACGTTGCGTCGGCCTACATGGCTAGCACCGTCACCGCTCGTTGCGGTCACCGGAGAGGTCGAGCGCAGAGCTGACGGAGCGTCACCCCGTGTCGCAAGGCAGGAAGGCGTACGCGGTCTCACGCTCGATCGACGGATCGCAATCGAACGCAGCGGTCACCCTCCGTGACCACTCCCCAAGATCTGTGCCAGAGCCTAAAACTCGTCGACAAACGCTGCCGCTGAACCCGGATCCACCGGCTTGATTTCGGAGTGATCGCTTCGGGTGTATTCGAGTGGTCTGGCGGCTGATCTGCGGGTTCGGGCAGGGAGTATCCGCTGGTCTGCCCAGCTCTTCCACATGTCCACAGGTCTCGGGCCCGTTCGGGCGGCTCGGTCAAGGAGGGTCAGGCGGACGGCGGTGGCGCGTGCACGGCCGTGAACAGCTGTGTGAAGTCGCCTTCCCAGGGCCAGCGTTCGGGCAGGTGGAGGGTGAGGCGGCGGGCCGAGCGGGCCAGGCGGGTAGGCACGTTGATCAGGTGGTCGCGGATCGTGGCGGTGGCCGCCCTGGCGTGGAATGCACCGGCCAGAGTGCCGGCGGCGCGGGTCAGGTTGTGCGCAAGGGCTGCGAGGGTGAGCCAGGCGGCGTTGGCCTGGAAGTTGCCGGACGGGGCGTGCGCGAAGGCGCTGTTCTTGACGTCCGCGATGACTTGTTCCACGACAGCGTGCCGCCTGTGATCACGCTCAGCGTCTTTGAGGGAGAGCGGGGAGTCGGTGAACGCGGCGTGGTAACGCCAGGTGTCGAAGAGGGTGCCCTGCCCGGCGGGCAGGCTGTCGGGGTTGATCCGTTTGACCCGTCGCACGATCAGCCGGGCGGTGACCTGCTGCTTCTTCGGCTTGGAGGTGAAGGCGGCGTAGGTGGTCTCGGCTATCTCGGCGTCGGAGATCCAGCACTGGCCCTCCTCGTCCCAGACCGCCTTGGGGTACTTGATCGCCGTCCAGGTGCCTTCGTCGATGCCCGCGATGGCCTTCTTGACGGAGGCGTTCATCCGTACCGTGATCGAGAAGCGGGCGTCGAGGGACCGGCAGGTGCTCACCACGTCGGCGCCGTAGAACGCGGAGTCGGCCCGCACCACGAGGAGACCGCTCGCGCCGCAGGCGTGGGCGGTGCGGATGGTCTCGGCGACGAACGCGGCCGCCCCGCGTGCGGAGTTGGTGGGCCCCTTGCGCAGCCTGGTGGCGGCGATCACTGGTGCGGCCAGTGGTGTGGAGACGATCCCGAGCAGTGCGTTGAGGCCCTTGACCTTGCTGTATCCGTATCCGGTGCCCTGCTTGGCGTAGCCGTAGGTGCGACGGATGGTGTCGTCGATGTCCACGTAGGCGACCTGGTCCGCGCCGGGCAGCAGCGGGGTGTGCGCAGTGAGACGGGGAATCAACCGGCGGGCAACGGCGTGCAGTTGCTTCACATGCCCGTGCGTGAAGGAGCGCAGGAAGCTGCCCAGCGTGGACGGGGCGCGCACCCCGGCGAACAGGCGGCCCGTCGCGCCGTGCCGCAGCCGGTCCATGTCATCGATGCTGTCGGCGCCCGCGACCATGCCGCCCACCAGCGACATCAGCTTCGCCGCAGGGAAGGCGCCGGTGCCGTCCTTCGAGCGCGGCAGCCCGATGAGCTCGTCGGCCAGAGCCGGCAGACCACACCGCTCGGCCAAGGCGCATCACCGGCTCCAGCCCGCCGTACGCGATCAGGTTCGGATCATCGAACGCGGATGAGACCGCCGCCGCGGCATGGGAGGATTGCATCTGGAAGTGCCTTGCCGATCGTGCCTGATGTGGTCCTAGAGAAACCCCATCATCGCAGGTCACAAGGCACTTCCTCGTTTCCGGAGAAACTATCCACAGGCGTCAAGCCGGTGGATCCGGGCTGAGTGGGGCGCCGACCGGCTGCCGGATCCGCGAGCTGGTGCCGGGCAAGCACGAGAACGTGGGGCGGCTGGTCCCGTCAATCAGCAGCGACGAACTCGTGGCGCGCGACCTGGTCGCGGGGGAGTTGGACGACGGGGCGTAACCCCGGTGGCCGCTGGGGGCCTTCGCCGGCCCCCAGACCCCCGCTCCGGTCGGCATCCCCCGACGCGAACCCGTATCGCCGTGGCCCGGCCCGGCACGCGTCGGGGGACACCGCCCCTTGAGTCCCGGTTTCGGCCCCCGGCTCCTCCTCGGACACCAGGGGACAGGTAACCAGCGCGACGTGACCGGTCGCGGCGCCCCCTGTGCGCGCGTGGGAAGCTCCCCCTCGTGAGCACCATGCGACGCCCTCTCGGCACCGGCCCGAGCACCACCAGGAGCACGACGACGGAGGGCGCTCCGCGGCTTCTGCCCGTCGAACGCGTCGAGGTGGACCGGCACCTGGACAACGACGACGAGGACCAGGCCGTCGTCGAGCGGAAAGGCCGGCGGGTCCTCGGTCACGGCATTCCGGGGACTCCGTAGGGCGAGTTGATACGCAACTACTGACGGCCTGTGGATGATCGTGCCGTGGCACCTGGCTGAGGGGTCGGGGCTGCGCACCCTGGACTGCAGCCTGCTGCCGCCGCGCGGGTGAGACCGTCAAGGGCCCGGAAACGAATCAAAAGAGGGGCCGGTCCTGCAAGCAGGCCCGGCCCCTTCTTGCAGGCATGCGCCAACATGACCTGCGGTTGCCTCGCTTCAGCTGTGGTTGGACCCAGTAGCGAAGAGGCATGGGTGACACCCCTGTTTGTGTAGAGGTGCCATCCGTACGGCGAGCATCGCAACTTGGAGAGCCCCTACGCAAACGCACATTGGATGTGGATGCGCAATCATCCCGGTTCGTCGCAACAAGACATCCAAAATTCCTTGATCGCGTTTCGCTGACCAGGCACTACACGCTCTTAGCACACTAAAGCGAGACTCTTGAGCGCGAGCAGGTTTGGGCGTGGATGACCGTGCACCAATACCGCTTCACTAGGCCTTCTGACTTCCGGGTGGCGCCAACCGCCCGTGGCGATCAGCCAGTTGGACCCAGTAGCGGACAAGCCGTCCGGCGAATCTACGGATTTGCCGGGCGGCTCGCATAAGAGAGGCATCATGCCCCGCAATCCCCATCACCACCAAAAGCAAACGGCAGTTGAGCCGACTCCGGCAGACGTGCCCGCCTCCGAGGCTTCGCACCGGTTCGGAGCCGCCGAAGCAGCCGTGATCATCGTTCTCGTATTGACGGCCGCGACCCTCGCCTACACCGGCATGGCGTTGCTGGCGATCCTTCAGCTGCTGCTGGGGGCCAGTCTCATCGGCGCTGTCACGATCGCGATTTCCCACGCCAGGTCCGGCAAGCGGCTCCTGAAGATCCTGCGGGCAGTACTCGGAGCCGCGCAGTGAAGCGGGGACGGGCTGGGCGCCCCGAGAAGCCGATCAGCCGGGAACTCAGGACGAACGCGCAGCTTGCTGCGTTCCTCCGCAGGCGCCGCGCTTTGGGTGACTGGACGTACGAGGAGTTGGCCGAGCAGTCCGAACTCTTCAGCCGCCAGACCCTTCAACGTGCCGCGGCCGGCGGCATGACCGTCCCGAGTTGGGAGGTCGTGGCCGCCTTTGTGCGCGCTACGAGCCCGCTGCGCGAGACCGACGCCGAGCTGGAACACGCCACGAAGAAGGCGAAGGACCTCTGGCGCAAAGCCCGGTACGAGCAGCGGCAGAAGACGATGCCTCGCCGTCCCGAACCTCCGGTGCTCGCGCTCGTGCGCACGGAGGCCGACTTGGCCGCCGTACTCGTCGAGTTGTACGAGCGATCAGGGGCACCGTCGATGGAGACCATGGAGCGTCGTGCTGGCGGCCTCGGCATATTGCCGCACAGTACCGCTCACCGGATCATCACCCGCAAGACCCTGCCCTACACGCTCGCACAGTTCACCGCCTTCCTGAACGCATGCGACGTGCCCGAGCAGCGTCGCCAACCCTGGTACGCGATGTGGGCAAGGGTCGTCGGAATGAGCGACACCGAACTCAACCGGGAGCTGTACCAGATGCGTGTTGCTCAGTTCCTTGAGGAACGCAAGCGTCCTGTCGCAGAAACCTCGGCCATGCCCAAGGCTGCGTAGGCGAGCCGGGCCCCGTCGCCGGTGGCGCCGAGGCGACGTAGGTCGCCCGCCAATCTCGGCGTCAGCCGCTCGATGCTGTACCGAGAGCCACTGACAAGGCGCCAGGAAACGCCGAACGGCCCCGTGGACAACGCCACGGAGCCGCTCGGAACGGGGGTGGTTCAGGAAGCCTCGGAGTGCTTCTGGTCCGTCTTCTCGGAGACCTTGGACAGCTTCCCGGTACGCCGCAGGTGCTGCGCGTAGCAGGCGATCGCCGCGTCGGCGACGTCCTGCGGGCCCAAGCCGAGCGCCTCGCCAATGTCGGTCACCAGTTCGTCGGTCTCCAGTAGGACGCGCACGTTCATCATGACGCGGGTAGGTCCGGTGGGGCGGCCCCGCTTGCGGGGCGGAAGGCCCAGCTCCTTGCGGCTGGTCGGAGTGCGGCGGCGCGCTTCTTCGTGCCCGGCTTGACCTCGTCGCCGACCTTGATGTCCTCGTCGTCGTCCGGCAACTGCGGGTCGTCGCCGTCGGCAGTACGGGTGCGCTGCGGTGTCACGGGAGCGGGATCTCCTTCAGGAAGGTCTGGGTGAGCAGTTCGTAGGTGGCGCGGCTCTCGGCGAAGCGGGACTCCGTGAGCGGGATGGCCTTGTTGTTGCCCGTCGCCAGTGCCTCGCGGAACTTCACGATCGGGTCCCACACCAGGTCCCCGAAGATCCGGTGTACCGAGTGGCGCTGCTCGCTCTGCCGGACGGTCTGTTCGTTGAAGGCGTTGATGATGACGCCGCGCAGGGACAGCTCAGGGTTGCCGAGGCCCTTGGAGCCCTTGGCCTTGATGAAGTCGCGCACGCGCTTGGCCGCGTCGATCGAGTAGATGTCGGCCTCGGTCACGATGACCGCGTCGTGCGCGGCGCCGGATTGTGCGGAACGCGGGGCACGGTCTTCGTGTTTGAGGCCATAGCGCGGCTGTGGAGCTGGGGCCGCGAGTAGTGGCCTTGGTCGCCTCCGTTGATGGAATCCGGTTCAGGCCGCAGCAGGCAGGTCGAGGGAGTCGGCGATGGCGGCGGACGCCTTGTCCAGAGCGGCCTCGATCTGCTCGGGCTGCCTCGCCACCGGTCAGGCCGGGCCGCCCCGGCGGCGAGTGCGTGGGGTGGGCCGCGCGGGCGAATGGGGCTTGGGCAGCGTGGTGCCTGGGGGGTCGTCCGCGAGTAACAGAGGGTCGACCGGGCCGGGCGGTTGGCCGTCGACTGTTTCCATGCCGGGCAAAATGGCGGCGCCCGGACCGGTGTGGGCGCGCTTGGCGCGCTCGGGTGCAGGGAGGATCTGGCGTCGCGTCAGTTCACGGACGTCGATGAGAGGGGCAGCGACAACGCGCCCCAGCAACTCTGCTTGCTGTGCTTCCAGGGCGGTGAGGTGGTGCAGTACGGCGAGGACTTCGATAAGTTCTCGGCTCCACTGGGGTTCCCAGTGCTCGGGGCGCTCGTGGTCGAGCTCGCTGGTCACCTTGCCGGCGGTGCGGTTGCTGCGGTAACCGAGCCAGCTGTCGAGGACGTTGCGGCCGCCGGTGGTGTAGTCGCGCATGCGGGGCGTGACGCCGGTGAAGATGCCACCCCCGATAACGAGGTGCTCCCGTTCGGGGTCATAGATCGCGGTGGAGGGGAGCCCGCCCGGATCGACTCGTCGGGCATACGTGATCTGGGGATGGATCTGTGTCCACTGGCTGGATGTACCTGCCGGGCGGCCGTCGGCGGCGTCGATACAGCGTGTGCCGAGGGTGGAGGCCCACACGATGTGCCGTCCGATGCAAAGAGCCTCCCGCCACAGGGCGCGGTCGGCAGTCAGGGGGATGCGCACGCCGAGGGAGTTGAGGTCGTCCGCGTAGCGCTCGGTGAAGGCCGGGTGGGCGGTAACCGCGGCGATGTAGGCCAGCAGGTCGTCGGGGCTCACTTCTGGGAGGCCATAGGAGTTGGCGAGGTGGCTTTGCAGGCCTGGGGTGATATTGGGGGTGTGGTCGGCGTGCAGGAGCGGAAGGATGCGGCCGCCGTTTCCGTTGAAGTAGTGCATGTCGGGGATGAGGGCGGTGAACAGCAGCGCCGGGCCGGTCTGCAGGCGCTGAGCGTGCTGTTCCACGACGAAGATTTGGCCGTCGATGTGGGCGTGCCACAGTTCGGGGCGGGCAAAGTCGATGACACGTCCGTCGGGTATGAGCCACTGGCGGTCCAGGGCTCTGCGGGCGATGCGCACGGGCGCAGGGCAGGGGCCACGTTCATCGCGCAGGAGGGCTGCTGGATGGGTGCGGCTGGGGATCTGGAGGGCTTGTTTGTCGAGGGTGCGGTCGCGGGTTTCTTTGAACAGCGCCTTCTTGGTGGCGAGGTCGCGTTCTCGAGTGAGGCGGTCCCAGCGTCGACGCAGGACGTCTTGGGAAGGGCTGAGGACCCAGTTCCGATTCGTTTTGATTCCTGGTTTGCACCAGGGCATGAGGTCGGTGAGGGCGGGGAAGGTGTCCCAGCCGCTGCGGGGTGCCGGTGTGAAAGGGGCGGGTGCAATGGGGCGGGAGGTGTGCCAGCCGGGGCCGCTGATGTGTAGGTGATGCAGTTGCTGTTCTTTGTCCTGGCGGGGCCCGTGGACGGCTGTGTAGTGGACCGGCGCCAGTTCGTCATGGCGCTCGCCCCGTCGGCGGGCAAAAATGGCGATGACTAATTCCTGCTGTACTCCAGGGAAGAAGCGGCTGTTGATGGGGGGCCTTTTGGTTTCCGGGGTGAGATCGATGATCCATCCCTCGGTGCAGGTGCGCCGTAGGTAGGCGCGCATGCCCTGGAACGCGGCGCTGCGGATGAAGCCGCCAGTGCTGACGAAACAGATGATGCCGTGGCGGTGGTCGTCGTGCTGGTCGAAGACTTTGTGGGTGGCCCAGCGCCAGAAGTAGGTGCACAGGCTTTTCAGTTTGTTCTCGTACACGCCTGTTGCGCCGCGTAGTCGGAAGTCGTCCAGGGGCGGGTCGCCGCGGCCGGGTGAGCCGTTTTCGATCCATCCTCCTTGGCCTTCGGCCTGTTCGCGGTGGGGCGGGTTGCCGATGACCACGGTGATGCGCTCGTTGCGTTGGACGGTGCTGGCGGCTTCGGCATTATCGCGTAAGGGGCCCCACAAGGCGCCGTAGCGGTCGAAGAGTTGGCTGGGCCGCCAGGGGTCGGCGAGGGTGTCTGCCAGATGCAGGCGCATATCGCGCAGCCTCACCTGGGCGTTGAGGAGGCGCAGCATCTGACCGACGCGCATCTGGGCGACGGCGAAGGCGCCCATCTGTCGTTCGAAGCCGATTAGCCGACCGGCGAGTTCCTGAACCGATTCGGCGCGGAAGCCCTCGTTGCCGCCTGCTGCGCGTTTGCGGGCGACGAGGTCGATGACGCCGGTGAGGAAGGTGCCGGTGCCCATGGCCGGGTCGATGATGGACACACCGGGGTCGGCGAAGCCGTCCGGGCACTCCAGCGTGGTGGCCAGCACCTCGTCGACGAGGCGGATCATCTCCGTCACCAGGGGGGCCGGAGTGTAATAGGTGCCGGAGTCCTTGCGCAGGTCGGCGTCGTATTCCTGCAAGAAGTGCTCGTAGAGGTGGACATGGAAGCTGGGTTCGCCGGCTTGAACGCTGCTCCAGTCGATGGCGTCGATGACCCTGACGAGCATGTCAAGGCTGTCGCGGAACTCTCCCTCGACCTGATCGGTGAGGATCTGCAGGGCGCGGCCCATGACGGAGTGCTCCGCCCCCAGCCGGCGGCCGACCTCGTGCAGGCTCATCCCGGCCAGGGCACCGGCGTCGCCGTCGCGGTCGCCGTCGGCGGTGTCCGAGGCGGCGAGGAGGAGGGCGAAGGTGACGGACTGTGCGTAGCGATCGGCGAAGGCGGCTGCCTTGTCCCGGTCGTCCGTGGTCGGGAAGAGATCGACCTCAAGAGTGGAGGCCAGGTCGGTGAAGGGCCGCTGGTGGCGAGGGAGGACGGCTTCGGCATCCAGGCGGTCGTGGACGGCATCGCGCAAGAGGGTGCACAGCGGGGCGACCTGGGCGACCACCTCCCGCATCGAGGTCAGCGGCTGCGGCTGCCAGCCGAAGAACGCCCTCAGCATCGCTTCGAAGGCGGCCTCACTGGCGGCCGGCAGCCGCAAGCGGGTACCGGCCGTGCGCAGATCGCCTTCCAGATGGATAGTCTCGCCGTACTGTCGGCCCGAGCGGTACATGATCCATGTCTGGCCGTTGGTGTAGATCAAATTGGGCAGTTTCGCCATTCCCTCCCACTGGCGGCGGTCCCGCTGGTTGAGCCCACCAGGATGGATCACGCTGTTGTCGGGGCTTTTCAGCTCGATGTAGCCGACGATGTTGCGTGGCAACTCCCCGATCCGCACCGCCAGGTCGGGGCGGATCCGGTAGGCACCGATGGCCACCTCGGCGTGGAGGAAAGCCTCTATGCCCAGGGCTCGAGCAGACTCCATCAGGAGCGTCTCCACAGCGCGACGGATTGCGGCTTCCTTCTGCCCATGCAGCAACGCCTGCCTACAAGTCGCTCCGAACTCGCTGACAATCTGCCGAAACCGGTCCCTGCGTTGCATCCCGCCCCCCCGACGCCAGCGCACCCCCAGCACACTTCTCCACCCACGGTAAACACAACATCACTCACCGTCGAGAGGGCCCTCCTCGAACTCCTTGAATCCGGCTGCGAGTTGAAGAGAAGAAGCTCGCGGTGGATCTCGGGGTGATTACCCGCTATGAACTCACCAACGGGCTGGGGGGTTACTGGCTCCGCTGATACCCCGTCCTGCGACTGGCCGGCCCCGTACGGAGGAGCAGAATTCCTCTACTACGTTCCGCCGGAGCGGGGGGGGGGCCCCCCGGGCCCCCCCCCCCCCCGGCTAAATGGGCCCCCGCCCCCCCCGGCCGCCCACAGGGCCGCCCCCCCCCCCCCCCGCGGGAACAAAAAACAAACAACCCGCCCCACC
>NZ_JBIVXA010000048.1:0-11364 GCF_044768965.1 Streptomyces sp. NPDC090798
TTCGAGTTCCGCATCAACGGCGAAGACCCGGGACGCAACTTCCTGCCCGCCCCCGGCACGGTGACGTTGTTCGCCCCGCCGTCGGGTCCGGGCGTGCGCCTGGACGCGGGCGTCGAGTCCGGCAGTGTCATCGGCCCGGCCTGGGACTCCCTGCTCGCCAAGCTGATCGTCACCGGCGCCACCCGCGCGCAGGCGCTCCAGCGCGCCGCCCGCGCCCTCGAGGAGTTCCAGGTCGAGGGCATGGCGACCGCCATCCCGTTCCACCGCGCGGTGGTCCAGGACCCGGCCTTCGCCCCCGAACTGACCGGTTCCGCCGACCCGTTCACGGTCCACACCCGCTGGATCGAGACCGAGTTCGCCAACGAGATCCCCGCCTTCACGGCCCCCGCGGACACGGAGACCGACGAGGAGCCGGGCCGCGAGACGGTCGTCGTCGAGGTCGGCGGCAAGCGCCTGGAGGTCTCGCTGCCGTCCTCGCTGGGCATGTCCCTGGCCCGCACCGGCCTCGCCGCCGGCGCCAAGCCGAAGCGCCGCGCGGCCAAGAAGTCCGGCCCCGTCGCCTCCGGCGACACGCTCGCCTCGCCCATGCAGGGCACGATCGTCAAGGTCGCGGTCGAGGAGGGCCAGGAGGTCAAGGAGGGCGACCTCGTCGTCGTCCTGGAGGCCATGAAGATGGAACAGCCCCTCAACGCCCACCGCTCCGGCACCATCAAGGGCCTGAGCGCGGAGGTCGGCGCGTCCATCACGTCCGGCGCCGCGATCTGCGAGATCAAGGACTGACGACACGGTCGTACGACATCCGAAGCGCCCGCCGGACCGAGCCATCGGCCCGACGGGCGCTTCGGCGTTTCCGGTGGCGGGCCGAGGACCGCCTTCCCGGCGGCGGCCCGCGCATCGCTTTTCCCGGCGGCAGGCCGCGGATCGCCCCTCCCGGCGGCAGCCCGCAGACCGCCCCTCCCGGCGGCGAGCCCCAGACCGCCTCCCCCGGCGGCAGCCCGCAGCCCCCCTCCCGGCGGCAGGCCGCGGATCGCCCCTCCCGGCGGCAAGCCGCAAACCGTCGCTCCCGGCGGCAGGCCGCAGACCGCCTCCCCCGGCGGCAAGCCGCAAACCGTCGCTCCCGACGGCAAGCCGCAGACCGCCCCTCCCGGCGGCGAGCCCCAGACCGCCTCCCCCGGCGGCAGCCCGCAGACCGCCCCCTCCCGGCGGCAAGCCGCAAACCGTCGCGTCAGCCGGGTGCGCGGCCGGGATGGTCCGGCTTGGGCCGGCCCCGCGTCTCGCTGATCACGGACCAGGCGACCGACACCATCGGGACGGCCACGACCGCGCCGATCACTCCGGCGAGGATGCCGCCCGAGATGACGGACAGGGCCACGACCACCGGGTGCAGCCGGACCGCCCAGCTCAGCACGAGCGGGTGCAGGACATGGCCCTCGATCTGGCCGACGACCACGATCAGGGCGAGCACCACGAGCGCGATGACCGGCCCCCGAGAGGCCAGCGCGACAACCGTGGCCACGGCCAGCGCGATGGGCGAGCCCACCAGCGGGATGAACGCGGCGAAGAACTCCAGCAGGGTCAGCGGCAGGGCCAGCGGCACGCGCAGCGCGAACAGGGCGATCCCGACCAGTACGGCGTTGGTGGCGGCCACGATGATGATGCCTCGGGTGTACCCGGCGAACGTCCGCCAAGCGACCCGTCCCGCGCGGCCCCAGGGACCCCGGGCGCTCTCGGGCAGCAGGCCCTGGAACCAGAGCCAGAACCTGTCCCCGGAGTGGATGAAGAACAGCGAGCAGAACAGCGCGAGCACCGCTCCGGTCAGCACCTCCACCGCCCGCCCCGCACCGCTGAGCGCGCTGCTGATCAGTGTGGAGCGGTGTTCTTTGACGTACGTAGTCACCTTGCCCTGAAGGTTCGACAGCACGGTGTGGCGGACGCGGAAGGGAGGGCCCTCCAACCACCGCTGGATCCGCCCGATGCCCCCGGCGAACTCCTGTCCCAACTGGTCCGACTCGCCCGCGACCAGGCTGCCGACCAGCGCCAGCAGCCCGAGCATCAGCAGCAGGCTGCCCATCACACTCACCACGACGGCCAGGGGCCGGGGCATACGCCGCGCCAGCAGATCGGCCAGGGGACGCAGCACCGAGGTGACCACCAGCGCGAGGAACAGCGCCACGGCGACCAGCTGCAACCGGCCCAGGATCTTGAAGGCCGCGTACACGGCCACCCCGAGCACCAGCAGCCGCCAGGCGTACGCCGCGGCCACCCGCAGCCCCTGGTTCACCGGCACGTCGTCGCGCTCCGCGGCACGCCGGACCGCCGTCCCCGCCGTACGGGCCCGTGCCACCGCCCCCGTTCCGCGGGCGGGCCGGCTCCCCAGGACGACGTACCGCATCCGTCGCCGGTGCGAACGGCGCGATCCGTCGTTCACCTGTGCGTCACCGCCTCCCGTCGCCGCGTCAGGGACAGGTTGCGGGTGGACGAGGAGACGTCGCAAGCCGGGGCACACGCGGACAAACCGCTCCCGCGCGCCATGAGCCGGTCAGCTTCCCCGTATCGCGGCCGGGGGACGGCCGAGTGGAGGGTGCCCGGCGTACGCCATACGGCCCACGGGGGTGCACGCCGGTCGAGTCGGTCAGCGGCGGCGCAAATCCGCCACTCGCGCCCGCTCTCCCGGGGACTGCTCGCCCAGGACGGTAGCGCTGCGCAACTGCGGTCCCGCACCCGGCACCTGGCCGCGGCGTGGACCGGGGAGGGGCATGTCCCGGCGCGGCTGGCGCCCCGCCGGGGCCGTATCCCCGCCCGCGGCGCCGCCCGACTGCCCGGCCACCGCGATCTGTACGCCCTGGTCAGCCAGGGCCTGCAGTTCGGTGACCGCGCGGTCGTCGTGCGCGGGCGGCTCGTCCGTGACCAGGCGGGTGATCAGATCGGTCGGCACCGTCTGGAACATGGTGTCGGTGCCGAGCTTGGTGTGGTCGGCGAGGACGACGACCTCCGCGGCGGCCTGCACCAGCGCGCGGTCGACGGACGCCGACAGCATGTTGGAGGTGGACAGGCCGCGCTCGGCGGTGAGCCCACTGCCGGAGAGGAAGGCCCGCGAGACCCGCAGCCCCTGGAGGGACTGCT
Organism: Streptomyces sp. NPDC090798; assembly: GCF_044768965.1. Lineage (NCBI taxonomy): Bacteria > Bacillati > Actinomycetota > Actinomycetes > Kitasatosporales > Streptomycetaceae > Streptomyces > Streptomyces sp. NPDC090798. Next base: position 3,124 of record NZ_JBIVXA010000048.1, read on the forward strand.
CGGCACCGCTGCCCACCAGGGCGTAGTTGGAACCGCGCAGGGTGCCGCCGGTCATCACGACCTCGACGCGGTTGGCATGGGCCAGCGCCTGCGCCACCAGCAGGGAGTTGGTGACGACGGTCAGCCCGGGCACCCGCGCGAGCCGGCGTGCCAGCTCCTGCGTCGTGGTGCCCGCCCCCACCACGATGGCCTCGCCCTCTTCGACGAGACCCGCGGCGAGGTCGGCGATGGCCGTCTTCTCGGCGGTCGCGAGATGCGATTTCTGCGGAAAGCCGGACTCCCGCGTGAACCCGCCCGGCAATACCGCACCGCCATGCCGGCGGTCGAGGAGTCCTTCTGCCTCCAGTGCGCGCACGTCCCGCCGTACGGTCACTTCGGAGGTCTGGACGACGCGGGCGAGCTCACGGAGCGACACGGCCCCGTTCGCTCGCACCATTTCGAGGATCAATTGGCGACGTTCTGCAGCGAACACGAAACTGACAGTAACCCCAACGACCGTCTGCTTTCAGCAGTTTGCGCCGAATAACAGAAGTTGTTCGCATGGGAGTACGCGAAGTGGTATACGCGCCTACTCGCGCCGCCTATGCCGTACGAATGGTCGACAACTCCCCGTGACCAGCGGGAAGTCGGGGTGGGACCTCAGCCTTCGTCGCCCGCCTTGCGGGTGTGCAACTGCCGGGCGACTTCGGCGATCGAGCCCGAAAGGGAGGGGTACACGGTGAACGCGTTCGCGATCTGTTCGACCGTCAGATTGTTGTCGACCGCGATCGAGATGGGGTGGATCAGTTCCGAGGCGCGCGGCGCGACGACCACGCCACCGACGATGATCCCGGTGCCGGGGCGGCAGAAGATCTTGACGAAGCCGTCCCGGATGCCCTGCATCTTGGCGCGCGGGTTGCGCAGCAGGGGCAGCTTGACGACCCGGGCATCGATCTTGCCCGCGTCCACGTCGGCCTGCGAGTAGCCGACAGTGGCGATCTCGGGGTCGGTGAAGACGTTGGACGAGACCGTCTTCAGGTTCAGCGGAGCGACCGCGTCGCCCAGGAAGTGGTAGACGGCGATACGTCCCTGCATCGCCGCGACGGAGGCGAGGGCGAAGACGCCGGTCACGTCACCGGCGGCGTACACGCCCGGGGCGGTGGTCCTGGAGACCTTGTCGGTCCAGATGTGCCCGGAGTCCCTGACCCGGACCCCGGCCTCCTCCAGACCCATTCCGCTGCTGTTCGGGATGGCGCCGACGGCCATCAGACAGTGCGACCCGCTGATGACCCGGCCGTCGGAGAGCGTGACCTCGACCCGGTCGCCGACCCGCTTGACGGACTCGGCGCGGGAGCGGGCCATGACGTTCATGCCGCGGCGCCGGAACACGTCCTCCAGCACGGCGGCGGCGTCCGGGTCCTCGCCCGGCAGCACGCGGTCGCGGCTGGAGACGAGCGTGACGCGCGACCCGAGCGCCTGGTAGGCACCGGCGAACTCGGCACCGGTGACACCGGAACCGACGACGATGAGCTCCTCCGGGAGCTCGTCGAGGTCGTAGACCTGCGTCCAGTTCAGAATCCGCTCACCGTCCGGCTGCGCGTCGGGCAGCTCACGCGGATGCCCGCCGGTGGCGATCAGCACCGCGTCGGCGACGAGCGTCTCCTCGGTCCCGTCCGCGGCCCGTACGACGACCTTGCGCGAGCCGTCCAGGGACTGCATGCCCTCCAGTCGCCCACGCCCGCGCAGCACCCGCGCGCCGGCCCGAGTGACGGAGGCCGTGATGTCGTGCGACTGCGCGAGCGCGAGCCGCTTCACACGCCGGTTGACCTTCCCGAGGTCGACGCCGACGACCCGGGCCGCCTGCTCCGCCGGAGGGGTGTCGTCGGCGACGATGATCCCCAGCTCCTCGTACGACGAGTCGAAGGTGGTCATCACCTCGGCCGTCGCGATAAGGGTCTTCGACGGCACGCAGTCGGTGAGCACCGACGCCCCGCCCAGACCGTCGCAGTCGACGACGGTCACCTCCGCGCCGAGCTGGGCGGCAACCAGCGCCGCCTCATATCCGCCGGGTCCGCCACCGATGATCACGATCCGAGTCACGTACTCCATTGTCCCGCACGCTTCAAGGTGCTTCCGCCCGGGGGCCGCGCCCGCCCCCATCCGAGCCCCTTCCGTTATGCACTCCTCCGTTATGCGCTGATGCGTTCTGTTACGCAAGAGGCTCCTGTGTTCCCTGCCGTACCCTCGACCTCATGTCGCTCTACGCCGCGTACGCCGGCAATCTCGACCCGCGGCTCATGACGCGCCGCGCCCCGCACTCGCCGCTGCGCGCCACGGGCTGGCTGAACGGCTGGCGGCTGACGTTCGGGGGCGAGCACATGGGCTGGGAGGGCGCGCTGGCGACCCTCGTCGAGGCCCCCCGCTCGCAGGTCTTCGTGGCGCTGTACGACATCGCCCCCCTGGATGAGGACTCCATGGACCGCTGGGAGGGCGTGGGCCTCGACATCTATCGCCGGATGCGCGTACGGGTGCACACGCTGGAGGGCGAGGAACCCGCGTGGGTGTACGTACTGAACGGGTACGAGGGCGGACTCCCCTCCGCGCGCTACCTCGGTGAGATCGCCGACGCGGCGGAGTCGGCGGGCGCGCCCCACGACTATGTGATGGAGCTGCGCAAGCGCCCCTGCTGAGGGCACCCTCCCGCGTCCCGGACCCCCTGCCCAGGGGCACCCTGGTGGGAACTGACGGTCCACCCCGTTCCCACCCCTTCGTTGGAAACGACAAGACAACGATCGCAAGTCCGTGACCTCTGTCATCTACGCGCGTAGGCCTGGACCGGCTACCCTCATGCGCGTGAACGCATCTCTTCTTCCGGACGACATCCAGGGCGACCCCCACACCGCCGCCGACGCCGCCGCCACCCGCCTGCGGGAGCTCACGGGCGCCGAGACCCACGACGTCGCGCTCGTGATGGGCTCCGGCTGGGCTCCGGCCGTGGACGCCCTCGGCACCCCCGAGGCCGAGTTCCAGGTCACCGAGCTGCCCGGGTTCCCCCCGCCGGCGGTCGAGGGGCACGGCGGCAAGATCCGCTCGTACAAGATCGGTGACAAGCGGGCCCTGGTCTTCCTCGGCCGCACCCACTACTACGAGGGCCGCGGGGTCGCCGCCGTCGCGCACGGCGTGCGTACCGCCGTCGCCGCGGGCTGCAAGACCATCGTGCTCACCAACGGCTGCGGTGGTCTGCGTGCGGACATGCGCCCCGGCCAGCCGGTGCTGATCAGCGACCACATCAACCTGACGGCGACGTCCCCGATCGTCGGGGCGAACTTCGTCGACCTCACCGACCTGTACTCGCCGCGGCTGCGCGCCCTCTGCAAGGAGGTCGACCCCACCCTGGAGGAGGGCGTCTACGCGCAGTTCACCGGGCCGCACTACGAGACGCCGGCCGAGATCCGGATGGCCCGTGTCCTCGGTGCGGACCTCGTCGGCATGTCGACGGTTCTCGAAGCGATCGCCGCGCGGGAGGCCGGTGCGGAGGTTCTGGGCATCTCTCTCGTCACCAACCTCGCCGCCGGTATGACGGGCGAGCCCCTCAACCACGAGGAGGTCCTCCAGGCGGGCCGCGACTCCGCGACGCGCATGGGCGCCCTCCTCACCCAGGTCCTGGACCGCCTGTAGGCCTTCATCGCCCCCGCCGCCCCTACCCGTCCCATCCCTGGGGGCTACGCCCCCAGACCCCCTCATCCCCCCGACCGGCCCCGCCCTCGAACGCCGGACGACCTGAAGACAAAGGGCGGCCGTGTGATGCGGGGCGCAGCCCCCGCCACAGGGGCGAGCGGGGCTGCGGGGCGCAGCCCCGCCTCAGGGGCGCGGGGAACCCCCACCGGCCGCCAGCCAAAACACTTCACGCGGCCGGGGGAAGCGGGGCGAAGCCCCCGCCACAGGGGCGCGGGGAACTGCGCGAGCAACCCCCACCCACCCGCGGCCGACCATCACCCCCGGACGGGTACGCGCGACGGGGACGAGAAAAGGCACCCCTGGCCGGGTACACAGCAAGGGCAGCACAAACAGAGAGGTTCACCCGACGTGCAGGACGAACTCATCGCACGGGCCGAGACGTGGCTCGCCGAGGACCCCGACCCGGACACCCGCGAGGAACTCGCCGAGCTCATCGCCGCCAAGGACGTCCCCGAGCTCACCGCACGCTTCAGCGGCACCCTCCAGTTCGGCACCGCCGGCCTCCGGGGCGAACTCGGCGCGGGCCCGATGCGCATGAACCGCGCGGTGGTCATCCGCGCCGCCGCCGGCCTGGCCGCGTACCTCAAGAAGCAGGGCGAGACGGACGGCCTCGTCGTCATCGGCTACGACGCCCGCCACAAGTCCGCCGACTTCGCCCGCGACACCGCCGCGGTGATGACGGGCGCGGGCCTGCGCGCCGCCGTCCTCCCCCGCCCCCTGCCCACCCCCGTCCTTGCGTACGCCATACGGCACCTCGGCGCCGCGGCCGGCGTGGAGGTCACCGCCAGCCACAACCCGCCCCGCGACAACGGCTACAAGGTCTACCTGGGCGACGGTTCGCAGATCGTCCCCCCGGCGGACGCCGAGATCGCCGCCGAGATCGCCGCCGTCAACAGCCTCGCCGACGTCCCCCGCCCGGACTCCGGCTGGGAGACCCTCGACGAGGGTGTCCTGAACGCCTACCTGGCCCGTACGGACGCCGTCCTCGCCCAGAACTCCCCCCGCACCGCCCGCACCGTCTACACGGCGATGCACGGCGTCGGCAAGGACGTCCTGCTCGCCGCCTTCGCCCGGGCCGGCTTCCCGGAGCCCGTGCTCGTCGCCGAGCAGGCGGAACCGGACCCCGACTTTCCCACCGTCGCCTTCCCCAACCCGGAAGAGCCCGGCGCGATGGACCTGGCCTTCGCGAAGGCCCGCGAGACCGACCCCGACCTGATCATCGCCAACGACCCGGACGCGGACCGTTGCGCGGCGGCCGTGAAGGACGGTGCCGACTGGCGCATGCTGCGCGGCGACGAGGTCGGCGCGCTGCTCGCCCAGCACCTGGTGAACCGCGGCGCGCGCGGCACCTTCGCGGAGTCGATCGTCTCCTCCTCGCTCCTCGGCCGGATCGCCGAGAAGGCGGGCCTCCCCTACGAGGAGACCCTCACCGGCTTCAAGTGGATCGCCCGGGTGGACGGGCTGCGCTACGGCTACGAGGAGGCGCTCGGTTACTGCGTCGACCCGGACGGCGTACGCGACAAGGACGGCATCACGGCGGCCCTCCTCATCACGGAACTCGCCTCCGAGCTGAAGGAGGAGAGCCGCACCCTCCTCGATCTCCTCGACGACATCGCCGTGACGCACGGTCTGCACGCCACCGACCAGCTCTCGGTCCGTGTGGAGGACCTGTCGGTCATCGCGAACGCGATGGGCCGGCTGCGCGAGCGGCCCCCGACACAGCTGGCGGGCCTGCCCATCACCAGGTCCGAGGACCTGACGAAGGGCACGGACACGCTTCCGCCGACCGACGGGCTGCGCTACACGCTGGACGGCGCCCGCGTCATCGTCCGCCCCAGCGGCACCGAGCCGAAGCTGAAGTGCTACCTGGAGGTCGTGGTCCCGGTCGGCTCGCACGCCGAGCTGCCCGCGGCCCACGCGAAGGCCGCCGAGCTGCTCGCGGGGATCAAGCGGGACCTGTCGGCGGCAGCCGGCATCTGAATCCCGCGCATCTGAATCCCGCGCGTCCGGGCCCGCGCCTCCGCGCGGGCCCAAGTCCAGGGCTCAGCCACTTACGGGTGATTTCCGCCCGGCAGTTGACGCAGCGCTCCGGTGCGCCACCATCCGACCGAGGAACGGTTGGCGGTAGCGCACCGCCGAGCCCCAGGAGCTGCCGCGTGTCCTCGACCGCTTCCCGGCCGACATCCTCCCCACCCCGGAACGCTCCCGGCGAAGTCCCCGCGAACCCGAACCCGAACGCGAGCACAGGGACGAGTACCGGGACGAGTGCGGGCACAGGCACCCTGTGCGCCCTCCGCACCCAGCTGCGCCGGGCGGCCCCCGCCCTCCTCGCCTACGGGGCCGTACGCCTCCTGAGCCTGCTGCTGCTCACCCAGTGGGCGCACCATCAACACCACGGCGTGTGGCCGATCCTGGCGACGCAGTGGGACGCGGACTGGTACCTGGGCATCGCCCAGCACGGTTACACCCACCACCTGGGCACCCGGTACGACGCGAACAACCTCGCGTTCTTCCCGATGTACCCGTTCCTGGTCAAGGCGGCCGCGGTCCTGACCCCGGGTACGCGCGCCACGACGGGCGTGGCGATCTCGATCGCCGCCTCCTTCGTCGCCGCGTGGGGAGTCTTCGCCGTCGGCCACCATCTCCACGGCCGACGCGTGGCCCTGCTGCTGACCTTCCTGTGGGCGGCTCTCCCGGTCGGCCTGGTCCAGTGGATGGGCTACACGGAGTCCCTCTTCACGGCGTTCGCGGCCTGGTCGCTGTACGCGGTGCTCACCGGCCGCTGGCTCTGGGCGGGCACCCTGGCCTCGCTGTCGGGCCTGACCCGCCCGACGGGGATCGCGACGGCGGCCGCGGTCACCGTCACGGCCCTGCTCTCCCTGCGGCACCGCTTCTCGCCCCGCGTCCTGGCGGCCGCGGCCCTCGCCCCGGCGGGCTGGCTCGCGTACGTCGGCTGGGTGGGCGTGCGTCTGGGCCGATGGGACGGCTACTTCGCCGTACAGCGGCTGTGGCACAACGAGTGGGACGGCGGCGCGGAGACCCTGCGCCGTATGCGGGAGGTCCTGGCGCAGGACTCCAGGCCGGAGCTCTTCCTGGTGATGGTGACGGTCACGCTGCTGGTGTCCGTGGTCCTCTTCGTCCTGGGTGCCTGGGACCGGCAGCCGCTCTCCCTGCTGGTCTTCACCGGCGTCCTGCTGCTGATCGTGCTGGGCAGCGGCGGCGTCTACTTCCCCCGTGCCCGCTTCCTCCTGCCCGGCTTCCCGCTCCTGCTCCCGCTGGCCCTCCACCTGTCCCGCGCCTCACCCCGCTTCCGGGCCCTCGCCCTGACCGCGGCGCTGCTGGGTTCGGCGTACTGGAGCGCGTACATGGCGCTGGTGTGGCCGAGCGCGCCGTGACAGGCCGGGACGAGTCGAGAGCGGACACCGACAGCGGATACGGGGCCTGCGCGCGGCAGCCGGCGCGGCTACCCCACGGCCAGCAGGATCACCAGGACCACGGCCCCCGCGAGCGCGGGACCCATGACCTCGTAAGCCCACCGCACGCTCACCTCGCCCTGCGCGCCCTCCGTGGCCGCCCGGGCCTCGGCGAGTTCGCGCAGGTCGTCCATGACCTGGTCGGACTGGGAACGGGTGGGCCCGCTCGCCACCGAGGAGGTGCGGCCGCTGCTGTCGGCGGCGGCGTTGCGCGCCTGCCGTCGGGCCGCGGACTTGCGGGCGCGCAGGGACACGGGGATCGCCCAGAGCTGGAACTTGGTGCCCTCGGTGTCGACGACCTCGTTGGAGTACCCGGAGCGCAGTGAGCCGACCTTGCTCCAGGGCAGCACGACGACACGGAACGGGTTGCGGACGCGCAGCCGGTCCTCGTTGGCGTAGACGGCGGGGCGCAGGGTGAAGGCGGCCACCAGCGGAACCAGGAGGATCAGCGCGGCGAGTGCCAGCCAGGGGGTGCGGCCGTGGCCGGAGACCAGCGCGTCGATGCCGAGCCAGCCCGTGATGGCGAGCAGCAGTATGCCGCCCGCGATACCGGCGTGTGACCGGTAGATCCGGTCCTGCGACTCGGGTCGCGAGGCGTCCGGCACGGGTGGCTGGTCATCCGGGGTCGTCATGCCCCCGATTCTGCCTGACGCCCCCTGAACACTTCCTTCACCCCCGCCCCACGCCGCCGCTTCGTTATGGGCGGGCGGGCGCGGGGTCCGCCCCGAATCCCCGTCCGCGCGGATTCGTTCGCCTGCGGGTGGACGAGGGCTGATCGCGCAATACCCCGCGCCCCTGGGGACGGGGCTGCGCCCCCGCATCCCCATCCGGGCGGAGCCCCTCGCCTACGGGGCGATGGGAACCGCTCGCACGGTCCCCGGGCCCCGGATCCCCGGCGACTCCCGGTCGCTCGGCTGCGGGCGAGTGGGGGGCCGGCCGCGCAGTTCCCCGCGCCCCTAACTGATCCCTACGTTGTTCTGCGGGACGCGGTGAGCCCTTCGTATGGTTCACCCACCCAGGGGCGCTGAGTGTGGCTCTAACTGATCTGCTG
>NZ_JBIVXA010000049.1:0-10677 GCF_044768965.1 Streptomyces sp. NPDC090798
CGAGGCTCGGGGTCGGGTGGTCGTGGGGGTGTGTTGCTGTCTCTTGCGTGGGCCTCGGGCGAGGCTATAGTGAAACCGTCCGAGCGGTTTTGTTTCGCGTTGTCTAGCGGGTTCCGGTGGCGTGGCCGCCGACAGGGTTGCGGCACCGGAGCTGGTGCGTGCGGGTGGGCTGAGTGATCAGCGCGGCGCGATGCTCGTACGACTGCGGGCCGCCGTAGGCGACTTGGACTGGGTTGCTGTCGCCGGCCAGGCGGGCGGGGCATGAGCGCGATCCGGGCAAGACCCTGCTGGATATGGCGCTAGCGGTCGCGCTGGGCGGGGACTGTCTGGCCGATGTCGGAATACTGCGGGCCGAGCCGGGAGTGTTCGGCCTGATAAGAACGGTCGGCAATAGGCATCGGGTGCGGGGGAGGATGCAGAGCAGGCACGGGTCCACGTGATCATGGAGTCTCTACGCTGAGTGATGACGAAGGACGGCCGTGCCCGCGTTGCCGTCTTGCTGCTCGAAACCGCGAAGCGTCGGAGGATGACGATCACGACCGCCGTGCTCCGGGTCGGCCTACCGCGCCGGGCGGAACGGCTGCAGGAAGCGGATCCCGTCCTCGACGCCGCCGTCCATCAGTTCCAGCAGTTGGGGCACCAGGTCCTGCATACGGGGTGCCTGCAGGTGGCCTTCGAGGGCCTCGTGGCTCTCCCAGCGCTCGAAGATGACGAACGCGCCCGGTTGTCCCTCGACCTGGTGAGCCTCGTAGTCGATGTTGCCCGCGTCGTGGCGTGATGCCGTGACGGCGGCTGTCATGAACGCCTTCATCGCGGCTTCCTTCCCGGATTTGGCCCGGGCTTCCCACAGCACGGTGACGTAGTGGTTCGACGTGGTGGTCATGCTCGCTCCTCCTGACTCCGAACAGCATCGTTGTGAGCCGTTCACGACTCGACACTGAACGCCGGGGAGCGTCGGCGGGAGCTACGGGGCTTCGTGGTACAGCGCGTACCACCCAGCGGGGCGGGGTGTGCGGGAGGATGGTGTGCATGGATCAACTCGGTGCCGCGCTGCGGGCGTGGAGGGACCGGCTGGACCCCGTGACGGTGGGCTTCGCACACGGCTCACCCCGGCGGGTCCCCGGTCTGCGACGCGCGGAGCTGGCGACGCTGGCCGGCATCTCGGTCGAGTACGTGGTCCGGCTGGAGCAGGGACGGGTGGCGACGCCCTCGGCGCAGGTCTGCTCGGCCCTGGCTCGCGCCCTGCACCTGTCCGACGACGAGCATGCGCACCTTTTGCGCATGGCCGGTCACGCAGCGGATCCGAGCCGGGTACCGCGGATGATCCCGGGGAGCCTGTACCGGATCGTGGACCAGCTCGCCGGCAACCCGCTGGCGATCTACGACGCCACCTGGCAGTTGCTGCACTGGAATCCGCTGTTCGCGGCCACGTTCGGCGATCCCACGGTCCGCGGTGCGGGCGACCGCAACGTCCTGGTCTGGCAGTTCCTGGGTGAGCTGCCCCGGGTCCGGCAGACGGCGGCCGAGCGGGCGGCGTTCGAGGAGTCCCTCGTCGCCGACCTGCGCGCGACGACGAGCCGGTACCCCGACGATCCCGACCTCGCGGCGTTGGTGTCGAGGCTGAACCTCAGCCCACGGTTCTGCGAGTTGTGGAGCCGCCGAGCGGTGGGCGGTCACCAGAGTGCGCACAAACTCGTCCAGCACCCGGATGTCGGAGACATCGCCATGAACTCCGACATCCTCAACACCCAGGACACGAACCTCCGCCTCGTGGTGTACACGCCGCAGCCAGGCACCGACGCCCGCAGCAAACTCGAATTCCTTGCGGCCATCGGGGTCCAGAGGATGTCTCCTCAGGGCTGACGGCCCGCGAGACATGAAGGCCCGCGTCCGCCTCGTCCGGTGGACCAGGCTGCTGGGTGGTACGCGCCGTACCAGGAAGTCCCGTAGCTCCCGCCAACCCTCCCGGGGACCCAGCATGGAGTGCGTGAACAGCGCACGACCGTGCTGTTCGGACCAGGAGGAGCCAGCATGACCACCACATTCATCACCGGGGCCAACAAGTCCCTCGGTTTTGAAACCGCTCGTCGCCTCGTCGAGGCGGGGCACACCGTCCTCCTCGGTGCCCGCCACCGTGAGCGCGGTCGGGCCGCGGCAAAGGCGCTCGGCGCCCGGTTCGTTCAGATCGACGTGACCGACGACGCCTCGGTCCAGGCCGCGGCCGCGGATGTCGCCGCGCATGAGGGAACGATCGACGTCCTGGTCAACAACGCCGGCGTCCTCGGCAAGGTCGGCCCCGTCGAGGAGTACACCGCGGCCGACGTGAGCGCCGTGCTCGACGTGAACGTCGTCGGGATCGTGCGCGTCACGCACGCCTTCCTCCCGCTGCTGCGCAAGTCGCCGAACCCCGTCATCGTCAACGTGTCCAGCGGGATGGGCTCCTTCAGCATGACCCAGGACCCGGCGCGGATCGAGTCGCGGTATGCCCTGCCCCTCTACTGCGCCTCGAAGGCCGCGGTCACGATGCTCACGACGCAGTACGCCAAGGAACTGAAGGACGTGAAGGTCAACGCCGCAGACCCCGGGCAGACCGCGACCGACTTCACCGGCGGCCTCGGACACAGCGTCGCCGACGGCGCAGAGTCCATCGTGACCCTCGCGACGATCGGCCCGGACGGGCCGACGGGACAGTTCATCGACCGATCCGGGAACCTCCCGTGGTGAACCTGCCCTGAGCTCAGGTCGGTCGACCCGCCGCCCTGCGCGTACCACATGCTCGTCATCTCTACGCTCAGTGATCACGAAGGACGGCCGGGCCCGCGCTGCCGGCTTGTCTGCTCGAACCCCGGTGGGACCAGTTCGCCGCGCTCCTCCCCGTCCGGGAGGAGTTCGTCGTCGGCCACCCGCTGGGCTGTCACCGCCGCCGGACCCCCGATCGAACCGTCTTCGAGCACGTCGTGTTCGCGCTGGTCCATGGTTCCGGCTACGAGCGGATCTCCACGCCCGGATGCTCGGACCGCACCATCCGCCGACGCCTCAAAGAGTGGTCCCGGCAGGGGATTTCCAAAGCGCTGCACGCTCTCGCCCGGGACGCCTACGACCGGATGATCGGCCTCGACCTCGGCGAGATGTCGGTGGACGGCTGCATCCAGGAGCAGGTCGGCATGGAACCGGACGCCGTGAACGTCAACCTCGACTGTGGACGCATGGCAAACGTGTGGGCCCAGCCAGACTTGGTGGCTGGACCCACACGGAGAGTTGTCGTCCGCTGCGGCTACCAGCGATACCAGCGGCCGCTTCCTCCCTTGGGGCGGGCGACGAACCCGACCAGCCAGACCACCAACACGATGACCGCGACGAACCACAAAGCCTTCAGCGCGAATCCCGCACCGAAGAGAATCAGGGCGAGCAGAAGAACGAGAAGCAGGGGAACCATAGTTATCAACCTCCAGGCCACCGTGTGCCCAGCTTCCTCCACGTCACGCCATCGGGAAGCGAATGTTCTCCGCGATTCTTGTGGGGCACACAGGCCCATCGGTTAATGGCCGGGAGGTTTCTCGAGTATTTGCTGTCATCCAGTTTGAGAGTTGGCGTTCGGGTCAGGCGTGTTGATGTCGAATCCGTCGAGTGATTCCCAGGAGTTGAGTGCTATGTCCGGCAGCGAGAAGACTCAGGCCAAGACCGAGCAGGCCAAGGGCAAGGTCAAGGAGACCGCGGGTAGCGCCGTCGGCAACGAGAAGCTGACCGCCGAGGGCCGTGCCGAGCAGGCCAAGGGCGACGCCCGCCAAGCCAAGGAAAAGATCAAGGACGTCCTGAAGGACTGACTTCCTGATCCATGAAGTGGGGGCCACCGGTGCTAGTCGGTGGCCCCCACTTCATGCCGTTCAGGCAGTTGACGGAGCGACGTTAGCCGCCCGACTGTACGCGGATCAGTCGGCCATCGCTGGCGTCCTGATGCGTGAGCTGCCCCCACCGTCCCTCCATCAGGTGTCCGGGGGTGGATTTCGCGGGTGGCTACCCTCCCTCGGAGGACCACCAGCGGACGGGGACTTCTACGACGTCCACCCCGCGGTCACCGAGGGCGACCCGTCGCTGGTCGTGCCGGCAGACGTGTGCGGCAAGGGGTTGGAAGCCGCCGGGCTGACCGGGAAGATCCGTGACACTCTGCATGCCCTGCTTCGCCTCGCCGATGACCAGCAGCCGACTTCGTCCTCGCGCCGGGGGAGGCCTGCGTTCTGTACACGGGCGGGATCACCGAGGCACGCGGTGGCCCGCTGGGTGACACCATGTTCAGTGAGGCGCACCTGCACCGCACCGGACCGGAACTGATCGCGCTCTCCAGCTCCATTGCGACCCGGCTGCCCACCGCGCACGCCACGATCACCGCCTGTCAGGCCGTGGGAGTGCCCGTCCTCGTCGGCGGGGCCGCCTTCGGGTCCGACGGCCGTTACGCCCGGCTGCTCGGTGCGGACGCCTGGGCCGCGGACGCGCGCTCCGCGGCCGACCAGATGCGGAGCGGCCCGCTGTCCCAGCCGGGGCCCAGTCACCAGCCGATCGACGAACTGCCGCACCTGAGCGACCAGGAACACACGATGGTCACCCGCACGGGCACCCGCCTCGTGCGCACCGTGCTGCACGGTCTGGAGGCAGCTTCCCCGCCATGCGGCAGTGCAGCGACCTGCGGCGCGAGCACACCGCCGAGGACCTGGCGCACATTGTGGACTTCCTCGCCACCGCGCTCAACCTCGACGACGTCGACCTGGTCACCGACTTCGTCACCTGGACGGCCTCCATCGGCACCTCGCGCGGCGTGCCCGCGAACAGCTTGCCGCCCGCATCGGACCTCCTGGCCGGTGAACTCAACGACTTCCCCCGAGCGTCACGCATTCTCCAGCTCGGCACCCGGCAGTTCGCCGCTCCCTCTCCCGTCCCTTCTGCCGCTGCCAGGAATCACCCGTGAGTACCCTCCCCTCAAGTCACCTGCGTCTGACGGCCGTCGACACCGAGACCACGGTGCGCATAGACCTGCGCGGCGACCTCGACCCTGCTGACGATCCGGCGCCGCACCGATGAAGCGGACGTGCTCCTGCACCTGGAGGAGCGCACCCCGGAGTTGAACCGGCTCCTGACGATCACGGGTAGTTTGGAATACCTCACGGCGCTTCCCAGCGGCGCCGCGCGCGAGACCTCCGGATCGGGGGAGTCCCGAGCGGACACGGAGGAAGTCACACCGGCCCGCCCCACCGGGCCGGACAGCAGCGCCTGATCCGAACTGCGCTGACCACCGCGTGAAACGGGTAGGCAAGCCGACGGGGAGCCCATGCCACAGCAAGACTTCGACACCCAGCGGCTCACACGAGACGCGATGCATTCGGCGAGCGACGTGGTCGAACTGCTCGACCTGCTGTGGGAGCATATGCGCGACACCGTCACCACGACCTCGGTGTCCACCGCGCAGTTGCGTCTGATGTACCTCGTGGACCGCAACGACGGCCTGCGTATGCGGGTCCTGGGTAAACTCCTGCGTGCCGCCCCGCCCTCCGTCAGCCGGCTCTGCGACCGCCTCCAGGCCACCGGATTCCTCGAACGCCTGCCCTGCCCCGACAGTGGACGTGAAGTCACTCTTCGTCTGACCATCGCCGGCAAGCGCCACCTGGAACAGATCCGGACAGAGCGCGAGGCCACGCTGACCTGGGCCATCGAAGCGATGCCCCAAGAAGACCGCCGTGCACTGGTCACCGGGCTTGCCGGACTGAAGAGCGCCTTGGCCCACGTTGACCAGAGTGGACTCGGGTGAAGCCCCGCAGCCCGAAAATCGTCCGGTCCTTCGAGGCCCGAGGCGCACGGAAGAGCGGCGCTCAGCGTCTGATTCGCTCGCGTGCGGCGGGGTGTCCCAGGGTGTTCGGCGCCCGTGAGCGACCGGGTCGGACGGTGTCAGCGCGCAAAGGTGGGGGCCGACCGCGGTGTTCTGCGGCCGGCCCCCATTACGCGGGTTCGTGCTGAGGGGTCAGATGCGGCGGTGGCTCGTGTAGTAGCCGCCGACCTGCTCGTGGTAGCCCGCGTCCCCCACGTGCTTGTCCTTGTCGAACTCCGGGGAGTTCTTGATCTGGTCCTTGGTGAGGTCGACGAAGATCTTCCGTTCGGCCTGGTCGACGGTCCGTACGGTGCCGGCCGGCAGCAGAACGTGCTTGCCGAAGATCCAGACACCGGTGTCGACCACCAGATACGCGGAGTTGACGTCGTCCGAGTGCTTGTCGACCTTGCCGATGGTGCCGTCGGTGGCCTCGACCTTGTACCCGATCAGGTCGGTGCCCGCGGTGTGGCCGGAAGTCGGCTGGTAGCCCCAGATGTTGTCACTCATAAAGTACTCCCTCATAGAACTGTATTTCGCGCTCAATAGCCGAAACCATGAGGCGGATCAGCGTCCCTTGACATTCGGATACGCTCTCTCAAAACAGCGGGTGCCCGTGATCCGAACTCCCACACATCAACGTGAGCAGGGATTCCAAACTGACGTTGGAAGCGCCACGTTGGGGCACTCTCCGCGCGGCTGGCTCAAAGCTGCAGCAGGGGACCCACCAGCCATCTGGCTCAGGTCAGAGGGATGAGTGCGGTGATGTGTTTGCCTCCGGGATGGAAGGCGATGGAAATATTCGTGGCCACGCGGCGCACCAGGAGCCAGCCATAGCCGCCGATCTGTGCCGCTCCCGCGCCGCCTTTTTCCTGGACCACTGGTGCGCGGGTACTGGCGTCACCGACGGCGATACGCAGTCCCTTGTCGGTGAGTTCCGCTGCGAAGCCGGTGAGACCACCGCCATGGCGGAACGCGTTGGTCACCAGTTCGGAGGTCACCAGTAGGGCGTCAGCCACCACCACATCCGCCGGTTTCTCCCCCTCCAGCCCGCACGAGCGTGATGTCAGCAGTTCGGTGACCGCCTTGCGCGCGGCGGCGGCGTTGGGCGGCACCGGCGGTGCAGATCGCGCCACCACCCCGTTCATCCACGCGGCCGCCGTCTCGGCCTCATCCGGTGTGTCTTCCGGACGATCACCCTGGCTAGATATCTCGCGTTTGATATTCATAGCTTTAACCGCCTGCCCTTTGAGGCTTGGCTCACACACCGCACGTGGCTGAAGAGGCGCAGGGCGCGCGATCAGCATGTGCGTGCCTGCCCGACGCTGTCCGCGAACCGGAACGAACGCCTCATGCGTGCCGGGTGACCTCGAAAAGCCGGCGCATCATCATGTTCGCGCTCGTCGGCACCAGTTGTATCCCGATCGCGGCGTGCTTGCGCTGGCCGATTGCGCTGGCCGTGCAATAACGCGTGCAACGCCGTGGAATCGGCGAAAGGCACGCCGGACAGGTCCACTACCGTTCGCTTGCCACCGCCCTGGGCGGCAGTGGTCAACTCTTCGACCAACCTGTCGTTGCCCCCGACCATCCGCCCATGCTGCCCCGGACACTGCTAAGCACCACATTGTCGGGAGTGATCTCCACTGCCACCACCAGATCGTCCCCGTCATGACCCCGTGTCTTGCTACAGCCCCACACCGAACCAGAGCGCGAGGGAACGTAGCCCCCGCAGTGAAACGTCGGCGGCCGCGGGTGGTGGTGTCCCAGAGTGAATGGGGGAGCAGACAGGTGCGTGCGAGCGAGGCTGCCGTGCGGAGGGCGGGGGAGTGGTGCGTTGGTGAGCACGCGGCTCGTATCGCCGACCGGGCGAGCCGCAGCCATCTGAGCGGGTCACGTCCGGGCTGGGACCGGACTGAGGGTGCGCAGGCGTGGCGGCGACGTCGCAGCGCCTACCGGACTGCTTGCCGCCGCAGGTGACGGCCGTGGCGCGGCAGGTTGCCGACTTCATGATGCCGGCCGCGCAAGAGACTCGGTGGGGCATCTCTTGGGCAGGGCTGAGCGGCATGATGCCAACCGGTGAGTGCCGCAGGCAGGTCGCTGTGACTATCGGCAGGAGCGCCCGAGTCTTCGAAAAGGTCTCCAAGGCAGCCACCTTCACGCAGTGCGTGTGCCACGTTCTACCGCCTGTCAGACCTTGCGCCAGCGCGCGTTGGCCCAGGAGAAGACCCCGAAGGCCGTGAGACCGACCGCTATCAGCGCCAGCAGCCAGGGGCCCGCAGGAGTGTCGGCGAACGTACGCAGGGTGTCGTCCATGCCCTTGGCCTTGCCGGGCTTGTGCTGGACGGCCGCCGCGATGGCGAAACCGCCCGCGGTGGCGAAGACAATGCCCCGGGCCATACCGCCGAACACTCCGAAGAAGTCGACGACCTTGCGGGTCTTCTGTGACATCTCCGACATCTTCAGATGCTTCTCGAACTTGCGCATGACGCCCCGGACGGCGATCCATACGCCGGCCGCAGCCACAGCGACACCCGCGATCCCGACGATCCACTGCCCGCCGGGCCAGTCCAGGGCCTTCGCCGTGACGTCCTGGGAGTTCTTGTCGGAGCTGCCGCCGCCACTGCCCTTGTCCCCGGCCGCGTAGGAAAGCACGGAGTACGAGACGAATCCGTAGAAGACGAAACGGCCCGCGGCCATCGCCCTCTTGCCCGGCTTTTCGCCGTCGGGACCCGCCTGCCCGAAGGCAGCCTCGGACAGCCGCCACACGGCCATCCCGGCCAGGGCTGCTCCGAGCAGCCACAACAGTACGGTGCCGAAGGGCTTTTGGGCGATTTCGGCGATCGCGCCGCCCCGGTCGGCCTGCTTACCTCCGCCCGAGAAGGCGATCCGCAGCGCGAGAACGCCGATCAGTACGTAGATGACCCCGCGGGCGACGAAGCCCGCACGGGCCGCTGCCGCGACCGCTTTGCTGTTCGCCGCGCGTCGGGCTTGACCGCTTCCGTGTGCCGTTGCCGATCCAGTTGCCATGCCTTACCGGATGCCCCCGAAGGAGGATGCCATCCCGGTCGACCCTCCGCTTTGTCTTCCTGCCCGCCATCCAGGAAGGTGCAGCCATGGCACATACGCAGAACGCACCTGAAGGATCCCCTGAAACAGCTGAGACCGACCTGTCCCAGGAGTCCGGCGGCACGGAGGAGGTCGGCGGGGTCCTCGCTGAGCGGGCCCGGCGCACGAGACGCCGGCTGGAACGGCTCATAGGGATCGCGGCGACGGAAGGCAACGCACTGCTCCCGTTGCGCAACGGCGACGAGATCTTCGGTGCCATGCTGGGCCGTATCCGTTCCGCGCGGCACACGGTGGACATGATGACGTTCGTGTACTGGAAGGGGGAGATCGCTCAGCGGTTCGCCGACGCGCTGGCAGAGCGGGCGCGCGAGGGACTGCGGGTGCGACTGCTGCTGGACGGTTTCGGGAGCCGGCTCATCGAGAGAGGCCAGTTGGAGGTGATGGAGCGGGCAGGCGTGCAGGTGGCCTGGTTCCGCAAGCCGCTGTATCTGTCTCCGTTGAAGCAGAACCACCGCTGTCACCGTAAGGTCCTTGTCGTCGACGAGGAGACAGCGTTCACCGGCGGCGTCGGCATCGCCGAAGAGTGGTGCGGCGACGCCCGCAACCCGGACGAATGGCGCGACACCCACGTCCAGGTGCGCGGACCCGCCGTGGACGGGCTGGCGGCCGCGTTCGCCCAGAACTGGGCCGAGTGCCACGACGAACTCTTCGACGACCACGACCGGTTCACCGCTCACACCGCCCACGGCGACGCCGTGGTGCAGGTGGTGCGGGGCTCGGCCAGCTTCGGCTGGCAGGACATGCAGACTCTGTTCCGTGTGGTGATCGAGACGGCGGAGGAAAGGATCCGACTGGCCACCGCCTACTTCGCGCCCGACGCGTACTTCATCGAGCTGTTGTGCGCCGCCGCCCGCCGCGGGGTCGAGGTGGAGATCCTGCTGCCGGGCCCGTACACCGACAAGCGGGTCTGCCAACTTGCCGGACAGCGCTACTACGAGGATCTCACCAGCTGCGGTGTGAAGGTCTTCCAGTACCAGCCGACCATGCTCCATACCAAGGTCCTCACCGTCGACAGGACCACCGCGCTCATCGGCTCGACGAACTTCAACCGCCGCTCCCTCGACCACGACGAAGAGGTCATGCTCGCCGTACTGGACCCGACGTTCACCGCGACGCTTGACCGCCACTTCGAGGAAGACGTTGAGCACAGCGAACTCATCCATCCCGGACGATGGAAGCGGCGTGCACCGCTCCAGCGCGTCAGGGAGGCAGCTGTCCTGCCTCTACGACGCTTCCTCTGACCCGTCGGACCCGATGCGCTGGATGCCCTACTCGTTCACCGAATGGATACAGACGACCGGAAACAGTCAGCACCGCTGATGCACACATCCGCGGCTTCGACGAAGACGGCCTTGGTGATCGGCCATGGCCTGCGCTGTGGCGGACGGTCGTGACTCCGTCCGAGGACCAGGGACCCAGCCGCACGGTGTAGCGGATCCGGGAACCGACCTCGGGCCGGGCCTGGTCGAGGGGCGTGGACTCGGAGGGTCCCACCACCCGCTCCCCGTACCGGATCGGCAAGCACTGCCCACACCGCGTGCGGGGGAGGGCTGGTCCATGGTGGGTTCGCTGCGGGGGCAGTAGCGGGGAGGGCGCGGGCGGGCGGGCGAGTGGTTGCGCCGCGGCAGGCGCGCGGCAGGCGCGCCCGCCGTGGGCGGTCTACTGCTCGGCGCTGGGAACGGCGAGGGGTTCACCGGGGG
>NZ_JBIVXA010000050.1:0-9434 GCF_044768965.1 Streptomyces sp. NPDC090798
GCGGGCGAGCTGTACATCGCGGGTGCGCAGCTGGCGCGGGGTTATCTGGGTCGTGCGGGCCTGACGGCTGAGCGGTTTGTCGCGGATCCGTTCGCTGTGGCGCCCGGGTCGCGGATGTACCGGACCGGGGACGTGGCGCGCTGGTCCGCCGACGGTGCGCTGGAGTTCGTGGGCCGTGCCGACGCGCAGGTGAAGGTACGGGGATTCCGCATCGAGCTCGGCGAGATCGAAGCCGTGCTGGCCGGTCATGCCGGGGTGGGCCAGGCCGCGGTGGTGGTGCGTGAGGACACGCCCGGTGACAAGCGTCTGGTCGCCTACGTGGTGCCGGCCGCGGGCACGGCGCCGGCACACCTGGACGCGTCCGTACTGCGTGAGCACGTGTCCGAACGTGTGCCGGAGTACATGGTGCCGTCGGCGTTCATGGTGCTGGACGCTCTGCCGTTGACGCCGAACGGGAAGCTGGACCGGCGCGCCCTGCCGGCACCGGAGTACATCGCGGCTGGTGCGGGTCGTGGGCCCCGGTCGCCGCGGGAGGAGATCCTCTGCGGGCTGTTCGCCGAGGTCCTCGGCGCGGAGTCGGTCTCCATCGACGACAGCTTCTTCGAGCTGGGTGGCCATTCGCTGCTTGCGACCCGCCTGGCGAGCCGGATCCGGTCCGTACTCGGGATCGAGGTCAGCATCCGATCACTGTTCGAGGAGCCGACCGTTGCCGGTCTGGTCGGCCGGCTCGACGAGGGTGGTCGGGTTCGGGAGCGGCTGGGCGTGCGGGTGCGGCCGGAGGTGCTTCCGGTGTCGTTCGCGCAGCGCCGGCTGTGGTTCCTGGGCCAGCTGGAAGGCGTATCGGCGACGTACAACATTCCCCTCGCTCTGCGGCTGAGCGGGGTGCTGGACGTGGAGGCGTTGCGGGCGGCGCTCGCGGATGTGGCGGGCCGGCACGAGAGCCTGCGGACCGTGTTTCCCCAGGTGGACGGGGAACCGTGGCAGGAGATCCGCACGGGCGCCGCGGGCGTGCCGCACTGCCCGGTCGAGCAGGTCCCGGAGCCCGAGCTCGCTGCCGCGATCTCAGCCGTGGTGACGGCCGGGTTCGATCTGGCACTGGACCTGCCGTGGCGGGTACGGGTGCTCCAGCCGGCCCCGGGTGAGTGGGTTCTGGTCGTGGTCGTACACCACATCGCTGCGGACGCCTGGTCGATGGGACCTCTGGTGAGGGACCTGTCCCGTGCGTACGCGGCTCGCTGCAAGGGCGAGGCCCCGGTCTGGGACGCGCTTCCCGTGCAGTACGCGGACTACACGCTGTGGCAGCGGGCAGTCCTCGGCGACGAAGACGAACCCGAGAGCGTGATCACTGGGCAGGTGGCCTACTGGAAGCAGGCCCTGAACGACCTGCCCGAGCAGCTGGAGCTGCCGGTCGACTTCCCGCGTCCGGCGATCGCCTCGCATGAGGGTGCGTCGGTGCGTGTGCAGGTCTCGGCCAAAACGCATGCGCGATTGGTGGAGCTGTCCCGCTCCTGCGGTGCGAGCGTGTTCATGACGGTGCAGGCCGCACTGGCGGTGCTGCTGTCGAGGATGGGCGCCGGCCAGGACATTCCCATCGGGACCCCGATCGCGGGACGGACCGACGACGCCCTCGACGACCTGGTCGGGTTCTTCGTGAACACGCTGGTCCTGCGGACCGATGTCGCTGGTGATCCGACGTTCCGGCAGGTGGTGGAGCGGGTGCGGGAGGCCGACCTGGCCGCTTTCGCGCATCAGGACGTGCCGTTCGAGCGGCTGGTGGAGGTCCTCAACCCGGCCCGTTCCATGGCCAGGCACCCCCTCTTCCAGGTCATGCTCGCCGTTCAGCACCATGCACCGCTCCTGAGCACCATCCGCAGTGTCACGACTGGCTCCACGACCGGCTCCACGATCGAGTCCGGATTCGATCTGCCCGACCTGACCGTGCGGCCGGAGCCGATGGACGGGACGGTGGCGAAGTTCGACCTCTCCGTCAGTCTGGGCGAGACCCACACCGACGGCACACCCGCGGGTCTCGATGGGCGATTGGACTACCGCGCCGACCTGTTCGAAGCGGCGACCATCGAACTCCTCGCCCAGCGGCTGGTCCACCTCCTCGACACCGTCACCACCGACCCGGACACGCCCGTCCGTCGCATCGACGTCATGAGCGCGGACGAGCGCGAGCAGGTTCTGCTCGCCTGGAACGACACCGCCTGCGAGGTTCCCGAGGCGACTCTCACGGAGCTGTTCGAAGCCCAGGCCGTACGTACCCCCGACGCGATAGCCGTCGTGAGTGACGGGGTGGAACTCACCTACGCACAACTGAACGAGCAGGCGGATCGGCTGGCCGGACATCTCGCCGGCCTGGGCGCCGGACCCGAGCGAGCGGTCGGCCTGTGGATGGAACGGTCCGCGGAACTGGTGACCGTACTGCTGGCCGTACTGAAGACCGGCGCGCACTACGTGCCGTTGCACGAGGGACTTCCCCCGAGCCGGCTTCGGCTGGTCTTGGAGGACTGCGGTGCCGAACTGCTGGTGACGGACCGGCTCGCGCAAGCACGTGAGTTCGCCGGGGCCGTGAAGGTCATTTCCCCCGCTACAGACGCAGCCCTTGCAGCCGTATCCGGAGCGGAACGTGTGCAGCCGGCTGATGCAGGTGGCGTCAGTGGTGCGAGTGGCGTCCATGGTGCCCGTGGCGCCGGCGGTGTCGATGGGCTCGCCTATGTGATGTACACGTCCGGCTCGACCGGCGAGCCCAAAGGCGTGGCTGCCACGCACCGAGGGGTCGCCGACCTCGTGTTGAACAGGTGCTGGGGGACGGACAACCACGAGCGCGTCCTCTTCCACTCGCCGCACGCCTTCGACGCCTCGACGTTCGAGCTGTGGTTCCCTCTCCTCTCCGGCGGAACCATCGTCGTGGCTCCCGAGGGAACCCTGGAAGCGACGTCCCTGGAACAGCTGATCAAGACGCACGAGATCACTGGCGTGGTTCTGACCGCGGGGCTCTTCCGGGTCATAGCGGAGGAGACCCCGACATGCCTCGCCCGGTTGCGTGAGGTGCTGACGGGTGGTGACGTGGTGTCACCGGTCGCCGTGCAGCGTGTGATGGATGCGTGTCCGGACACCGTCGTGCGGGTGCTGTACGGGCCGACGGAGATCACGCTGTGCGCGACGCAGTACGAGATGCCGGTGGGCGTTGCCGTGGGCGGTTCGGTGCCGATCGGCCGTCCGATGGACAACACGCGGGTATACGTACTGGATGCGGCTCTCGCGCCGGTGCCTCGGGGTGTGGCGGGCGAGCTGTACATCGCCGGCGCCGGTGTGGCCCGGGGCTACGTGGGTCGTGCCGGTCTGACGGCCGAGCGGTTCGTGGCGGATCCGTTCGCTGTGGCGCCCGGTTCGCGGATGTACCGGACCGGGGATGTGGTGCGCTGGACCACGGACGGAGTCCTGGAGTTCCTCGGCCGGGCAGACGCGCAGGTGAAGGTACGCGGCTTCCGTGTCGAACCGGGCGAGATCGAAGCCGTCCTGGCCGGTCACGAGCAGGTGGCCCGGACGGCGGTCGTGGTACGTGAGGACACGCCGGGGGACAAGCGGCTCGTCGCCTACGTGGTGCCGGCCCCCGGCCAGGCTGTCGTCGACCCGGCCGTACTGCGTGCACACGTGGCGGAGCGGTTGCCGGACTACATGGTGCCGTCCGCCTTCGTCACGCTCGACGTCCTGCCGCTGACCCCGAACCAGAAGCTGGACCGCCGCGTCCTGCCCGCCCCGGAGTACGCCGCAGGTGCGGGTCGTGGACCGCGGACCCGCCAGGAAGAAATCCTGTGCGGGCTGTTCGCCGAGGTTCTGGGTGTGGAGTCGGTGTCGATCGACGACGGTTTCTTCGAGCTGGGCGGGCATTCGCTGCTGGCGACCCGGCTCGTGAGCCGCATCCGGTCGGTGCTCGGCGCGGAGCTGAGCATCCGGTCGCTCTTCGAGGTTTCGACGGTGGCCGGTCTGGTCGACCGGCTCGACGAGGGCGGTCGGGTTCGGGAGCGGCTGGGTGTGCGGGCGCGGCCGGAGGTGCTTCCGGTGTCGTTCGCGCAGCGTCGGCTGTGGTTCCTGGGCCAGCTGGAAGGCGTATCGGCGACGTACAACATTCCGCTCGCCCTCCGGCTGACCGGGACCCTGGACGTGGAGGCGCTGCGGGCCGCGCTCGCGGATGTGGCGGGCCGGCACGAGAGCCTGCGGACGGTGTTCCCGCAGGATGCCGACGGTCAGCCGAGCCAGCTCGTCCTGGCCCCTCCCGCGGGTGTTCCGGACCTCCGCGTGGAGCCGGTGACCGCCGACCGGGTTGCTGCTGTTGTCGCCGGAATGGCAAGCACGGGGTTCGATCTGGAGTGTGATCTGCCGTGGCGGGTGACGCTGCTCGACGTGGACTCGGCCGACGAGTGGGTGCTGGTGATGGTGGTCCATCACATCGCGGCCGATGGCTGGTCGATGGCCCCGCTCGCCAGGGACCTGTCGGAGGCGTACGCGGCCCGGTGCCGGGGCGCCGCACCGGCGTGGGACGCGCTGCCGGTGCAGTACGCGGACTACACGCTCTGGCAGCGCGAGGTTCTGGGTAGCGAGGACGACCCCGAGAGCGTGATCGCCGGGCAGGTCGCCTTCTGGCAGGAGGCCCTGTCCGGAGTCCCCGAGCAGCTGGAGCTCCCGGTCGACTTCCCGCGTCCGGCGATCGCCTCGCATGAGGGCGCTTCCGTGGACGTGCGTGTTCCGGCGCAGGTGCACGCCCGGCTGGTGGAGCTGTCCCGCTCCTGCGGTGCGAGCGTGTTCATGACGGTGCAGGCCGCGCTGGCGGTGCTGCTGTCGAAGATGGGCGCCGGAGACGACATTCCGATCGGGACGCCGATCGCGGGACGGACCGACGACGCCCTCGACGACCTGGTCGGGTTCTTCGTGAACACGCTGGTCCTGCGGACGGATGTCGCTGGTGATCCGACGTTCCGGCAGGTGGTGGAGCGGGTCCGGGAGGCTGACCTGGCGGCCTTCGCGCATCAGGATGTGCCGTTCGAGCGGCTGGTGGAGGTCCTCAACCCGGCCCGTTCCATGGCCCGGCACCCCCTCTTCCAGGTCATGCTCGCCTTCCAGAACGTCGCCGAACCGGATCTAGCGCTCCCTGGTCTGAGCGTTCGACCGGAGCCCACGACGGGCGCGGTGTCGAAGTTCGACCTGTCCATCAGCCTGGGTGAACTCCACGACGAGGACGGCACCCCCGCCGGGCTCCTGGGACACTTCGACTACCGCACGGATCTGTTCACGGAGGAGACGGTCCGCAGCCTCGTGGACCGGCTGGTCCGCGTGCTGGCGGCCGTCACCGCTGATCCCGACACGGCGATTCGTTCCGTCAGCGTTCTCGGTGCCGAGGAGCGGCAGCGGGTGCTCGTCGACTGGAACGACACTGCCCGTGAGGCTCCGGACGCGACACTGCCGGAGCTGTTCCAGGCGCAGGTCGCGAAAACCCCGGACGCCCTTGCCGTGGTGAGCGGCGGGGCTGGGCTCAGCTACGCCGAACTGAACGTCCGGGCGAATCGCTTGGCCCGCCATCTCGTGGCGTGTGGTGCGGGTCCGGAGCGGCTGGTCGCGGTCGCGCTGCCGCGCTCGACCGACCTGGTCGTGGCGTTGCTGGCCGTACTGAAGAGCGGCGCCGGGTATGTGCCGGTGGATCCGCAGTACCCGGCGGACCGGATCGCGTACATGCTGGCCGACGCCGACCCGGTACTGATGCTGACGGACGCGGCCACCGCGGCGACGCTGCCCCACGACGGTGATGCCCGGCGCGTGCTGCTCGACGGGCCCGACGCCCTGGGGGCCGTAGCCGCCCAGGACGGTGGCGACCTGTCCGACCACGACCGTCAGTCTCCGGTGCTGTCCGGCCATCCGGCCTACGTGATCTACACGTCGGGGTCGACCGGACGGCCGAAGGGCGTGGTGGTCGAGCAGCGCAGCGTGGTGAACCTCGCCTCATGGGCTGCCTACGGGATCGGTGCGGACCGCCTGGGGGAGGAGGTCTACGCAACGACGTCACTCAACTTCGACGTGTCGGTCTTCGAGATGATCGCCCCCTTGCTCGCCGGCGGCCGGATCAACGTGCTCCGGGACCTGCTCGCGCTGGGAGACGAATCCGCCGGAGACGCCGGCAGCCGGCCGCTGGTCAGCGGCGTTCCCTCGGTGTTCGCCGGTCTCCTGGACCGTGAACCGGCGACCGACGTGGCGACGGTCGTGATGGCGGGCGAGGCGATCTCGCCCACCGTCGCCAAAAGGATGCGCTCGGCCTTCCCCGAGTCCCGCATCGCGAACTGCTACGGGCCGACCGAAGCCACGGTCTACGCGACCTCGTGGTACACGGATGCCGAACTGCCGGCTGCGATTCCGATCGGCCGGCCAGTCGCCAATACCCGCGTGTACGTGCTGGATACGGGCCTGTCGCCGGTGCCGGTGGGCGTGGCCGGCGAGCTGTACATCGCCGGTGCGCAGTTGGCACGGGGCTACCTGGGCCGCGCGGGCCTGACGGCTGAGCGGTTCGTCGCGGATCCCTTCGCGCAGATGCCCGGATCGCGGATGTACCGCACCGGGGACGTGGTGCGGTGGAACAGTGACGGGGTCCTGGAGTTCGTGGGGCGTGTCGACGCACAGGTGAAGGTGCGTGGTTTCCGTATCGAGCCGGGCGAGGTCGAAGCGGTCCTCGCGGCACACGGGCAGGTGGCCCGGACGACGGTCGTGGTACGTGAGGACACTCCGGGTGACAAGCGCCTGGTGGCGTACGTGGTGCCGAACGGCGCGGGTGCCGTCCGTGGCCTTGATGTGAGTGACCTCCGCGGGTTCGTGGCGGAGCGGTTGCCGGACTACATGGTGCCGTCCGCGTTCGTCGTGCTGGACGATCTGCCGTTGACGCCGAACGGGAAGCTGGACCGGCGCGCCCTGCCGGCACCGGAGTACGCCGCAGGAGTGGGTCGTGGGCCGCGTACTCCCCAGGAAGAGATCTTGTGCGGTCTGTTCGCCGAAGTCCTTGACGTCGGTGCCGTTTCCATCGACGACAGCTTCTTCGAGCTGGGTGGTCATTCGCTGCTTGCGACCCGGCTCGTGAGCCGGATCCGTACGGTGCTGGGCGTCGAGGTGGGCATCCGGTCGCTGTTCGAGGCGCCGAGCGTCGCCGGTCTGGTCGGCCGGTTGGACGAGGGTGGTCGGGTTCGGGAGCGGTTGGGTGTGCGGGTGCGGCCCGAAGTGCTTCCGGTGTCGTTCGCGCAGCGTCGGCTGTGGTTCCTGGGACAGTTGGAAGGCGTATCGGCCACGTACAACATTCCCCTCGCTCTGCGGCTGACCGGTTCGCTGGACGTGGAGGCCCTGCGTGCGGCGCTCGCGGATGTGGCGGGCCGGCACGAGAGCCTGCGGACGGTGTTCCCGCAGGTGGACGGTGAGCCACGGCAGGAGATTCGGCAGGGCGCCGCGGGCGTCCCCGACGTCGCCGTGGAAAAGGTGCCCGCGGATGGCGTGGCTTCGGCCGTGGCCACGATCGCGGGTACCGGGTTCGACCTGGAGTGTGATCTGCCGTGGCGGGTGACGCTGCTCGACGTGGACTCGGCCGACGAGTGCGTGCTGGTGATGGTGGTCCATCACATCGCGGCCGATGGCTGGTCGATGGCCCCGCTCGCCAGGGACCTGTCGGAGGCGTACGCGGCCCGGTGCCGGGGCGCCGCACCGGCGTGGGACGCGCTGCCGGTGCAGTACGCGGACTACACGCTCTGGCAGCGCGAGGTCCTCGGCAGCGAGGACGACACGGATAGTGTGCTCGCCGCCCAGGTGGCCTTCTGGCGCGAGACTCTGGCTGACCTTCCCGATCAGTTGGAACTGCCCGTCGACCACCCGCGTCCGGCGGTTGCCTCGCACGAGGGCGGTTCGGTCGGGCTCCGTGTGCCCGCGGAGGTGCATGCCCGGCTGCTGGAGCTGTCCCGCTCCTGCGGTGCGAGCGTGTTCATGACCGTGCAGGCCGCGCTCGCGGTGCTGTTGTCGAAGATGGGCGCCGGCGAGGACATCCCGATCGGGACCCCGATCGCCGGACGCACCGACGACGCCCTCGACGACCTGGTCGGGTTCTTCGTCAATACGCTGGTCCTGCGGACCGACGTGTCGGGCGATCCGACGTTCCGGGAGGTCGTCGAGCGGGCCCGCGAGGCCGACCTGGCCGCCTTCGCGCATCAGGACGTGCCGTTCGAGCGGTTGGTGGAGGTCCTCAACCCGGCCCGTTCCATGGCCAGGCACCCCCTCTTCCAGGTCATGCTCACCTTCCACAACAACGCGCAGCCCGACCTCGACCTCCCCGGCGTCCAGGCCCACGCCGAGCCCGTCGGTGAGGCGGCGGCCAGGTTCGACCTGTCGTTCAGCCTGGGGGAGACCCACGCCGCCGACGGTGGACCGGCAGGCTTGGCGGGGCGGCTCGACTACCGCACCGACCTGTTCGAGCGCACCACCGTCGAGCGACTGGCCGAGCGACTGTCCCGGGTCCTCGAAGCCGTCGTTGCCGCGCCCGACCGGCCGGTCCGCGAGCTCAGCGTCCTCGGTGCCGAGGAGCGGCAGCGGGTGCTCGTCGACTGGAACGACACGGCTCGTGAGGTTCCGGATGTGACGCTGCCGGAGCTGTTCGAGGCCCAGGTGGTGCGGACTCCGGATGCGCTTGCCGTGGTGAGCGGCGGGGTTGAGCTGTCGTATGCGGAGCTGAACGTCCGGGCGAATCGTCTGGCCCGCTATCTGGTGCGGTGTGGTGTGGGTCCGGAGCGGCTGGTCGCGGTCGCGCTGCCGCGTTCGGTCGACCTGGTCGTGGCGTTGCTCGCGGTGCTGAAGAGCGGTGCGGGGTATGTGCCGGTGGACCCGGAGTACCCGGCGGACCGGATCGCGTACATGCTGGCCGACGCCGACCCGGTCCTGGTGGTCACCGATGCGGTCACGTCGTCGGTGCTGCCTCAGGACGGTGTGTTCACCGACCGTCTTGTGCACTTGGACGAGCCCGTGGTGCGGGACGCGCTTGCGGCGCTGAGCGTCTCCGACCTTGTCGATGCGGACCGTCTGTCTTCGGTGGTTTCTGCTCATCCGGCGTATGTGATCTATACGTCGGGTTCGACGGGGCGGCCGAAGGGTGTGGTGATCGAGCATGCGGCGTTGGTGAATTATGTGGTGCGGTGTCCGCAGGCGTATCCGGATCTTGCGGGTTCGACGGTGTGGCATGCGTCGGTGTCGTTCGATGCGGGTGTGACCGCGTTGTACGGGGCTTTGGTCGCGGGTGGGTGTGTGGTGGTTGCGGCTTTGTCTTCGGCGGGGGTTGGGGAGGGGGTCGGTGCCGGGTTGCCGGTGTCGTTCCTGAAGGTGACGCCGAGTCATCTGCCGGTGTTGGAGGGTGCTGGGCG
>NZ_JBIVXA010000051.1:0-9296 GCF_044768965.1 Streptomyces sp. NPDC090798
GCGGGCGAGCTGTACATCGCGGGTGCGCAGCTGGCGCGGGGTTATCTGGGTCGTGCGGGCCTGACGGCTGAGCGGTTTGTCGCGGATCCGTTCGCGGTGGCGCCCGGGGCGCGGATGTACCGGACCGGGGACGTGGTGCGCTGGTCCGCGGATGGTGTGCTGGAGTTCGTGGGGCGTGCGGATGCTCAGGTGAAGGTGCGTGGTTTCCGTATCGAGCCGGGCGAGGTCGAGGCGGTCCTGGCGGGGCATGGGCAGGTGGCCCGGGCGGCGGTCGTGGTGCGTGAGGACCAGCCGGGCGACAAGCGCTTGGTCGCCTACCTCGTAGCGGAAGCCAACGATGGTGTCGTCGACACGTCCGTGCTGCGTCAGCATGTGTCCGAGCGCTTGCCGGACTACATGGTGCCGTCCGCGTTCGTCACGCTCGACTCCCTGCCGTTGACGCCGAACGGGAAGCTGGACCGGCGCGCCCTGCCGGCACCGGAGTACACGTCCAAGGCTTCCGGGCGGGCGCCGCGGTCGCCGCGGGAGGAGATCCTGTGCGGTCTGTTCGCCGAGGTTCTGGGTGTGGATTCGGTGTCGATCGACGACAGCTTCTTCGAACTGGGTGGTCATTCGCTGCTTGCGACTCGTCTGGTGAGTCGGGTCCGGTCGGTGCTGGGCGTCGAGGTGGGCATCCGGTCGCTGTTCGAGGCGCCGAGCGTCGCCGGTCTGGTGGGTCGGCTTGATGAGGGTGGTCGGGTTCGGGAGCGGTTGGGTGTGCGGGTGCGGCCCGAAGTGCTTCCGGTGTCTTACGCGCAGCGCCGACTGTGGTTCCTGGGACAGCTGGAGGGCGCGTCCGCGACGTACAACATTCCCCTCGCCCTGCGGCTGAGCGGGGCGCTGGACGTGGAGGCGTTGCGGGCGGCGCTGGCGGATGTCGCTGGCCGGCACGAGAGCTTGCGGACCGTGTTCCGGCAGAGCGCGGATGGCCAGCCGAGCCAGCTGATCGTGGACCCCGGGGCGGGTGCTCCCGAGGTCCGTGTCGAGTCGGTGTCCTCGGGTGAGGTGGCTTCGGCTGTGGCCGGCATCGCGGGTACTGGGTTCGATCTGGAGCGGGATCTGCCGTGGCGGGTGCGGCTGTTGGAGGTGGCGGACGCTGCCGATGAGTGGGTGCTGGTGATGGTGGTCCATCACATTGCGGCTGATGGCTGGTCGATGGCGCCTTTGGCGAAGGACCTGTCGGAGGCGTATGCGGCTCGCCGTGAGGGGCGTGGGCCCGCGTGGCAGTTGCTTCCGGTGCAGTACGCGGACTTCACGCTGTGGCAGCGTGAAGTCCTGGGTGACGAGGACGACCCGGAGAGTGTGATTGCGGGGCAGGTGGCTTTCTGGCGGGAGGCTCTTGCTGACCTTCCTGAGCAGTTGGAGCTGCCGGTCGACTTCCCGCGTCCGGCGGTTGCCTCGCACGAGGGTGCTTCCGTGGACGTGCGTGTTCCGGGGGAAGTGCACGCCCGGCTGGTGGAGCTGTCCCGCTCCTGCGGTGCGAGTGTCTTCATGACGGTGCAGGCCGCGCTGGCGGTGCTGTTGTCGAAGATGGGTGCGGGTGAGGACATCCCGATCGGGACCCCGGTGGCGGGACGCACCGACGATGCCCTCGACGACCTGGTCGGGTTCTTCGTGAACACGCTGGTCCTGCGGACCGATGTCGCTGGTGACCCGACGTTCCGGCAGGTGGTGGAGCGGGTGCGGGAGGCCGATCTGGCCGCCTTCGCGCATCAGGATGTGCCGTTCGAGCGGCTGGTGGAGGTCCTCAACCCGGCCCGTTCCATGGCCAGGCACCCCCTCTTCCAGGTCATGCTCGCCTTCCACAACAACGTCCGTCCCGACCTCGACCTGCCCGGCATCCAGGCCCACCCCCAGCCGGTCCACATTCCGGCGGCCAGGTTCGACCTGTCCTTCAACCTCGCCGAGACCCTCGGTCGCGACGGATCACCCGTCGGGCTCCAGGGCACGTTGGACTACCGGACCGACCTGTTCGACAGGACGACCGTCGAGCAGCTCGCCGAGCGGCTGTCCCGACTGCTCGAAGCCGTCGCCGGAAATCCCGACCGGCCGATCCGCACCCTCGGCGTCCTCGGCACCGAGGAACGCCGACGCCTGCTCGTCGACTGGAACGACACGGCCCGCGAGATCCCCGAAGCGACACTGCCGGAGCTCTTCCAGGCGCAGGTGACGCGTACCCCCGACGCCCTTGCGGTCGTGAGCGGTGACATCGAGCTCACCTACGCCGAGCTCGGCACTCGCGTGCGGCAGCTCGCGAACGGGCTCGTCTCGCGCGGCATCGGGCCGGGCGACCGGGTGGCTCTGCTGCTGGACGGCTGGACCGACCAGATCGCCATGACCCTGGCCGTCACGCACGCCGGGGCGGCGTACGTGCCGCTGGACAGCAGGAGCCCTGCCGCCCGCCTGGAGCTGATCCTCGGCGACTCCCGGAGCATCGCCGTCGTGGTCGACCGGAAAACCCTGGCCCTGATCCCGGGGAACCGCCGTGGCCAGGGCATCGATGTCGTGCTGGTCGAGGACCTGCCCTCACGGGGCGTCTCGGCGGCAGCCGGGCCCGCTCCGGTGGTGCGGCCGCTCGACCTGGCGTACGTCATGTTCACCTCCGGCTCCACCGGCCGTCCCAAGGGCGTCGCCGTCACGCACCGGAACGTCGTCGCGCTCGTTTCCGACCAGTACTGGGGACGCACGGCCGAGGACCGCGTCCTCGTCCACTCCTCGCCGTCGTTCGACGCCTCCACCTACGAGGTGTGGGGCGGCCTCCTCAAGGGGGCCACCGTCGTCACATCGGGCGGTGTCGCCGCGGACATTCCCGAGCTGGCCCGCACCATGGCCGGCGCACACGTCACCGTGGGCCTGTTCAACGAGGGGATCTTCCGGCTCCTCGCCGAGAGCGAACCCCAGAGCTTCGGCACCCTCCGCGACGTCTACGTCGGCGGAGACACGGTCTCCCTCTCCGCGGTGCGGAAGGTCATGGACCACACCTCCGGCATGCGGTTCACGAACAGCTACGGTCCGACCGAATCGACCCTCTGCGTCGCCCACCACTCCCTGCTGCCGGGCGCGGACGACCGGGCCTCCATCCCGATCGGCCGGCCGCTCGACAACACGCGACTGTACGTGCTCGACGAAGCGTTGGAGCCCGTCCCCTGGGGAGTGATCGGCGAGCTGTACATCGCGGGTGAGGGCCTGGCGCGCGGCTACGTCGACCGACCCGACCTGACCGCGGAGCGATTCGTCGCCGACCCGTTCGGTTCCGTGGGGACGCGCATGTACCGGACCGGCGACCGGGTGAAGTGGCGGCCCGACGGCACCCTCGAGTTCGCCGGCCGTACCGACACCCAGGTGAAGATACGTGGCTTCCGCATCGAGCCCGGCGAGATCGAGACGGTGCTGGAGTCCTTCACGGGCGTGGCCCAGGCCGTGGTCGTCGTGAGGGAGGACCGGCCGGGGGACAAGCGGCTCGTCGCCTATCTCGTCGCCGATGCCGACGTACGCATCGAGCCCGACGACCTGCGTCTGCGCCTTGCCGAAGCACTGCCCGACTACATGATCCCGGCGGCCCTGGTCCAACTCGACGCCCTTCCCCTGGGGCCGACCGGCAAGCTCGAGCGTGCGGCCCTGCCCGCACCCGATTACGCCGGAGGCGGCGGCCGGGCGCCCCGTACCGAGCGGGAGCGCATTCTCTGCGCCGTCTTCGCCGACGTACTCGGCGTCGGCGAGGTCTGCGCGGACGACAACTTCTTCGCGATGGGCGGCGACAGCATCGTCTCCATCCAGCTGGTCGCCAAGGCACGTGCGGCGGGACTGACCGTCACACCGCAGCAGGTGTTCGAGCGGAAGACCGTCGAAGCGCTCGCCGCCGTGGCGATCGAGGTGGACACACGGAACGCCGAGGCAGCAGACCCGGGCACCGGCGCGGTCCCGCTGACTCCCGTCATGCACCAACTGCGCGAGCGCGGCGGCGCCATCGAGCGGTTCAGCCAGTCGGTCACGCTCGTGACGCCGGGCGGACTGCTCCGAGACGACCTCACAGCCGCCGTGCAGGCGATCGTCGACCTTCATGACCTCCTGAGGGCCCGACTCACCACCGCCGACGCGGACGGCACGTGGCAGCTGGAGGTACTGCCGCCGGGCAGCGTCTCCGCCGTGTCCTGCCTCACCCGCGTCGAGGCCGCGGGTCTGGGGGAGCGTGAACTCCGCGCACTGGCCGTCCAACAGGAGGACGAGGCGAGGAGCCTCCTGTCCCCGGCGGAGGGAAGGATGCTGCACGCGGTCTGGCTCGACGCGGGACCGCACGAGCACGGCCGGCTGGTGATCACGCTTCACCACCTCGCCGTCGACGCCGTGTCCTGGCGCATCCTCGTACCCGACCTCGTCTCCGCGTGGCAGGACATCGCTGCCGACCGGCAACCGAACCTCCAGCCCGTCTACACGACCTTCCGCCGCTGGGCCGACCACACATGCGCGGAAGCCGAGCGGCGTGTGGGCGAACTGCCCTTCTGGGAGGAGGTCGTCGCGGAGACCGAGGCACCATGGAGCTCCGTCCCGGCCCTCGAACCGGCACACGACACATGGGGCACGGCGCGGACCATCACCGTGACGCTGCCGACGGAACTGGCTGCGCCGTTGCTGACCTCCTTGCCCGAGGCCTACAACTGCGGTGCGGACAGCGTCCTCCTCGCAGCCCTGCTGACAGCCGTCGGCAGCCGCACGGCACGGCACGACGGAAGCACCCCGCCGTTCCTCGTCGACGTCGAGCGCCACGGACGGGAGCAGATCACACCCGCCCTGGACGTCTCGCGGACAGTGGGCTGGTTCACCAGCGTCTCTCCCGTCCGCCTCGACATGCGGGAAGTCGGCGGCGGGCGGGCAGCGGAGGACGTCCTCAAGTACGTGAAGGAGCAGCTGCGGGCCGCCCCGGACAACGGCTTCGGGTACGGACTGCTCAGGTACCTCCACCCGGAGACCGCTGCCCGCCTCGCAGCCCTCCCCGAACCGCACATCCTCTTCAACTACCTGGGACGCGTCCCGGCCCCGACCGGTCAGGGCGGTACGGCGCAGCCCTGGTCGGTCGTCGACGACGGTGAAGCCGGCGGCGGAGCCGACACGGACATGCCCATGGCGCACGCCCTGACGATCAACGCCGTGGCGCGGGACACCGGCGCCGGACCCGAGCTGCTGACCACCTGGGCCTGGCCCGGCCGACTGTGGGCGGCCGCCGACGTACAAGGACTCGCCGAGGCCTACACGCAGGCCCTGACACTCATGGCGACTTCGGCCGAGTCCCCGGGCATCGGCGGACTGACCCCGTCCGACGTACCCCTGCTGGGATTGAGCCAAGACGAGATCGACGAGTTCGAGTTCGAGTTCGCCGAGACGGAAGACTGAACGGAAGGATTTGAAATGAAGCGGTCGCGTATTGAAGACATCCTTCCGTTGTCGCCTCTGCAGGAAGGGCTCCTCTTCCACGCACAGTTCGATGACGAATCGGCGGACACGTACGTCGTTCAGCTCGCCGTCTCCTTGCGGGGCAAGGTCGACGGACCTGCGCTGCGCAAGGCTGTGAACGATGTCCTGACCCGCCACGCCAACCTCCGGGTGCGCGTGCAGCACCGCAAGACGGGGCAGCCCGTACAGGTCGTGATGCGGGACGTCGAAGCCCCCTGGCAGGACATCGACCTCACCCACCTCGCGCCCGAGGAGCGCGAAGCCGAAGCCGAACGCCTTCTCATCGAGGACCGCGGCCGCAGGTTCGACCTGGGCCGGTCCCCGCTGCTCCGCTGCAGCCTGATCCGCATGGCCGAGGACGACTACCGGTTCGTGTGGGCCAACCACCACATCCTGCTCGACGGCTGGTCGAACGCCGTCTTGTTCCAGGAGCTCTTCAGCCTCTACCGGAGGCGAGGCGACGCCCGCCTCATGCCGGTCACGCCGTACCGCGAGTACCTCACCTGGACCGCACGACAGGATGCCGAAGTCGCACGCCGGGAATGGGCGGCCGCACTCGGAGGCCTCGAAGACTCCACCCACCTCGTGCCCAACCCGGGCACGCGCGCCGTGGAATCGTTCCCGCGTCGGGCCACCTTCACCGTCGACGAGCGACTGACGAGCGCCCTCACCGAACTGGGACGCTCTCGGAACCTCACCTTCAACACGTTGGTCCAAGGTGCCTGGGGCATCTTGCTGGGTCGCCTCACCGGCCTGGACGACGTGGTCTTCGGAACCACCGTCTCCGGACGACCGCCGGAGCTCCCCGGCGTCGAGACCATGGTGGGACTGTTCATCAACACCCTGCCCGTCCGCGCACGGCTCGACCCCGCCCAGCCGGTCGTCGACGCCCTCGCACGGCTGCAGGACGAACAGGCACGTCTGATGCCCCACCAGCACCTCGGGCTCGCCGAAATCCAGAAGACCGTCGGGCGCACCGACCTCTTCGACACTGTCGTCGTCTTCGAGAACTACCCCGTCGACCAGGCCGCGTCCGCCGGACTCGGTGCCGACATCGAGGTCACCGACGTCGTCGGGAACGACGCGACCCACTACCCGCTGAGCCTCATGGTCCTGCCCGGACAGGAGCTCAGCCTGCGCCTCGACTACCGGGAGGACGCCTTCGACCAGGAGGCCGTCGAGCAGCTGGCGGCGCGGCTGATCCGGGTCCTCGAAACGATCGTAGCCGCACCCGACACCCCTGTCCGTGACGTGGACGTGCTGGACCCGGCCGAACGCGAGCGGATCCTGGCCACAGGGAACGGCACCACCCACGCGGTGCCCACCACCACCCTGGTCGACCTCTTCCAGGCTCAGGTGCGTGCCACCCCGGATTCCGTCGCACTGGCGGGCGGCGGAACGGAGATCACCTACGCCGAACTGGAAGCGCGCGCGAATGCCCTGGCCCACGACCTGATCGCCAAGGGTGCGGGACCGGAGCAGGCCGTCGCCGTCTGGATGAGGCGCTCCACCGACCTCGTGGTGGCACTGCTGGCCGTACTCAAGACCGGCGCGTTCTACGTGCCGCTGCACGACGGCTACCCGGCGGAACGGCGCCGGCTCGTCGTGGAGGACTGCCGTGCCCGGTTGCTGCTGACCGACCGGCCGGCGGATGCCGCCGCGTTCGCCGGCCCCGTTCAGGTGCTCGACGTGGCGGGCGTCGCCGCGGTCGCGGTGCCCCGGGACGGGGCGGATTCGCCGTCCACGGATGCCCGTGTCGAGGCGGACGGTCTGGCGTACGTGATGTACACGTCGGGCTCGACCGGTGACCCCAAGGGGGTGGCCGTCACCCACCGGGGCGTGGTCGAGCTCGTCCTGGACTCGTCCTGGAAGAGCGGTCCGCAGGACCGGATCCTCTTCCACGCACCGCATGCCTTCGATATCTCCAACTACGAGCTGTGGGTTCCGCTCCTGTCCGGGGGACGGGTCGTCGTTGCCCCGACGGAGCAGATCGACTCGGTGGCCCTGAGGAAGCTCCTCACACAGGAGGACATCACCTCCGTTCACCTGACCGCCGGCCTGTTCCGTGTGATCGCGGAGCAGGATCCGGAGTGCTTCGACGGCGTCCGCGAAGTGTTGACGGGTGGTGATGTGGTGTCGCCCGTGGCGGTGCGGCGGGTATTGGATGCGTGTCCGGACACTGTGGTGCGGGTGCTGTACGGGCCGACGGAGATCACGCTGTGTGCGACGCAGCATGAGGTTCCGGCGGGTGCGGCCGTAGGCGGGTCGGTGCCGATCGGGCGTCCGATGGACAACACGCGCGTGTACGTGCTGGATTCGGCTTTGTCGCCGGTGCCGGTGGGTGTGGCGGGTGAGCTGTACATCGCCGGCGCCGGCGTGGCCCGGGGTTACGTGGGCCGTGCGGCTCTGACGGCTGAGCGGTTCGTGGCGGATCCGTTCGCGGGGGTGTCCGGGTCGCGGATGTACCGGACCGGGGATGTGGTGCGCTGGTCCGCGGATGGTGTGCTGGAGTTCGTGGGGCGTGCTGATGCCCAGGTGAAGGTGCGGGGTTTCCGTATCGAGCCGGGCGAGGTCGAAGCGGTCCTCGCGGGTCACGGGCAGGTGGCCCAGACGGCGGTCGTGGTGCGTGAGGACCAGCCGGGCGACAAGCGGCTCGTCGCGTATGTGGTGCCTGCGGTCGGCGAGGCCATCGGCGACACGTCCGTGCTGCGTGAGTTCGTGGCGGAGCGGTTGCCGGATTACATGGTGCCGTCCGCGTTCGTCACGCTCGACGGTCTGCCGTTGACGCCGAACGGGAAGCTGGACCGGCGCGCCCTGCCGGCCCCCGACTTCGTCTCCGGCGCCAAGGGCAAGGGGCCGCGTACTCCGCGGGAAGAGGTCCTGTGCGGGCTGTTCGCCGAAGTGCTCGGCGTGGAGTCGGTGTCGGTCGACGACGGCTTCTTCGAGCTGGGTGGCGACAGCATCCTGTCGATCCAGTTGGTGGCGCGTGCGCGGGCCGCGGGTCTGGTCTTCTCGGCGCGGGACGTCTTCGAGCGGAAGACGGTGGCGGGTCTCGCGGCCCGCTCCCGGTCGGCGGCCGGCTCCGACGCCGGTGGGTACACGCCTTCCGACCTGCCGCTGGTCTCCCTCAGCCAGGCGGAGATCGGTGTGGTGGAGGCGAGGTGGAAGGACATTGCCGATGTTCTGCCGCTGGCTCCGTTGCAGGAGGGTCTGCTGTTCCACGCCCTGTATGACGAGCAGGCGCTGGATGTCTACACGACGCAGCTGTCATCGCTGGTTGAGGGCCGCTTGGACGTCGCGGCACTGAAGGGTGCCGCGTCCGTGGTGGTGGAACGGCATGCCAATCTGCGTGCGGGGTTCGCTTACGAGGGTCTGCGCCAGCCCGTCCAGGTGATCCCCAAGCAGGTTGACGTGCCCTGGGAGGAGGTGGACTTCTCGGGCGTCGGCTCGGCCGCTCAGGAGGCTGCGGTCGAGGAGTGGCTGGAACAGGACCGGGCGCGGCGTTTCGATCTGGCCGCTCCGCCGTTGCTGCGGTTCACCCTGATCCGTCTTGCGGAGGAGCGGTTCCGGCTGGTGTTCACCTGCCATCACCTGCTGTTGGACGGCTGGTCCCTGCCGGTGCTCATGCGTGAGCTCATGACGGCGTACGTACAGGGTGGCCGGGGTGATGTTCTGACCCCGGTGACTCCGTACCGGGACTATCTGGCGTGGGTGGCGGGTCAGGATCGGGGTGCGGCCGAGGAGGCGTGGCGGGAGTCGCTGGCGGGTGTGGAGGAGGCCACGAGGCTGGCTCCGGTGCGGGCGGGCAG
>NZ_JBIVXA010000052.1:1721-3493 GCF_044768965.1 Streptomyces sp. NPDC090798
CGGGGGTGTCGGGCACGCTGTTGGGTGTCTGAGGGTACGGCCGATGGTTGGCTGCCTTCAGTGCCGGCCCCAGTGCACTCGGACTACTGGTTCGGGGTGATGGGTGGTTGGTCGTTGTTTGAGAACTGCACAGTGGACGCGAGCATCTGTGGCCAAGTTTTTAAGGGCGCACGGTGGATGCCTTGGCACCAGGAACCGATGAAGGACGTGGGAGGCCACGATAGTCCCCGGGGAGTCGTCAACCAGGCTTTGATCCGGGGGTTTCCGAATGGGGAAACCCGGCAGTCGTCATGGGCTGTCACCCTTGCCTGAACACATAGGGCAAGTGGAGGGAACGCGGGGAAGTGAAACATCTCAGTACCCGCAGGAAGAGAAAACAACCGTGATTCCGGGAGTAGTGGCGAGCGAAACTGGATGAGGCCAAACCATATGCGTGTGAGACCCGGCAGGGGTTGCGTATGTGGGGTTGTGGGATTTCTCTTTCACGGTCTGCCGGCCGTGAGACGAGTCAGAAACCGTTGATGTAGGCGAAGGACATGCGAAAGGTCCGGCGTAGAGGGTAAGACCCCCGTAGTCGAAACGTCAACGGCTCGTTTGAGAAACACCCAAGTAGCACGGGGCCCGAGAAATCCCGTGTGAATCTGGCGGGACCACCCGCTAAGCCTAAATATTCCCTGGTGACCGATAGCGGATAGTACCGTGAGGGAATGGTGAAAAGTACCGCGGGAGCGGAGTGAAATAGTACCTGAAACCGTGTGCCTACAAGCCGTGGGAGCGTCGGGCAAGCACTTGTGTTTGCCTCGTGACTGCGTGCCTTTTGAAGAATGAGCCTGCGAGTTTGCGGTGTGTTGCGAGGTTAACCCGTGTGGGGAAGCCGTAGCGAAAGCGAGTCCGAATAGGGCGATATAGTAGCGCGCTCAAGACCCGAAGCGGAGTGATCTAGCCATGGGCAGGTTGAAGCGGCTGTAAGAGGTCGTGGAGGACCGAACCCACCAGGGTTGAAAACCTGGGGGATGACCTGTGGTTAGGGGTGAAAGGCCAATCAAACTCCGTGATAGCTGGTTCTCCCCGAAATGCATTTAGGTGCAGCGTCGTGTGTTTCTTGCCGGAGGTAGAGCACTGGATAGGCGATGGGCCCTACCGGGTTACTGACCTTAGCCAAACTCCGAATGCCGGTAAGTGAGAGCGCGGCAGTGAGACTGTGGGGGATAAGCTCCATGGTCGAGAGGGAAACAGCCCAGAGCATCGACTAAGGCCCCTAAGCGTACGCTAAGTGGGAAAGGATGTGGAGTCGCAGAGACAACCAGGAGGTTGGCTTAGAAGCAGCCACCCTTGAAAGAGTGCGTAATAGCTCACTGGTCTAGTGATTCCGCGCCGACAATGTAGCGGGGCTCAAGCGTACCGCCGAAGTCGTGTCATTGCAGCATGAGGGTCAACGCCCGCTGTGATGGGTAGGGGAGCGTCGTGTGCCGGGTGAAGCCGCGCCGGAAGGCAGTGGTGGACGGTTCACGAGTGAGAATGCAGGCATGAGTAGCGATACACACGTGAGAAACGTGTGCGCCGATTGACTAAGGGTTCCTGGGTCAAGCTGATCTGCCCAGGGTAAGTCGGGACCTAAGGCGAGGCCGACAGGCGTAGTCGATGGATAACCGGTTGATATTCCGGTACCCGCTGTGAAGCGTCAAACATTGAACCAGGCGATGCTAAGTCCGTGAAGCCGCCCCGGAGCCTTCGGGCAAAGGGGAGTGGTGGAGCCGACGGACCAGACCTGC
>NZ_JBIVXA010000052.1:3589-5112 GCF_044768965.1 Streptomyces sp. NPDC090798
TGTAGTAGGTGAGTGATGGGGTGACGCAGGAAGGTAGTCCATCCCGGGCGGTGGTTGTCCCGGGGTAAGGGTGTAGGCCGTGCGATAGGTAAATCCGTCGTACATGAGGCTGAGACCTGATGCCGAGCCGATTGTGGTGAAGTGGATGATCCTATGCTGTCGAGAAAAGCCTCTAGCGAGTTTCATGGCGGCCCGTACCCTAAACCGACTCAGGTGGTCAGGTAGAGAATACCGAGGCGTTCGGGTGAACTATGGTTAAGGAACTCGGCAAAATGCCCCCGTAACTTCGGGAGAAGGGGGGCCATCACTGGTGATCGGATTTACTCCGTGAGCTGGGGGTGGCCGCAGAGACCAGCGAGAAGCGACTGTTTACTAAAAACACAGGTCCGTGCGAAGCCGTAAGGCGATGTATACGGACTGACGCCTGCCCGGTGCTGGAACGTTAAGGGGACCGGTTAGTCACTCTTCGGGGTGGCGAAGCTGAGAACTTAAGCGCCAGTAAACGGCGGTGGTAACTATAACCATCCTAAGGTAGCGAAATTCCTTGTCGGGTAAGTTCCGACCTGCACGAATGGCGTAACGACTTCTCGACTGTCTCAACCATAGGCCCGGTGAAATTGCACTACGAGTAAAGATGCTCGTTTCGCGCAGCAGGACGGAAAGACCCCGGGACCTTTACTACAGTTTGATATTGGTGTTCGGTTCGGCTTGTGTAGGATAGGTGGGAGACTTTGAACTCTGAGCGCCAGCTCAGGGGGAGTCGTCGTTGAAATACCACTCTGGTCGTGCTGGATGTCTAACCTGGGTCCGTGATCCGGATCAGGGACAGTGTCTGATGGGTAGTTTAACTGGGGCGGTTGCCTCCTAAAGAGTAACGGAGGCGCCCAAAGGTTCCCTCAGCCTGGTTGGTAATCAGGTGTTGAGTGTAAGTGCACAAGGGAGCTTGACTGTGAGACCGACGGGTCGAGCAGGGACGAAAGTCGGGACTAGTGATCCGGCGGTGGCTTGTGGAAGCGCCGTCGCTCAACGGATAAAAGGTACCCCGGGGATAACAGGCTGATCTTCCCCAAGAGTCCATATCGACGGGATGGTTTGGCACCTCGATGTCGGCTCGTCGCATCCTGGGGCTGGAGTCGGTCCCAAGGGTTGGGCTGTTCGCCCATTAAAGCGGTACGCGAGCTGGGTTTAGAACGTCGTGAGACAGTTCGGTCCCTATCCGCTGTGCGCGTAGGAATATTGAGAAGGGCTGTCCCTAGTACGAGAGGACCGGGACGGACGAACCTCTGGTGTGCCAGTTGTCCTGCCAAGGGCATGGCTGGTTGGCTACGTTCGGGAGGGATAACCGCTGAAAGCATCTAAGCGGGAAGCCTGCTTCGAGATGAGTATTCCCACCCCCTTTGAGGGGTTAAGGCTCCCAGTAGACGACTGGGTTGATAGGCCGGATCTGGAAGGCGGGTAACCGCTGGAGGTGACCGGTACTAATAGGCCGAGGGCTTGTCCTCAGTTGCTCGCGTCCACTGTGT
>NZ_JBIVXA010000053.1:0-4519 GCF_044768965.1 Streptomyces sp. NPDC090798
GGTGCAGTCCTAGACAGCTCCACCACACCGGAGGTCTTCGCCATGATCAAGCACCGGCGAGTGTCAACAACGCTCGTGATCAATACACCTAGGCCGCAGGTTCGGACTTCTCGGTGCTAATCGTCGGGGTAGGCCCATTCCTCAATGACCCATACATTGGCCGCAGTTGAGCGCCAGGCGACGTGTCCAGGCGGCATGGTGGCCAGCTGGGCAAGCGACGGGTCCGAGTCCACGACGTGTTGGAGGTGGAGGACCGATGAAGCCCCACCGTTGGGATCGTGTACGCCGTCGCTCACGAGCCAGTCATCCTCGCGCGGTTTCGTTTGGATCACTGCTAACGGAGACGGCCTATGGCCCTACGGGCGGCCGCGCCGTCGGTACCGCGGTCTACGGTGCGACCATGTCATCTGCCCTGCCTAATGGTTTGCCTCCTGACCGGTTCCTGTCTCGCGGTCCCGCACACGTGTGGGTCTCTGACGAATTCCCTCAGGACGTCGAACGGCTGTGGCCTTGCCTACTGAGCAAGCAAAGAGCACATGGTTTGGTTCCACTCCTGTGCTGGCCCGACGCCATAGGAAGAGCGCTCAGCTTGGACCACGTCGACGCCGTCCGCCCGGAGGAGGTGCTGGCCACGGACTTCGCCGAATACCGCCGCGGGAGGCTGCCCTTCTGGACGGACCCGACGCCGGTCCCGGTACCTGAAGTGGCGAGTTCGGGCTGGGCGAATGTCGCCTCGTCCTCGTCCCTGCCCGTCGTGGCAGCGATGCTCTGGCGTTGATCGGCTGGTCCGCGGAGGCACTACTGCCTCTGCTGTGTGCACTCCTGCGGAGCTGGGAGGACCGCTTCGGTGCCCAGGTCGTGGCGGTGTTCGGCAGTGAGCTGCATGTTTCGGTCGCGAGACCTCCCGTTGAAGCAGAGCAAGCCAACCTGCTCGCCTTGGAGCACGTGCTGTCGACCGCGGACAACATCGTTGATGACCGGCCCACGCCGTTCCCCGAGTACGCGACGGACCTCTTGGGGCGGACCTCCTGGTCGTTCTGGTGGACTAGTGCCGCATCAAGCACGGTTCGCCCTGTCTTGCCGGACGGGTCCGCGGCAGGTAGCCGTTGGATACGGTCCGCGTACTCTCGTGGGGTGCATTCTCATCTGAGCTTCGAGAACCCTCCCGCGCTGCCTCACGGGGTGGTGGTCGAGACGTTGGAGCAGGCTCTGCGTGACCGCTCGGCAGAGGGCGAGGCGGCGGGAGTCCTGGTCGGTACCGCGTTGAACGACGACGACGCGGGGTTCGTCGAGCACTGGTGTGTGCAGGTCGGGACGCGGGCCGTGTCGGGTAGTCCGCTGCTCGGGCTGGCTGGGCTGTGCCTGGGCCATACCGCTCGACGCTTTGGGCATCTCAGCGATGAGGCCCGTGCTCTGGCAGAGTCGCTGGCGGTGCGGGCCGAGGCGGACCCGTCGGATGTGGACGGTCGGGCCCTCGACGGCTATGACGATGTCCGGAGCTTCCTTCACCTGTGGTGATGTTGCCTGTTGCCGCTGCTGTTGCAGGTCAGGCTGCGTTGGCTCTCCTCACGAGGGCTTTGAGGCGCTTGTCGGCGGCGTACTTGTTCCGCCAGATGATGTAGCGGCGGATCATGCTGCCTTGGGCCTTGTGGGTGGGGTGGTCGGTGCCATCGAGGGCGAAGTAGCGCAAGGCGGTGAACTGGGCCTCGATGCGGTTGAGCCATGAGCTGTTGGTCGGGGTATAGGCGATCTCGACGTTGTTGGCCTGGGCCCAGTCGGCGACGCGGCGGCAGCGTTGGGTGGTCAGGTGAGGGGAGTAGTTGTCGCAGATGATCGCGATGCGCTTGCCGACGGGGTGGAGGGAGCGCAGGTAGCGGCAGAACTCCAGGAACTTGGAGCGGTTCTTGGTCTTCTTGATGTGGCCGTAGAGCTGGTTTTTACCCAGGTCGTAGGCGGCGAACAGGTGGCGGACGCCGTGCGGGCGGGTGTAGGTCGCGCGGCGGCGCGGGCGCGGTTCGCGGTCGGGGTCCTTGTGCTTGCCGCCGCGTCCGGTCCACTGGCGGCCGGGGTGGGGCTGGAGATTCAGGGGGCCGAACTCGTCCATGCGGAAGACGACTTCCGGCTCGCCCTCCTCGGGTATGACCTCGCCGTCGGCGATGGCGTAGAGGTGCTCGACGCGGGCCTTTTTGACCGCGTAGTCAGGGTCGCGGGAGGCCTTCCAGGTCTTCAGGCGTTGAAAGGTGACGCCTTCCTCGCGGAGCAGGATGCGCAGGCCCTCGTGGCTGATGTCGTCGACCACCCCCTCGGCAACCAGGAAGTCGGCCAGTTCGACCAGGCTCCAGGTCGAGAAGGGTAGGCCGTGCTCGACCGGCCTGGACTTGGCGATCTTCTTGATCTCACGGCGTTCGGGCAGAGTGAACGTTTTCGGCCGGCCGCCCTTGTACTTGGGGTAGAGCGAAGTGAAGCCGTCAGCGTTGCAGTTGTGGATCACGTCCCGGACCCGGTCCGGGCTGATAAACGTCACCTCGGCAATCTTGGTCAGGTCCATGCCCTGGGCCGATGAGAGCACCATCTGGGCTCGGCGCCAGGTCACCACGGATCCGGTGCCTCGGCGGACGATCCGCAGCAGCCGCTGCCCCTCGTCGTCATCGATCTCGCGGACCCGCACACGCTCAGCCACCCGCAAAGCATGACGTACAACACGCCGCCCGGAGCACCATCCGGACGGCGCGTCACAACAGGGCGAACGTTGCTTGATGCGGCACTAGGTAGTCTCGTTTGGATCAGCTGGTCGTTGGTCCGTGTCTGCCGTTGACTGGTGCGCAGTGGGCG
This sequence comes from Streptomyces sp. NPDC090798, assembly GCF_044768965.1. Lineage (NCBI taxonomy): Bacteria > Bacillati > Actinomycetota > Actinomycetes > Kitasatosporales > Streptomycetaceae > Streptomyces > Streptomyces sp. NPDC090798. The sequence goes on from NZ_JBIVXA010000053.1 coordinate 2,833, forward strand.
CGGATTGAGCCGTTGCTCCCGAACCCGACGCCGAAGCGGGGTGGCCGCTGGCGGGACCATCGTGAGGTGATCGACGCGATCGCCTTCAAGTCTCAGACTGGTACCCAGTGGGTTCACTTGCCGGAGGAGTATGGCAACTGGTGAGGTGTCTACAACCGGCCGCGGACGTTGGCCGTCGATGGCACCTGGGAGCGGGTGTTCACCGCCCGGGTGGCCCAGGCCGACGCGGACGAGGACCTGAGCTGGGCCGTTTCGGTGGATTCCACGATCGTGCGGGCGCACCAGCACGCGGCCGGGGCCCGCAAAGGGGGCCCCGGCCGGCGAGCCGGACGACCATGCCATCGGCCGGTCCCGCGGCGGACTGACCACGAAGATCCACCGTGTCGTCGACAACCACTGTCGGCCGCTGGTCTTCCATCTCACCGCCGGACAGGCAGGCGACGCGCCCGCCTTCACGGAAGTGATGTCGCGCCTGCGCGTTCCCCGCCGCCGTGGACGGCCCCTCACCAGGCCGGACATGGTCCTGGCCGACAAGGCGTATTCCTCCCGCGCGGCCCGCAGCCACTTGCGCAAGCGCGGTATCCGGACGGTGATCCCCGTCCCGGCCGACCAGCGACGTCACCGACTGCGGCGGGGAAGCCGGGGCGGCAGGCCACCGGCCTTCGACCGCGTTACCTACAAGCAGCGCAACACCGTCGAGCGGTGCATCAACCGCCTGAAGCAATGGCGCGGCATGGCCCCCCGTTACGAGAAGACCGCGACCATCTACCTGGCCGGACTCCACGTCGCGGGCATCTTTCTCCGGTCCGGTCGGTGATCCAAACGAAACCGCTCAGTAGCTGTCGTAGCTGGGCTTACCGTTCGGCCGGTAGACGCCGACGATGGTGCCGCCCTTCGTCGTCGAGACGCTGACCGGCTCCAGCGCAGTGGGGATCGCTCCGTCGGCGAACAGCCGCTTGCCGGTGCCGATGATCACCGGATGGATGGTCAGCCGGTACTCGTCGACGAGGCCGTGCTGCATGAGGGTCTGAGCGAGGTCGCCGCTGCCGACGACGTTGATGTTGCCGCCGTCGGACGCCTTCAACTTGCGTACGGCATCGACGATGTCGCTCTCCAGCAGCGTGGAGTTCTGCCACTCGACGGACGTCAGGGTCCGAGACGCCACGTACTTGTGCATGCTGTTCATCCGACTGGTGAACGGGTTGTCGGGATCGGCGGTCGGCCAGTACGACGCGAAGATCTCGTACGTCTTGCGGCCGAGCAGCATCGCGTCGGAGAGCTCGTACCAACCAGCGATGGCCGTGCCGACCTCGTCGTCGGTCACCGGTTTCTGCCAGCCGCCGTGCTCGAAGCCGCTCTCAGCGTCCTCGTCCGGACCGCCCGGCGCCTGCATGACGCCGTCCAGCGTCAGGAACGTGCAAACGATGATCTTGCGCATGGTGCGCTCCCTTCGTCGACGGGTAGACGGCACAACCGCCGGAAACTCATCGGCGGAACTACCACGGCGCAGTACCAGGGCCGTCGTTTGGAGCAGCCCGGCTGTGAGGTGCGGTACCTCTTGCCAGACCCCGCGACGCCGGGATGATCCAAACGACAGGGCCTAGTAGTGCTTCGTTACGTTGAGTGATCTCGGCTGATCGTGGGCAGCTTCCCGGAGTGAGGTTGGGGGAAGTGGACCGGCTCCGGG
>NZ_JBIVXA010000054.1:0-4347 GCF_044768965.1 Streptomyces sp. NPDC090798
TTGAACCAGTCGGGGTCGCGGTCCCTGGCCGGGGTGTCCTCGAAAGTGTCCGGAACGGGCTCGTTGACGATCATGTGGTGGGTGACCCTCCGATCTGCGGTGAGGACGGTCGCAGGACGGTGAGGATGTGCGCGGGACTATGCCCTGGCTCAAGACGCACATAGTTGGCCCTGCCCCAGTTGTAGGTCTCGCCGGTGAGCTCGTCGCGCACCGGCACGGACTCGTGCCAGTCCAGGCCGAGTTGCGGCATGTCCAACGAGACCGTCGCCTCCTGGGTGTGGTGGGGGTCGAGGTTGACCACCACCACAACCGTGTTCGATCCGCTCCCGTCCGTGACCGACTTCGAGTAGGCGATCACCGTGTCCTTGTCCGTGTGGTGGAAGTGGAGGCCGCGCAATTGGCGCAATGCGGGACTGCGCCGACGGACGGCGTTGAGCGCCCTCAGCAATGGCGCGATGCTACGGCCCTCCCGTTCCGCCGACTCCCAATCCCGCGGACGCAGTTGGTACTTCTCGGAGTTCAGGTACTCTTCGCTGCCCGTACGCAGCGGGGTGCTCTCGCAGAGCTCGAAGCCGCTGTAGACGCCCCAGGTCGGAGACAGCGTCGCGGCGAGCACCGCACGCAGTTCGAAGGCCGGACGCCCGCCGCGCTGAAGGAACTCGTGCAGGATGTCCGGGGTGTTCACGAAGAAATTGGGCCGCATGTAGGCGGCCGCCTCCCCCGACAGCTCACTGAGGTAGTCGGTGAGTTCCTCCTTCGTGTTGCGCCAGGTGAAATACGTATACGACTGCTGGAAGCCGATCGCCCCCAGCGTGCGCATCATCGCGGGCCGGGTGAACGCCTCGGCCAGGAAGATCACGTCCGGGTCGGTGCGGTTGATGTCCGCGATGACCCGCTCCCAGAAGACGACCGGCTTGGTGTGCGGGTTGTCGACACGGAAGATCCGCACGCCGTGGCTCATCCAGTACCGCAGCACCCGCAGCGTCTCCTGGACCAGCCCCGGCATGTCCTGGTCGAAGGCGATCGGAAAGATGTCCTGATACTTCTTCGGCGGATTCTCCGCGTACGCGATCGACCCGTCCGCCCGGTGGTGGAACCACTCGGGATGCTTCTGCACCCACGGATGGTCCGGCGAGCACTGGAGCGCGAAGTCGAGCGCGATCTCCAGCCCCTCCCGCTCCGCCCGCCCCACGAAGGCGTCGAAGTCGTCGATCGTGCCGAGGTCCGGGTGAACGGCGTCGTGCCCGCCCTCCGGAGACCCGATCGCCCAGGGCACACCGACGTCGTAGGTCCCCGCCGAGAGCGTGTTGTTGGGCCCCTTGCGATAAGTGGTCCCAATCGGATGAATGGGCGGCAGATACACGACATCGAAGCCCATCCGCGCGATGGCGGGCAGCCGCTCGGCGGCGCTGCGGAAGGTGCCGTGCACCGGCGGATCGAGATAGCCGCTCTCCGAACGCGGAAAGAACTCGTACCAGGAGCCGTACAGCGCCCGCTCGCGCTCCACCAGCAGGGGCAACGGCTCCGAGCTGCTGACCAGCTCGCGCAGCGGATGGCGGGCGAGGACCTTGTCCACTTCAGGGGTGCGGGCGGCGGCGAGCCGGGCCGCTGCCGGACGGCCGACATCCCGCAGCGCGTCCGCAGCGGCGAGGACGACATCCCTTCTGCCCTTGCTCTTCGGCACTCCGGCGGCGGCGCGCTCGTACAGCCGGGCGCCCTCCTCCAGGACCAGTTCCGTGTCGATGCCCGCCGGGATCTTGATCCCCGCGTGGTGGCGCCAGGTGGAGACCGGATCGCTCCAGGCCTCCACGGTGTACGTCCAGTGGCCGGTCGTCCCGGCGGAGACGGTGGCGCCCCAGCGGTCGGTGCCGGGGGCGAGTTCACGCATCGGGGCCCAGGGGCCGGTGCGGCCCTCCGGATCGCGCAGGACGACGTTCGCGGCGACGGCGTCGTGGCCTTCACGGAAGACGGTGGCCGAGACTTCGAACGCCTCGCCGACGACCGCCTTGGCCGGGCGTCGGCCTTGCAGGACGAGGGGCCGAACGTCGACGACGGGAATGCGTCCGACGCTCTCGCCCGCCTGGTCGGAGGGTGGCTCCGGGACGCGGGGGACGGCGTCGACCTTGCGTATGGGGGGTGTGTCGGAGGTGTTCGTCGGGGGTGGCGACGTGTGGTGCGTGGCGGGCATGACCGCTCCTGTCCGCGTCAACGAGGGTGGGCGGATGACGGTGTGGGGAGGTGGGGCCTGCGGGGCGTACCGGGGGAGCCTTCCCACCCTATTCGGGTGAGCAATCCGGCAGGTTGCTAACTACTTACGCGTATGTCTACACACAAGACCGGCCTCGTCCGACGGGCGAGGCCGGTACCTGTTTCGGCCGTTTCCTAGGAACGGCCCACCCGCAGAAGCCTGTTCGGCGAACCGAGCCCCGCACCGCCGACCTTCCCGTACACCGCCCGCTGAACCAACGCCTTGCCCACTTGGGCCGGGGTCGCCTTCGGGTGGCCGGCGAGATAGAGCGCCGCCGCGCCCGCGACATGCGGACTCGCCATCGACGTACCGGAGAAGGTCGCCTTCCCGGTGTCGCTCGCGTACGACGCCGACGTGATCGCCACGCCGGGCGCGAACAGGTCGAGCGCCGCGCCGAAGTTGGAGAAGCTCGCCCGGGCGTCGGCCCTGTCACTCGCTGCGACCGTCAGCGCCTCCTTGACCCGGGCGGGGGAGTACAGCCCGGCGGGCAGCGCGTCGTTGCCCGCCGCGACCGAGTACGTCACTCCCGAGGCGATGGAGTTGCGTACGGCGGCATCCAGCTGGGCGTTCGGGTGGCCGCCCAGGCTCAGATTGGCGACCGCAGGCTTGTGCGCGTGCCGGGTCACCCAGTCGATACCGGCGATGACCTGCGCGGTGGTGCCGGAACCGGCGTTGTCGAGCACCCGCACGGAGACGACCTTGGCCTTCTTCGCCACACCGTAGACCGTTCCGGCGATGGTCCCGGCGACATGGGTCCCGTGCCCGTTCCCGTCCCCCGCCGCCTTGTCGTTCCCCACGAAGTCCCAGCCGTAAGCGGCCCGCCCCCCGAAGTCCTTGTGCGTGATCCGGATCCCCGTGTCGATGACGTACGCCGTCACGCCCGCGCCCGCCGACTTTGGCCACGTGTAGCCCTTGTCGAGCGGCAGAGCGGGCTGGTCGATCCGGTCCAGCCCCCAGGACGGCGGGTTCTTCTCGAAGTGGTCGAGTGCCACCCGGGTGTCCTGGACGACGGAGGCCACACGGGAGTCCGCCGCGAGCCGCCGCGCCTGCTTCTCGCTCACCTGAACCGCGTACCCGTTGAGCGCCGTGCCGTACGTGTGGCTGATTCGCGCCCCGTACTTCTCGGCGATGCCCTTACCCACCGACGACGGAGCCTTCGTACCCTCCTTGAGCGTCACGATGTAACTACCGCTGACGGAGCCGGGTTCGCCGGCGCCGAGTATCCGCCCCTCCGGAGCGGCGTGCGCGGGCAGGGTGATGGCCGAAAGCACCGCGGCCGTCGTGACCGCGGTGAGGCATCCTGCCCGGCGCAGACGCCGCCGTCTCGTCTGTGCCATGACGTGAGTTCCCCTCCTCAAGTCGGCGTACGCCGACCGGGACCGACCGTGTGCGACCTGGGTCGCCCGTACGCCACTTGGCAGCCTCTCGTGTGGTGTGAAGCACCACAAGGCCGCCCATGCGGGCGGAATCGGCCATACCCTCCGGGGGTTGGGCGGAATGGTTGCGTCGATTCCCAGCCGAGGGCTCCGCCGGTGGAGCGGGTGGGGTGAGTTCGTCGGCTGCGGGCCGGTGTGGGCCGTTCGCGCAGTTCCCCGCGCCCCTGAGGCGGGGCTGCGCCCCGCACCCCCCGTCCGTGCGATGCGTTCGGCTGACGGTCGGTGGGGGCTGGTCGCGCAGTTCCCCGCGCCCCTGAGGCGGGGCTGCGCCCCGCACCCCCCGTCCGTGCGATGCGTTCGGCTGACGGTCGGTGGGGGCTGGTCGCGCAGTTCCCCGCGCCCCTGAGGCGGGGCTGGTCGTGTGGTTCCTCGTGTCCCTGGGGCGGGCTGCGGGGTGCGGGCCGCTCGGAATTCTTGCCCCATGACCTGGTGTTTCGCTTACCCGCAGTCGGCGTCGCGCGGAAGGGGGCGTGGGGGTGGGTCGCAAGCCCGTCGCTTACGTTCGGATCGAGCAGCGGCTCGCTTGCCCGGCCCACGTCTGATCCGGCGGCGACGGGCTCGACACACCCCCACCCCCCCCCCCCCCCCCCCCCCCCCCCCCCCCCCCCCGCGGTTTAAGGAATGCCCCGGTTTGGGGAAAAACACAACCCCAGACGCGGGTGG
>NZ_JBIVXA010000055.1:0-4007 GCF_044768965.1 Streptomyces sp. NPDC090798
GGCGACAACATCTGGCTCGGCGACCGGGACGCGGTACGCACCCCGATGCAGTGGACGCCCGACCGCAACGCCGGCTTCTCCTCGTCGGATCCCGGACGGCTGTTCCTGCCCACGATCATGGACCCGGTCTACGGCTACCAGGTGACGAACGTCGAGGCCTCGATGTCCTCGCCCTCGTCGCTGCTGCACTGGACCCGCCGCATGATCGAGATCCGCAAACAGAACAAGGCCTTCGGCCTCGGCTCCTACACGGAACTCCAGTCCTCGAACCCAGCGGTCATCGCCTTCCTGCGCGAGGCCCCCTCGACCGAGGGCACGGAGGACGACCTCGTCCTGTGCGTGCACAACTTCTCCCGCTTCGCCCAGCCCACCGAACTGGACCTGCGGGCCTTCAGCGGCCGCCACCCGGTCGAGCTCATCGGCGGGGTGCGATTCCCGGCCATCGGGGAGCTGCCGTACTTGCTCACCCTCGCGGGTCACGGCTTCTACTGGTTCCGGCTCCGCAAGGACGCCGTCTGATCCAAGGACAGACTCCAGAACCCGGGCGGCGGGGCGGTTTCCTCCGTCCCGCCCTGGGCACCCATCAGTAACACCCCGACTCCCCCGGTCTCCGGGCCCCTGGGGAAAGGACGCGACGTCATGTCGGAAGCCGCAATCCACTCTGTCACGGCCCCCGTCACACGCCCCGAGTTACTCGCGTCGCTCGATCCGCTCCTACGGGAATGGCTGCCACGGCAGCGCTGGTTCGCGGGCAAGGGGCGTCCGGTGACCGGGTTCTCCCTGGTGACGGCCAACGAACTGCTGCCCTCGACAAGTCAGCTGGGCCTGCTCCACCTGCTGGTCCGGGCGCACCAGCCGCTCTCCCCCGCCCAGGGAGCCGGCAGCCGGCCCGGCGACTGCTACCAGTTGCTCATCGGCGTACGCGAGGCACTCCCGCCGCACCTCGCGCCCGCCCTGATCGGACACGTGGAGGAGGGACCGCTGGCGGGACACACGGTCTACGAGGCACTGCACGACCCGCGCCCCGCCGACGTGCTTCTGGAGGCCCTGCGCACCCAGGCCCGGATCGGCGAGCTGCGCTTCGAGCGGGACCGGCGCCAGGAGATACGGGGCGATCTGATACCGCGCCTGATCACCGCGGAACAGTCCAACTCGTCCCTGGTCTTCGGAGATACGTTCATCCTGAAGCTCCTACGCCGCATGGTTCCGGGGGTGAACCCCGATCTGGAGCTGCCACTGGCGCTCGCCCGGGAGGGCTGCCCGCGGGTGCCGGCACCGACGGCGTGGATGGCCGCCGACCTGGCTGAGGAGACGTACGTCCTGGGAGTGCTGCAACCCTATGTCCAGGGCGCGGTGGACGGCTGGGAGCTGGCGCTGAGTGAACTGGCCAAGGAGAGCGAACTGGCCAAGGGCGGCGACCGAGGCGGCGAGGGCTTCGCGCAGGAGGCGCGGGCGCTGGGCCGGGCCACCGCCGAGGTGCACACGGCCCTCGCCCGTGCACTGCCCACGGTCACACTGGGGCACGTGCAGATGGAACTGCTCGTCGACGGCATGACCGAGCGGCTGGCCGCGGCAGCGCAGGCGGTGCCCGCGCTGCGGCCGTACGCCGCCGGTCTGCGCACCGCCTTCGGGGCGCTGGCCGACCTGGCCACCGAGGGGCAGACCTGGACCGCCCAGCGCATACACGGGGATCTGCACCTCGGCCAGTGCCTGCGCGCGCCCTCCGGGGAGTGGTCGCTCATAGACTTCGAGGGCGAGCCCTCGAAACCGCTCGCCGAGCGCCGCATGCCCCAGCCGCCCCTGCGGGACATAGCGGGGATGCTCCGCTCCTTCGACTACGCGGCCCACGCCGTCCCCCAGGCCCTCGGCTCCGCTCGATCGGGGAGCACCCCCGTTCCGCAGGTGTCCGACTGGGCCGACACCTGCCGGGCCGCGTACTGCGCCGGCTACGCGGAGGTCGCCGGCCGCGACCCGCGCGCCGATCCGGTACTCCTGCGCGCCTACGAGACGGACAAGGCGATCTACGAAGTCCTGTACGAGGCCCGGCACCGGCCCGACTGGCTGCCGGTGCCGATGGCGGCGATACGCCGACTCGCCGCGTCCCCCTGACCTTTCCCACCTCACCCCGCCGAGGAGGCCCTGCCCGTGACGCCCCGCCCCCCGTCCGACGACAGTCCGAAGAAGAACGGTGCCAAGAAGCCGGCTGCCGCCAAGGAGGCGGCGGTGAAGAAAGCGGCGGTCAAGAAGGCCGCTGCTCAGAAGCCGGTCGCGAGCAAGGCCGCGAAGGATGCGAAGGTCTCGAAGGAATCGAAGGAATCGAAGAAGGAGGCCGGGGCGAGGGTTCCCGAACCGCGCGCGGCCGAGCCGAAGGGCGCCGAGCCCGTGGTCGGGGTTTGCGAGCCCGCCGTCGTCGACAGCGCTCCCGTCTTCGCCGGGGTCGACCCCGATGACCGCGCGCGGCTGCTCTCCGGCACGCACCACGATCCGCACGGGGTGCTCGGCGCCCATCCGGTGCCGGGCGGTGTGGCCTTCCGGGCCTTCCGTCCGTACGCGCTCGGGGTGACCGTCGTGACGGACGACCTGCGGGCCGAGCTGCACGACGACGGGGACGGGTTCTTCTCGGCGCTGGTGCCGCTGCGCGTGGTCCCGGAGGCGTACCGGCTGCTCGTCGCGTACGAGGGGACGGTTCAGGACACCGAGGACGCGTACCGCTTCCTGCCCGCGCTCGGGGAGTTCGATCTCCATCTGCTCGGCGAGGGACGCCACGAGGAGCTGTGGCGCGCCCTGGGTGCGGAGCCGATGGTGCACCAGGGGGTGACCGGCACCCGCTTCACGGTCTGGGCGCCGAACGCGCGCGGTGTCCGCCTCGCCGGCACCTTCAACTTCTGGGACGGCACCGGGTTCCCGATGCGGTCGCTCGGCTCCTCCGGGGTGTGGGAGCTGTTCGTGCCGGCGATCGGCGAGGGCGAGCTCTACAAGTTCGAGATCACCCGCCCGGACGGCTCCCGCACCCTGCGGGCCGACCCGATGGCCCGGCGGACCGAGGTCCCGCCGCGCACATCGTCGATCGTGCACGCCTCGCACCACGTGTGGACGGACGAGGAGTGGATGGCGGGTCGGGGGGCCCGTCCCGTGCACGAGGCACCGTTGTCCGTGTACGAGGTCCACCTGCCGTCGTGGCGCCCCGGCCTGACCTACCGCCAACTGGCCGAACAACTGCCCGCCTACGTCCGCGACCTGGGCTTCACCCACGTGGAACTGATGCCGGTCGCCGAGCACCCCTTCGGCGGCTCCTGGGGCTACCAGGTCACCGGCTTCTACGCCCCCACCGCACGACTGGGCACCCCCGACGACTTCAAACACCTCGTCGACGCCCTGCACCGGGCCCAGATCGGCGTCCTCATGGACTGGGTACCGGCCCACTTCCCGCGCGACGCATGGGCCCTGGCCGAATTCGACGGACGCCCCCTCTACGAACACGCGGACCCGCAGCGGGCCGCCCACCCCGACTGGGGCACCCTCGAATTCGACTACGGGCGCCGCGAGGTACGCAACTTCCTCGTCGCCAACGCCGTGTACTGGTGCGAGGAGTTCCACATCGACGGACTGCGCGTCGACGCCGTCGCCTCGATGCTCTACCTGGACTACTCGCGCGAGCCGGGACAGTGGACCCCGAACGAACACGGCGGCCGGGAGAACCTCGACGCCGTCGCCTTCCTCCAGGAGATGAACGCCACCGTCTACCGCCGCGCACCCGGCGTCGTGACGATCGCCGAGGAATCGACGGCCTGGGACGGGGTCACCCGGGCCACCCATCACACCGGGCCCGGCGGGTTCGGTGGGCTGGGGTTCGGGCTGAAGTGGAACATGGGGTGGATGCACGACTCGCTGAGCTATGTGCAGCACGAGCCGGTCCATCGCAAGTACCACCACAACGAGATGACGTTCTCGATGGTGTACGCCTACAGCGAGAACTACGTCCTGCCCATCTCCCACGACGAGGTCGT
>NZ_JBIVXA010000056.1:0-3791 GCF_044768965.1 Streptomyces sp. NPDC090798
TCTCGACGTCCGCAGACGCGACCGCCTCGGCGGCATCCTCCGCGAGTACCAACATGCCGCGTGACCAGCACGGACGTGGTTCTCGGCACCTACAACGTCCGCGCCGCGGTGGGCTGTATCGCGGCCGGTGAGCGGGGAGGTATTGAGTGAACAGAGTGTTGATTGATTCGAATGTGCGCTCGACGATGCCTTTGTCGGTTGGGGTCCGGGGGTGCGCGGGTTGCACGGAGACACCCAGTGACTGGCAGGCCGTCAAGAATGCCCTGGACAGATAGACTTTGCCTCGGTCGCAGACGATGGTGTCCGGCATGATCATCGGCTTGGCGGCGGCGTGCTCCAACCGGGCGTCCAGGCTCAGCAGGCGTTCGTGCGGGATCCGGGAACGGCTCAGCTCCAGGCTCTGCGACCAGCCCGGACGCATCGGCTCCGGCACCAGCATCCGGGCCAGCAACAGGGCCGCGTCCACGGCCTTGGTCCCGCCCGGCCGTAGTACTGCGGCGCATAGGGTCCGCGTCGCGACATCGACCGCGATGGTCAGTTCGGGCCGGCCCAGGACCCCGTCGTCCAGCACGGCCATCACGTCCAGTGGCGTGGTGTCGATCTGCACCCGTTCACCGGGCCGCAGGGCCCAGGTGGCGGTGAACGGTCCGTCCGGGCGGTTGGCCAGCGACCGGCGGGTGGTGGCAGCACCGAAGGCGTGCCTGCCCTCGGCGAGTACGGCCACCAGACGGTAGAACGTTGCCGCGGACGGCATCACCACCGTTCCCGTCCCGTACTCGGCGGCCAGCGTCTCCTCGACACGCAGTCGCATCCGCTTGCGGGTTCCCGTCGACAACTCCGTCTCCTGTTCGATCGCAGCCACCAGCCGCGGATCGGCCTGGCCGAACGGTGTCGACTGCCGACTGCGACGCTGGTCGACCAGCCCCCAGAGTCCCTGGCGCTGATAGCGCCCGCGCATCCGAGAGACCGTGGACGGACCGACACCGGTCTCGGCGGCCTTGGCCTGGACTCGCTCCGCGAGAGTGTGATGGAGCGGGTCGTACTCCGGCCTCGGCCGTGCCCCCTTGGGCGCATCCGGCGGCACACCGGTTTCAACCTCGACCACATGGCGTTCCCACTCCCGTGCCTTGCGGGCCACCTCCTCAGGCAGCCCCTCCAACAGCGCCACCGGCGGCACACGCGGAGCCGGGTCCCCGTCCAACAGCTCGAAGTCGGCGTCAGCGAGCAGATGTGACAGCAGCACCGCGCAGACCGCCCCCGAGGTCGCCACCAGACGCACCGTCGTCCCGGACAAGCCGGCCACGGTATGGACGGCGCCGTCGAACCGCACCCGGTCACCCAACCGCAGGACCGCGGACTTCACCCGGCTCACCACGTCGCCCCCTCCGCCCACTGAACCAGCCGCCGTTCCGACAGCGGAACCGCCAGGTCGCACCGCAGCACGCCGGTCCACAGCAGGTGGAAGAGCACCGGCAGCACACCCAGCGGATCAGCGATCTCGCCAGCTCCGGCAACTCACGCGGTTGCGCGAAGACTTCCGACAAGCGGGCTCTCACCGCCTCGGAGCCCTGATAGCGGGGGTGCCGGTAGCCGGCCAGCCACCGCAGATTCAACGACTGCATCCGGTCGACCTCACCGACCAGCCGGAATCTCCACCCCACCGCGGCGCACGCACGCCCGGTCGCATCGAACGCTTCCTGGTCCCGAGGCCCGATCCGCCCCGGCGGGCGGCAGTCGATCACCACCCCTGACTCGTCATCCAAGCGGGCGAACCAGTCCGGAGCGTGTCGCCGCATCCGCCGTCCGTCGTCCCAGTACAGCCAGAACGGCTGCGACGCGAATGCGACCACGTGCGGATCAAAGTCCAGGAGCACCGCCTCCGTCACCCGATGACTGGGCTCCTGCTCGAAACCCGAGCAGCAACCTCGTCAAGAAGACGCAGATTGATTCTCAACTCCGTTGAGAATCAACAGATCGAGTGAGAGCGGACAGACAGGAACGATCACGGACAGCGAGACACTGTCCCGTCTTAAAGGATCTGGTTCCGTGTCGCCCTCCTGACGTGCGGCGACCAGTTCATCTGAGACGTGGGGATGCCGGGAATCTCAGGTGATGTGGTCCTGGCCGGGGGGATGCCGGATGCTGTCTCAGTTGATCTGGTCCGGCTGTGCCCAGGCCCTCATGACTCTTGACCTTGCCCAAAGGTGAAGGCTGACGCTGTCTGGGGCGATCAAGCTGGCGAGCTGAGCGCTTATCTCTGACCGAACCCGGATGAGAGGAACCTGCATGGATGACGACGCTCTCCTGGCAGAACAGATGGCCTACTACAGGGCCGGCGCGGCCGAATACGACCGGCCCTACGCAGAGTACGAGGTCCTGCAGAGGTTGCTGGCTGTCGTCGATGACCTCCCGATTGCCGGGGATGTGCTGGAGTTAGCCTGCGGAACGGGCCAGTGGACCCCTCTGCTCGCCGCGCGGGCGCGTTCGGTGACGGCTGTCGACGCGGCAACCGAAGTGTTGACCCTCGCTCGTGCGCGCACCGCATTCCCCACCGTGGAATTCCTTGAGGCCGACCTGTTCGAGTGGCAGCCGCCACGACGCTACGACACCGTGTTCTTCGCCTTCTGGCTCTCCCATGTCCCGCCGGCGCGGCTGCCCGACTTCTGGAACACCGTCGCCGCCGCGCTCGCGCCTGGCGGCAAAGCGATCTTCATCGACGACGGCCCCGCCGCAGCGGCATACGAGGAAGTCCTCGCGAACCAGCCAGCCCCAGCGGCGCTGCGCCGGCTCGATGACGGCAGGCAGTACCGCATCGTGAAGGTGTTCCACGATGTCCAGACCCTCACGGACGACCTCACAGCGCTGGGGTGGTCGGTCCGCATCCGGCCTATGGCCGGGAACTTCATCGGCATTGCAGAACCGCCGACCACCGCTGGCTGACAAGCCGCAACTGCGACGCCCGATTCAAACGCGTAGGCGAACCAGGTCACTTGAGACCACAGGTGAATCGGACCAGATCACCTGAGACAGAGGCCAGATCGACAGAGACAGGACAGACACCTAGCGATCAACGCTCCCGGGTTCCTGTTGTCCCGTCTCATTGATCTTGCCGTCGAGCGGTGGCCCTGACCTGCGGCGAGACAAAGTCGAGTCTGGAGAACGGCTCCCTTGCGTTCCTGGTCTCATGGATCGTCCAGGGGGATCCTGGAGTTGTGGCAAGGAAGAGCGTCCAGAGTTGCAGCCAGTGCGGCAGCCTGCTGCCTGAGGGGTGCCGGAAGTCACGCCGGTACTGCTCAGCGGCCTGCCGCACGAAAGCGTGGAGATGGAAGCGTGAGCGGGAGGAGTGGTGGCGGAACAACGTGGAGTTCGCCGCCGCCTTGCGCGAGGGCCGTCCCTACCGCCGGCCGAAGCAGCGGTGCCCGGTCTGCAAGGGCTGGTGGTTCGTCGGCGAGGTCACGGGCGGCAACCGCAAGCGGGTGGATGCCCTGTACTGCTCGCCGAGGTGCCGCAGCCGGGCTTATCGCCAGAGGCAATCGCGTTCAGAAGGCGTCACGCCGTGACGCCTTCATGTGACGCTATGAGGGTTCAGAAACCGGCACCGCCCATCCCCCGTTTGTGGTCCGGGCCGCTCCACCGCCGGGTCGGTTGGCTGGCGCACTTGTTAGTGGCCAGTTGAGATTCCCTACCGACGGCCAGTTACTGATCGTTTCAGAATGACTCCCGCCGAGAGCAGCAATCCTGTTGGCACTTGTACAGCTGAGTTGGCACCTTGGCCCATGGCCTTGTGCATA
>NZ_JBIVXA010000057.1:0-3694 GCF_044768965.1 Streptomyces sp. NPDC090798
TGCGGGAGGCGCTGGTACGGCTCCAGGACGAGCAGAGCGCCCTCCTGGCCCACCAGCACCTCAAGCTCACCGACATCCACAACCTCACCCCGGCCAACGAACTCTTCGACACCGTGATCGTGTTCGAGAACTACCCGGTCGAGAACGAGGCCTTCGAACAGGCGACATCCACCCTCAACCTCACCCACGCCCAAGCCCACGACGCCAGCCACTATCCGATGAACCTGAGGGTGCTGCCCGGGGACCGCATCGAGATCCGCATGGAATACGGCCCCGACCTGTTCGCCCGGACGGAGGTGGAGGGACTCGGCAGCCGACTGGTCCGCGTATTCCGAGCCATGGCCGAGACCCTTGAGACCCCCATGGGCCGGGTCGAGATCCTCGACGAGCTCGAGCGTGAACGTGCGCTCTCCGCGCTGCACGGGCGCCACGAAGCCGAGGAGTTCCGGGACGTCGTCGACAGGATCAGGGCCGTTGCCCGACAGCAGCCCGACGCCGTGGCCGTCACGGACGACGAGGGAGACGTCACGTACGACGTCCTGATGTCCCGCGCGAGCTCTCTCTCGAAGCGCCTCGCACAGCGTGGAACAGGCGCGGGGGCACTCGTCGGAATCCTTTCCGATCCCGGCGCGCCGTTCGTGTGGTCGGTGCTGGGCGTGTTCGGCAGTCGAGCGGGATACATCCCCCTTGACCCGCAGGCTCCGACTGCGCGGAGCGCGACGTACCTCACCGACAGCCGCGCGAACTGCCTCCTCACCGAGAAGAAGCACTTCGAACGCGCGCAGGCCATCGCCGCGGCGTCGGAAGGCACCGTCGAGGTGCTGCTCATGGACGACGAGCAGGACGGCGCCGAGTGGTATCCGAACGGCTCCAGGGGCTACGACATCGCGTACTCCATCTTCACGTCGGGTTCCACCGGGCGACCGAAGGGGGCGATGGTTCATCGGGCCGGCATGGAGAACCATCTGCTGGCGAAGATCGAGGACCTGCAGCTCTCCGCAGCGGATCACGTCATGCAGAACGCACCGCTGACCTTCAACATCTCCGTCTGGCAGATGTTTGCCGCACTGATGCTCGGCGGAAGGATCCGAGTCGTCGACCGGACGGTGGCCGCCGACCCGCGCGAGCTCTTCCGGCGTGTGGCCGACGAAGGGGTGTCGGTCCTTGAGGTCGTACCCTCGCTCCTCCGGGCGGCCCTCGACATGTGGGACGCCGACGATGAACAGATCGCACTGCCGCAGCTCCGCTGGCTGATGGTGACGGGCGAAGCCCTTCCGGGGAGTCTCTGTGAGCGCTGGTTCGCCCGCTATCCGGAGATCCCCCTCGTCAACGCCTACGGTTCGACGGAATGCTCGGACGACGTCTCGCACGCCATCATCACGCGCGAGAACTACGAAACCGAGAAAAAGGTCACCATCGGGCGCCCGATTCGCAACATGCGGCTGTACGTGCTGAACGAGGCACTCCAGCCGGTTGCCATGGGAATGCCCGGAGACCTGTACGTCAGCGGTGTGGGCGTCGGGCAGGGCTATGTGGGCGACCCGAACCGCACCGCAGCCGCCTTCGTCGCCGACCCCTACTCCGGTGAGCCAGGCGCGCGGATGTACCGCATGGGCGACTACGTCCGGTGCCTCCCGGACGGCCGCCTCGAGTTCGTGGAACGGCGGGACCACCAGGTCAAGATCCGTGGTCAGCGACTCGAACTCGGCGAAATCGAAGCCTCGTTGGTGGCGCACGTTCTCGTAGGCCAAGCAGCCGTGGTGGTCCGGGAGGACGACGCGGGGGACAAGCGCCTGGTGGCGTACGTGGTGCCCGGCGCCGGTGCGTCGTCCACGGGCGTTCTCGACCCTGCCGTGCTGCGTGGGTTCGTGGCGGAGCGGTTGCCGGATTACATGGTGCCTTCGGCGTTCGTGGTGCTGGAGGCTCTGCCGTTGACGCCGAACGGGAAGCTGGACCGGCGCGCCCTGCCGGCTCCGGATTACACGTCGAACGCTTCCGGGCGGGCGCCGCGGTCGCTGCGGGAGGAGATCCTGTGCGGTCTGTTCGCCGAGGTTCTGGGTGTGGATTCGGTGTCGATCGACGACAGCTTCTTCGAGCTGGGTGGTCATTCGCTGCTTGCGACCCGGCTGGTGAGTCGGATCCGGTCGGTGCTGGGCGTAGAGGTGAGCATCCGGTCGCTGTTCGAGGCGCCGAGTGTCGCCGGTCTGGTCGGCCGGTTGGACGAGGGTGGTCGGGTTCGGGAGCGGTTGGGTGTGCGGGTGCGGCCGGAGGTGCTTCCGGTGTCGTTCGCGCAGCGCCGGTTGTGGTTCCTGGGCCAGCTGGAAGGCGTATCGGCGACGTACAACATTCCGCTTGCCCTCCGGCTGACCGGGACCCTGGACGTGGAGGCGCTGCGTGCGGCGCTCGCGGATGTGGCGGGCCGGCATGAGAGCTTGCGGACGGTGTTCCCGCAGGTGGACGGTGAGCCGCGGCAGGAGATTCGGCACGGCGCCGCGGGTGTTCCCGAGGTTGTCGTGAAGTCGGTGACCGCTGAGAACGTCGCCTCCGCGGTGGCCGATGCGACCGGTGCCGGGTTCGAGCTGGAGCGGGATCTGCCGTGGCGGGTGCGGCTGTTGGAGGTGGCGGACGCTGCCGATGAGTGGGTTCTGGTGATGGTGGTCCATCACATTGCGGCTGATGGCTGGTCGATGGCTCCGCTCGCCAGGGATCTGTCGGAGGCGTATGCGGCCCGGTGCCTGGGTGTCGCGCCGGTGTGGGATGTGCTTCCGGTGCAGTACGCGGACTACACCCTGTGGCAGCGCGAGGTCCTCGGCGACGAGGACGACCCGGACAGCGTGATCGCTGCTCAGGTGGCGTACTGGAAGCAGACTCTGGCGGGCGTCCCTGAGCAGTTGGAGCTGCCGGTTGATTTCCCGCGTCCGGCGGTTGCCTCGCATGACGGCGCTTCCGTGGACGTGCGTGTTCCGGGGGAAGTGCACGCCCGGCTGGTGGAGCTGTCCCGCTCCTGCGGTGCGAGCGTGTTCATGACCGTGCAGGCCGCGCTGGCGGTGCTGTTGTCGAAGATGGGTGCGGGTGAGGACATCCCGATCGGGACCCCGGTGGCGGGACGCACCGATGACGCGCTGGACGACCTGGTCGGGTTCTTCGTGAACACGCTGGTTCTGCGGACGGATGTCGCTGGTGATCCGACGTTCCGGCAGGTGGTGGAGCGGGTGCGGGAGGCCGATCTGGCGGCATTCGCACATCAGGACGTGCCGTTCGAGCGGCTGGTGGAGGTCCTCAACCCGGCCCGTTCCATGGCCCGGCACCCCCTCTTCCAGGTGATGCTCGCGTTCCAGAACAATCTGCGTCCCGACCTCGACCTGCCAGGTGTGCACGCCCAGGCCGAGCCCGTCGGCGATGCGGCGGCGAGGTTCGACCTGTCGTTCAGCCTGGGGGAGACCCATGGTCAGGACGGGCGGCCCGCCGGCCTTGAAGGGCACCTGGAATACCGGACTGACCTCTTCACGGAGGAGACGGTCCGAGGGCTCGCCGACCGGCTCGTGCGCGTGCTGGAGGCCGTCACCGCTGATCCCGACACGGCGATTCGTTCCGTCAGCGTTCTCGGTGCCGAGGAGCGGCAGCGGGTGCTCGTCGACTGGAACGACACGGCTCGTGAGGTTCCGGATGTGACGTTGCCGGAGCTGTTCGAGGC
>NZ_JBIVXA010000058.1:0-3593 GCF_044768965.1 Streptomyces sp. NPDC090798
CTCAAATCCGCAGCTCCTGACCCGCCTGGACGCCTTGCCTGCCGACTTCCGCGCCAAAGGGCAAGGCCATGAAGTTATGGGTCGGGTCCGTGGCTGCAAGTGGGTCTGATCTGGAGGAACGCCGGATGCGGGAAGCGGAGCCCCGGTAGAACTGGCTGGTCCGCCAAGACAAGCCGTTCACAGCACCGGAGGCTCCGCTGTCGGGTCAGTGTGTCATCAGCCGCGAGATCGCGGTAGCCGACGGTCTTTTCGCTCCGGGTCACCTGGGCGAGCTGACGCAGATCGTCCCGTTCGAGATGGTCGACGCCGTCCTGCCCGAGTGCGGGGCCGTCCAGCAGCGGTTGCGGAAACTCCCGGCCCGGGTGGTCGTCTACCTCCTCCTGGCCGCCGCTCTGTTCGAGGAGTGCGGCTATCCGGCCGTGTGGGCCAGGCTGACTCCGCACTGCACTGCCTGCCGGTCCCGAAGGTCACCGCCACGGCACTGTGGCACGCCCGCGCCCGGCTCGGTGTTGGCCCCGTGCGGGCCCTGTTCGACCTGCTGCGCGGCCCGGCGAGCGCGGTCCGTACCACCGGGGCCCGCTGGGTGGGTCTGCTGGTCGTCGCCGTCGACGGCACCTACCTCGACGTCCCCGACGGTCCCGTCACCCGGGCTCACCTGGGCAAAGGCTCCAACCAGTACGCCACGTCGGGCTATCCGCAGATCTGCCTGGTCACCCTGGTCGCCTGCGGCACCCGGGCCGTGATCGACGCGGTCTTCGGCCCGCGCACCAGCGGCGAGACCACCCACGGCAAGCGCCTGGCCCGCTCCCTGCACGAGGGCATGATCGTCCTGCTGGACCGCGGCTTGTCCTCCAACGCCTTCCTGACCACGGTCGCGGACACCGGCGCCGCGTTCCTCGCCCGGCTGTCCGCCACCCGCAAACCACTGGTCCTGCACCGCTACGAGGACGGCTCGTTCCTGTCCAGGATCGGCCGGCTGGAGGTCCGCGTCATCGAGTGCGAGATCACCATCGCCACCACCGCCGGGCGCACCACCGGCGTCTACCGGCTGGCCACCACCCTGCTCGACCACCGCCGCTACCCGGCATTCGAGCTGGTCAAGCAGTATCACGAGCGGTGGGAAGTGGAGTCCGCCTTCTTCGCGATCAAGAAGTCCATGCTCGGGCGCCGGGTCCTGCGCGCCCGGACCATGTCCGGTATTGCCCAGGAGGTCTACGCGCTGCTGACCGCCTACCAGCTGATCAGGATCGCCATCGCCGACGCCACCGCGGCCCTCCCCGACGCGGACCCTGACCGGGCCAGCTTCAGCATCGCTCTCCAGACCGCCCGCGACCAGGTCATCCAAGCCGCAGGCGTGATCGCCGACACCATCGTCGACCTCGTCGGAAGCATCGGACGAGCCGTCCTGAACCAGCCGATGACAGCACGCCGACTCCGCGTCAGTCCCCGCGCCGTCAAGCGACCACTGTCCCGATACGCCTACAAAAGCCTGCGCATCGACCGACGCACCTACAAAGCCACCATCAGCATCGACATCCTGTTGACAGCACCCAACAGCCCATAACTTCATGGCCTTGCGCCAAAGGGTCCCGGCGTCGACCGCAGGCCGCAGCATCATGCAACGGTTTGCCGTGGCCGTGGACTCTGTGGTGTGAGGAGGTGAGCCATGAGAGGCACAGCAGGAGCTGGCGGAGAATCCGAGGATTTCCAAGCGTTCGTCATAGGGCGATGGTCCCGACTCATGCGGACCTCGTATCTCCTGACAGGAGAGCTGTACGCAGCAGAAGACCTCGTACAAGCATGCCTGGAGCGGACGTTCGTGGCGTGGCGGAAGGTGTCGCTGGCCCAGGACCCGGACGCCTACGTGCGACGCATCATGGTCAACGCACACGCGCGCAGGTACCGCAGAGGGATCAAGGAGTACCTGTCCCGAAGCGATGACCCCGCTCACGAGCACGACCTGCCAGAGCGCGGCGACAAAATGGCACAGGCCGTCGAGCGCGCCGACCTGCTTGCGGCGCTGGCCCAACTGCCCCTGCGTCAGAGACAGGCCGTCGTACTGCGCTACTGGGAGGACCTGAGCGAAACGCAGGCCGCCGCCGCGATGGGGTGCTCGGTCGGCACCGTGAAGAGCAACGCAGCCAGAGGAATCACCCGGCTCCGGTCCGCCGTCGGGCTGACCCGCGCCAGCACGGACACCAGTCCCCCCATGCACGAAGGGCTAACGTCATGACGGATACAGGCACCGACATCTCCGAGCTGCTCGCCAACGCCACGCAAGGCGTGCAGATCAAGCACGCGCCCGTCGAGGCGATCGTTGCAGGCGGCACGCGACGCAGGACCAGGCGCCGAGCAGCGGAGGCGGTCGCCGTCGCACTGGCCGTCGCGTGCACGGCCGGGATACTGACGTCGGTCTTCCCGCACACAGACTCCGGGACGGCATCGATCGCCGCAGCACCGGACGCGACGATCCGACCCATCACGCAGGTCATCGCTACCGGGGTGGTCGACGGGAAGCCCTGGACCCTCAGCATCGACATCTGGCAGCGCGCCGCCAACGCTGACGCAGCGGCCCGCGAGTGGAAAGCGACGCAGAAGGCCGAATACCCGGACCCCCAGCGCGCCGGCGGCGAAGGGGGGCCGCAGCTCGTTCACACAGGCTGGTTCTTCGCCAACCTGAACATCGGCGACAGGCGCGTGTTCGTGACTGACGATGCGTTGACCGCAACAGGAGACCGCAACGTCGAGACCAGCTGGGGCAAGTTCACCCCGACCGGCACCCACTGGTACGTCACCGGAATGGCCGGACCCGCAGTCCACGCCGTCACGTGCACCTGGGACGACGGGCACAAGGCCACGCCCCAACTGCAGACGATCGCCGGCACCGACAACAGGTTCTTCGCGATCGACGCCCCGACCCCGAAGCCGAACGACGGAGTCCCCAACTGCATGGCGACGGACTGACCGCTCCGCCCCCGCGTGACCGCCGCAGGACGCCGTCGCGACCGAACAACGATCGCTGGCGACTGCAGGGACAGGGATTCAGCGTAGTCGGATGACGTCCGGTTCTTGACGGTGTGTCGGTTGGCTGGCGCTGGGGAACGGAAGCAGGCACGGTCTCCAAGATCATGGAGTGCTCGACGTCCCGTGATTCGACTGGAAGCCCGTGCCTGCCTGTGCATCATCGCCGATCCCGCCCGCTCTCGACCAGCTCCGTGATCAGCCGCAGGTCGGCTCCGGAGAGGTGCCGGGCCTGCTGGAGCGGCTGGCTGAGGTGCCGGACCCGCGTGATCCGCGCGGCGTGCGGCATGGCCTGGCTGTCGTCTTGGCCCTGACTGCCTGCGCGGTGCTGGCCGGGGCGACCTCGCTGCTGGCGGTGGGCGAGTGGATCGCCGACGCGCCGGCCCACGCACTCGGGCAGCTCGGTATCCGCCCCGACCCGGTACTGCCCTTGCGGCAACTGCCCTCGGAGTCCGCGATTCGTCGACTGCTCGCCCGGATCGACGGCGACGCCCTGGACCGGGCGGTCGGGCGCTGGCTCGCGGACCGCCGTCCGCGGACAACCGGACTGCACGCGCTGGCTGTGGACGGCA
>NZ_JBIVXA010000059.1:0-3395 GCF_044768965.1 Streptomyces sp. NPDC090798
GTCAGCCGCATCCGGTCGGTGCTCGGCGCGGAGGTGAGCATCCGGTCGCTCTTCGAGGCGCCGACCGTCGCCGGACTCGCCGACCGCCTCGACGAGGGTGGTCGAGTGCGGGAGCGGCTGGGTGTGCGGGCGCGGCCGGAGGTGCTTCCGGTGTCGTTCGCGCAGCGCCGGTTGTGGTTCCTGGGCCAGCTGGAAGGCGTATCGGTCACCTACAACATCCCCCTCGCTCTGCGGCTGACCGGGGCGCTGGACGTGGAGGCCCTGCGTGCGGCGCTCGCGGATGTGGCGGACCGGCACGAGAGCCTGCGGACGGTGTTCCGGCAGAGCGCGGACGGCCGGCCGAGTCAGCTCGTCCTGGATCCGAGCGTGGGTGCTCCCGAGGTCCGTGTCGAGTCGGTGTCCTCGGATGAGGTGGCTTCGGCCGTGGCCCGCATTGTGGGTACCGGGTTCGACCTGGAACGGGATCTGCCGTGGCGGGTGACGCTGCTCGATGTGGACTCGGCCGATGTGGGCTCGGTCGGTGAGTGGGTTCTGGTGGTGGTCGTCCATCACATCGCGGCTGACGGCTGGTCGCTGGCTCCGCTCGCCAGGGACCTGTCGGAGGCGTACGCGGCCCGGTGCCGGGGCGCCGCACCGGCGTGGGACGCGCTGCCGGTGCAGTACGCGGACTACACGCTCTGGCAGCGCGACGTCCTGGGCGACGAGGACGACCCCGAGAGTGTGATCGCCGGTCAGGTCGCCTTCTGGCAGGATGCCCTGTCCGGGATTCCCGAGCAGTTGGAGCTGCCGGTCGACTTTCCGCGTCCGGCGGTTGCCTCGCATGAGGGTGGTTCGGTCGGGCTCCGTGTGCCGGCGGAGGTGCATACCCGGCTGGTGGAGCTGTCCCGCTCCTGCGGGGCGAGCGTCTTCATGACCGTACAGGCGGCGCTGGCGGTGCTGCTGTCGAAGATGGGCGCCGGCGAGGACATCCCGATCGGGACCCCGATCGCGGGACGCACCGACGACGCCCTCGACGACCTCGTCGGGTGTTTTCTGAACACCCTGGTCCTGCGCACCGATCTGTCGGGCGACCCGACCTTCCGGCAGGTCGTCGAGCAGGCCCGTGAGACCGACCTGGCAGCCTTCGCACACCAGGACGTGCCGTTCGAGCGGCTGGTGGAGGTCCTCAACCCGGCCCGTTCCATGGCCCGGCACCCCCTCTTCCAGGTCATGCTCACCTTCCACAACAACGCGCAGCCCGAACTCGACCTCCCCGGCATCCAGGCCACACCGGAACCCCTGCACAGTACGGCCGCGAAGTTCGACCTGTCCGTCAGCCTGGGGGAAGTCCACGACGCGGACGGAACCCCCGGCGGCCTGCTGGGACAGCTGGAATACCGCACGGATCTGTTCGCGGCGGAGACCGTCCGGAGCCTCGCGGACCGCCTCGTACGCGTCCTGGAGACAGCCGTCGCGGAGCCCGATCGCGCGATCCGCGAGATCGACGTGCTCGGTGCGGACGAGCGCGAGCGGATCCTGACCGCGTGGAACGACACTGCCCACGAGGTTCCGAACGCGACGGTGCCCGAGCTGTTCCAGGCGCAGGTGTCACGCACCCCTGACGCCGTTGCCGTGATCAGTGGCGGCGTCGAGCTCACCTACTCCCAGCTCGACGCGCGAGTGAGCCGGCTCGCGGAGAAGCTGATCGGGCTCGGGGTGGACCGGGAGCGCCTGGTCGGCCTGTGTCTTCCTCGTGGCGTGGACATGGTTGTGGCGCTCCTCGCAGTGTGGCGCGCGGGCGGTGCCTACGTGCCCTTGGACCCGGAGTACCCGGCCGAACGTCTCGGCTACATGGTGGCCGACAGCGGCGCGGTGGTGGTGCTGGGAACCCCCGACACCGTGAAGGGCGTGCCGCTGGACTCGGCGCACGTCCTGCTGCTCGAAGAATTCGACGGCGGCGGTGCAGCCGGACCCGGTCTGCCCCGTGTCGCAGTCGACCCGGACCAGCTTGCCTACGTGATCTACACGTCGGGTTCGACCGGGCGCCCGAAGGGTGTCGCCATTCCCCACCGGGGCGTGGCCAACCTGGCAGAAGTCATGCGCCCGGTGCTCGGCGTCCGCGAAGGCGCAGTGGCCTTGCAGTTCGCCTCCTTCAGCTTCGACGCGTCCGTGCTGGACGTCGCCGTCACCCTCGCGGCCGGCGCGACCCTCGCCATTGCGTCGACCTCCGAGCGGTCGGAGCCTGAGGCACTGGCAGCGATGATCAAGCAGTCGGGTGTGAACGTGGCAAGCGTCGTTCCTTCGCTGCTCGGTGTGCTCGACCCTGGGGCCGTCTCCGGCGTGGGGAACTGGGTCCTCGGCGCCGAACTGCTGACAGCGGACCTGGCGAGCCGGTGGACGGCCGGCGCACGGATGTGGAACACCTACGGTCCGACCGAGGCCACGGTCATCACCACGGCCGTCGAGCTGGAGAGGGACATCAGGCCCGAGGACCAGCCGCCGCCGATCGGACGGCCACTCGGGAACGCCCGGGTGTATGTGTTGGATTCGGGTTTGTCGCCGGTTCCGGTGGGTGTTGCGGGTGAGTTGTATATCGCGGGTGCGCAGTTGGCTCGGGGTTATGTGGGTCGTGCGGGGTTGACGGCTGAGCGGTTTGTCGCGGATCCGTTTGGGGTGGTTCCTGGTTCGCGGATGTATCGGACTGGGGATGTGGTGCGGTGGTCTGCGGATGGTGTGCTGGAGTTCGTGGGGCGTGCGGATGGGCAGGTGAAGATTCGGGGTTTCCGTATCGAGCCGGGTGAGATCCAGGCCGTACTGGCCGGTCATGAACAAGTGAGCCAGGTCGCCGTCGTCGTACGGGAGGACCGTCCGGGCGACAAGCGGTTGGTGGCGTATGTCGTGCCGGCGGCCGGCGTGGGCTCGGGTTCGGGCATGGCCGCGGTGGATGTGGCTGTGTTGCGTGGGTTTGTGGCGGAGCGGTTGCCGGATTACATGGTGCCGTCGGCTTTCGTCACGCTCGACGTCCTGCCGTTGACGCCGAATGGGAAGTTGGACCGGCGTGTTTTGCCGGTGCCGGAGTATGTATCGGGTGTTTCTGGTCGGGCTCCGCGGACTCCGTGTGAGGAGGTGTTGTGCGGGTTGTTTGCCGGGGTTTTGGGTGTGGATTCGGTGTCGGTTGATGACGGGTTTTTTGAGCTGGGTGGCGACAGTATTTTGTCGATTCAGTTGGTGGCGCGTGCGCGGGGTGTGGGGTTGGTGTTTTCGCCGCGTGATGTGTTTGAGCGTAAGACGGTGGCGGGTCTTGCGTTGGTGGTGGGTGTGTCGGCGGGTTCGGCGGGTTCGGTGGTGGTTGAGGCTGAGGGTGCTGGTGTGGGTGTGGTGCCGTTGACGCCGGTGATGCATCAGGTGCGGGAGCG
>NZ_JBIVXA010000060.1:0-3275 GCF_044768965.1 Streptomyces sp. NPDC090798
ATGCACAAGGCCATGGGCCAAGGTGCCAACTCAGCTGTACAAGTGCCAACAGGATTGCTGCTCTCGGCGGGAGTCATTCTGAAACGATCAGTAAGTTGGAGGCTCTCCGGCTGCGCAGGCAGATGTCGGGCGAGTTCTTTGCCGAAGCGGGTCCTCACCCTGCACTCGAAGCGAAAGCCCTACTGGACCCCGCCCGGGTGATCCGGTCAGGCGCCAGCGGCTCGCGGACACACCTCGCTGCAGTGCTGTCCCGACCCCGTCAAGGTGTTGTTGGATCAGGCGAGTTGAGGCCCAGATTCCAGGCCACGACATCGAGGATCCGCAGCAGCGACACGCCGTCCGGGGCCTGCGCTGCCAGGGCTTCCCACTGCTCGGGCTGCTCCTCGATGTCCCGGTTCATGCATTCGGCAAGAGTCGAGAAGAAGACGGCCTCTGGGCGTCCCGGCGTGGGATGCATCGGGTAGTTGACGTGCGTGCTGTAGTAGCAGGCTTTGACTTGCTGGTCGAAGAGCGGGACGAAAAGCGGGCGCTTCCGGTGGAGGACCTTGGTCAACTTCGTCAGTCCGATGCCGGGCACCTTTCCCTGAGCGTCCAAGACGCCGATCAGACCCTGAAGCAGGGGCCCGTGGCGACCACGGGCGACTGCGGTCTGCAGCGCCAAGTCCTGGGGTATGGCAGCCAGCCCGGCCTCCAGCACTGGCCGCACAGCCTGCAGCGAGTACACAGCGGCAATCGTAGGGCCGGCGTTGAGGAGCAGCGGAGCGAGGAAGTCGCCATCGTTCAACTCGTCCGGACCGCTGCCTGTGGCCATGCGATCGTATGCCGGGTAGGCGAACGGCTTACCCCCTTTGGCGGCCGCGGCGGCCCTGTTCGCCGATTCATCGAAGTAGGAGCGAACCCACTGGGCCGCTACCTCAAACTCCACGCTCCGCCCGCCAACACGCACCTTCGGCTCTCTCAACGCCGCCCCCCCGGGACACTAGTTCCACTCCCCCCAACAAGTCGCCGACGCCCTTGCCCCGCAGGCTCGAGCGACGGCTGAAGTGTAGTCACCGGCACTGACACGACCGGATTCCGGGCGGCCGTTTTGCCTGGTGGTGCTGCGGATCGCGGCGAGAGCGCGGCTGCGGCGTGTGGAGAGACGCGCGGTGGGCAGGTGCGGACACTGAAGGTGATGACGTCCGCACCGTAGTTTCGGGCACCCACACCACTCGCCAGGTGCGTGCGAGCGCACCTACGCGTGCATGGGCAGCGCGGGGAACACGACCACCGAGCCGTCCTTGTCGCGGGCAATCTCAATCGCCACGTCTGTCGTGCGGCTGTTGACCATTGCGCCGTCGCCCAGCTTGTGAATCCGGTGTGCCGCGCCCATCAGGCGATCGACTTCACCGGTCGTGAAGACGGGCATCAAACCGTTCGGGCGCGCCAACTCCAGCGCCGAAAGGCGTACCAGGACACCGGCGATGCTCGACTCCAGTTCGTCGAGGCGCTGCTGGTCGCGCCTGAGTGCACGGGAGAAGTTTTCGAACAAGTTGTCAGGGTTGTCCTGGGCGTGCTCGACGGCCTGCAGGACGACGACCCGCCGCTTCAGGGCAATGGCCAAGGCGGCGAGTTCGAGGTGGGCGCGAAACGTGCCGCCATGCTCGTCGACGCCGGGGAACGACTTGGCCAGCGTGCTGATCTCGACGGGCTTGTCGTCGGGCAGCTTGTCGAGTGCGGTCTGCCACCGGGCAAGGCGGCGGTCAGCGGCGCCCAGCGCCGTGTTGATGGCATGTACCGCCGAGTCCAGTCCCAGCGAGACACCGAGTTTGCCCTGGTCGAGCAGAATGGCGGTGGCTTTGTCGATGGCATCGCGGCAGCCGTCGAGCGCGCTGTGCTCCTCTTCGAGGTTCTGTTCGTGCAGTTGTTCCAGCAGTTCTGTGATGTGTTCGATGGCTTGCTGGCGCTTGTTGTCGGCATGCGCGCTCACCCCCACCGCTACGGCCATGAGAACGAGCGGCGCGGCCACGGTGAGCGCCGCGCTGCCGGCGGCCGCGACGCCGGCTGTCGCACCGGCTCCACCGGCTGCGCCTGCTGCTGCCGCCTTACCGACCGGCACGAACGTCGCACCCGCGGCGATGCGCCCCGTTGAGGTCACGAGTGGGCCACGGATGCCACCGGCCGTCCCCTTCGCCGCCATCGAGCAAATGACGCCCTGACCGAGCTGGGCAGCAACCTTCGCCGGAACCACCATGCGATACAGGTTTTCGCCGGTAACGGTCGCCCTGGCCGCCGTAAGGGAACTTCGCGTCGATTGCGTGATGAATTGTGACAGGTGCTGCGCCAGGGGACTGGCGGCATCGAGCGGGATACCTCGACTGCGGTCGAGCTTGTCGGGCAGCGGATGCACCTCCAGCGTGGCAATCGGCGCCTCGGCCAGGGCGGCCAGCACACCGCGCAGTTCAGCCAGCCGCTCAGCCGTCATCGGCTCGTCTCCAGCCAATGCGGACACCCGGACGTCACCGGTCGCCAGCGTCCACACCGGAACAATTGACTTGCGGGCTTCAGGCATCGTCTCCCCCTCTTCTTCACACAACAACCTATGGCGTACATCAGACAAGAACGGTGCGAACCTCGTGCATTCGGTTACGGGCGCTGCCTGCCGGTGAACTGACGATCACCAGGGCAACCCACCAGATCACCTACGGCCGTGAGGCCCAAGACGAATCGAGGTCGAAGGGTGCCCCGGCCGACATGTCCAGCCGGGGCTTACGCATCAGACGTCGTCGTCCAGGCCCTCCTCGCGGCTGATCATCCGCCAGGCGGCCTTGCGGACGCTACGGTCCAGGCTGCCAGCTCCGTGTGGTTGCTGCTGTTCAAGAGGTCCCGGCTTCCTTCCGAAGAGCGCCGTCCGGGCGGGGGACGGCAGGGATCCAGTGTGGTCGTGTGCGGTGGGACGCGTGGGGCGTTTCAGGCGGAACGGTTGTCCAGGGTGTCCGGTGGCAGGAGTACGCCGGCAGTGAGGCCGGTGGTGAGGGTGGCCGCGGCGTCGGCGGCGAGGTCGGCGGTTCGGCGGACGGCCGCGCGCAGTTCGTACACGCGGCGGAAGGCCTCCCCGTAGCGCCGCTGTTCCTCCAGGGGCAGCAGTGGTACGCGCAGTCGGCCCGGTGTGACGTGCACGAGGCTGCTGCCGGTGGACGCTGTACGTGCCGAATATTGCATCCACGCTGGTCACAGCCCTGATTCGACGTCATCGGACCGCGCCTGACGGGGCAGCCTCCCGCGCGGAGAAGAGG
>NZ_JBIVXA010000061.1:0-2706 GCF_044768965.1 Streptomyces sp. NPDC090798
TGATCGAGATCCGCAAACAGAACAAGGCCTTCGGCCTCGGCTCCTACACGGAACTCCAGTCCTCGAACCCAGCGGTCATCGCCTTCCTGCGCGAGTACAAGGACGACCTGGTCCTGTGCGTGCACAACTTCTCCCGCTTCGCCCAGCCCACCGAACTGGACCTGCGGGCCTTCAGCGGCCGCCACCCGGTCGAGCTCATCGGCGGAGTCCGCTTCCCGGCCATCGGCGAACTCCCCTACCTGCTCACCCTCGCGGGCCACGGCTTCTACTGGTTCCGGCTGCGACGCGCGATCGCCCCCGGGACCGTCAGGCGATCCTGACCGCACGTGATCGCCCTTGATCGTGTGCCCATCAAAGATCGCTTGCCTCTGAAAGGACGTGTCGCCATGCCGAAGACCGCGTCGCACCGTCCGGGCAGCCATGCCCCCGCCGCGCTGCTCACCTCGCTCGCCGAACTGCTGCGGCAATGGCTGCCGCGGCAGCGCTGGTTCGCGGGCAAGGGCCACCCCGTCACCGGTCTGAGCGTGGTGTCGTCGACCGAGCTGTACCCGGGCTGCCTGCATCTCCTGATACGCACCGAACATCTCGGCGGCTCCGACCACGGGGGTCCCGGCACTCCCCCGCCCGACGACTGCTACCAGCTCCTGCTCGGCGCACGCGAGGTCCTGCCGCCCCGGCTCGCCCCCGCCTTCATCGGCCGTCCGAGCGCGGGTCCCCTGGCCGACCTCAGCGTGTACGACGCCTTCCACGATCCCGACGCGACGGGTCTGCTGCTGGAACGGCTGCGCACGCCCGGGGCGGCGGGACCGCTGCTCTTCGAGCGGGATCCCCAGGTGACGGTCCCGGGCGGTCTCACCCCCCGGCTCCTCGACACCGAGCAGTCGAACTCCTCCCTCGTGTACGGGAACTCCTTCATCCTGAAGGTCTTCCGCCGCGTCCAGCCGGGCATCAACCCCGACCTGGAGGTGCCCTGGGCGCTGGCCCGGCAGGGCTGCACCCGCGTACCCGCCCCCGCGGCGTGGTTCGGCACCGCGCAGCCGCGGGAGGCGACACTCGGGGTGCTCCAGCCGTTCCTGCGCGACGCCTCCGACGGCTGGACCCTGGCGCTCCAATCGCTCACCTCGGGCGGGGAGTTCACCGAAGAGGCCTACGAACTCGGCCGCGCCACCGCCGAGATACATGTGGCGCTGGCGGCGGCGTTCCCCGTACGAGCGCCCGGTCCGTTGCAGCACCGGCAACTCGCGGCCGCGATGAGTGAACGGCTCGACACCACGGCCCGCTCGGTGCCCGAACTCCGGCCGTACGCGGCCGGATTGCGGTCGGCCTTCGACGCGCTCGCGGCGCTCGACGCGGCGATTCGGCCGGCACAGCGGATTCACGGCGACCTCCACCTGGGCCAGGTGCTGCGGGCCGGGCGGCAGTGGTCCGTCATCGACTTCGAGGGCGAGCCGGCCCGTCCGCTCACCGAGCGCCGACGCCTCCAGTCCCCCGTACGCGATGTGGCGGGCATGCTGCGCTCCTTCGACTACGCCGCGCGCTCCCGCCACCCGTGGCGCCCCGAGTGGGCGCAGCGCTGCCGGGAGGCCTTCTGCGCTGGGTACGCCGCCGCGGCCGCGTGGGACCCGCGCGAGGAGCCCGAACTGCTGCGCGCGTACGAGACCGACAGGGCCGTGTACGAGGTGCTCTACGAGGCGAGGCACCGGCCGGACTGGCTACCGGTCCCGATGGCGGCGGTCGGTCGCCTCGCAGTGGGCGCAGGGGACCGACGTGGCGAACACCCCACCGAGCGTCCTGCCCACCATCCTGCCCGACGTCCAGCCGACCATCAGGCCGAAGATCGCGTCGAACGTCCTGCTGAATGCCTTTGACGACGACCCGCAGCCCAGGATCCATCCGCCCCACCGTTTTCCCCGAGGAGGCTGAAGCCGTGGCCGTTCACACCACCGCCGTTGGCACCAGGCCGGTAGCCGCGCTGGACGCGACGGACCGTGCGCGCCTGTTGTCGGGCGCCCACCACGATCCGCACGCACTGCTCGGCGCGCACCCGGTGCCGGGCGGCGTCGTGTTCCGCGTGCTGCGACCGTACGCCGAGGCCGTCGCGGTGGTGGTGGACGGCCGGCGCACGGAGCTACGGGGGGCCGGTGACGGTCTCTTCTCGGGCGTCCTGCCGCTCGGCACAATCCCCGAGTACGCGCTGTCGGTGACGTACGCGGGCCACGATTGCGAGGTACAGGACCCGTATCGCTTCCTGCCCGCGCTGGGCGAGGTCGATCTCCATCTGATCGGTGAGGGACGCCACGAGGAGCTGTGGCGTGCGCTCGGGGCTCATCCCATGACCCACCAGGGCGTGACCGGCACCCGCTTCACGGTCTGGGCACCCAACGCCCAGGGGGTCAGGGTCTGCGGGGACTTCTGCCACTGGGACGGCACCGCCTACCCCATGCGGTCGCTCGGTTCCACGGGCGTCTGGGAGCTGTTCCTGCCCGGCATCGGCGCGGGAACGCCGTACAAGTT
Source organism: Streptomyces sp. NPDC090798 (assembly GCF_044768965.1). Classification (NCBI taxonomy): domain Bacteria; kingdom Bacillati; phylum Actinomycetota; class Actinomycetes; order Kitasatosporales; family Streptomycetaceae; genus Streptomyces; species Streptomyces sp. NPDC090798. The sequence goes on from NZ_JBIVXA010000061.1 coordinate 2,515, forward strand.
CGACATCACCCGGCCCGACGGGACGCACACGATGCGCGCCGACCCGATGGCCCGCCGCACCGAGGTGCCTCCGGCGACCGCCTCGATCGTCACCGAGTCGCACCACGTGTGGACGGACGAGGAGTGGATGGCGGGTCGGGGGGCCCGTCCCGTGCACGAGGCACCGTTGTCCGTGTACGAGGTCCACCTGCC
>NZ_JBIVXA010000062.1:0-2309 GCF_044768965.1 Streptomyces sp. NPDC090798
GGGGATGTGGTGCGGTGGTCTGCGGATGGTGTGCTGGAGTTCGTGGGGCGTGCGGATGCTCAGGTGAAGGTGCGGGGTTTCCGTATCGAGCCGGGCGAGGTCGAGGCGGTCCTGGCGGGGCATGGGCAGGTGGCCCGGGCGGCGGTCGTGGTCCGGGAGGACCAGCCGGGCGACAAGCGGCTCGTCGCGTACGTGGTACCCACGGCTGATGCCTCCGCGGATGACATGTCGTCGGCGGCTGTCACCGCTGAGCTGCGCGGTCATGCTCGCCGTAGCCTGCCGGACTACATGGTGCCTTCGGCGTTCGTGGTGCTGGACGCTCTGCCGTTGACGCCGAACGGGAAGCTGGACCGGCGCGCCCTGCCGGTCCCCACGTATACGTCGGGCGCATCCGGGCGGGCGCCTCGGTCGCCGCGGGAGGAGATCCTGTGCGGCCTCTTCGCCGAAGTGCTCGGTAGCGGACCCGTTTCCATCGACGACAGCTTCTTCGACCTCGGCGGACACTCTCTCCTGGCCACTCGGCTCGTGCGCAGAATCCGGCTCGCGCTGGGCGTGGAAGTCACGGTTCGGTCGTTGTTCGAGGCACCCACGGTGGCTCTGCTGGCGACAGAAGTCGCGTCAGCCGCCGCGGCGAAGAAGCGACCCAAGCTGCAACGTATGCGCCCCCTCCAGGAAGACGGCGAATGACGCCGCGTCTCCATCTGGCCGGCACGAGCGGCGGAGCCTGAGGAGCAATCCTCGGGCCCGCGCCACCCGCCCGGCCCGCTCGCACGTACCTCATGTAACCCCGCTGCCTTGGTTGGCGGTGATCCCTCTGTGCGAGGGAGCAAGCGAAAGGTTGTTCCTGTGATTCCGGTGTCGTTCGCCCAGCGCCGTCTGTGGTTCCTCGGCCAGTTGGAAGGCGCGTCCGCCACGTACAACATTCCGCTTGTGCTGCGGCTGAGCGGGGCGCTGGATGTGGAGGCGTTGCGGGCCGCGCTGGCGGATGTGGCGGGTCGGCACGAGAGCCTGCGGACGGTGTTCCCGCAGGTGGACGGCGAACCGCGGCAGGAGATCCTGCAAGGCGCGGCGGGCATACCCGAGGTTGTCGTGAAGTCTTCGGCCGCTGAGGACGTTGCCTCGGAGGTGGCCGATGTGACAGGCACGGGGTTCGACCTGGAACGGGATCTGCCGTGGCGGGTCCGGCTGCTGGAGGTCGCCGACTCCGTCGACGAGTGGGTTCTGGTGATGGCCCTGCATCACATCGCCGCTGATGGCTGGTCGATGGCGCCTCTGGCCAGGGACCTGTCGCAGGCCTATGCGGCCCGCTGTCAGGGTGTCGCGCCGATGTGGGACGTGCTTCCGGTGCAGTACGCGGACTACACGCTGTGGCAGCGCGAGGTCCTGGGCGACGAGGACGACCCGGACAGCGTGATCGCCGCGCAGGTCGCCTTCTGGCGGGAAGCTCTGTCCGGGATTCCGGAACAGCTGGAACTGCCGGTCGACTTCCCGCGTCCGGCCGTCGCCTCCCATGACGGCGCCTCCGTGGAGGTGCGTGTTCCGGCGCAGGTGCACGCCCGGCTGGTGGAGCTGTCCCGCTCCTGCGGTGCGAGCGTGTTCATGACCGTGCAGGCCGCGCTGGCGGTGCTGCTGTCGAAGATGGGCGCCGGCGAGGACATCCCCATCGGTACCCCGGTGGCGGGACGGACCGACGACGCCCTGGACGATCTCGTCGGGTTCTTCGTGAACACGCTGGTCCTGCGGAGCGACGTGTCGGGCGATCCGACGTTCCGGGAGGTCGTCGAGCGGGTCCGTGAGACGGATCTGGCGGCGTACCAGCACGAGGACGTGCCGTTCGAGCGGTTGGTGGAGGTCCTCAACCCGGCTCGCTCCATGGCCAGGCACCCCCTCTTCCAGGTCATGCTCACCTTCCAGAACGTCGCCGAACCGGATCTTGCTCTTCCTGGTCTGACCGTTCGTCCCGAACGCACGGAGGGCGCGACGGCCAAGTTCGACCTGTCGTTCAACCTCGGCGAAACGCACGCGGAGGGCGGCGCCCCCTCGGGATTGCGCGGGCGGCTCGACTACCGGACCGACCTGTTCACGGCGGAGACCGCGCAGGGTCTTGCGGACCGCTTGGCACGCGTCCTGGAGACAGTCGTCGCTGCGCCCGATCGGGCCGTCCGCGAGATCGATGTGCTCGGTGCCGAAGAACGGCGACGTCTGCTGGTCGATTGGAACGACACGGCTCGTGAGGTTCCGGATGTGACGCTGCCGGAGCTGTTCGAGGCCCAGGTGGTGCGGACTCCGGATGCGCTTGCCGTGGTGAG
>NZ_JBIVXA010000063.1:0-2038 GCF_044768965.1 Streptomyces sp. NPDC090798
GTGGGGGCGTTGGAGGCGTTCACGCGTCACGCGGCCGGCTCCGACGCGGGTGGTTACACGCCTTCCGACCTGCCCCTGGTCTCCCTCAACCAGGCTGAAATTGATCAACTTGAGCAGCTGTGGAGGAACGACAAGTGAAGCGCAACGAATTGGAAGACATTCTTCCCTTGGCTCCTCTGCAGGAAGGCCTGCTCTTCCACGCCCTGTATGACGAGCAGGCGCTGGACGTCTACACGACGCAGATGTCTTTCCTCGTAGAAGGCCCGCTGAATGTGGAGGCGCTCAAGGCATCGGCCCGCGTCGTCCTGCAGCGGCACGCGAACCTCCGGGCCGGCTTTGTTCACGAGGGTCTGCGGCAGCCGGTCCAGGTGATTCCCCGTAAGGTCGAACTTCCCTGGGAGGAAGTCGATTTCACGGGAATGGCGTCGGCCGCTCAGGAGGCTGCGGTCGAGGAGTGGCTTGAGCAGGACCGGGCGCGGCGCTTCGACCTGACCGCTCCGCCACTGCTCCGGTTCACGCTCATCCGGCTTGGCCACCACCAGTACCGGCTGGAGTTCACAAGTCATCACCTGCTGCTGGACGGCTGGTCCCTGCCGGTGCTGATGCGCGAGCTGATGACGGCGTACGCGCAGGGCGGTCACGAAGGGAGCCTGGCTCCGGTGACCCCCTACCGGAACTATCTGGCCTGGGTCGCGGGTCAGGACCGTGGTGCGGCCGAGGAGGCGTGGCGGCAGTCCCTGGCCGGTGTCGAGGAGGCCACGCGGCTGGCTCCGGTGCGGGCCGACGGTGTGGCGGTGGCTCCGGATCGGGTCACCGTGCGTCTGCCCGAGGAGCTGACCGCTGCGCTGACCACTGCGACGCGGAGCTGTGGGGTGACGCTGAACACGGTGGTCCAGCAGGCGTGGGCGGTGCTGCTGGGGCACATGACCGGTCAGGACGACGTGGTGTTCGGCGCGACCGTCTCAGGGAGGCCGGCGCAGATCCCCGGGATCGAGTCGATGGTCGGCCTGTTCATCAACACCGTCCCGGTGCGCGTGCGTCTGAAGCCGGCGGAGGTCTTGCGGGAGGCGCTGGTACGACTCCAGGACGAGCAGAGCGCCCTCCTCGCCCACCAGCACCTCAAGCTCACCGACATCCACAGCCTCACCCCCGCCAAGGAACTCTTCGACACGGTCGTCGTGTTCGAGAACTACCCCGTCAGTGCATCGCCGGCGGCCGCGGATTCCACCGAGACGTTACGAGTGGAACGGCTGGAGGGGCGGAACAGCACGCACTACCCCCTCAGCCTGATCGTGATGCCCGGAGAGGGGATCCGGCTGCGGCTCGACTACCGCCCCGACCTCTTCGGCCGGACCACGGTGGAACAACTGGGATCCCGGCTGGTACGGACGTTGGAAGCGATCGCCACCGGACTCGATCGTGCCGTGGGACACGTCGACCTGATCGGTGCCGAGGAGCGGCATCGGGTGTTGGCGGAGTGGAATGACACGACGCGTGAGGTTCCAGATGTGCTGCTGCCGGACATGTTCGAGGCACAGGTGGCGCGCACTCCGGACGCCCTTGCCGTGGTGAGTGGCGGAGTTGAGCTCAGCTACGCCGAACTGAACGACCGGGCGAATCGCTTGGCCCGCCAGCTGGTGGGGTACGGGGCCGGCCCGGAGCGGCTTGTCGCCGTGGCTCTGCCGAGGTCGGCCGACCTCGTCGTCGCGTTGCTCGCGGTGTTGAAGAGCGGTGCGGGATACGTGCCGGTGGACCCGGACTATCCGGCGGACCGCATTGCCTACGTGCTCGCCGATGCCGAGCCGGTTCTGGTGATCACCAATACCGAAACGTCGCCGGATCTGCCCGAGGGCGAGGGCCTTGGCGTACCTCGCGTGTTGCTCGACGATGCTGAGGTTGTGCGCGCGCTCTGCGGATCGGGTACGTCTGATCTCGTTGACGCCGATCGTTTGTCTTCGGTGGTTTCTGCTCATCCGGCGTATGTGATTTATACGTCGGGTTCGACGGGGCGGCCGAAGGGTGTGGTGGTCGAGCATGC
>NZ_JBIVXA010000064.1:0-1989 GCF_044768965.1 Streptomyces sp. NPDC090798
TGTCGGATCCCAGCTGATGTCTGACGTTCTGGTCCCACGTGATGCTTGACGGTGGGCCTAGACAACATAGGGAGCCCCGTGGGGCTTGTTCGCTTTCACGTTACGGACGGGGATGTCGGTCGTGCGCCGGATCACCCGGACCTGGCCGTCCAGGTCGATGGTGATCGTGGAGTCCGACACGTGTGCGGTCACGGTCTGTCCTGCATACGTCCGGCCGAGCGAGACGACCTGCCGACAGACCATGATCGTGCCCGTTGTGCTGATCCGCCGCTGCACCCGCACCGGCTCGACGCCCGGACGCGGTGGCGGTCCGGCCGGACGCAGGCCCCGCAAGCGACGGACTTCTTCGCCGCTCAGCGGGTTGGGCCGCACCCGCAGCAGTTCCCGTGAGGACGGATCGAAGAACGACAGCGTCTCTTCGTCGATGCGGATGCCCACCTGGCGGCCGCCCAGGATCTCCGCGGCCAGCACCTGGCGTCCGCCCAGGCCCACCAGGCCGCTGTTGTTCACGACCCGGTCCACCTCGAACGCGGCCCCGTCGTCGGCGGGAAGCGGGGCCGCTCCGGCAGCACGACCGCCCCGGCCGGCCAGCCGTCCCAGATCCGCCACCGACAAGTGCGAACGCACGGTCTTGATCCGTGCTCCCGCGATCAGCAGATGGATCACCGAGGTGTCGGCCCAGAACGACACCGTCAGCCCCGAGCGGGCCGGCCCCAGCCAGAACTGTTTGCCCGCGACCTGCAGATTCCCGCTCGCAGGCACCACCCGCTCGAACTCCACCGGCCCACCGGGCTCCACCGGCACCACTGCCGGAACCACCTTCGGCGGACCGACAGGAACAGGCGCCACCTCGGCGGGATCCGGCACCGCAGGCGGAGCTGTCCGCTGCTGCGGGACCAGCGCCAGCACGCCGGGCACCCTCAGGCCCAGTACGTCCCGCTCCTGCTCGGGCACCGGGGTGAACCGGTCGGCAGGAGAATCCATGTCCAGCGCCTGATGCGGCCGCATGGAGTTGTATTCCTCGACCCACGCATCAAGCGCTGCCTGAGCCGCCCCGATGCTCTCGAACGCACCGCAGTCGTCCAGGAGTTCACGCCGCAGCGTCTGATGGAACCGCTCGACCTTGCCCGTCGTGGTCGGCGACGCCGGCTGGGTCAGCCGGTGCGCGATCCCGTTCTCCCGGCAGATCCGGTCGAACAACACCTCACCACCCTGCCCGAACCGGTCGGTGAACTGCTTCCCGTTGTCCGTCAGCACCTCCTCCGGCACCCCGAACGCCTGCAAGGCCCCGGCGAACGCCGAGCACACCGCCCTCCCGGTCGCCCGCTCGACCACCGACGCGATCACGCAGTACCGGGAATGGTCATCCACCCCGGTCACGACCTTGGCCTCGGACAACTCCCCGGTGACCGGGTCGACGAGCATCACCCCGCCGACGATGTCCATCTGCCACAGCTGCATCGGAGCATCCCGCTGCCAGCGCTTGTAATCCGACCGCTTCCGGCGCCGCACCCCCGGCTCCACCAGCCCATGCCGGACCAGAATCCGATACACGGTCATCCGCGACGGCACCGGACTCACCACCCCGGACCGCTCCAGCACATGAGCGATCCGCCGCGGCCCCCACCGGGGATGCTTGCGCCGCAGCTCGCACACCGCCGCCTCCACCTCGGCAGAAGCCTGATGCGGACACGACGCCGGCCTGCGCGAACGGTCCGCCAGCCCGGCCAGACCCGAAGCGGCATACCGGGACTTCCACCCGCTGACCGTCTGCCGCGACACACCAAGCGACGCAGCGACCTCCGTCACCGTCGCACCCGCCAGCACCGCAAGCACAGCCCGGTATCTCTGCTCGACAACCGACAACTCCACCAGCGCCAATCCCGGCCTCCCCACACGCGCCGCAACGACGCGCACAGAAAACCCGATCACGGCCACTGTCAACCATCAGCTGGGACCGAACTGTCAAGCATCACCCGGGATCGGACA
>NZ_JBIVXA010000065.1:0-1789 GCF_044768965.1 Streptomyces sp. NPDC090798
GGTGCTGGACCGGTACCTGCACCACCTGCGGACGCCCCCTGCCCAGCCCTCGGAGCAGCCGCAGACAGCCCACAACCTAACGAAGCACTACTAGGGCTCGATGCGGGCTTGGCTTGTGCGCAGCCTTCGGCTGGCTCAGGACGTGCCGTGCTCCAGGGCGCCGACGACGTCGGTGGCGAGGGCGTAGCCGGGGCTGTCGTCGAGCAGTTCTTTGCGCCGGTTGTAGCGCTGGGTGGTGCGGGAGTCCCTGTGGTCGGCCCAGCACTGCACCTTGTCCGGGCGGGCGTCCTTCTTCGACAGGGCGTGCGTGATGGCGTCGCCCTTGGTGCCGTGCGGGCCGCGCAGAGGCAGTCCGGCACGCTTGGCCAGGGACTGGAGCAGCCGCCACACGGCCGGTTCGTCGAGCTGGCCGCCGCTGGACGTGCAGAACAGCCACCCCTCCGTGCGGCCGTCGAGGTATTCCTGGAGCGCGTCCCAGGCCACGGGCGGGATGGGCTTCTTCTTCCGGCCGCCGCCCTTCATCTTCTCCAGGTGCAGCACGCGGTGCCCCTTGTCGTATCCGAGGTCCTCCACACGGGCGTTGAGCAGCGAGTCGATGCGCAGGCAGCAGGTATAGAGGACGAGCAGCGTATGCATCGAACGTTCCACCTTGTGGCTGGCTTCGTGCGCGGCAAGGAGCAGCGTTTCGACAGCAGTTCGGGCTGCACCCAGGACGCCGGCGCCTCTCGGATGTTCACGGCGTCGGGAGGCGCCGCGGACGCTCGGGAGGCGGCGGCCCCGTTCCAAGCGTCTGCGGCCAGTCACCAGATGAGGACAAAATTGCTGGCTACGGGCGTACGCGGTCGGTCGTGGCCGTCCACCACGCCCCGGGCCAGAGGTGCCTCCCGAAGTCGCGAACACCGCCTCCTCGCACGACCGTGCGACGCCCGGAGTCATGTCGAAACGAGGACGCGACTCGCGTACAAAGCCATTGTGGCCGGCCCCGCCTCACACCTCAGCGGTCCTGGGGGCGGCGGACGAAGAATCGCTCGGCTTGTGCGCATCTGATCGCACTGAGGAAGACGGGGCTATCTGTCCTCGTCCTTGACCTCCAGCGCTCCTCGCGCCCGGCCGATGAACGTGACGTAGGCTTCCCGGAAATCCCGGTAGGCAGCGTCGTACTCTTCCCGTCGCTCGGGACTGCCGTCACCGATGAGCGCCTTGAGCAGCGGCTGCACGCGCCGCGCCATATTCCGCACGTGGTCCGCCGCGGCGGAGACTTCGGCAGGACCGTCGAGCCGGACCTCATGCATTGCCCTGTTCATGTCCCCGATGGCCGGGCCGATGCGCTCGTACATCTGCATCAGGAGCCGGTCCTTGCTCTCACGGTCGCGCGCCGCGTCGACGTCATCAATCTGCCACGTGACCGCTGAGAACGCGTGTGCGCAGCTCATCATCTCCCGATAGGCGGATCGGCGCCGGTCCCGCTGCTCACGAAGGGCCACTGCCAGTGTGGTTGTTCGGGCTTGGGCCAGCGCTGCGCGCAAGGCCGCCCGCGCGGTGATGTAGCTGGCTCCGAGCGCGGTTAGCGCGGTGAGAATGCCGACCCACAGTCCGCTGTTCGCCATGGCCGAAGAGTCTGTCAGCCGGGGTGCAAGTGAGACACCCCGCCAGTCGACCACTGGCCATGATCGTGACGGCCAGATAGCTCCCCACTAACTGCTCGTTTCAGAATGAGGTCCGAAGGCGGCGGAGGCATATGAGGCTGCAGGCCAGTTCGAGCAGGCCCTGGTGGAGATCGGCGCGCCGT
>NZ_JBIVXA010000066.1:0-1544 GCF_044768965.1 Streptomyces sp. NPDC090798
AGGGTGGTCGGGTTCGGGAGCGGTTGGGTGTGCGGGTGCGGCCCGAAGTGCTTCCGGTGTCTTACGCGCAGCGCCGACTGTGGTTCCTGGGACAGTTGGAAGGCGTGTCCGCGACGTACAACATCCCGCTTGTGCTGCGGCTGAGCGGGATGCTGGATGTGGAGGCGTTGCGGGCCGCGCTGGCGGACGTCGCTGACCGGCATGAGAGCTTGCGGACGGTGTTCCCGCAGGTGGACGGTGAGCCGCGGCAGGAGATTCGGCACGGCGCCGCGGGTGTCCCCGAGATCTGGACGGAATCGGTGTCTGCTGCCGACGTCGCATCGGTCGCGGGCAGCTTGGCGGGCAGGGGCTTCGACCTGGAGCGTGATCTGCCGTGGCGGGTGACGCTGCTCGACCTGGACGCTGCCGATGAGTGGGTTCTGGTGATGGTGGTCCATCACATTGCGGCTGATGGCTGGTCGATGGCTCCGCTCGCCAGGGACCTGTCGGAGGCGTATGCGGCCCGGAGCCTGGGTGTCGCGCCGGTGTGGGATGTGCTTCCGGTGCAGTACGCGGACTACACCCTGTGGCAGCGCGAGGTCCTCGGCGACGAGGACGACCCGGACAGCGTGATCGCTGCTCAGGTGGCGTACTGGAAGCAGACTCTGGCGGGCGTCCCTGAGCAGTTGGAGCTGCCGGTCGATTTCCCGCGTCCGGCGGTTGCTTCGCATGAGGGCGGTTCGGTCGGGCTACGTGTGCCGGCGGAAGTGCACGCCCGACTGGTGGAGCTGTCCCGCTCCTGCGGTGCGAGCGTGTTCATGACCGTGCAGGCCGCGCTGGCGGTGCTGTTGTCGAAGATGGGCGCCGGCGAAGACATCCCGATCGGGACCCCGGTCGCGGGACGCACCGATGACGCGCTGGACGACCTGGTCGGGTTCTTCGTGAACACGCTGGTCCTGCGGACCGATGTCGCTGGTGACCCGACGTTCCGGCAGGTGGTGGAGCGGGTGCGGGAGGCCGATCTGGCGGCATTCGCGCATCAGGATGTGCCGTTCGAGCGGCTGGTGGAGGTCCTCAACCCGGCCCGTTCCATGGCCCGGCACCCCCTCTTCCAGGTCATGCTCACCTTCCAGAGCGTCGCCGATCCGGAACTTGTCCTGCCTGGTCTGAGCGTTCGGCCGGAATCCGTTCAGGGTGCGGTGGCGAAGTTCGACCTGTCGTTCAGCCTGGGAGAGACCCATGGTGGCGGTGGGGAGCCTGCGGGTCTGGAGGGGCAGCTGGACTATCGGACGGATCTGTTCGCGGAGGGCACTGTTCGTGGCCTGGCGGAGCGTCTGGTGCGGCTGCTGGAGGCGGTCGTTGCTGCGCCCGACCAGTTGGTTCGTGACATCGATACGCTCGGTGCGGACGAGCGAGAGCTGATCCTGACCACGTGGAACGACACGGCTCGTGAGGTTCCGCATGTGACGCTGCCGGAGCTGTTCGAGGCGCAGGTCGTGAAGACGCCGGACGCTCTTGCTGTGGTGAGTGGTGGTGTTGAGCTCTCCTATGGGGAGTTGAATGGT
>NZ_JBIVXA010000067.1:0-1541 GCF_044768965.1 Streptomyces sp. NPDC090798
TGCGGGAGGCGCTGGTACGGCTCCAGGACGAGCAGAGCGCCCTCCTGGCCCACCAGCACCTCAAGCTCACCGACATCCACAACCTCACCCCGGCCGACGAACTCTTCGACACCGTGATGGTGTTCGAGAACTACCCGGTCGAGGACGCGGCCCTCGAACAGGAAGCCTCTACCCTCAGCCTCACCCACACCGAAGCGCGCGATGCGACGCACTACCCCCTGAGCCTGATGGTGATGCCGGGGACCGGACTGCACCTGCGGCTCGACTACCGGCCGGATGCCTTCGAGCGTGCAACGGTGGAGAGGATCGGAGAGCGCTTCATCCGCGTCCTCGAGGCGTTCGTGGCCGACGCCGGGCAGTTGGTCGGCCGGATTCCGCTGCTGGATGCGGACGAGCGCGAGCGGGTCCTGACCACATGGAACGACACCGGCCACGACGTGCCCGACACGACCCTGCCCGAGCTGTTCGAGCAGCAGACCGCCCGGACACCGGATGCCTTCGCCGTCGCCGGCGGCGGTACCGAGCTGACGTACGCAGAGCTGAACGCGCGGGCGAACCGGCTTGCCAGGCACCTTGTCGGCCACGGCGCGGGCCCCGAACGCCTGATCGCGGTGGCCGTACCTCGTTCCGTCGACCTCGTCGTCGCATTGCTGGCCGTGCTGAAGACCGGGGCCGGCTACGTCCCCATCGACCCGGAATACCCGGGTGACCGGATCGCCCACATGCTCCAGGACGCCGACCCCGTCCTCGTGATCACCGATGCGGAAACATCACGGAAGCTGCCTCCGGAGGCCGCAGCCCATGTGAGCCGGCTCGTACTGGACGAACCTGCCGCCCGGACCCTCCTGGAGGACCCGGACCCCCGCACCCCGCGCAACCTCTCCGACGAAGAGGGCCCGGGCCGCCTGCTGCCCCAGCACACGGCCTACGTGATCTACACGTCCGGGTCCACCGGCCGGCCCAAGGGAGTGGCGATCTCCCATGCCGCGATCGTCAACCGCCTGCTGTGGATGCAGGACGCGTACTCCCTGGAGACGACGGACCGGGTCCTGCAGAAGACCTCGCCCGCGTTCGACGTATCGGTGTGGGAGTTCTTCTGGCCCCTCGTCACCGGCGCGGGGTTGGTCGTCGCCTCACGCGGGGAACACAAGGATCCCGCGGCTCTTGCCGAACTGATCCGTAGCGAGAACGTCACCACCGCACACTTCGTGCCGTCGATGCTCGGCGCCTTCCTGCAACATCCGGATTCGGCATCCTGCGCACCGCTGAAGAATGTGATCTGCAGTGGTGAAGCGCTGACGACCGAACTGAAGAACCAGGCGCTGCGCACTCTCGGCGCCTCGGTCCACAACCTTTACGGCCCCACCGAGGCCGCGGTGGACGTCACGTTCTGGGAATGCCGGACGGACGAGGACACCGTGCCGATCGGGCGTCCGGTGTGGAATACCCGGGTGTATGTGTTGGATTCGGGTTTGTCGCCGGTTCCGGTGGGTGTTGCGGGTGAGTTGTATATCGCGGGTGCGCAGTTGGCTCGGGGTTAT
>NZ_JBIVXA010000068.1:0-1540 GCF_044768965.1 Streptomyces sp. NPDC090798
ACTGCTCGTTTCAGAATGAGGTCCGAAGGCGGCGGAGGCATATGAGGCTGCAGGCCAGTTCGAGCAGGCCCTGGTGGAGATCGGCGCGCCGTTCGTAGCGGGTGCGGAGCCGTTTGAACTGGTGCAGCCAGGCGAAGGCACGCTCGACGACCCAGCGCACCTTGCCCAGTCCGGAGCCATGAGCGACACCCCGTCGGGCGATCAGGGGCTTGATGCCACGTTTCCACAGCAGGCGGCGGTACTTGTCGAAGTCGTAGCCCCGGTCCGCGTACAGGCGTCGGGGTTTGCGGCGCGGGCGTCCCCGCAGTCCCCGGATCGGCGGGACGGCGTCGAGCAGGGGCAGGAGCTGGGTGACGTCGTGTCGGTTGCCGCCAGTGAGCTTCACGGCGAGTGGGGTTCCGTGGCGGTCGACGATCAGGTGGTGTTTTGAGCCGGGGCGGGCGCGGTCGACGGGTGAGGGGCCGACGTGGTCCCCCCTTTGAGGGCGCGGACATGAGATCCGTCCGCGGAGCAGTCGTCCAGGTCCAGCAGGTCGGCGCGGCGAAGCTCGGTCAGCAGGGCGGCGTGCAGGCGTGGCCAGACCCCTGCCTCGGTCCAGTCCCGCAGCCGGCGCCAGGCCGTCACGCCGGAACAGCCCACAGTCTCCGCCGGGACGTCCCGCCAGGCGACACCGGTCCGCAGCACGAACAGGACGCCGGCGAGTGCTGTTCGGTCAGGAACACGCAACCGCCCGGGATGCCGGTGGCGTCGTTCGGGAGGGGGTGGCAGCAACGGGGCCACCCGATCCCACAGGTCGTCCGGAACAAGATCAGCACGCACCCGGACACCTTGCCGACCGAGATCGTCGAGTACAAGACCCGCGGCATCTCCTCGCGACTTGCACGGAGGGTCTGGCGTCAGTTCGCCAGGTCGAGCGCTCAGCCTGAGGCGCCCTCCAGCGGAAGGTGGTCTCGGAAGTACTGCGACTCCAACCACTCCTCCTTCACGAAGAGCGGACGGGTCAGGCGCGCTGCCCCGACCTGCTGCGAGCGCAGAAGAACCCCGAGATCAGTCAGGGAAAGCGAGTCATCAGGCGTGTAGAGCAGACAGTTCCCATGCTCAGCGGCGTGGTCCAGCAGGAACTGCTGGCCCTGCTCCGGATCGCTTCCCGCCAGTGGGAAGCCAGACAGGAAGACCTGCGGACCGGTGACCGCATCCAGTGCAACACAGGCGAGCTTGCCCGCGTCGTAGAAAGCTTTCACCCCATCCGGGAAGTCCTCCTGCGCATACCGACCGCCAACCCGTTCCTGCGGTCCAGGGACCAAAAGCGCCTGGGCGACCTCGGCTGGAGACATCCCGAACCGCAACGGACCCACACCGGCTCCCGACCGCAGCTCCCAGCACTCCCGCTCCGCATCCACGCCCATTCACCCACTCCTACGTTCCGACCGGTCCGGACCAAGCCGTATGCACAAGGCCATGGGCCAAGGTGCCAACTCAGCTGTACAAGTGCCAACAGGATTGCTGCTCTCGGCGGGAGTCATTCTGAAACGATCAGTAA
>NZ_JBIVXA010000069.1:0-1514 GCF_044768965.1 Streptomyces sp. NPDC090798
TCGGCGGGTTCGGCGGGTTCGGTGGTGGTTGAGGCTGAGGGTGCTGGTGTGGGTGTGGTGCCGTTGACGCCGGTGATGCATCAGGTGCGGGAGCGGGGTGGGCCGTTGGAGGGTTTCTCGCAGTCGATGTTGGTGGGTGCGCCGGTGGGGTTGTCGGTTGAGGGGTTGGTCGCGGTGGTGCGGTCGGTTCTGGATCGGCATGACGGTTTGCGGTTGCGGGTTGTTGGTGGTGAGGGGGGTTCGGGTTCTGGTTGGGGTTCGGGTTGGGGTTTGGAGGTGTTGCCGTCGGGTGTGGTGGATGTGGGGGGGTGTGTGCGTCGTGTTGATGTGTCGGGTGTGGTGGGTGTGGCGTTGGAGGAGGTGGTGTTGGCGGAGGCGGGTTTGGCGCGGGGGCGTTTGGATCCGTGTGCGGGTGTGATGGTGCAGGTGGTGTGGTTCGACGCGGGTGTGGGTGTGCCGGGTCGGGTGTTGTTGGTGTTGCACCATTTGGTGGTTGATGGGGTTTCGTGGCGTGTGTTGCTGCCGGATTTGGCGGTGGCGTGGGGTGCGGTGTCTGTGGGGCGTGGGGTGGAGTTGGCGCCGGTGGGGACGTCGTTTCGTGGTTGGGCTGGTCATTTGGTGCGGTTGGCTGGTTCGGCTGGGCGGGTTGCGGAGTTGGGTTTGTGGGAGGGGATGCTGGCGGGTTCTGGTGTGCGGGTGGGGTCGCGTGAGCTGGATCCGGTGAGGGATACGGCGGGGACGGTGGAGGGTTTGGTGGTGTCGTTGACGCCGGAGCAGACTCGTCCGCTGTTGGGTGAGGTTGCTTCTGTTTTCCACGCGAGTGTTGAGGATGTGCTGTTGGCCGCGTTGGCTTTGGCGGTGACGCGGTGGGGGTCTGGTTCTGCTGGTGTGTCTGCTGGTGGTGGGGTGTTGGTGGAGTTGGAGGGGCATGGGCGGGAGGAGGTTGTGGAGGGGGTTGATCTGTCGCGGACGGTGGGTTGGTTTACGAGTGCGTATCCGTTGCGGCTGGATCCTGGTGTGTTTGATGCGGGTGAGGTGTGGGCGGGGGGTGCTGGGGCCGGTGTGGTGTTGAAGCGGGTGAAGGAGCAGGTTCGGTCGGTTCCGGATCGTGGGCTTGGTTTTGGTTTGTTGCGGTATTTGAACGCGGAGACGGGTGCGGTGCTGCGTGGGGGTGCGCGGCCGGAGATCGGGTTCAACTATTTGGGCCGGTTCTCGGTGGGGGGTGGTGGTGCTTGGCAGATTGCTCCGGAGTCGGTGGCGTTGGGTAGTGGGATGGATCCGGGGATGCCGGTGCCGCATGCGTTGGAGATTAATGCGGTGGTGCAGGACGGTGAGGTGGGGCCGTGTTTGCAGGTGTCGTGGTCGTGGGCTTCGGGTGTGCTCGACGAGCAGGGTGTGGAGGAGTTGTCGGGTCTGTTCGTGGGGGCGTTGGAGGCGTTCACGCGTCACGCGGCCGGCTCCGACGCGGGTGGTTACACGCCTTCCGACCTGCCCCTGGTCTCCCTCAACCAGGC
>NZ_JBIVXA010000070.1:0-1446 GCF_044768965.1 Streptomyces sp. NPDC090798
CTAACTGATCCCTACGTTGTTCTGCGGGACGCGGTGAGCCCTTCGTATGGTTCACCCACCCAGGGGCGCTGAGTGTGGCTCTAACTGATCTGCTGCTCGGAGCTAGAAACGATTGGCCGCTCGGCGCCCCAAGACGACTCGGCTGCCAATTAGGAATCGCGAATGATCGCTGAATAGGGATCTGACAGCGAGGTCGTCCGTGGTAGGCACCCGCTGCGCACTGTACGGAGGCACCGCATGGCCGCGATCTGGGCCGGCATCGACGCAGGAAAGACCCACCACCACTGCGTTGCGATCGATGAGGGTGGCCGCCGGCTGCTGTCGCGACGCGTCGCCAACGATGAGCCCGACCTTCTCGAGCTTCTCACCGACGTCCTGGCCCTGGGCGACGAGGTGACTTGGGGAATCGACCTGGCCGACGGCGGATCCGCCCTGGCCATCGCAATTCTCCTCAACCATGACCAGCTCGTCCACTACATCTCGGGCCGAGCCATCCACCGCGCCTCCGAAAGCTACCGCGGTGAAGGCAAGACCGATGCCAAGGACGCCGCAGTCATCGCGGATCAGGTTCGTATCCGGCGTGACCTCCAGCCCTTACGACCCGCCGACGAGACCATCACCGACCTCAAGATTCTCACCAGTCGGCGCATGGACCTGGTTGCGGACCGCACCCGCACCGTCAACCGGCTGCGGGCGCAACTGTCCGGACTCTTCCCCGGCCTTGAGCGGGTTCTGGACCTCACGAACACCGGCCCGCTCACCCTACTGACCGGCTACCAGACCCCCGCTTCCCTGCGTCGACTCGGTACCAAACGGCTGGCGACCTGGCTACGCAACCGCAGCGTTCGCAACGCCGACCAGCTCGCGCAGACGGCCTCCCGGGCAGCTGAGCGCCAGCACACCAGCCTGACCAGCGAGAGGCTGACCGCGCAGATGGTACACACGCTGGCGAAGGAGGTGATGGCTCTCAATCTGCAAGTCGCCGAGCTCGACAAGCTCATCGAGGCCCGGTTTCGCGACCACCACTACTTCGACGTGATCACCAGCATGCCCGGGCTGGGCATCATCCTTGGCGCCGAGTTCCTGGCTGCCACCGGCGGAGACATGACCGTCTTCGGAACCTCCGACCGCCTCGCCAGCTTCGGCGGCGTCGCGCCGGTTCCACGGGACTCGGGCAAGGTCAGCGGCAACCTGCGTCGGCCCCAGCGATACAACCGCCGCCTCCAACGCGTCTTCTACACCTCCGCGCTGTTCAGCATCCGACGGAGCGAGGAGTCTCGCCGCTTCTACGATCGCAAACGGGCCGAGGGCAAGCGCCATACCCAAGCTGTCCTCGCTCTCGCCCGCCGTCGCGTCGACGTTCTCTGGGCTCTTCTACGCGACCAACGATGCTACGAACCGACTCCGCCAACAGCCCTCGCGGCTTGACAAACGACATTAGGAATC
>NZ_JBIVXA010000071.1:0-1103 GCF_044768965.1 Streptomyces sp. NPDC090798
GCCCCCCACCCAACAGCAGAATCAGACCCCGGCACACGGACAAGCACGCGAGCCGGCACCGGCGCGGGTACGAGCACAACCCCCGTCGACCCCGCCCGCATGCCCCGCCTCACCACCACCGTCCCCCGCGAATACGTCCACCGCTCCACCCTCGCCGAGGTCTTCCTCACCGGCTGCGAACAAACCGGCGACACCCACTACACCCTCACCGCCCAATGGCCCCGCGCCCACACCTTCTTCACCACCCCCGACGGCACCCACCACCACCCCCTCCAAGCCGCAGAAACCATTCGCCAAACCGGCCTCTACCTCGCCCACGCCGAACTCGGCATCCCCCTCGGCCACCACTTCCTCATGCGCAACCTCCACCTCACCACCCACCCCCAACACCTCACCATCGGCCCCACCCCCACCGACCTCACCCTCACCGCCACCTACACCCCCCACCGCCCCCACACCAAACGCCCCACCGACTTCACCATGCACATCACCATCACCCGCAACGGCCACCCCACCGCCACCGGCACCGGCCGCTTCACCTGCCTCACCCCCACCACCTACCAACGCCTCCGCCACCCCCACACCAACCCCAACCCCACCAACACCGGCACCAGCACCAGCACCAGCACCAGCACCCACCAACCCCCCAACCCCCAACCCACACCCACCCACTACGGACGCACCCTCCCCCACGACATCGTCCTCACCCCCACCCCCCACCCCCACACCTGGCAACTCACCCCCAACCCCCACCACCCCATCCTCTTCGACCACACCACCGACCACATCCCCGGCATGGTCCTCCTCGAAGCCGCCCACCAAGCCGCCACCGCCCACACCCACCCCACCCCCACCACCCACCCCACCCACCCCACCACCCTCCACGCCACCTTCCACCAATACACCGAACACCACACCCCCACCTACATCACCACCCACACCACCCACACAAACAGCAACAACAACGGCCACCACGACACCAGCCAAACCCCCACCCCCACCACCCACATCACCGCACACCAAAACAACACCACCGTCTTCACCGCACAACTCACCACCCACACCCCCACCACCACCTGAACCAACCGGCAACGTGACGCGGC
>NZ_JBIVXA010000072.1:0-1089 GCF_044768965.1 Streptomyces sp. NPDC090798
CGAACGGCGCGCCGATCTCCACCAGGGCCTGCTCGAACTGGCCTGCAGCCTCATATGCCTCCGCCGCCTTCGGACCTCATTCTGAAACGAGCAGTAACCAGCGCGAAAAAGTACGGGGTGCTGGGCGGGCCGGGAGCGCTGCGGCCCCGGAGCCAGTCGCTCAGGCTCGACCTGCTGGTGCTTTCGCCCTCGAGCTGCAGCAGTCTGTCCTGCACGGGCTCGCCGGCGGCCTCGTACAGCGCCCGCAGCGCTTCCGCGAAGCGCGCGAGTGCCGGACCGGAGGCGGCCACGCTCTCCTCCTCCCTGTCCCAGCAGCCAGACAGGTACTGGGCGGAAAACTTGTGCCATGGGGGCTGACCAGCGTAGCGGCCTTCCTTCGGCGCCGCGGGACATCGCCGGAAACCTCCCGGAGAACGCACAACAGACCGGTCACCGACCGGCCGACACAAGTGCCGGGCGCGTCCTTTGGGAGGTAACGAGCTGTGTCTGTACTGTCCGCGATGCACCACGAGGGTGCTGTGATCGCCGCACTGCGGCTGCCCGAGGTGCGGGGGAGCCGGCCATGAGCCTCGTCTTGATGCGCTCCCGGAGTTCCTCGGCAGCCTGGCCGCGGCCGCGGCCATCGGCGCCGCACGGGGAGTCCGCCAGCGGCGCCGGGGCCGGATGATTCCGTCCCCCTACAGCATGCTCCGGCACAAGTCGCACTACATGAAAGAGGCGAACGACCAGTCTGGGCCGGACCCCGCGCCGAGTACCGAGACGCCTACGGTCCGCTGCTACACGGCGCTCGGGAGCACGATCGCCGACGGCAGCACGGCACGGATCACCAGCACTCGGCTCGCTGGTAGCACGGTCCTCTGCGTGATCGTCGGGCCTGTGGAGTGGTTCGAGTTGACCAGCGCGCGTCTGGGGGACGGCACGTATGCGGCCGAGCCGGTCGACGGGTCCCTGTAATCGCCGGAGCGGGGGGGGGGCCCCCCGGGGGGGGGCCCCCCCGGGGGGGCGCGGATAGGGAATAATTAGAAGCCAGACGGGGCGGCCCCACGCCCGCAGCGGGTTAAAACGCGCCCCGAAACCCCCCCCCCCCAG
>NZ_JBIVXA010000073.1:0-1059 GCF_044768965.1 Streptomyces sp. NPDC090798
GGACGACGGTGTCGGGGCAGGCTTCCAGGACACGTCGCACAGCGGTCGGGGAGATCACGTCTCCACCGGTGAAGACCTCACGCACCCCGGCAAAACACTCCGGAGCCTCCTCCGCGATCACCCGGAACAGACCCGCCGTCACATCCAGACCAGTGATCCCCTCCTCCCGCAACAACCGCGCAACCGTACCCACCTCCAGATCACCCGGCGGCGACACCACCACCCGGCCACCCCGCAACAACGGCACCCACAACGCATACGTCGACGGATCGAAAGCAAACGACGCCAACAACAACACCCGCTCATGCCCCACACGGAACAGACGATCACCCGCCAGCTCCAACACATCCCGATGCGTAACCCCCACACCCTTGGGCTCACCCGTCGACCCCGACGTGAACATCACATACGCCAACTGCTCCGGCAGCGACACCACACCCGGATCCACCACCGACAACCCACCCGCCCACACATCCTCAACCACCACCACCGAACAACCACCCGGCAGCCCACGCCCCGCCATCACACGATCCGCCACCACCACCGAGGCACCCGCCTCACCAACAATCCACTCCATCCGCTCAACCGGCAGCCCCACATGCAACGGCAGATACACCCCACCCGCCTTCAACACCGCAACAATCGCCACCACCGTGTCCACCGACCGCTCCATCACCAACGCCACCGGCGACTCCGCACCCACCCCCAAACCAATCAACCGATGAGCCAACCCATTCGCCCGCTCATCCAACTCCCGATACGACAACTCCCGACCCGCACACGAAACCGCCACCGCATCCGGCGAACGCCGCACCTGATCCGCAAACCGCTCCTGAACCGACCCCTCAAACACCACCCCACACGCCGAATCGTTCAACCCCACAACAACCCGACGCCACTCCTCCCCACCCAACACATCCAGCACCGAAACCCGACACCCCGGATCCGCCACCACCCCCGACAACACCCGACCCAACCGCTCCACCAAACCCACCGCGGTCACCCGATCAAACAAATCCACCGCAAACGTCAACTCAACATCGACACCCTCCGCATCGA
>NZ_JBIVXA010000074.1:0-1027 GCF_044768965.1 Streptomyces sp. NPDC090798
CCCGGCTCGATACGGAAACCCCGCACCTTCACCTGAGCATCCGCACGCCCCACGAACTCCAGCACACCATCCGCAGACCACCGCACCACATCCCCGGTCCGGTACATCCGCGACCCGGGCGCCACCGCGAACGGATCCGCGACAAACCGCTCAGCCGTCAGACCCACACGGCCCAGATACCCCCGCGCAAGACCAACACCCGCCACATACAACTCACCCGCCACACCCACCGGCACCGGCGACAAACCCGCATCCAACACATACACCCGCGTGTTCCACACCGGACGCCCCACCGGCACCGACACACCACCAGCCCGACACTCCCACAACGACACATCAACCGTCGTCTCCGTCGGACCAAACGAGTTGAACACCCGCCGCCCCACAACCCAACGATCAACCAACCCCGCAGAAGACGCCTCACCCGCCAACACCAACGTCATGCCCTCCGGAAGAGCACCCTCCCCCAACACCTCCAACACCGCCGGCGGCAACGTCGCATGCGTCACCCCATGCCGCACCACAAACCGCGACAACGGATCCCCCGCAACACGCTCCTCCAACGACGGCACCACCAACACCGCCCCCGACAACAACGCCATCCAGACTTCCCAGACCGACGTATCAAAACTCACCGAAGCAAACTGAAGAACCCGGGAACCCAACCCCACACCCAGACCCTCAACCTGCGTCCCCGACAAACTCCCCACACCCGCATGCGAAACCACCACACCCTTCGGCCACCCCGTCGAACCCGACGTATAAATCACATACGCCGGATGAGCAGAAACCACCGAAGACAAACGATCCGCATCCAGCAGGTCCAACCCGCTCAACGCCCCCACCACATCCCGCACCGAAGGATCGTCAAGCAACACACGAGGCCTGTCGCCGTCACGGGGCAGGAGACCGGCAGTTGCCACATCAGTCACAACCAGGATCGGCTGAGCATCCTGAAGCATGTAAGCGATCCGGTCAGCCGGATACTCCGGATCCACCGGCACATACCCCGCACCACTCTTCAACA